>NZ_NOIR01000006.1:0-5573 GCF_004136585.1 Rothia uropygioeca | reverse complement strand
GGGGGCCACACATTAAACACAAAAAAGGTGCAGCACGATGCACACCACCCACCCCCACACAGAGGACAAGCAATGCACACCGCACCACACCACAAAAATATTTCGGCGGCGACCTACTCTCCCACACACCTACCGGGTGCAGTACCATCAGCGCTAAGAGCCTTAACTACCGGGTTCGGAATGAGACCGGGTGTACCCCTCTTGCCATAACCACCGAAAAACTAACCACACACACCCACCCCACACCAGGGGCCAGCATGGTGAAACCTCAAACAACAACAACCCACACAAGATTGTTATCCCAAAACCATACAGTGAACGCAAACACCCATCACAGGATCATCCATCAAACCTTCATGACAACCACACCAACCCACAACGAGTCGAATGTGTATAAACCTTCGGCCTATTAGTACCGGTCAACTTCACCAGTCTTACGTCCTGGCTTCCATACCCGGCCTATCAACCCCGTCATCTACAGGGAGCCTCACACCCCTCAAAGGAGGCAAGGAGAACTCATCTCGAAGCAAGCTTCCCGCTTAGATGCCTTCAGCGGTTATCTCTCCCGAACGTAGCCAATCAGCCATGCACCTGGCGGTACAACTGACATACCAGAGGTTCGTCCGTCCCGGTCCTCTCGTACTAAGGACAGGCCTCCACAATTCTCCAACGCACGCAGCGGATAGGGACCGAACTGTCTCACGACGTTCTGAACCCAGCTCGCGTGCCGCTTTAATGGGCGAACAGCCCAACCCTTGGGACCAACTCCAGCCCCAGGATGCGACGAGCCGACATCGAGGTGCCAAACCATGCCGTCGATATGAACTCTTGGGCAAGATCAGCCTGTTATCCCCGAGGTACCTTTTATCCGTTGAGCGACGGCCATTCCACAATGAACCGCCGGATCACTAGTCCCGACTTTCGTCCCTGCTCGACCTGCCAGTCTCACAGTCAAGCTCCCTTGTGCACTTACACTCAACACCTGATTGCCAACCAGGCTGAGGGAACCTTTGGGCGCCTCCGTTACTCTTTAGGAGGCAACCGCCCCAGTTAAACTACCCATCAGGCACTGTCCCTGACCCAGATCATGGGCCGAGGTTAGACATCCAATATGACCAGAGTGGTATTTCAACAACGACTCCACCACGACTAGCGCCGCGACTTCACAGTCTCCCACCTATCCTACACAAGCCACACCGAACACCAATACCAAACTATAGTAAAGGTCACGGGGTCTTTCCGTCCTGCTGCGCGAAACGAGCATCTTTACTCGTACTGCAATTTCGCCGAGTTCATGGTTGAGACAGTAGGGAAGTCGTTACTCCATTCGTGCAGGTCGGAACTTACCCGACAAGGAATTTCGCTACCTTAGGATGGTTATAGTTACCACCGCCGTTTACTGGGGCTTAAATTCTCCGCTTCGACCCCAAAGGATCTAACGGGTCCTCTTAACCTTCCAGCACCGGGCAGGAGTCAGTCCGTATACATCGTCTTGCGACTTCGCACGGACCTGTGTTTTTGATAAACAGTCGCTTCCCCCTGGTCTCTGCGACCCATACACGCTCACCACCGCGCAGGTGGGTCACGCTCAAGGTCCCCCTTCTCCCGAAGTTACGGGGGCATTTTGCCGAGTTCCTTAACCATGATTCTCTCGAACGCCTTAGTATTCTCTACCTGATCACCTGTGTCGGTTTAGGGTACGGGCAACTAGAACCTCACGCCGATGCTTTTCTCGACAGCATAGGATCACCGAATCCCCCCACCAAAGGGGGTCCCATCACATCTCAGGCCCAAAGGATCGCGCATTTAACAACGACCCGCCCTACATGCTTAGACCACGACAACCACCGCGTGGCCCGGCTACCTTCCTGCGTCACACCCGTTAATGCGTTTACCGCCCCGGTTCAGGCCCCATGCAGACCACACCAGCACTCCACAAGGAAGCACACAGCATGACCCGGATGGTTAGTATCACCGGTTTAGTATGGACGGTTCTTCGTCGGTACGGGAATATCAACCCGTTATCCATCGACTACGCCTGTCGGCCTCGCCTTAGGCCCCGACTAACCCAGGGAAGATTAGCTTGACCCTGGAACCCTTGATCATTCGGCGGATACGTTTCTCACGCATCATTCGCTACTCATGCCTGCATTCTCACTCGCGTACACTCCACCATACGTTCACACGACAGCTTCACCGCAGTACACGACGCTCCCCTACCCAACACACAAAAAATTATGCATTGTCACGACTTCGGCGGTGTGCTTGAGCCCCGCTACATTATCGGCGCAGAATCACTTGACCAGTGAGCTATTACGCACTCTTTCAAGGATGGCTGCTTCTAAGCCAACCTCCTGGTTGTCTCAGCAACTCCACATCCTTTCCCACTTAGCACACGCTTAGGGGCCTTAGTCGATGATCTGGGCTGTTTCCCTCTCGACAATGAAGCTTATCCCCCACTGTCTCACTGCCGCGCTTACACTTACCCGCATTCGGAGTTTGGCTGACGTCAGTAACCCGTAAAGGCCCATCAGCCAACCAGTAGCTCTACCTCAGGCAAGCAACACGCGACGCTGCACCTAAATGCATTTCGGGGAGAACCAGCTATCACAGAGTTTGATTGGCCTTTCACCCCTACCCACAGCTCATCCCCTCCATTTTCAACTGAAGTGGGTTCGGTCCTCCACGCGCTCTTACACACGCTTCAACCTGGCCATGGGTAGATCACTCCGCTTCGGGTCTAGACCATGCCACTCAATCGCCCTATTCAGACTCGCTTTCGCTACGGCTACCCCACACGGGTTAACCTCGCGACACAGCACTAACTCGCAGGCTCATTCTTCAAAAGGCACGCCATCACCCCAAAAGGCTCTGACGGCTTGTAGGCACACGGTTTCAGGTACTATTTCACTCCCCTCACGGGGTACTTTTCACCATTCCCTCACGGTACTGATACACTATCGGTCACAAGAAAGTATTTAGACTTACCAGGTGGTCCTGGCAGATTCACACGAGATTCCACGAGCCCCGTGCTACTCGGGTATTCGCTCAAGCACCAACGCCATGATTTCGACTACGGGACTCTCACCCACTACGGTCCACCTTCCCAGATGATTCGCCTACCACAACGCTGAACACCACCAGCCAAGTAAGAACTGGTACAAACAAACCCCACAACACCCATGATGCAACCCCTTACCGGTATCACACACCACAGGTTTAGTCTCATCCGCTTTCGCTCGCCACTACTCACAGAATCATTATTATTTTCTCTTCCTGAGGGTACTGAGATGTTTCACTTCCCCTCGTTCCCTCCACACACCCTATACATTCAGATGCGGGTCACTACCCTTGACAGGCAGCGGGGTTTCCCCATTCGGAAATCCTCGGATCACAGTCCAGTTATCGACTCCCCGAGGCTTATCGCAGATTCACACGTCCTTCATCGGCTTCTTGTGCCCAGGCATCCACCGTGCGCCCTTAACGATTTACACACAAATGATCACCACAAAGGCATTCAAAATAAACAATCACAACCCGACACCACAAGGCGCCGGATCATAAGATGCTCGCGTCCACTATATAGTTCTCAAACAACAACCCCATCACCCCACCACAACAACCCCCACAGGAGGCCACCATGACGAAGCCAGGCCACAAGACAACCAAACCAACGGTTCATTGCCTCAAAACCCAACAGTGCACTTCATCCCCACACACCAGCACCCACACAGGACACCAGCACGCAAGCACACAACAAACCCCTCCACAAGAAGAAATCCATTGCCGCGAATATTGTATTCCACCCATGAGCAAACCACCCAGACAACACTCGTGCCCAGCATGGCCAACCAAACAGTTGAGCTCCTTAGAAAGGAGGTGATCCAGCCGCACCTTCCGGTACGGCTACCTTGTTACGACTTAGTCCCAATCGCCAGTCCCACCTTCGACGATTCCCCCCACAAAGGGTTAGGCCATCGGCTTCGGGTGTTACCAACTTTCGTGACTTGACGGGCGGTGTGTACAAGGCCCGGGAACGTATTCACCGCAGCGTTGCTGATCTGCGATTACTAGCGACTCCGACTTCATGGGGTCGAGTTGCAGACCCCAATCCGAACTGAGACCGGCTTTTTGGGATTAGCTCCACCTCACAGTATCGCAACCCATTGTACCGGCCATTGTAGCATGCGTGAAGCCCAAGACATAAGGGGCATGATGATTTGACGTCGTCCCCACCTTCCTCCGAGTTGACCCCGGCAGTCTCCTATGAGTCCCCACCATCACGTGCTGGCAACATAGAACGAGGGTTGCGCTCGTTGCGGGACTTAACCCAACATCTCACGACACGAGCTGACGACAACCATGCACCACCTGTACACCAGCCCCGAAGGGAAACCGTATCTCTACGGCGATCCAGTGTATGTCAAGCCTTGGTAAGGTTCTTCGCGTTGCATCGAATTAATCCGCATGCTCCGCCGCTTGTGCGGGCCCCCGTCAATTCCTTTGAGTTTTAGCCTTGCGGCCGTACTCCCCAGGCGGGGCACTTAATGCGTTAGCTACGGCGCGGAAAACGTGGAATGTCCCCCACACCTAGTGCCCAACGTTTACGGCATGGACTACCAGGGTATCTAATCCTGTTCGCTCCCCATGCTTTCGCTCCTCAGCGTCAGTAACAGCCCAGAGACCTGCCTTCGCCATCGGTGTTCCTCCTGATATCTGCGCATTTCACCGCTACACCAGGAATTCCAGTCTCCCCTACTGCACTCTAGCCTGCCCGTACCCACTGCACACCCGGGGTTGAGCCCCGGGCTTTCACAGCAGACGCGACAAACCGCCTACGAGCTCTTTACGCCCAATAATTCCGGACAACGCTTGCGCCCTACGTATTACCGCGGCTGCTGGCACGTAGTTAGCCGGCGCTTCTTCTGCAGGTACCGTCACTTTCGCTTCTTCCCTGCTGAAAGAGGTTTACAACCCGAAGGCCGTCATCCCTCACGCGGCGTCGCTGCATCAGGCTTGCGCCCATTGTGCAATATTCCCCACTGCTGCCTCCCGTAGGAGTCTGGGCCGTGTCTCAGTCCCAGTGTGGCCGGTCACCCTCTCAGGCCGGCTACCCGTCGTCGCCTTGGTAAGCCATTACCTCACCAACAAGCTGATAGGACGTGAGCCCATCAAGAACCAGTACAAACCCTTTCCACCAGCACCCCATGCGAGGACTGGTCGTATCCGGTATTAGACCCAGTTTCCCGGGCTTATCCCAGAGTTCAAGGAAGGTCACTCACGTATTACTCACCCGTTCGCCACTCATCCACCCAGTGCAAGCACCAGGCTTCAGCGTTCGACTTGCATGTGTTAAGCACGCCGCCAGCGTTCGTCCTGAGCCAGGATCAAACTCTCCGTTAAAAAACAAAAAGAAAAACCCGTGGCCCAACAAAATAAACCACGACGGACCATCATCACGGGGTGATGACACAAACATCCGCCGTGTCATGTTGAAACCAACAAGAATTCAAAAAATAAAAACTTCGGTACAACATTCAAACAAAGCACACTATTGAGTTCTCAAACAACAA
>NZ_NOIR01000005.1:0-223468 GCF_004136585.1 Rothia uropygioeca | reverse complement strand
GTGTGGGAGAGTAGGTCGCCGCCGAAATATTTTTGTGGTGTGGTGCGGTGTGCATTGCTTGTCCTCTGTGTGGGGGTGGGTGGTGTGCATCGTGCTGCACCTTTTTTGTGTTTAATGTGTGGCCCCCCCTTTTTTTCTTTTTGTCAGGGTGGTCTTTCGTTTGGGTTTGTCCTGGCTGAATACTGAGGACTGAGCCTGCGGGTGCGGTCGTCGTTATGGGCGCATGTGACTTGTCTGTAGAACCATGATTTGTGGTTGACCTCGCACGAGTGATTATGTGGTGCCTGGCACAATGATGCGAGGAGGCTGCAGATGTCCGACCAGAAGTCAGGACTCGACCGGAGATCTAGTGGACCTCTATCGGGCGTTGTCATCGCGGATTTCTCGCGCGTCCTGGCCGGTCCGTATTGCACCATGCTTTTGGCCGACCTGGGTGCAACTGTCATCAAGATCGAAGGCCCCAACGGTGACGACACCCGTCAATGGCAACCGCCGGAACGGGACGGAGAGAGCACCTATTACCTCGGCGTCAATCGCGGAAAATACGGGTTGCAGCTGAACCTCAAGGACGAGGAAGATCTCAATACCGCCTACAGCCTCATCGAGGCGTCTGACGTGTTCATCGAGAACTACAAGCCAGGTGGCCTCGAAAAATTTGGGCTTGACGAAGAATCCGTCGCACGGCGGTGGCCCCGGCTCGTGCACGTCAGCATCACGGGGTTCGGTACCAAGGGTGGGGCGGCCCTTCCCGGTTATGACCTCCTGGCACAGGCGGTCTCAGGCATGATGGACCTCACGGGCTCTTCCGACGGGCCTCCGCAACGTATGGGCGTGGCCCTATTCGACGTCGTGACAGGATTGCACGCGGCCGTCGGCATTCTTGCGGCCCTCCACGAGCGCGAGCGTTCGGGAAAGGGACAGCACCTGGGGTTGGACCTGTTGTCTTCGGCCTTGTCGGGCCTCTCCAATCAAACGTCAGGCTTCGTGGCAGCCGGCAATGTTCCGCACCGAATGGGCAACGATCATCCCAGTCTGTTCCCCTACGGACCTTTTGCGACCCAAGACGGTCAACTCGTGATTTGCATCGGCAACGACGCCCAATTCCGCGTCCTCGCCCATGCGCTCGGACGGGACGAACTTGCCGACGACCCCCGTTATGCAACAATGCCCCAGCGCAATAGAAACCGGTCGGAGCTGAGAAGACTCATTGAGGATGTGCTCGCCGAGCAGACCAGCGATGTGTGGTTCCAGCAGCTGCGTCAGGCCGGTTTGCCGTGCTCGCCGATTCTCGACGTCGCAGGCGGTATCCGCTTCGCCGAGGAGCTGGGACTCTCGCCCGTAGTGGACGCGGGCACGGACGACGATGCCGTGCCCACGATCAAAAGCCCGATCGGTTTCAGCCGGACCGGACCGAGCTACGACAAGGCCCCGCCTCGATTGGACCAAGACCGAGACGCCGTTCTGGACTGGTTGGCCCGGCGTCAAGAAGCCAGTGATGTCGCTGGTAACCCGCAGACTTCAGCAGAATAAAGGAGCTTCGTCATGCCGAAACACCCTACCGATCTACTCAATATCGAATCCCAATTCAGCGATTCCGAACTCGAGGTGCGGGATCGCGTGGCCGACTTCGTCGACCGTCGGATCCGTCCCAACATTGCCGATTGGTTCGACCAAGCCGTTCTGCCGACCGAGTTGCTGCCTGAGATGGCTGAGCTCGGCCTGTTCGGGATGCATCTCAAGGGTTATGGCTGTGCTGGGCGTTCCGCTGTTGAATATGGCCTTGCCATGCAGGAAATGGAAGCCGGTGACGCAGGTCTGCGGACGGTCGTCTCCGTCCAGGGTTCACTTGCGATGTCGGCGATCTACAAGAATGGGTCGGAGGAGCAGAAACACAAGTGGTTGCCCAAGATGGCGTCGGGCGAGGTCATCGGCTGTTTTGGCTTGACGGAACCCACGGCGGGTTCGGACCCGGGGTCCATGCTGACCAACGCCCACAAAGAAGGCGACGAGTGGGTCCTCAACGGACACAAACGCTGGATCGGTTTGGCGACTATAGCCGGGGTTGCAATCGTGTGGGCGAAGGTTCCGGAAGAGGACTCGGGAACTTCCGGGCATGGGAAAGATGGTCAGGTTGTGCGCGGTTTCATCGTTCCGACCGACACCCCAGGATTCAATGCGGTTCCTATCACACAGAAGCTTTCAATGCGGGCATCTCTGCAATGCACGATCGACTTCGATAACGTTCGTCTTCCCGCGGATGCTATTCTGCCCGAGAATCCGGGGCTGCGCGGCCCCTTCGCGTGCCTGACCGAGGCGAGATACGGAATTATTTGGGGAGCCATGGGCTCCGCCCGGGACTCGGTCGAAGCCGCTCTGTCCTACTCGCAGGAACGGTTGCAGTTCGACCGCCCCCTGAGCTCCTATCAGCTCACGCAGAAAAAGCTCGTGGACATGTCGCTCGAGATCAGCAAGGGGCAATTGCTGGCCCTGAGAATCGGGCGGGCCAAGGACGAAGGGTCTTTGGAAAACCACATGATTTCTGTGGGAAAACTCAACAATGCACGGGCCGCGATCGAGATCTGCCGTGAAGCCAGGACCATCCTGGGAGGCAACGGGATCACGGGAGATTACCCGCCGCTCAGGCACGCCAACAACCTCGAATCGGTGCGTACCTATGAGGGGACGGACGAGGTGCACACCTTGATCCTGGGACAGAAGCTCACCGGCCAGAGCGCTTTCCGGTAGGCCTTGGAGGCGTACGTCATGCGCGAAGTCCGGCCATCCGATACGCTCAACACCGCTCAAGGTGCGTAAACTTTCCCTCAGGACCGCGAGGCGTCGGCGCTACGACGAACCGCCCGCACAACGCTAATAGAGGAGAACGAGCTTGGCTGAGGACGACCGCAGGGATTCATATCGCGGGGATAGCCGCAACCGGAACCGAGGGTCCGAGCGCGGCAGCTTTGATCGCAAGGGCGGCAACAACTATCGCGGTCGCGACGGCGGACGAGACGGTGACCGCGAACGTCGCTTCAACGATCGCAAGCCCTACGACCGCTCCGATCGGGACCCGCGCCGTCGAGATCAGGATCCTCGTGGCCGCTTCGAGCGGGACCAAAGGGATCAGAAACCGGCACGTGAGGGTTACCGCCCCGCCCGTCCCAAGGCCCCGGAAATCGATGAAGAAGTCACCGGGCGCGAACTCGACAAAGCCGTTCTCCGCGAACTGCACGTCCTTGAGAAGGACAACGCCGAAACCGTGGGCAAGCACTTGGTGATGGCAAGTCAGTACCTCGAGGTGGACCCCGAATTCGCTCTCGAACATGCGCAGGCCGCGGTTCGTCGCGGAGGGCGTGTGGCCGCGGTGCGTGAAGCCGCAGCGATCGCAGCCTACGTAGCGGAACAGTTCGACGTTGCGCTGCGCGAATTGCGGACTCACCGGCGCATGACCGGATCCAACGAGCACATCGCATTGATTGTCGACGCCGAGCGCGCTCTGGGCCGGATCGACAAAGCGCTCGAAACATCGCAGGACCCCAGCCTGACGGACCTGACGGGGGCGCAGAAGGCGGAACTGGCCATGGTTGTCTCCGGAATCTATCGGGACAAGGGCGAGCTGCAGAAGGCCAAGGCCGCCCTCGAGATTCCCGAGCTCAACCGCAAGAAAGCTTTTTCCTACAGCCCCCGCCTGTTCAGCGCATACGCCGACCTTCTGGAGGAGATGGGGCAGGCCAAGGAAGCCAACTCGTGGGCCCGTCTGGCCACCATCGCCGAAGCGGCCTTGGGCCAAGGCCAGTTCGAAGAACCCGAAATCTACGAGATTGAGGTCCTGCCGGACGAAGAACCCGCTGCGCAAGATCCTCGCTCGGATGAGGAAGGCGTTGACCTGGCCGAAGCCATGATCGAGCAGAACGAGACCTCGGCACCGGGCCCCAGCGACGAGTTGTCCTCCCCGGACCACGAGGAACTGACCCCCGCGGGTGGGCCCAACCGCGATCCGGAGGCGGTGGAAGAGGTCAGAGACGAATCCGTTGAGGACGGGGACGTCGTCGAGGAAGACGTGACCGGACAGGACCCGGAGACCGAAGCCGTTCAGGAACGCCGAGGAGAGGATGACTAGCCTGTCCATGAGTGCACTGATTTCCAGTTTTGACGCCATCCTGTCCGACTTGGACGGTGTGGTCTATGCCGGCCCCCATCCGATCGACGGCGCTGTGGATTCCCTTAACCGCGCTGAGACCGAGGGGGTGTCCGTCGCCTACGTGACCAACAATGCGTCTCGCTCCGTCGAGGCCGTGGCCGAACATCTGAACTCGCTCGGGTTAACGACCGATGGCGAACACGTGGTGAGTTCGGCTCAGTCGGCGGCCCAGTTGGCCGTTGATCAATTGCCCGACGGAGCCACCGTAGGTATCTGTGGTTCCGAGGCTCTGGCCGAGTGCGCGCGGACTGCGGGGCTGAAAGTCGTTGGGTTGGACGAGTCGCCCCAGGCTGTCCTGCAGGGTTTCGACCCCGGCCTCGGATGGCAAGACCTCGCGAATGCCGCTTATGCGTTGGCTTCTGACGAGGTTCTGTGGATTGTGTCCAATACGGACATGACGATTCCGAAGGAGCGTGGGATTGCACCAGGCAACGGGACTTTGGTTCACGCTGTTTCCGTGGCCACTCGTCGGGAGCCTTTCGTCGCAGGCAAGCCGGGGGCGAAGATTTTCCAAACTATCGTCGATCGGCTGGGAGTCGAGCGACCCGTCGTGGTCGGGGACCGGCTGGATACGGATATTTTCGGGGCCCACCAGGCAGGGTTGCCCAGCATTGCGGTGATGACCGGAGTCCAAAGCATGGAAGACCTGGTCAACGCCCGTACCGCGGAGCGGCCTACCTATGTGCTGAGCAACCTTCGTGAACTGTTCGAGGAATACCGCAACCCCCAGATCGAGGTACGAGGCCACAGCGCGGTCGCCGTGATCGACGACGTCGCACGTGCCGTCGCGGAGGGGGCGACCCTGCGTATCGAGACGACCGCGGGTTCAACTCAGCTCCTTGCCTGGCGAACCGCCATGGCCGCGTGGTGGACCGCGCACCCGGACGAGGCAACCGCAACCCGCGCGGAGATCCAGTGGGCATGAGCGAGTGGACCGAGCAGACGAACCCGGAGAACCCCGAAGGGACGGATTCCGACCCTCACGATTCCGTAGGGGAGCAGGAGCGCGAATCCGGGGCCGATCAACGAAGCGCAGAGAGACTCGAGCAGCAGACCGCCTCCCTTGATGCATTCGCTCGGAACGGGACCCCGGAAAACCTGGGGGCGATCCTGGATGCGCTCGACGATGCCCCGGCAGAGGAACACGCCGTGATCTTCGATCGGTTGCACAATGAACTCCGGCGACTCCTCGATCAGGACCCGTCGGCCTTGCCGCAGGGTTTGGTCGACAATTTTTCCGCTCGGGATTCCGATACGGAAGAAGACGACGCCTCGGAAAAGTTCGCGTGAGACTGGATCGCCAGCTCGTTGACCGGGGAGACGCACACTCGCGCACGGTGGCCGCGAGGTTGATCGCAGAGGGACGGGTTTCGGTCAACGGAACGGTCGTCGTCAAAGCTTCGCACGACGTCCGGCCCGAAGATGAAGTCCTCGTGGCCCTGGGCGCCGGCCCTCAATACGTGAGCCGTGCCGGGCACAAACTGGCCGGTGCGCTCGCGGCGTTTCCAAGCATCGTTGTCCAGGGACGTCGGTGTCTTGATGCGGGTGCTTCGACCGGCGGATTCACGCAGGTCCTGTTGGAAGCGGGCGCGAGCCACGTAGCCGCGGTCGACGTAGGGCACGGCCAGCTGAATCCGCTCATTCGGGATGACCCGCGGGTGGAGCCCATCGAAGGCCTGAACGTCCGGAATTTGCGGCCCGAGCACATCGGAGGTCAAGTCGATCTGACCGTGGGTGATCTCTCTTTCATCTCATTGACCCTGGTCATCCAGCCATTGGCCGATGCAACCGTTTGGGGCGGTGAATTGATCCTGATGGTCAAACCGCAATTCGAGGTCGGCAAATCGAAACTCGGCAAAGGCGGTGTCGTCCGCAACGACACGGATCGTGCGGCCGCGATCCAGAAAGTGCGTGACTGCGCGCTCGAAGCGGGGTTGGATATTGCCGGTGAGCAGCCCTCGCAATTGCCCGGCCAGGACGGCAACCGCGAATATTTCTTGCATCTGAGGAAGCCAGCCTTGGGGGAGAAGGCCCGGGGAGTCTCTGGGACGAATCTGAGTGCTGGGGCCGATATGAGCTTAAAGTGTCAGGTCCGTCGCCTAATGTAGAACTACGGATTCTCCCACGAGAGCCATACCCGTCTCGATCGGAAGGCACACAATATATGAGTCGCAAGATCCTCTTATTCGCGCACACAGGCCGCGCGGAAGCCACCGCCGCAGCGACTCAGGCATGTGTTCGGCTCAGGGAGGCGGGTCTGATACCGGTGATGAGCCGCAGGGACCTGGAAATCCTTCGGGGGACCGAGGCCGAATCCGTGGGGGTCCAGGTCATCAATGAGAACGTCGCCCTCGATGACATCGAGCTCGGCGTGGTTCTGGGCGGAGACGGTTCCATTCTGCGCGCCGCAGAAATCATTCGGCACACGAATATCCCACTGATTGGCGTGAACCTGGGACACGTTGGTTTTCTGGCGGAATCCGAGCGCAGCGACCTCGATGAGGCCGTGGACCACATTGTCAACAGGACCTATACGGTTGAAGAACGCATGGCGATCGACGTCCTGGTGTGGAGCCGAGGCCAGGTTCTGACCCATACCTGGGCCCTCAACGAAGCCTCGATCGAAAAGGGCAACCGCGAGAAAATGGTTGAGGTGGTGATCGAAGTCGACGGTCGTCCCTTGAGCACCTTCGGGTGTGACGGTGTCGTGCTGGCCACTCCCACGGGCTCGACAGCGTACGCGTTCTCCGGAGGCGGACCGATCGTCTGGCCCGAGGTCGAGGCCATGCTGATGGTTCCTTTGAGCGCCCATGCCCTGTTCGCTCGGCCGCTCGTGACGGCTCCTTCATCGACCATGGCCGTGGAACTCTTGCCGACCAACGGACATTTCGGGGTCCTGTGGTGTGACGGCCGTCGCACGACCGAGCTTCCTCCGGGATCCCGGATCGAGGTCCGTCGTTCGGAGAAGCCCGTTCGGCTGGCCCGGATTCACCCGGCACCGTTCTCGGAACGTTTGGTCAAGAAATTCGATCTTCCGACCCGCGGTTGGCGGGGACCGGTACGGCGTCACGGCACATACCCCGAGCAGGAGGAGGCTCAAGGATCATGATCGAAGAGATTCACATTCGCGATCTGGGCGTCATTACCGATGCGACCTTGCCCCTGGGCCCGGGCCTGACGGTTCTGACCGGCGAGACCGGCGCAGGCAAGACCATGGTCGTCACGGCCCTCGGCATGCTACTGGGCGCGCGCTCCGACGCCGCAGCGGTACGCTCGGGAGCCAAATCAGCGTTGTCCCAGGCCGTCGTGAGACTTCCGGTCGGACACGCGGCGCTCGCCCTCACCGAGGACGCGGGGGGAGAGGCCCACACCATCGAGGCGGATGCGTTCGCCGACAAATTGCCTCACGAACTAATCCTTTCCCGGACGGTCAATGCCTCAGGTCGTTCTCGGGCGACCATTGGAGGGGCCGCCGCGCCGATCGGGGTGTTGTCCCGTGTGGGCGAGACCTTGGTGGCCGTACACGGTCAGACGGACCAGTTACGTCTTCGATCTGCCGAGGCACAACGCACCGCGCTGGATTCCTACGCCGGGCCCAAACTTGCCGAGGCTCTCGAGACGTATCGTTCGAATTACGAGGAGTACCGGTCCTCGGCGCGAGAGCTCCGGGAGGTCAGGGAAAATGCTCGTGCTCGAGCCTTCGAGGCGCAAAGTCTGAGTCAGGCTCTCAAGGAGATCGACAGCGTCAAACCCCGGCCCGGGGAAGAAGAAGCCCTCGACGCGGAATCTGCCAGGCTGACCAACGTCGAGCAACTGCGGACCGCCGCCGAGACTGCTCAATCCGCTCTGGTCGGCGGACACGATGCTGACCTCGAAGCTGTCACGGTCTCCGTCCTTTTGGACTCCGCTCATCGAGCGCTGGCCCAGGAGGCGGACGAGGATGCGGCCCTCGCGGCCTTGACCAAAAGAGTCCGTGAACTCATGATTCAGGCCGCGGACATCGGCGAAGAGCTTTCGGGGTATCTATCGGACCTGAACGCCGAGGGCCCGGGGCGACTGGGAGAGGTAGAGTCGAGGCGCTCCGCGCTGAAGAAGCTGACCCGCAAGTATGGGGCCGACATCGCAGAGGTTCTTCAGTGGGCCGAGACCAACAGGGCACGTTTGGAACAGCTGACCGATGATCCCGCGCGCTCGGAGGCCCTAGAGGAGAAGCTCAGGACCCTCCGCCGGGATATGGAGCAGCAGTCGCTCGAACTCATGGAATTGAGACGGGGTGCGGCCAAGAAACTGGCCAAGGCGGTCTCTTCCGAGCTGAAAGCTTTGGCCATGCCGAACGCGTCCCTCGTCGTGGAGGTTTCCGAGGCGGAGAAATTCGGCCCCGACGGCAAAGACGTCATCGCCTTCAAGCTGGCTCCTCATGAAGGTGCCAGCCCCAGGCCGCTCGGTAAGGGAGCTTCAGGCGGCGAGCTTTCTCGTGTGATGCTCGCTCTCGAGGTCGTCCTGGCCGAGGTCGACCCCGTCCCGACTTTCATTTTCGACGAGGTCGACGCCGGCGTTGGTGGCAAAGCGGCGGTGGAGATCGGAAAGCGGCTCTCGCACCTTGCTCAACACGTTCAAGTCTTGGTGGTCACGCACTTGCCGCAGGTTGCGGCCTATGCGGATCGTCACGTACTCGTCCTGAAATCCAAAGACTCAACTGTGAGTGAAGTCAACGTGCTGAATGCTGAAGAGCGGACCATCGAGTTGGCTCGTATGCTGGCCGGCCACGAGGATTCGGAGGCGGCGAGGGCTCATGCGAAGGAACTTCTGCAGGACGCCGAGCAGCTGTCATAACCCAAACCCGCTCATGCGCAGGCGGCCGGCGGACAAGATTCCACGGTTCGCGGCGACCCTCTCGTGATAGGCTTGAATTCCGTGGTGAACGATACTCAGACATCCCCGGCAACTTCCCAAAACGACGAAAAAATAACCCGCCAGATCTTCGTGACGGGCGGTGTCGCATCGTCCTTGGGAAAGGGCCTGACGGCATCAAGCCTTGGTCGCCTCCTGCGGTCCCGTGGTCTTTCCGTGACCATGCAGAAACTGGATCCTTATCTCAACGTGGATCCGGGAACCATGAATCCCTTCCAGCACGGCGAGGTCTTCGTCACCGACGATGGCGCCGAGACGGACTTGGACATTGGGCATTATGAGCGGTTCCTCGACGAAAACCTGGACGCTTCCGCCAACGTGACCACGGGTCAGGTCTACTCGACCGTGATTGCCAAGGAGCGCCGCGGCGAATACCTTGGGGACACGGTTCAGGTCATCCCTCACATCACGGATGAGATCAAATCTCGTATGCGGCGCCGAGCCACGGGTACGCCCGAGGCTCCCGACGTCATCATCACTGAGATCGGTGGCACCGTCGGCGACATCGAATCCCAGCCCTTCCTCGAAGCGGCCCGTCAGGTACGCAGGGACGTCGGACGCAAGAACGTTTTCTTCCTGCACGTTTCTTTGATCCCGTACATCGGGCCCTCGGGGGAGCTCAAGACAAAGCCGACCCAACATTCGGTTGCGGCGCTGCGCGGACTGGGCATCATTCCCGACGCTCTGGTGCTGCGTTGCGTCCAGGACATCCCGGAGCCGCTCAAGGCCAAGGTCGGCGGCGCGTGCGACGTCGATACCGAGGCCGTGATTTCGTGCCCGGACGCACCGAGTATCTATGACATCCCCAAAACCCTGTTCAACCAGGGTTTGGATTCTTACGTTCTCGATTACCTCGGTCTGGAGTGCGCCGAAGCCGATTTCGAGGAGTGGGACAAGCTCCTGAAGGTCGTTCACGAGCCGACCCACGAGGTCACGATCGGTCTTGTCGGAAAATACATCGACCTCCCGGACGCCTACCTTTCGGTATCCGAGGCTTTGCGAGCGGGCGGTTTTGCCAATGACGCCAAGGTCAAACTCAAGTGGATCGCTTCGGATCTGTGCTCGCAGCCCGAAGGGGCGGCCCACCAGTTGGGAGACGTCGACGCGATCTGCGTTCCCGGAGGCTTCGGGATTCGAGGTTTGGAAGGCAAACTCGGTGCACTGAAGTATGCCCGGGAAAATTCAATCCCCGCGCTGGGTCTTTGCCTCGGGCTACAGTGCATGGTCATTGAGTACGCGCGGAATGTGGTCGGGCTCGAGGACGCTTCCTCAACGGAATTCGATCCGGAAACGTCGACGCCGATCATCGCGACCATGGAAGAACAGAAGCAGTTCGTCGAGGGTGCCGGAGACCTGGGTGGCACGATGCGTCTGGGTCTCTACCCGGCCAAGTTGGTTGAGGGTTCGGTCACGGCCGGAGCATATGCGGCAACCGAGGTCGAGGAGCGCCACCGCCACCGGTACGAGGTCAACAATGCTTATCGCGAAGACCTCGAGAAAGCCGGCCTGGTCATTTCCGGCACGAGCCCGGACGGGCGTCTGGTCGAGTTCGTTGAGCTTCCCGCTTCCGAACATCCGTTTTATGTCTCGACGCAGGCCCACCCCGAGCTGCTTTCTCGTCCGACGCGTTCCCACCCGCTGTTCAGGGGGCTCGTTGCGGCGGCCCTCGAACGAACCAAGTAGGCCGGCCCGCAAAAGCAAAGAACCGCCGTCTCCCGGGCACGGGATGACGGCGGTCCTTCCTCGTGCAGTTTCAGGCTTGGTTGAGGGCCGCGAACTGTTCCACGTCCACGATGCGGTCACAGAACTCAGCGACCGTAGGGTCATGGGTTGCGATAACGGCACACGACCCCTGGTCTGTCAGCCGACGGATGCACCTCAAGATCACGTGTCCGTTCGCCGAGTCCAGGGAGCCTGTGGGCTCATCCGCAAGGATCAGCGAAGGCCTCTTGACCAGGACCGCTGCCAGAGCAACCCTCTGCTGTTCGCCCCCGGACAGGCGGTAGATTTTCTCCTCCTCCCGACCTTTCAAGCCAACATCGCTGAGCGCCTGTGCGATCGTTTCCTTGTCAGGCCGTCGTTTCCGCGGTAGGGCCCGGAGAGGATCCCAAATATTCCGCTGCACGGTCTCGGTCTCTACGAGGGCGAAATTCTGGAATAAGTATCCGAGGTGATCCCTCCGGAACCGGCGGCGGACTGCTGCCGACGCGGGGTAGACCACATCGCCACTGATGGTGAGGCTGCCCGCGTTGAGACGCGATAGGGCTCCGAGACAGTTCAGTAGCGATGTTTTCCCCGACCCGGATCTGCCGACGACTGCAACGATCTCACCGGATTCGGCAGAGAAGTTGAGGTCGCTCCAAATGGTGTGGCCTCCGACGGTGAAGCGTCCAGAGTCTAAGCGGAGATACGAATTCACTGAATTCTCCCTTGTTCTTGGATGACGCGGCGGGCGAAGTAGCTGATGGCGCCGCAGGACAGGGCAAAGAGCATGGAACCCCACAGGCACCCTGCGAATGTCATGAACCTGATGTAGGAATCGTTGGTCGCCGAAGACATCCTGACAAGAACCATCGGATCCTCGGCACGCATGATGAGGGCCCCGGTGAATACGGGTACCGAGCACCACGCGAGCGACTCGGCGATCAGAGCCGTTCTTGCCGCAGAGAACCGTCGCCAACCCGAAAGTTCACGACGCAGCAGGCGATCCTTTCGCGCCGTGCAATAGGCAGCGGCGAAAGCGATACAAGCAAATGCGGCCACGGCCGAATAGACCAGAATCGCGAAACCCGTAAGGTTCAGCTGGGAAAGCGATACTGTGAGCCCATGGGATTGCAGCGCCTGTCCGGGAAGGACCGAGGCAACATAGTGATCCGCTGGGGAAGAATGCAAACGGGGAATCGCCTCGTCCCCATTCAACAGTAAGAGACCCCCTCCGGTGGCCCATGAATACAGAGTATTCGGACTTTTAATCAGTACCTCATCCGGGATATACACCACAATGGGATTTTTAACGAATTGCTCGGTGATACTTTGCACATCTCCATAGGTGAAAACGTCTCCAACCTCCCCCGCGGGCAGAACCCTCGCGTTTTCGACCGAATTTTCAGGGACTCCAACGGGGAGCAAAGACGTTGTAGCCAAATAGCGGGGGTCTATTCCTTCCGGGACGAATGCCAAAATGGTTTCATTGCCGTTTCTTTTACCGGATTCGATTTGTTCCGAGATCCCCTGAATAGTGTGATGTCTCAAGTATTCAGAGTTGATGTAATGGATGGGAACGCTCGATTTCGGAATTCCATTCTCGTCCATATCCTGCTGATACACGTCGGCCTGGCTGACAATCAGGTTCGAGCGGGAGGCTTCTGAGGCCAACCATGTTCCTATGGACTCTTCCGATCCGCCTCCAGATGTCGAACCGGTCACGGGGATAAAGGCGGCGTGGGGGGTCTTGTCCCACTCGTTGTGAGCCCGGACATGCGATGTCACGAGCCCGTAGTCAGTGAACCATGCGCTGACCGATCCGATGACCAAGAAAATGCACGATACCTGGAGAAGAAACAACAGCGTGTAAATCAACCGTGTGGGCTTTCTTCCTTTGAGTGCCTCGGGCACCGGTAAAAGAGAAAGCAGAGCGAGAGCGAGGAGTCGCGATGCGATGATGCCGGTCAGGTAGACAGCCATAAGCGCGGCACTCACGGCAAGATAGATGTCGAATGAGGCGAGCTCGTTGTAGAACCAGAGTGCAATGCCGGCGGCGCCAAAGACGCCGAGGGCGCCCACCCCGCACGGAAGGACCCCGTCGCGAATATCTTGAATGACTATGTGCCACACGGGCCATCCCGCGAGTCTGAATCGAGCATTCTTCTTGGACTGGGCGATTGATGCCGCGAAAGTTGTACAGAATACCGCGACCAAGGACGATAAGAGTGCAAGAGTCAAGGGCGAGAGCCCGTAGACCCTGACAATATTCGACGGCGAATACAGCGCGAATTGGGTGATCGTGTACTCGGGTCTTTGCAAGGAGTCGGCCAGCCCTCGGATCGAGGCGCGGTCGCCGAAAAGCAAATAGTATGCGCGCGGATCCTCTGCCCGGGACTTCCACTCCGTCACGTCGACTCGGTAGTCAGGGTTGAAAGAACGGTACCCATCCTCGAGTAGCCGGCGCGAGGAATCATCCGGGTTGGTGACGAGTAGCTGCAGTTCCGCCCCGCTGACGGGCGACCGACGGTTGTCCTGGACCTTGGCAATATTCAGGTGCCTAATCCGGGCTTCTTCCTCGAGTTTTTGCGAAAGCTCAGGATCGGATTTCGGAGTCGAGGCCGCGGTGTCGCCGAGGTTCGTTGCGATCCACAGGACTTGATTCGACCGGATCGGGGAATCTGTCTCAATGCTCCACAACGCGGCGAAAGCGAAAATCGCGGCCATGAGCGGGACGGAAAGAAACACGAAGAATTTTCTCGGAAAATTCATGTTAGCGAAAACCGGGGCCAGAGAACGCATGATGTTCAGCAATGGTCGTAGTAGGCCTTATTGCCTCCCCAAAACTTGCGTTTTGCTGAGGCCTTGGCCCACACGCCTTTGGGTGCGGTCTTGTGGTCCCTCCACTGCCCCACGGCCGTAGCGCCGTGACAACGGCTGGCGTGGAAATAATCCGACCACACGTGGTGAATGTCGACTCCGTTCTCCCATTTCCCGCCCCCTGCCCACTGCCACGCGCTTGCCTGCGTGAGCGATCCGACGGTAATGAGAAGGGCCGCGCCGATTGAGCATAGGGTTT
The DNA here is from genome assembly GCF_004136585.1 of Rothia uropygioeca. Lineage (NCBI taxonomy): Bacteria > Bacillati > Actinomycetota > Actinomycetes > Micrococcales > Micrococcaceae > Rothia > Rothia uropygioeca. The sequence continues at coordinate 209,576 of NZ_NOIR01000005.1, read as the reverse complement.
GTTTCACAATGGGACACCTTTCATATGTAATATCAAAGCGGCGGCATGATTGTAATACATGACACGGCATCGCCGATGACACTTTTCTGGCGAGTGTACGGAAAGTTGTTTCGGAAATAATTACATAAACTATTCTTTTGCGTTAAATCCCCAGGTCAGCAAAAGGTTTTCTCCTGCCCCCGGTGGTGTCCCTCGGAAGGCAACTCCGGGGCGCCCTCGCTCCGGCGGTAGCCTTGGGGCATGACTGCATCCCACGACGAGACCAAGACCCCTAACCTTTCGACCATCGGGCTGCCTCAGGACAGGGTCAATCCGCGCAAGCTCATTTCCCGCGAGACCGCATTCGAGGGCCAGATCTTCGACGTCGTCCGCGAGAGATTCGCACTCACCGAAGGCGGCCACGAGCTCGTCCGCGATTACATGCGGCACCCCGGCGCCGTCGCGATTGCCGCCCTCAACGAGGACAACGAAATCCTCTTGATCAACCAGTACCGCCAGCCGGTGGAAATGAACATGTGGGAGATCCCCGCGGGCCTCCTCGACGTCGAGGGCGAATCTCCTTTCGCCGCGGCCCAGCGCGAGCTCGCGGAAGAGACCGACCTCAAAGCATCGACCTGGCACACTCTTGCCGAATTCAACAATTCGCCGGGATGTTCCACCGAAGCGAACCGTATTTTCCTAGCCCGCGGAATCGACGACGTCGCGGAAAAGGACCTGACCGAGCGCACAGACGAGGAGGCAGAGATCGTGAAGAGATGGTTTCCCATAGAAGAAGCCGCCAGCGCCGTACTGTCCACTGGTCTGCACTCACCGACGGCCAATATCGCAATCCTCGCGGCCTGGGCGAGTATTCAACGCGACCACGCCGATCTGCGTGACCCGGAAGAGCCCTGGCCGGCACACAAAAACCTGCGTGAGTCGAATTCCGGTGAGTGAGCAGGAACTCCCAACGGGCCTCGATCGTCCCGTCCGTCGCTATCTCCAACATCTCACCGTGGAACGCGGGCTGTCAGACAACACGCTGACCTCGTACCGCCGTGACCTCGACCGGTACCTGAGCTTCCTCGTCAGTCAGCGGCACGTGAGGGAACCTCGTGACATCACCACGGAGGACGTGCGGGATTACGTCCAATACCTGGCCCGCCCCAAGACCGACGGCGGATGCGGTCTTTCGACCCGCAGCGTTGCACGTGGCGTCGTCTCGGCCAGGGGCATGCACAAATTCTGGTTAATCGAGGGCCTTGCGGAGCACGACCCCGCCGATACCGTCACACCGCCCAGTGCAGGGGAGCGCCTTCCCAAGGCATTGCCGGTCGAAACCGTGACCAGAATACTTGAGGCCCCCGACCGGGAAACGCCTGCTGGGCTTCGCGACGCCGCACTCCTGGAATTCCTGTACTCGACGGGCGCACGAATCTCGGAGAGCATCGGCGTCGACCGGGACGACCTGTCCTCAGATTTCGGCCCGGACGGCCGCGATGTCCGGAGGGATCCGAACGGCGACCCTGTGGCGGGCGGCGTCGTGCGCTTGCTCGGCAAAGGGGGAAAAGAGCGTCTTGTGCCGGTGGGCTCCTACGCGCACGAGGCCATATCCGCTTACCTTGTGCGAGCCCGTCCGCTCTTTGCTTCCAAAGGAAAGGGCACTCCCGCGCTCTTCCTCAACGCGCGCGGAGGGCGCCTGACCAGGCAAGGAGCCTGGCTCGTTCTCAAGAAGGCCGCCGAACGTGCACATATCACCGCCGAGCTGTCCCCTCACACGCTTCGGCACTCCTTCGCGACGCACCTGATCGAAGGCGGCGCGGACATTCGGGTAGTCCAAGAGTTGCTCGGCCACTCATCGCTGACCACCACGCAGATATATACCAAGGTCACCGCCGACACCCTCCGCGAGGTATTCCTCACGAGCCATCCGCGCGCACTCGGCTAGGGGCTACGCCAAACGGCCTCTAGGCGAGTGAGATCGCTCAGGGGCCGTTGCTGCCGTCGGTACTTCAGCGGGAGAGCGGAACGGACGCCTCATCCGAGGCCACCCGGAAGGCGAAGGACTCTTTCAGGTACAGATTGACGTTCTCCGAATCGTGAGAGTCATAACCGATCGACAGGTCGACTCCCAGGTGCAGTTCGAAGTCTCCGCCGCGCTCGCTGAGCACGAGTGCTCCATTCAGAGCGGGAGCCCAGATGATTTTGCCCTCGTCCTTGAGCACGCGCTGAATGTGTTCGAGGATTGGGTAACCGTGGTCCGTTGTCTCGGAAATTTTGGTGTACAGCTCAGCGGAAACGACCAGGGTGTACGGGCCTTCGACGCCGACCAATCGCAACCTCGTCAAGGCCTGCGCAACCGCTTCGGGGAACTCCCGGACTTCGTCAGGAATTGAGATCGATTCGTTGGAACTGGAATCGACCAGGCCCGTCATCCCCAAGGAATCGTTGCCGTGGAACACCACGGTATCCTCGGCCGCGGCAACCGTGGTCGCGGCGTCCTTGACCGGCTGCCAGTCGGAATCGACGGAGCCACGGAGGACGTCGTCGACCGCGGAACGCGTGACCGTGAACGGAACCTTGACCTCGAGAACGGGAATGATCTCCCGGCTGACGGTCTGGGCCCCGGGAACAATGTCACGGCTGTGCTTGAGATGCCCCGTCCCAAGCGAAGAAAACTCGGCTCCTTTAGCCTCGGGCATGTCGACGACGCGGCGGCCGGCGATATTGCGTTTGAACGTGCGGGCGGCCTCTTCCTCGATTTCGGCCCAGGCCGCCGAGGAGACGGGTGCGAGTTCGCGGTGAAGATTGTTGACGGTCATGACTTCTCCTTCCAGCACCGGTTCCTTCCGGTGCAGCACCCGCCCTTCGGCAGGCGTTCGAGGGTGCGATGAGGTGGTCAGTCTTTGAGGCTCCCGATATTCAGGCTCGCGGGTGCGTTGTCTTCCGAAAATTCAGTGCCGGATTCAGGGGCGGGCTCCTCGACGTAGTCCTGCTGTTCCTCGCCAGCCGCTTCGGCGAGGGAATCTATCTCGTCGAGCAGGTCGATGCTCGGAATGAAGAACAAAGCGCCCGTCTCGGCGGTGGAGAAGTCGAGGATTCTGTCGTAGTTTCCGGGAGGGTCACCGAGAAACATATTCTGCAGCATCTGCTCCGTCACAGCCGGGTCCTTGGCATAGCCAATGAAATAGGTCCCCATGTTCCCGCTGGTGAAATCCCCGAACGCCATATTGAATCGGAGAATGTCCAGGTCGTTGCCGTCCTCGTCGCTCACATCGTTCAAAGCCAGGTGGGAGTTGGTGGGCTTGACGTCGTCCGAGAACTCGACGTCGTCCGATTTGGTGCGCCCGATGACCCGTTCCTGTTCTTCGACGCTGATCGAATTCCAGGCCTGCAAGTCGTGCAGGTACTTCTGGACGTGGACGTAACTTCCGCCGTTGAACTGGGGGTCGTCGTCGATGAGGACCGCGTCGTACGCGTCTCGGCCTTCCGGGTTTTCGGTGCCGTCTACGAATCCCAGCAGATCCCGCTCATCGAAGTACTTGAAGGACTGGACCTCGTCTTCGATCACGGTGTGATTCCCCAACCGATTCATGAGTAGCCGAGCTAGTTCGAAGCACATATCCGGTGTCGCTCCACGAATATGGAACAAGAGATCACCGGGTGTGGAGGGCGCCTGATGCGGGTCACCGTCGAGCGCTTCGAAAGGATGAAGATGCGCGGGTCTGGAAGCACCGGGGAAAAGACGATCCCAAGCGCGCGATCCGATACCGACGACGTTGAGAAGATCCTTGTCCGGATACCGGAAACCTACCGATCTTGTCAGCCCGGAAATCTCAGGTAGAAGGTCCCGTACGGCGTCTTCCGAGCCGCGATTGATGGTCAGGGTCAGAAAGATCGCGGTTTTGGGCGGCCGGGCGACGATTTTCTGGGTCACCATGAACGGATCACTCTCCTCACTGTGTGTGCCCTCACTCTAAACCCGTTGGGGTCGAACCCTCGATCAAAACCCCGCCTGACCTTGATCAACGCCCAGTCCGCGGGCGGTCGACGATGCAATAAGCCGCGGTGCGCACGCAAGACACGAAGATCTCGCATGCGCGCCACGGCTCTCTTCACACCCGGTCGTGCGGTTCAGCCCATCACTTCTCGACGTGGCGTTCGTTCGGGCCGTTGTAATTGGACAGCGGGCGAATCAACGAGTTGTCGGCCAGCTGTTCCATCACATGTGCCGTCCAGCCTGTCATGCGAGCCGCCACGAAAAGTGGGGTGAAGGTCTGGGTATCAAAACCCATGAGGTGGTAGGTCGGCCCAGCCGGGTAGTCAAGATTGGGTTTGATGCCTTTGGCCTCGTCCATGGAGTGGGCGAGACCGTTGTACAAGCCGAGCATTTCCTCTCGACCGAAGTACTTGATCATGTCGGTCATGGCGTCCTGCATCGTGGGAACGCGAGAATCGCCGTTCTTGTACACGCGGTGGCCGAATCCCATGACCTTCTTCTTCTGGGCCAGTGCGTCGTCCATCCATTCCTTCGCGCGCTTCTCGGCGTCCTCTTCGGACTCGTCCTTGCGAATGCCGATCTCGTCGAAGGTGTGCATGACCGCCTCGTTCGCACCGCCGTGCAACGGTCCCTTGAGGGCGCCGATCGCTCCGGTGATGGCCGAGTGGAGGTCGGACAGCGACGAGGCGATCGTCCGCGCGGTGAACGTCGAGCAATTGAACGAGTGCTCGGCGTACAAGACCATGGATACCTGGAACGCCTTCTTGACTTCCGCGGCGGGGACTTCGCCGAAGGTCATGTAAAGGAAGTTGTCACAGTAATCCAGGTCTGCGCGCGGCGCGATGAGCTCTTCTCCGCGTCGGCGCCGCTGATCGTATGCGACGACGGCTGGCATGACGGCGAAAAGCTTTTTCGACTTCTCAAGATTGGCTTCCTTGGAATCCTCTTCCGAGACAGGATCCTGTGCGCCCATCACGGACACCGCGGTGCGGCAGACGTCCATGGGATGACAATTCGTGGGCAGTGCGTCTATCACGGCTTTGAGCTCGGGGGAGAGCTCCCGGTGGGAGGTTTCGAATTTCTTGAATTCCTCGAGCTCTTCGGCGCCCGGCAACTCTCCGGTCCACAGGAGCAGAGCAACCTCTTCGAAAGAGCATTTCTCGGCAAGTTCCTGCACCGGGTAGCCCCGGTACAAGAGCGAATTGGAATCCGGGTTGACCTTGGAAATCGCGGTTACGTCCGCGACGACGCCGGCCAGACCCTTCTTGATGTCGTCCTGAGTGGTCATGTGATTCTCCTTCGAATCGGATCGCCTGTGATGTGCAGGTGCGTTACGGCTACTGGAACCGTTCAGGCACCTCGAAATTGAAAATGCCAGTGTCGAATGTGTTGTAGGCCTCATAGTCGACCAGATCGTAGAGCCGTTGTCTGGTCAGCATCTCATCGACGGAAGCCTCTTGGGTACCATGACGGTCGATATCCTCGAGGACCCGCTCCATCGCGCCCAAAGAACTGCGGAGCAGCGTCACGGGGTAAATGATCAGATCGACACCCGCATTGCCGAGTTCTTCCGTCGTATACAACTTGGACTTGCCGAACTCCGTCATATTCGCCAGGACCGGTACGTCCACGGCGTTCCGCACGGCCTCAAATTCGCCAAGGTCCTTCATGGCTTCAGGGAAGATCGCGTCCGCACCGGCGTTGACGAGAGCTTTCATACGATCGATCGCAGCATCCAGACCTTCCACCCCGCGAAGATCGGTTCTGGCCATGATCAGGAAGTTCTCATCCCGGCGTGCTTCCGCGGCGGCACGAATGCGCTTGACCGCGGTGTCCTCGTCGACGATGTTCTTGTTGTCGAGGTGCCCGCATCGCTTGGGGTTGAACTGGTCCTCGATGTGGCAACCCGCCAGGCCCGCGTCCTCGAGTTCCTGGACTGTCCGAGCGACGTTCATGGGTTCTCCAAAGCCGGTATCGGCGTCGACGATGGCCGGCAGATTGGTCATGCGAGCGATCTGGCCCGCCCGATGGGCAACCTCGCTGAGGGTCGTCAGCCCGATATCCGGGAAGCCCAGCTCATTGGCGAGAACCGCTCCGGAAATGTAGACGCCGTCGAAGCCCTTTTCTTCGATCAATCTGGCCGAGATCGGGGTGTAAGCACCGGGAAATTGCTTGATGGTTCCGCCGTTGCGCGGGCCCTCCGCCAAGGTCTTGCGCAGGTTGACGCGTTTCTGGGCGGCAGTGGTTGAGGGGTACAACATTCAGAACAGTCCTTTCGAACCGGTTTTGAGATCCACGGAAGCGGTGACGTTCAGGGCGTCCAAATCTCCGGCGTCGAGACTCGAGAGGTTTTCCGCGGCTTGAATGAAGCGGTCGAGCTCGGCGTCCGTGACTGAACCTTCCGCGAGTGCCCGCAGTTTGCCGATGTATTGTTCGCGGGCGAAGGGGCGGGCACCCAGTGGGTGGGCATCGGCGACGGCGATCTCTTCGGTCAGTACGGTTCCGTCAGTCAACGTGATCTCGGCGCGGCCGCCGAAGGCCTTCTCTTCCGGATCCAGCGAGTGATAGCGGCGCGTCCACTCCTGGTCTTCTTCCGTGGTGACTTTGTTCCACAGAGCGACGGTCTCTCGACGGCCGGCACGCTCGGAATCGTAGGAACGGTTGTGGTCCCATTCGCCGTCCTGGAGGGCCACCGTGAAGATGTAGGGGATCGAATGGTCCAGGGTCTCGCGGGAAGCCTTCGGATCGTATTTCTGGGGGTCGTTGGCCCCCGAACCGATCACGTAATGCGTGTGGTGCGAGGTGTGCAGAACGATCGATTGGACCCTCTCCGGATCTGCGATCTCGGGATGCTCTCGGTGCAGCTTACGAGCCATGTCGATCCACGCCTGGGCCTGGTACTCGGCCGAATGTTCTTTGGTGTAGGAGTCCAGAATCGCACGCTTCGCCTCGCCCCGTTCGGGAAGGGGGACTTCGTAGGAAGCATCCGGACCGTCGAGCAACCAGGCGATGACACCGTCTTCGCCCTCGTAGATCGGTACGGGCGAGGTCTGTCCGCGCATCGCACGGTCCACCGACTCGACGGCCATCTTCCCGGCGAAGGCCGGGGCGTGGGACTTCCACGTCGAAATCTCGCCCTTGCGCGACTGCCGGGTCGCAGTCGTCGTATGAAGGGCCTGTCCGACAGCCTGGAAGATCGTTTCCGTATCCAGCCCCAGCAGCGTTCCGATTCCGGCCGCGGCAGACGGACCCAGGTGGGCCACGTGGTCGATCTTGTGCTTGTGCAGACAGATTGCCTTGGTCAGGTCGATTTGGATTTCGTAACCGGTCGCGATACCTCGAATAAGGTCGCTGCCGGAACGATTGGCGTGCTGGGCCACCGCGAGGATAGGGGGAATGTTGTCACCGGGGTGAGAATATTCTGCCGCCAAGAACGTGTCGTGATAATCCAGCTCGCGCACGGCTACACCATTAGCCCAGGCCGCCCATTCGGGGGAGACCTTGGACCGAGAAGGATCGATTCCGTAGATCGTTGACCCGGAGCCGTTGGGACCGGGTCGATGGGTCAGCGCCTGGTCACGAGCGGCGATGATAGGACCCCGGTTTAGCGATGCGATAGCCACCGAGGCGTTGTCGAGGATTCGGTTGATGACCATGTCCTCGACCTCGGGGTCGATCGCCACCGGATCGGAAGCGACGCTCGCGATCTTGTGGGCCAGTTGATCCTCACGGGCCAAATTCTCTTCGCTTCGGTATACACGGACGTGTTGGTTGACGGTCACGAAAATGTCCTCTCTCTTCCTCGGTCTAGGTCTTGTGTTGGGTTTCGGTTCAGGCGGCGCTGTCGCGTTCGCCCTCTTGTTCGGGCACCGCGTCGAGGATTGCCTTCAACGCGTTGGACAGGTGGACACGGATTGCGGCCTGGGCCAGTTCTACATCGCCCGCGGCGATGGCGCGTGCGATGGCAGCGTGTTCGTGGGCGGCGGCCATGAGGCGGCCTTCGTTGCCCTTCGACAATTTCCGTACGCGTCCCAGATGGGTGCGCAGTTGTCTTTGGGCTTGGGCAAGGTACGTGTTCTGCGCGGCCCTGTCTATCTCGGCGTCCATCTCCTCGACGAGGAGATAGTAAGAGCTGCGGTCGGCGTCGTCGTCGACGAGGAATACAGCGGCTTCCTCGAGGCGATATGCGAGCGCATCGAAGGTCCCTGGATCGCCTTTAACGGCAGCGAGGGCTGCGGCTCGCGTTTCCAGTGCGGTCCGTAGCTCGAACATCGCGCGGACGTTGGTCACGGACACCGGTGTGACAATGACGCCCCGTCCGGGACCGGGTTCGACCAGGCCGTCGGACATCAGCCGGGAAAAGGCCTCGCGGACGGGCGTGCGGGAGACCCCCAGACGCTCGGCCTGCTCGACCTCATTCAGGGTGGTCCCCGGTTCCAGATGCCATTCGATGATGTCGGTGCGCAGGAATTGATACGCCCGTTCGGAAGCCCTCATGAACTCATCTCCCTGACCAGTGACTGGTTGACCTCTTCCCTCAATGTATACAGAACCAGGTGGTTAGGTGCAATATTCGAGAAGTTTCCGCATAATTTTTCGAGATTTCCAGGATTTTGTATACATAAGCTTGTCATGTGTGAGTCAGGACACTATGTTGGTGGCAATGTTCCGCGACTCGTGGGGTGACCCCGGGGTGCTGAACTCTCAACTGCAACGGAGCAAACGTGAGGAAACCGGTGAGATGAGCACGACCTACCGTGAAACCTTCGAACAAAGCGTTGAACAGCCCGAAGAATTCTGGCTTGAAGCGGCCAGGGGTATCGACTGGGTGACCACTCCGACTCGTGCCCTCGACGAGTCCCGGCCTCCGATCTATCGGTGGTTCCCCGATGGTGAACTCAACACGTGTTTCAACGCCGTGGACCGCCACGTTGACGCGGGCCGAGGAAATCAGGTCGCTATCCGCTACGACTCGCCCGTCGCGGATGCGCAACAAGACATCACCTACGGCGATTTGTTGGAACGCGTCAGCAATTTCGCGGGAGCGCTGACCGCCAGAGGCGTTTCCAAAGGCGACAGGGTTCTGCTGTACCTGCCCATGATCCCGGAATCGCTCGTCGCCATGCTCGCCTGTGCTCGGATCGGTGCAGTCCATTCCGTGGTTTTCGGTGGATTCGCTCCCGCAGAACTCGCCACGCGCATCGACGACTGCGAGCCCAAAGCCATCGTGACGACGAGCGGCGGAGTCGAGCCGAAACGTCGCGTCGAGTACATACCTGCGGTCGAGGAGGCCTTGGATCTCGCTGAGCATTGTGTGGGGACGGTGATCGTCAAGAAACGCGAGGGCTTCGAAACGTCGGTTCAGGACGCAGGTCAACGTGCCGAGGAATCCAAAGGCAGCCAGCCGACATGGGTCGACTGGGACGAGGCGGTCAGGGCGGCCGATCCCACTGATTGCGTGACCGTCACGGCGACCGACCCGTTGTACATCCTCTACACCTCGGGAACCACTGGTTCGCCGAAAGGGGTCGTCCGGGACAACGGCTCCCACGCCGTGGCCCTCCGGTGGTCCATGCAGAACATTTACGACGTCGGCCCGGGGGAAGTCATGTTCACGGCCTCCGACGTCGGATGGGTCGTGGGCCATTCCTATATTGTCTACGCGCCGTTGCTCACGGGGGCGACCACGGTCCTCTACGAAGGGAAACCGATAGGGACCCCGGATGCGGGGGCGTTCTGGCGCGTCGTGGAAGAATCGGGCGCCAAGGTGCTGTTCACCGCTCCGACGGCTATTCGAGCGATCCGGAAAGCGGATCCCGCGGGCGAATTGGCCGACAACTACGACCTTTCATCCCTGGAAACTCTGTTCGTAGCAGGCGAGAGGCTCGACCCGGAAACGTACCGGTGGGCGAGCGAACTGCTCGGCATCCCGGTCGTCGACAACTGGTGGCAGACCGAAACCGGTTGGCCGATCGCAGCGAATCCTCGCGGCCTGGAACCACTGCCCCTCAAGTCGGGCTCACCGAGCGTTCCGGTCCCGGGCTACAACATTGCCGTGCTTGACCCGGCCGGCGAACCCGTGGAAGCCGGAGTCGAAGGCAATATCGCCTTGCGCTTGCCTCTGCCTCCGGGCACTCTGCCGACCCTCTGGGGCGACGACGACCGTTTCATCTCCTCTTACCTGACGGCTTTCGACGGATACTACGCGACCGGTGACTCGGGATACCTCGACGAAGACGGCTACGTCTTCGTGATGGGAAGAACCGACGACGTCATCAACGTTTCCGGACACAGGCTCTCGACCGGGGCCATGGAGCAGGTCCTCGGAGCGCATCCGGCAGTCGCCGAATGTGCCGTGATCGGCGTCGCAGATCCCCTCAAGGGGCAAAGACCGTCCGGTTACGTGGTCCTCAAACAGGGCGAGGACATTTCCGAGGAAGAACTCGCCCGAGAGTTGGTCGGCATGGTCCGGACCAAGATCGGTGCGGTCGCGGACTTTAAAGAAGTTCGGGTGGTCGAGGCTCTGCCGAAGACACGCTCCGGGAAGATCCTTCGCAAGACCATGCGGCAGATCGCGGACCAGGAGGACTACAAGGTTCCGTCGACTATCGAGGACATGGCAGTTCTGGACGACCTCCGCGGAATCCTGACCCACGAGGGCTCGGGCAACTGACGTACCCTCCGCATCAACCGCGCCACGTGTACTCCAGTTCAGGGCGCCCCGGAGTGCCGTGGCGCGGTCTGCGTTCGACCTGACGCGCCGTGTGCAGATATTCCAGGTATCTCCGGGCCGTGACGCGAGAAAGGGTCATACGGTCGGCGATCTCCCGGGCAGAGAACGTGGATCCACTCTCCGACAGGGTGTGCACGATCTCCTCCAGAGTTTCTTTGGATAAGCCTTTGGGCAGGTCCGGGACCTGGTCCTGGCCCCGATGGAAGATCCGATCAATGGCCTCCTGATCGAGCTCACCGCTTTCCGGGACCCGATTGCGGTATGCCGCGTAAGCATCCAGCTTCTTTCCGAGCTGGTCCAAGGTGAAAGGTTTGACGAGGTACCCGAAGGCTCCATGGAGGGAAGCGATGCGCAGACTCGTCGCCTCCCGATCGGCAGTCACCATGATGACGTCGACCGGTAGGCCCTCCGCACGCAGAAACTTGGCCACTTCATGGCCTGAACGATCCGGCAGGTTGATGTCCAGGAGCACCAGATCGAGCGGAACGCTGTTCGAGAACGATGACTTGATTGCGGCAATCGCGCCCTGGGCGTTATATGCAGTTGCCGAGACGTCGAATCCTGGCCTCGACCTGATGTACTGGGCGTGAGCCGAAGCGGTGACCTCTTCGTCGTCGACGACGATCACATGGAGACTCATAGGTGACTTCCGTTCCGTGTGTTGGGGATATGGACGGTGAATACGGCTCCCGCATCGTTCATGGCCCTGATGCTCCCTCCGTGGCGGACCAGAGTGTCCTGCACGAGAGCGAGCCCGACGCCCCGGCCCTCGGGTCCTGACGGTTTGGTGCTGTAGCCCCATTCGAAGACCGAATTCTCGGTTCCTGCCCTCAGCCCGGGCCCAGAGTCGGCGACGACGATCTCCCAGCCGTCGTCGGTCTCGGACATGTCGATCTCGACTTCGCGGGGTCCGGGCATAGGCCCAACCGAGTCCATGGCGTTGTCGATCAGGTTGCTCACGACCGAGACGAGCTCGATCTCGCTCAGAGGAACCTTCGCCCAGTCTCCTGCAACCCGGGTAGTCAGATCGATGCGGCGCTCGCCGGCCTCTGACTTCTTGCCGGCCAGGAGAGCGGTGACGGCCGGCAGCTGATCGTAGCTGCCCCACTGGTACGCCTTGTGCTCGGAGGACTTGAGGTCTTCCCGAGCGAATTTCCGGGCCTCGTCGATTCGTTCGAGATCGAGCAGAGAAAGAACGGTGTGCATTCGATTTCGGTGTTCATGATTCTGGGTTCGGAGGAGTGCAGCCATGGAACGTGTTGCTTCGGATTTGAGGATGTCGTCCCGGCTGTAGCCGAGAGTCGCACGGTTCAGGTACCTGTAGAGCATCAGTGTGGTGATGGTGGTTGCGACGAGCAAGAGGCCCGCGATCAGGGCGACGGCCGGCAAACCGTTGTGCGCGACCTCGGAAATCTCACTGACAGTGACTCCGGTCGAGACCAAACCGATGATCTCGCCCTGACCGTTTCGAACCGGAGTGATGGTTCGCATGGACACGCCCAAGCTGCCTTCTTCCTCGACGGTCATGGTCTCGCCGTGTTGGGCGCGGGAGATGTCACCCATGTAGTGCTCCCCAATCAATCCGTCGTTGGGGTGGGTGAAGCGAATTCCATCCGGGGACATGATCGTGATGAAACTGACCGACGAGTTGGTCAGAATATCTCTCACATACGGCTGAAGGTGCTCCGTCGGTGTTCCGGATTGGATCTGTTCGACGACGAATGGATCGCGGGCGAGGGTTGCACTTTCCGCGCGGGTGATTTCCGAGGCCTGGTCCCGGGCGGCGTCCTGAATCTGCCAGTACAACAAGGCACCCACGACGGTGCAGACAACCAGCACTATCGCCATTTGGGTCAGGAGGAAGATCCGTGCAATGGCCCAGGAAGATTTTACGCCCGAGACGACGCCAGGCCCGCGGGGCATCGACCGCGATCCCAGCCCGGGATCTTTCGCAGACACAACTTCTCCTTAGCGCAAAACTTGGACGAGGTGGCAGTTCCGAGCGGGGGCGGGCCCTGCGAGTGCGCGAATCCGCCGTCTCGCACAATTCAAGAACTTAATGACCACAAATATTGGATTGTGGCTCAGACCACCATACTTCTTGAATACCTTCTACCGGCCGTGGCACATGCGCGGCACGCGAAGCATCAATGACTTACACCTGGAAGGAGAGCGTCATGGCCCAGTCCGCAGCGAAGAAGCCGTGGTACAAAGACGGCACGCACATGCTCTACGTCTCCGTCGTCGTGGCGGTAATTGCCGGAGCCCTCGTCGGTCTCATAGCCCCTGAATTCGGGAAGGCTCTGAAACCCATTGGAACGGGATTCGTCTCCCTCATCACGATGATGATCTCGCCGGTCATCTTCTGCACGATCGTGCTCGGCGTCGGTTCGATCGCCAAAGCCGCGACGGTCGGCAAAGTCGGTGGCCTGGCGATCGTCTACTTCTTGATCATGTCCACTTTCGCCCTTGCCATCGGTCTGATCGTGGGCAACATCCTGCACCCGGGCGAGGGACTCAACTATCAGCCCACCGGATACAAGCCCCCGGCCGACGCAGCGGGTACGGGGGAGGGCACCGGAGGCGGCACGGCCGGATTCATTCTCGGCATTATCCCGAAGTCCCTTCTTTCGTCACTGACCTCCGGCAACATCCTTCAGACACTCATGGTCGCCCTCTTGGTCGGCTTCGCGTTGCAACGGATGGGGGACACGGGCAAGCCGATCCTCAAATTCATCACCTACATGCAGGCTCTCGTATTCCGTCTGCTCATGATGATCATGTGGGTTGCCCCGCTGGGCGCCTTCGGAGCGATCGCGGCCGTCGTCGGAGCCACCGGCCTCCAAGCGGTGGGACAGATGGCCATCCTGATGCTGGGCTTCTATGTGACCTGCATTCTGTTCATCGTCGTCATCCTGGGCGCACTCTTGAAGTTCGCGACCGGAGTCAACATCCTCAAGCTCATCAAGTACCTCGCTCGCGAGTACTTGCTGATCTTCTCGACCTCGTCCTCCGAGGCCGCATTGCCTCGCCTGATCGCCAAGATGGAACACGTCGGCGTATCCAAGCCCGTCGTCGGCATCGTGGTCCCGACCGGTTATTCCTTCAACCTGGACGGCACCGCGATCTACCTGACCATGGCCTCGATATTCGTGTCCGACGCGATGGGCAAGCCTCTTCAGCTGGGCGAGCAGATTTCCCTGCTGATCTTCATGATCATCGCGTCCAAGGGTGCAGCGGGCGTTTCCGGCGCCGGCATTGCAACCCTCGCCGGAGGGCTCCAGTCCCACCGTCCCGACCTGGTGGACGGCGTCGGCATGATCGTCGGCATCGACCGCTTCATGTCCGAGGCGCGCGCACTGACCAACTTCACCGGTAACGCCGTGGCCGCGTTGCTGATGGGAAAATGGTCGCGCGAAATCGACATGGAACGAGTGCACAAGGTCCTCAACGGCGAGCTCAAATTCGACGAGTCCACCATGGGTGGGGAACTCCACGGGGACCAGCACGTGGACCATGCGGTCGCCCAAAAGTCTCCCACTAAGCAGATGCAGACCGTCCCGGAGGATTCCCCGCGCACGACGATTCAGGAACAATAAGGTTCCAGGGGTCCGCTCCTGACGAGGTGGCACTGACGCACGGTATCTGCATTCCGGACCGCGCGTGAGTGCCACCTCGACTCTTTGTGCCAACCGGAGTCGTACGTCGTGCCCACGGACGGACGCGGGTTGTAGGGTTAAGGGCAGTTATTATCCGCCCAACGATCTCGAAAAGGTGTGCGTGAGTACTCAGAACTCCGAACCAGAACTTGGCCCCACGGGGCGGCCCGTCCGCCAGTTCCCGGAACCCGCCGTCTTGGATTCACACGGTCCGGCCCGCGTCATCGCGATGGTCAATCAGAAGGGCGGTGTCGGGAAGACCACGTCGACCATCAACTTGGGTGCGGCGTTGGCAGAATTGGGCCGTCGCGTCCTCATGGTCGATTTCGACCCCCAAGGCGCGCTGTCCGCGGGATTCGGCGTGAACCCGCACGAGCTGGACACGACCATCTACAACGTGATGATGGACCGCAAGGTCGAGGTGCACGAGGCCGTGCGCACCACGGACTTCGAGAACATCGACCTGCTGCCGGCCAACATCGACTTGTCGGCCGCGGAGGTTCAGCTCGTCAACGAGGTCGCCCGCGAGCAAGTCCTCTCGAGCGCGCTCACGAAGCTCAAGGACGACTACGACGTCATCCTGATCGACTGCCAGCCCTCGCTGGGTCTTTTGACCGTCAACGCGCTGACCGCGGCCGACGGCGTGATCATTCCGCTGATCTGCGAATTCTTCGCGCTGCGCGCCGTGGCTCTACTCGTCGACTCGATCGAGAAGGTCCAAGACCGTTTGAATCCGAATCTTCAGATCGACGGTGTGCTGGCCACGATGTTCGATTCGCGCACGCTGCATTCCAAAGAGGTCATCGCCCGCATCATCGATGCCTTTGGCGACAAGGTCTTCGACACCGTGATCAAGCGGACCGTGAAGTTCCCGGACGCGACGGTTTCCGCGGAGCCGATTCTCAGTTACGCCCCGACGCACACCGGGTCGATCGCCTACCGCGAGCTCGCCAAGGAGCTCATCAGTCGAGGAGGATCTCGCTGAGACCGGCCCCCTCGAGGGTTCAGACCGACCCCGAGACGGAACAGCGCGACGTTCTTCCGGAGGGAAAATCCGGCGACGTCGTTCAGGACCCGGTGCCCGAAACATCAACGGGCACCGGGTTCGCGGTGTCCCTGGAGAATTTCGCAGGTCCTTTCGAGGTTCTGCTCTCGATGATTTCGAAGCGCGAAATGGACATCACCGAGGTCGCGATCGCTGCCGTGACGGACGAGTTCATTGGTTATGTTCGTGCCCTTCGGGATACCGGGTTGGAGAAAGCCCTCGACGAGGCGAGCGAATTCCTCGTGATCGCGGCGACCCTCCTCGATCTCAAAGCCGCGCGACTCCTTCCCGCTGGAGAGGTCGAGGACGAAGAAGACATCGCGATGCTCGAGGCACGGGACCTTCTCTTCGCCCGGCTCCTGCAGTACAAGGCTTTCAAGGACGTCTCGCACATACTGGCCGAACGTATGGAGGCCGAGAGCAGCCGTTTTCCTCGGCCAGGGGGACTCCAACCCGAATTCGCGAATCTGCTTCCGGAGCTCATTTTCACGACGACGCCTGAGCGGCTCGCGGAAATCGCCGAAAAAGCGATGCGTCCCAAAACCGAAGAATCGACCGAAGTCGGTCTGGACCACCTTCACGGTGCGCGAGTCACGGTGCGCGAAGAAGCCGAACACATCGCAGCGCACATCATGGACGGAACCCCGGCAACCTTCACGCACCTCGTCGCGGACGCCGAGGACATGCTTGTGGTGGTGGTCAGATTCCTGGCACTTCTGGAAATGTACCGTGACCGCGTCGTCGGCTTCGCCCAAGAGGGGCCACTCGAGGAACTTACCGTGAGCTGGGTCGGAACCGACTCTGAATGGAGCGCGGCCCGACTCGCGGAAGACGAATACACCGGAGAGGAGACCTCATGAGCGAACTCACAGATCACGACCCTGCGACGCCGCCCACGGATGCCCCTGAACCCGGCCGGGTGGACCTTATGCCGGGCGGAATCAAGGCAGCGGTCGAGGCGATCCTCATGGTCGCGGAGTCTTCCGTCAACGAATTCGAACTGGCCGAAGCACTGCTTGTCCCCGTAAAAAGCGTCGAACGGGCCCTGGACGAGCTCGCCCGCGATTACGACGGGTATACTGATACGTTCGTGGCCGATGTCGCCGGATCCTCCGATGACCAGGCCGACGAGCAAGCCCCCTCAACCGGAAGTCTCCGACCGAGGGAACCGCGCGGCATGGAACTGCGGCGCGTGGGCGGAGGCTGGCGCCTCTACGCCCGCACGGAATTCGCGCCGTGGGTATCGCGTTTTATCCTCGAGGGACAAACCTCCAAACTGTCGCAAGCGGCTTTGGAGACCCTTGCGGTCATCGCATATCGCCAACCGGTTTCACGCGCCAGGGTCTCATCGATTCGAGGAGTGAACGTGGACGGCGTCGTGCGGACCCTCAAAACCAGGGGGCTCGTCACGGAAGATGAGGAACGGGGGGAATCCGGTTCCATTTTATACGTGACGACTCCGATGTTTCTCGAGAAAATAGGGTTGGAGTCCTTGGAGGACCTGCCCAAGATCTCACCATATCTTCCGGACGTGGAAGACATCGGAGAGTACGAGCAGCGGCTGAAGGGCCGTTGACCAGCGGCGCCGCCGGAATCCACCGGTTGCGGCGCGAAGCTAAGAACTGCATAACCACCACCGAAAGTATGAATTATGGCCAATCGATCGACGGGACGTCAGAACACCGGCAGCAATTCCTCGCGCGGAACCTCGCGAGGACAGCAGGGGAAGCCCTCTGCGCGCGGTGGTGCGTCCAAGAACCCCAAGAACAACAAGGGCCCCAAGAGCCTCGGCCGGCCCGGTGCCGCAGGTCGCTCGCAGAAGCCGACCGTGAAATCGGGCGCCAACAAGTCGGACTCCAAGAAGTTCAAGCCGCGCAAGGGTCAGGCTGGGAAGATCTTCGCGCGTGAGCGAGGCGAGTACCGTCCCGACCACGAGTACAAGGGTCCGCACCGTCCCCGTCGTCCCCGCGCAGCGCCGGTCGACCGTTTGGACGTGTACGACCGCGAAGGTGTTCGCCTCCAGAAGCTCATGGCTCAGGCCGGCGTCGCTTCCCGGCGCGTGTGCGAAATGATGATCACTGAGGGCCGCGTCGTGGTTGACGACGAGGTCATTACGGAGCTCGGCGTCCGGGTGGATCCGCGCAAGTCGCACATCCAGGTCGACGGGGTGACCATTCAGACCGACGACTCCAAGGTCTACTACGCCTTCAACAAGCCCGAAGGCGTCATCGCAACCATGGAGGATCCGGAGGGACGGCCGTGTATTTCGGATTACCTCAATCCGCAGCGCAAGGAACGCATTTTCCATGTCGGGCGCCTTGACGTCGCGACCGAGGGCCTGCTGCTGCTGACCAACGACGGAGAGCTCGCCAACCGGCTGACACACCCCTCCTACGAAGTACCGAAGAAGTACCTCGTTCAGGTGCGAGGCCCCATGGAACATGGCGTCGGCCAAGAAATGAAGAAAGGCATTCGCCTCGAGGACGGCGTCGCCCGCGTGGACGACTTCGCGCTCGTGGATTCCACACCCGGCCACCTGCTAGTCGAGGTCACGATTCACTCGGGAAAGAACCGCATTGTGCGCCGTTTGTTCGACGCCGTCGGCCACCCCGTGGAGAAGCTCGTCCGCACCGAAATGGGGCCCGTACGCATCGGCTCCCAGAAGCAAGGCACCATCCGCAACCTGTCCAAGGTCGAAATCGGTGCACTCCTTTCCTCGGTAGGCCTGTAACCATGGGGCAGAACTCGTCTGCCACGGTCTCCGGGCCGGTCCTGGTGATCGGGTCCGGTTTGCTCGGAGCTTCCGTAGGCCTGGGCCTTTCCTTGCAGGGCATCGAGACATGGGTTTCCGATATCTCGCCGACCACGGAGGCCGTCGCCGAGGACATCGGCGCCGGCCGCTCGCTGGGCCGCCTGGTCGCTCACCTGGGGGAGGCCGCAGCGCGTGAGGAGATCAACCCGCAACTGGTCATCGTCGCGACCCCGCCCGATGTCACGGCGTCGACCGTGGCCCGAGCTCTCGCAGATTACCCGAATGCCGTGGTCGCAGATATTGCTTCCGTCAAGGAACCGATTCTTCTGGCGCTGAAGGACACGGGTGCGGACTTGAGCCGTTATATCGGCACGCATCCGATGTCCGGGCGGGAGAAGTCCGGTCCGGTCGCGGCGCGTGGTGAGCTGTTCATGTCCCGACCGTGGGTCATTTGCGAACACGACGATGTCGCCCAGGAAACCGTGCGCCTGGCTCGGGGGCTGGCCATGGACCTGGGATCGAATATCGCCTACATGGACGTTCGAGAGCACGACTCGACGGTTGCGCTGATATCCCACGTACCGCAGGTCATGTCCTCGCTATTGGCCTCTCGACTGCGTGAGACACCTCTGGAGTCGCTGAGCCTCGCCGGGCAGGGCCTCCGGGACACCACGCGCATCGCCGGTTCGGACCCCAGCCTCTGGGTTCAGATCCTGTCTGCGAATGCTCGCCCGGTCGTCGAGACCCTGTACGGCGTCCGGGAAGACCTCAACCGGCTCATCTTGACCCTTGAGGCGCCGACGGCCGAGGGCGCGCGCTTGGACATTGCGGAGCTGATGACCGAAGGCAACGACGGTGTGGCGCGGATTCCCGGCAAGCACGGCGGCGCACCCAAGGCGTTTTCGGCTCTTACGGTGCTCGTCGATGACACCCCGGGCCAGATTGCTCGGTTGCTCGCGGAGATCGGCGAAATCGGCGTGAACGTCGAAGATATGCGAATGGAGCATTCACAAGGCCAACCGGTGGGTATGGTCGAGATATCCGTGATTCCCAATGTGCGCGAAAACCTCGTTCAGGAGTTGACAGAGCGTGGCTGGAAGATCGCAGAGTGAAGATTGCAGTGCCCGGGCCCGGGCCGATGACAACCCATGGAGGACACCGTGAGCCAAGATAATCAGGAGGCCCTCGAGGAGGCCGCAGTACCCGCCGAGCCCGCGGCGTCCCAGTTCAAGCACGAGGACCAGACAGAGGCATGGAAGTCCGAACTCGTCGTGGCCGTGGACGGCCCTTCCGGGTCAGGTAAGTCTTCGGTCTCTCGCGAGGTCGCCAATCGCTTGGGACTGGCGTATTTGGATACCGGCGCGATGTATCGCGCGTTGACGTGGTGGTGCCTCGAAGCCGGCGTGGATTTGGACGATGAAGATGCCGTTGCGGAGGCCGCGAGCGACTTCCAGCTGCAGATGGGCACCGACCCGATCGTCGAGACCATTATGGTTGGCGGCACAGACATCAGGGAGTCCATCCGGGAATCGAGGGTGACCGACAAAGTATCCGCGGTGGCCAAGAACCAGAAAGCGCGCCACGCACTGATCGCGCGCCAGCGCATGGAGATCGTGGCCAACGGGCGTCGGATCGTTGCCGAGGGGCGGGACATCACGACCGTCGTTGCCCCCGATGCCTCGGTGCGGATCCTGTTGACCGCGAGCGAGGACGTCCGTATGCAACGCCGTGGCAAACAGATCGGTGCCAGTGGGGACGAGGACCGGTTGAAGCTTGAGGTTGTCCAGCGCGATGTGGCGGACTCCAAGGTCAATAATTTCACCGAAGCAGCCGACGGAGTCACCCTGGTGGACTCGACGGAGCTGAACTTCGACCAGACGGTGCAGGCAGTCATCGACGTCATCCGGACGACGGCAGAGCAGCACCACGAAGAGAACGACAAGAGCGACAACAATGACTGAGATGCACGATGAGTACGAGGAGAAGTATCTCGGCGGCTCGGGTGAAGACGATCAGGTCGAGGAATACCTCGCCAATCTGGACGACGACGAAGCCGAGAAGCGCGCGGAAGCGCTCCGAGCCGGCCTCGAAGAATACGAACTTGAGGAAGAAGACCGAAACCTGCTGCTCGATTGGGGTTTCGACGTCGGTGTGGAGCCTAGCAGCGAACCCGATCCGGTGGTTGCCATCGTGGGCCGCCCCAATGTGGGCAAGTCCACGGTGATCAACCGCATCCTCGGAAGGCGCGAGGCCGTCGTCGAGGACAAGCCGGGGGTGACACGCGACCGCGTGTCCTACAAGGCCGAGTGGAGTGGCAAGAACTTCACCCTGGTCGATACCGGTGGGTGGGAGTCCGACGCCAAGGGAATTGATGCCCAGGTCGCCGCTCAGGCGGAGATCGCCGTGGCGCATGCCGACGTCGTCGTCCTGGTGGTGGACGCCCTGGTGGGCATCACCAACATGGACGAGGCGATTGTGCAGATGCTCCGGCGCGTCAAGAAGCCGATCCTGCTTGCCGCCAACAAGATTGACGATTCCTATCAGGAGCCCGAGGCCGCTGCGTTGTGGAGCCTCGGCCTGGGGGAGCCGCACCCGATCTCCGGCGTGCACGGTCGCGGGATTGCGGACATGCTGGACGAGCTGCTCAAGATCATGCCGGAGCACTCGAAATATGCCCAACCCGAAGATTACGAGGGCCCGCGGCGCGTGGCGATCATTGGTCGACCCAACGTGGGCAAGTCGTCGTTGCTGAACAAGCTCGCGGGGGAGGTTCGGGCGGTCGTCAACGACATCGCGGGGACGACCCGTGATCCGGTGGACGAAATGATCGAGTTGGGCGGACATCCGTTCCGGTTCGTGGACACCGCGGGCATTCGACGTCGTCAGCACATGGCCAAGGGTGCGGAATTCTACGCGTCGTTGCGCACGCAGACGGCGTTGGAGCGTTCCGAGGTCGCGCTGGTCATGCTGGATGTTTCCGAACCACTCTCTGAGCAGGATGTACGGATTCTTCAGCTCGCGATCGATTCGGGACGTGCGATGGTTCTGGTCTTCAACAAATGGGACACTTTGGACGAGGACCGCCGTGACGAACTGGAACGCGAGATCGACCGCGACCTCGCCCACGTTGCCTGGGCTCCGCGGGTCAATATTTCGGCGAAGACGGGCTGGCACAAGGACAAGATGGTTCCGGCTCTGCTCAAGTCGCTGGATGCGTGGGACTCACGTATTCCGACCGGCCGGCTGAACGCTTTCCTCGGCGAGATCGTTGCTGCGCACCCGCACCCGTTGCGTGGGGGCAAGCAGCCGCGCATTCTCTTTGGAACCCAGGTATCCTCGCGGCCGCCGAAGTTCGTCCTGTTCACGACCGGGTTCTTGGACCCGGGGTACCGTCGGTTCATCATCCGCCGCCTGCGCGAAACCTTCGATTTCGAAGGCACGCCGCTGGAGATTTCGATGCGCGTGCGCGAGCGCCGGTCGCTGGGCCGGGACAGCAAAGGCGGAGGACGCCGGTAGGTTCCCTGCGGGATGTACTGCCGGTGGTCAATACCGCTGATGCTTTCTCGTGTGGACCGATACTGGATGTGCGTTCGGGCGCTCGGTCCTGTATGATGTATCGAGTGCCCGGGCGTTGTTCCGGGTAAAAATTCGGGTTGTGGCGCAGCTTGGTAGCGCACTTGACTGGGGGTCAAGGGGTCGCAGGTTCAAATCCTGTCAACCCGACGGACAAGCCCCGGAATACCAACGAAGTAGCGTTGGTGTTCCGGGGATTTTTTTCGTTTAACACGGTAAGAGTCACGGTTAAGTCACGGATTCAATCACATTATGCGCTCGGCCCGAATATATCCACGATGGCGGAACCTTCCGTGCCTTACGCGGTGCCGGGGCTGCAGCGGGGCTGCGTCGGCAGAATGTTGGTCTCCTCATCGACGGGTGTGCGTAAGGACATATCCTCGCTCGGCGATATCCGAACAGGCGTCCGGGGAATGCGCCTAGAATTTTAAACATGGCTTTCACTAGGCGAAACGGTCTCGCCGAGCAGTCACAGACTTTTCATGATGACTCGTCTGGACCTGTCTCGTCCGGGCGCACAATCTCCCCCAGGGGAAGAGGGGTCGACTCCGACCACCTCGGTAGCGGTGTCTCGATTCGGCGGCGCTCTTTCTTCGGCCTCGTCGGCGGCGTCGCCTCAATCAGTCTTCTGAACGCATGCGCCGCAGGGTCCGATGCGAAAAACAATCCCGAAGTCACCTTGGATGCTCTCAGCAAGGAGTACGAGGCCAAGATCGGCTTGTCCGTCTACGACCATTCTCGGAACAAGAGCTTCAATTACCATGGAGACGTCAAGAGTTACGAAGCCAGCGTAGTCAAGGTCCCGATCGCTCTCACCGTGATGCGGGTTGCCAAGGACCACGGCGGAAAGCTCGATCAAGAACAGCGGGACCTGGTTCAACGGTCCGTGGGGCAGTCCGACAACGACGCGACAGCCGCTCTCTTCGCCTCCTTAGCCCAGGGGCAAGAACCTGGTAGCGATGAAGCAGATACTGCTTCCTCGGGCGCGATCAATGAGACCTACGAAAAGTTGGGTGTCCAGCGGACGCGAACCAACAAGACGTGGGGAGACAACGAGACCTATGCCGAGGACCAGGTCCAGATCGCAAAGGGCCTCGTGAATCGAGTGGACTGGGTTGACAGCGACGACCTGGAATTTCTGACTTCTCTGATGACTCCCGTGGACGAGTCCCAGGGATGGGGAGTTGGATCGATGCAGTCCGCCAAAGCCGGAGACAAACACGTCAACGACGTGGACGTCAAAAACGGTTGGCTGCCGAACGATGACGGAACCTGGAACATCACATCCATGGGAGTGGTCTTTGCCGAGGATGCGACATATTCGGTTGCCGTAGTTTCGACAGGGTTCGAATCCTTCGAAGAAGGACAAAAGGTCGCGAACGAAGCCGTCAAAGCGTACTTCAATGCGTTGTAGGACGTATGCTGTGAAGCCCCCGCGTACTCACCGCCGGAATTGACGTGGGTTGCCGGGAAGCTCGGTGCAAACACGGAAGTGCGGACCCTTGGCTGCCTCCGGAACCGAGGAAGTCAGGGCACTTCACTTTTCAGTACGACGGGAACGACATCGTAGTGTGAATCACATGTCGAATAATGTGGAAGCGCCCCTGTCAGATGCGGGGGTCCAGCCTTACCTGGCGGAACTCGGGTTGTCGGGCCTGATCGATCTGCACGTTCATTTCATGCCCGATCGCGTCCAACAGAAGGTTTGGTCCTTCTTCGATCACGTCGGCCACGACGGCGGGCCAGCGTGGCCGATCAATTACCGGTATGACGATGACGAGCGTGTACGGATCCTTCGCGACATAGGCGTCACCTCGTACACCACGCTCAATTATGCCCACCGGCCAGGAATGGCGCAGTGGCTCAACGAGTACTCCGCGCAGTTCGCATCCACACACGATGACGCCATCCACTCGGGAACCTTTTACCCCGAGCCTGACGTGGAATCGGTGGTGCGGGAAAGCCTCGACAGCGGCGCTCGTATTTTCAAAATTCACATCCAAGTTGGCGGGTTTTCTGCGCTCGATCCGTACGTGAACCCGGCCTGGGGCATGGTCGCTGAGGCCGGTGCGCCGGTCGTGATTCATTGTGGTCACGGACCCCATCAGGGGAAGTACACCGGGGTGGGGCCAATCCGGGAACTGGTGAAGCGCCACCCGGACCTGATACTGATCATCGCTCACGCCGGTCTGCCGGAGTACGACGAGTTCGCCGAGCTGGCTCTGCGCAATCCCAACGTTTATTTGGACACGACCATGGTCGGGACCTCGTTCATGGAGCGCATTGCCCCGAGCCCAGCCGATTATGGCAAGACGCTGGCTGCACTGGATGGGAAAATCGTGTTGGGGACAGATTTCCCATCGATTCCGTACTCGTACAGCCATCAAATTGAGGTCCTGTATCAGTGGGATCTTGGCGAAGAGTGGATGAGAAACCTCCTGTGGGAAACTCCGCGGCGGCTGGTCGGGATCAGGTGACTCAGACCAATGTTTCTGGGCAAGCTTCCGCAGACGACGAATCGAGCCGCCCGATTCCGACTTCAGCCGCCACAGACGCACAATAGAGAGCGTGACTAATCAACGAATGCGATACGTGGCTATTGGTGACTCCTACACCGAAGGAATCGGCGACGAGCTTCCGGACGGAACCGCGAGGGGATGGGCGGACCTGGTTGCCCAAGGCATCGCGGACGTTCTCGGCGAACCCATCGAATACGCGAACCTTGCCATCAGGGGTCGCCTCATCGGCCCGATCATCGAGGAGCAGCTCGACGCCGCGCTCGCCCTCGCCCCCACGCTCATCAGCTTCAACGGCGGCGGCAACGACATCATGCGTCCGCGTGCCGACATCGAGGTCATCTCCGACCTGTACCTGGACGTCCTCGCTCGTTGCAGGGAGACGGGGTCGGACCTGCTGGTCATCTCGGGTGCTAACCCCACGAGACTCCTCCCAGCCGGGAGACTGTTCCAGGCCAGAGGCGACTCCTTGCTCAAGGGCGTCCAACAGAGGCTCGCTGAGGCCGAGGACGTCACAACCGTCATGCCGTGGCAGGACGTGGTCCTGCAGAATCCGCGGTTCTGGTCGGATGACCGCCTTCACCTCAACACCCGTGGACACCACCGTGTCGCGGCACTGACTCTCGATGGTCTGGGATATACGCCCCATCCCGAATGGTGGGACCTCCCCGGAGACGACCCCCAACGCACCACAGGCATCCGCTACTACCGCCAGTATGTAGGCCCGTGGGTCCAGCGGCGGCTCACGAAGCGTTCATCAGGGGACGGCCGTGCGGCGAAATATCCGGACTGGGTCGTCGTCGAACCGAAAACGCAACGATAAAGCCACTAGCCTGCAGATTGCACCAGAGGAAACAGCCGTGACAGAAAACAGCAACACGGGATCCTTCGCCAAATCATCGCGCCCCTTGCACTTGGGAGCGATGCTGACGGCGTCGGGGGCCCCCGACGATGAACGGGCCTGGCTGAACCCCGCCGAACCCACCGACGCATCCATTAATCCCGAATGGTACCGGCAGGTTGCGGCAACGGCTGAGGAAGGTGCCCTGGATTTTCTGTTCGTTGCGGACGCGGTTTTCGTGGATCCGGACGGCCCACCACACTACCTTTCTCGTTTCGAGCCCCTGACGCTGCTGTCCTATATCGCCGCGGCAACCTCCCACATCGGTCTGGTCGGAACCGTTTCGACTTCGTATCAGCACCCGTATAACATCGCGCGCATGATGCTGTCTCTCGACCACCTGAGCGGAGGCCGTGCCGGATGGAACGTCGTGACCTCACTGAGCGACCGCGCAGCGCGCAACTTCGGCCTGCCGGCCCAGATCGATCATGAGACCCGGTACGCCAAGGCTTCGGAAGCGATCGACGTCGTGCGGGGACTGTGGCGCAGCTACGATCCGAAGGCGCTTCCCCGGGACAGGGGGAGCGGCACTTACCTCGACAAGAGCAAGCTGCATGCGCTCCATCACCGTGGCGAATTCTTCGACGTCGCCGGGCCACTGAACATCGAGTCCTCGCCCCAAGGCGATCCAGTCATCTTCCAGGCAGGCCAGTCACCGCAAGGGCTAGCGCTCGCCGCAGGCAGCGCGGACGCGGTCTTCGTCATGCCGACCTCGCCCCAGGCGGCGCTCGCCTACCGAAAACGCCTCGCCCAAGCTAGGCCGCAAAAGTCCGCCAGTCGCCCCGAACCTCTCATCCTTGCCCGAGTGATCGTTCTGGTTACCGATGATGATGACGACGCCGACACCGCTCGTTCCGAGTACCTCGACTGGCACGGCGCAACTGCGCGGATGCGTGAACGGGTTTCGCGTGCGACGGGCCGGTCAGTCGAAGAATTCGCTACCCCAATATCTGTGGCAGAGGTCGAACAGGCTACAGCCTATGAAGGGACATGGTTAGCGGAACCGATGCGGCAGGCGGTACAGGACGGGGCCGCGATGGAGGACATCGTCATGTCCCTGATGCGGCAGACCCAGTTGATCGTCGCGGGAACACCGGGGACTGTTGCCGACGAGCTGATGAGCTGGGGCGATGCCGGCGCCGTGGACGGATTCATTCTGCAAGTCAGCGACCGGGAACAATTCCGGCGCTTCGTACACGACGTGGTTCCGCAGCTGCGTCGTCGAGGCGGGTTCCGTGACAGCTATCCGGAGCAAACCACGTTGCGGGCTGTGCTGGGGTGTAACGCAGAATAGTGCGCTGGAACGTCGGCGCACATACAGGCCCCGACGGAAAACTCGCATCCGGAGTAGGTTTAACCCTGAACTCGCGCGGTTGAACCAGACTCGATGGGAATTACCATGCACATCTTCGTTACCGGTGGAACCGGATTGATCGGATCGGCCGTCGTACCGGAACTCGTGAGCCACGGTGTAAGAGTTCTCGGTCTGGCGCGCTCTGACCGATCCGCAGAAAAGCTGACCCAGGCCGGCGCAGACGTCGTCCGCGGTGAACTCACGGACTTGGATATCTTGCGTCAGGCCGCGAAAGAGACAGACGGCGTGGTCCACCTGGCCTTCAGCAACGACTTCTCGAGCGGCGAGTCGATTGCGCAGGGGGTCGCTGAGGAAACTGCCGCACTGAAAAGCATGGCGAACGCGATGCTTGCGTCAAATAAACCGTTGGTAACCACCGCGGGAACCCCGGCTTTCCCAGGAAGACCATCGACTGAGGACGACCCCCTGCCCGCAGAAGGGCCCGTCTCCGGACGCGGACAAACGGTGAATAAACTTATTGCTCTTTCTGACCAGGGGCTTCGCAGCATATCCATACGACTTCCGCGCACGGTTCACAATGAAGGCCACGGAGGATTTGCCGGAATACTTGTCCAGGCTGCACGCGACTCCGGGATCGCAGGTTATCCGGGGGACGGTAAGCAGCGTTGGCCAGCGGTTCATGCGAAGGACGCGGCCGCCCTGTTCCGAATCGCACTCGAGAATGCGCCCGGCGGCACTGCCTGGCATGCGGTCGGGGACGAGGGCGACCGAGTCGTGGACATCGTGACCGTGATCGGGGAGCAACTGGGACTTTCAGTGAAGTCGGTTCCACCGGAGAATTTCGGTCCCCTCGGAATGATCTTCTCCCAAGATCAGCCAGCTTCGAGCGAAAAGACACGTGCCGCGCTCGGCTGGGAACCGCAGCACCCGAGCCTCCTCGAGGACCTTCGGAACCTGTGACACCGAGGCCGTAACCCACCTTCATCAACCGGCTATTGGACGGCTGCCTCCCGTTCGGGAGGGGGAGTGAAATGCCGGTTCGTGAATACTCGCTTGTCAGCGTTGGGGCACGAGCAGGACGTACCCGGTCGATAGGGTCTCGACGACATATCGACCCTTCGGGCTACGGTTGCCGATGGTTTTTCCAATTCTGTGGACAAAGGTCATCACCATAGACCGAACCGATATCGTGGAACTGTGACTTCCGCGCCCCAGAACTGTCAGACACAAACCGTCGATACAACTCTTCCCACACCGCTCGACATCCTTCGGAAAACCTTCGGATACGACGAATTCCGAGGGAATCAGGCGGCGATCATCGAGCACGTGACGAGCGGCGGCGATGCCGTCGTCCTGATGCCCACCGGCGGCGGGAAGTCGTTGTGCTATCAGATCCCCGCAATCGTTCGTCAAGGCACCGGAATTGTGGTTTCACCTCTGATCGCGTTGATGCAGGACCAAGTCGACGCACTGGCCGCGGTTGGCGTCCAAGCCGCATACCTGAACTCGACCCTGGGTCCGGAAGAAGCCAAAACCGTCGAAAACGGCTTGGTCAACGGAGAATACGACCTCGTCTACATGGCTCCGGAACGATTGCTTCAACCTCGGACGCTGGGCCTCCTCGGCCGCGTCGACGTCGGGCTCTTCGCCATCGACGAGGCTCATTGTGTTTCCCAGTGGGGCCACGATTTCCGCAAGGATTACCTCGGTCTCAGCATTTTGGCCGAGAGATTTCCCGAAGTCCCTCGGATCGCCCTCACCGCGACAGCCACTGAATCAACACACCGCGAGCTGACCCAGAACCTCAACCTCAATGACGCTCGGCATTTCGTGTCCAGTTTCGACCGGCCGAATATTCAGTATCGGATCACGGAGAAAAACAACGCCCGCCAACAGCTTCTGGACATGATCCGTGCAGAGCATGACGGCGATGCAGGCATTGTCTATTGCCTATCTCGCAAACGTGTCGAGCAAACAGCCAAGTGGTTGCGGGATCAAGGTGTCGATGCGGTTGCTTACCATGCCGGGCTCAGCGAGTCGGAACGCGCCCAGGGGCAACGCCGCTTTCTCCGGGAGGACAGCGTGGTGGTGGTCGCAACGATCGCTTTCGGTATGGGCATCGACAAGCCCGACGTGCGCTTCGTCGCCCACCTCGACCTGCCCAAATCGGTCGAAGGCTACTACCAAGAAACCGGTCGAGCGGGTCGAGACGGTCTCCCGGCAACGGCGTGGTTGGCCTATGGCCTTCAGGACGTCGTTCAACTGCGCCGGATGATCGACGATTCGGAAGGAAGCGACGAG
The DNA here is from genome assembly GCF_004136585.1 of Rothia uropygioeca. NCBI lineage: Bacteria > Bacillati > Actinomycetota > Actinomycetes > Micrococcales > Micrococcaceae > Rothia > Rothia uropygioeca. The sequence continues at coordinate 180,802 of NZ_NOIR01000005.1, read as the reverse complement.
TTCCGCAGGATCCAGCGTGGTCACCTGGACGCGATGCTTGCTCTCTGCGAGACCACGGATTGCCGCCGCGTTCAGATCCTGCGCTACTTCGGTCAGGACTCCGAAGCCTGCGCTAACTGCGACACCTGTCTCAACCCGCCGGCTTCCTGGGACGCGACCGTACCCGTGCAAAAGCTTCTTTCCACGGTGGTACGTCTTGACCGGGAACGCGACCAACGGTTCGGCGCGGGACAGATCATCGACATTCTGCGCGGAAAGGAAAACGAGAGATCCACCCGCTCCCGACACGATGAATTGTCCGTATGGGGTATTGGGTCGGACATGAGCGAATCGGCGTGGCGCACGGTCGTACGACAGCTGTTGGCCCGTGGAATCATCACGACGACGGGGGAGTACGGCACGCTGGTACTGGCCCCCGCTTCCGGACCGATTCTTCGCGGCGAGGACACGGTGACTCTGCGTTCGGCGCCCGAAAGCACGTCAAGCCGCCGCTCGTCCGGAAAGAAGACTCGAGGAGCTTCTCTCGCTGTGACCGAGCTCGACGACCTCCAGCGCGCGACTTTCGAAGCACTGCGCTCTTGGAGAACGGACCAGTCCAAGGAACAGCAAGTACCTGCCTACGTGATCTTCCCGGACGCCACGCTGATTGAAATTGCTCGGCTCTCGCCGCAGTCCCAAGGTGAGCTTCGCGGAGTGAGCGGGATCGGTGAGAAGAAGCTGGAACGCTACGGTGACGCGGTCCTCACCGTAGTTCGCAACGCCTGACCGGTGGCTGGTCCGCTGCTCCAGCCCTGGACTGGCGATGCCCCGACTGCGACGATGAACACATGAGCGAATCACAAGTACAGACCCAGACCCACGAGAAGTCCGTCGCCGCTATCGCGATCGTTAGCGCCTCGTCGCACGAACTCTACGAATTCCTCCGCGACCCGCAAAACCAAGCCGCACTGGACGGTTCCGGCATGATCCGAGCAGCCAGTCACGACCACGGTTCATCTGGCAATGCCACACAGGGGCCGCTGGAGGCAGAGGGACAGCTCTTCGTGATGGATATGCTCTGGACCGATGGCACGACCCAGTACCAGGTCGAAAACACGGTAACGCGCATTGGCGACGACGGCATTGAATGGCTGGTCGCCGACTACGGCAATGAGCCTCAGGGCTGGCGCTGGGGGTGGCGCTTCGAGAACGCCGATCGCGGCACGCGGGTTACCAATTACTGCGACTGGTCGGATATCACCGACCCCAAGGTTCTCGAAGACAAGGGCTTCCCTGTCGTCGACCCGGAGAAGATCGCTGTGACCGTTGGAAACCTCCAACAACGATTCGCCTAACCCGCGCTTCCGTCCGCGGCTCTCAGGCGGCCGGAAGCCCTCAGCGTTGCCGGCTTAGGGCCGAATCGTGGCCATTTTTGCAAGTCAGCGCGATGAGGTGCCTACACGGTTGCCTCTAGTTCCAGCAAGGCCGCCTTCGCGTCAAGCCCGCCGACGTAACCACCCAGGGAACCGTCCGTGCGGAGAACCCGGTGGCACGGCACGACGACGGGCAACGGGTTGGTCGCGCAGGCCGACCCCACCGCTCGGACCGCATGGGGATTACCGACCTGTTCCGCCAATTCCTTGTAACTGACGGTCTGCCCGAATCCGATCTTCGGCAGATATTCCTGGACAGAACCGCGGAAACCTCGGGAAAGACGCCGATCCAGCGGCAGTCCGAAGCTCGTGCGGTGCCCCGAGAAGTATTCTTCGAGTTCCCGCGCAGCGGTGTCCAACTCGTCGGGGGATTCGATAATCCTGGGGCTGATGCTGTCGGCGAGCTGTTGGAGAACGGCATCGAAATCCTCACGCTCAAAAGCTATGCGTATCAACCCAGTATTTGTCGAGGCGAGCATCAGCTTCCCCAAGGGCGTGTCCAGCGTTCGGTAGGAAATGTCCCGGGCCTCATTTTCTGATGCCTTTTGCTCAAAGCGCCGGTGCAATTCCGTCATCTTCTTTCTGCTGACCGGAAAGTATTCGCGGTTCGGTATCTCTGTCGATTTCATGGTGTGCCTCCCGCACGTTATTCCTGGGGAACAGGGCCATCCCCGTCTCTGCTCAATATCCTGAGCCGAAGTTTTCGTATCCCGTCCGATGACGCTCTGCGCACTGCCTCCGGTGTCCCGCCGATGACACGTGCGACCTCATCGTGGGGCAGCCCACCGAGGTGGTGATAGGCCACCGCGAGTCGCTGGCGCTCCGGCAGGTCGTCCACGGCCTTCCACACCATGGCGTTGCGCTCCCTGGCCAACGCAAGATCGGCGGGGTCTGGGGCCGTCTCGGGTCCGACCGCAGTATTGTGTGGACTGGTCGCTTCTGGGGTGCTGGCCATAGGTTCGGCGCGACGCGCGGCCGACCGGAGAACGTCGATCGACTTGCGCTGCGCGACCCGAACGAGCCAAGCCTCAACGTTGGTGTCCTCTGCAAGAGCGTCCCATCCCTCGAGGACCGCCACAAAAGTCTCCGCCCAAGCATCTTCCGCGTCGGGCCCGGCGCCGAGGACGGCTCGACACATCCGCCACACGGTAGGGCCGTGCCGCTGGACAATCGCTTCGAACGGTGTTTTTTGTTTCATCACTCAGTAGTCGCGTCTCATCGGTTGGAAGTGAGGCTGAATGCGAAAAAAATTTTGATCAGCCTGCTTCCCATATATACCGCCGAATCCCGAGCTTTCTGGCGCTTTTTCGTGTTGACTGTCACAACCCCCCAATCTACCGTCTACAGGGACATTGAAAGCCGCCCGAGAGCGGAAATGCTCTATGACAAAGCATCGGACAAAAATGGCACATGAACCGACGAATCATATTCACGCAAGCCGTACTAGCGTCAGTGATCCTTCGACTGCTCCTGCGCCCGTGGAGCCGGACCTGAAGACTGTTCGCAAAGCGGTGGGTGCATCCGCGATCGGGAATGCCACGGAGTGGTTCGACTACGGGCTCTACGCGGTATCGACGGCTTACCTGAGTCAACACTTCTTCCCCGGGGACAACGGGCAACTGTGGACGCTTTCGCTTCTGGCATTGTCCTTCATCATGCGTCCCATCGGCGGCATGGTGTGGGGCCCGATCGGTGACAAGCTCGGACGCAAGGGCGTTCTGGCCATCACGATCGTGCTCATGGCCGGCGCGACGTTCTTCATCGGCGTGCTACCTGACGTCAACACCATCGGCGTATTTGCCCCAATCCTGCTGGCGTTCCTCCGTGTGGTGCAGGGCTTCTCATCCGGCGGTGAATACGGCGGCGCCGCAACCTTCATGGCCGAGTACGCCCCGGACAAACGCCGCGGCTTCTACGGAAGCTTTCTCGAATTCGGCACTCTCGCCGGTTTCGCGTTCGGTTCCCTGATCGTCCTGATCGGCGAGCTGACTCTTGGCAACGAAGCCATGATGGCTTGGGGTTGGCGCATTCCGTTTCTCGTCGCCGGTCCGCTCGGTCTGATTGGGTGGTACCTGCGGTCCAAACTCTCGGAGTCTCCGATCTTCGAGGAACTCGAAGACACCCAACGAGAGAGCAGCGTCGGCGGCGGTATCCGAGATCTCTTTGCGAACCACTTCGGCCAAATGGCCATCGTGTTCGGTCTCGTGGTCGCGGTGAACGTCGTCAACTACACGTTGCTGACGTACATGCCGACGTATCTCGAGAGCACAGTGGGAATGGAAAGCTCCACAACGCTCACGGTCATGTTCATAGCCCAGTTCGCGATGATGCTGGTGATGCCTCTGGGCGGTGCGCTGTCCGACAAAGTGGGCAGAAAACCCATGTGGTTCACCTCGATGATCGCTCTCTTCGTTCTTTCGGTTCCGATGTACATGCTGATGGCCAAGGGCTTCTGGTTTGCTCTGCTCGGATTCGCCGTCCTGGGTCTGTTGTACATCCCGCAGCTGAGTACGATCTCCGCGACTTTCCCGGCCATGTTCCCGGCGCCGGTCCGCTACGCGGGATTCGCGATCTCGTACAACGTGTCCACGATGATCTTCGGTGGCACATCACCCATGGTCAACGAGGCTTTGATCGGTGCAACGGGCAATGACCTTGTCCCGGCGTTCTACATGATGGGAGCCTGCCTCATCGGTTTGATCGCGACGCTGTTCATGAAGGAGACTAAGGGAGCTTCCTTGCGCGGGACCGAGGTGCCTGAAACGGGAAAGGTCCCGGTCTTCCAACCGCTCTCGGACGCCGCACGTTAGGCCCGCAATTGACGGTCGGGGAACATGCCCCTCGGCACCAACCAGAGATAGCCGATCATTCCCAGCAGCTCGATCATGGACTGCATGATCACGACGACAGCCGTCAGCTCCCAGCCGGAGGGTAGGGCCAGCGCGAGTGGCAGAACCACGAAGGAGTTCCGCGTGCCGTAGGTGAAAGCCAACGTTCGCGCGGGCTCCTTCGGCAGTTTGAAGAGCACCGACATGCACTTGGCGAGAGCGAGTGCGATAGCCAAGTACAGGACATATATCCCGCCGACTCGCGGCAATAGCTCAAGGGAACGTACGACGGCACCCGCATGAGACGTCATGACCAGGAGAATCACCAGCCCCAGAGTAGGTACGGGGAACCAGCCGAGAATCTCGACCCAACGTGAGGATCCATTCGCCGCAAGGCCATGACGTCGGTGGCGCGTGAGCCAGGAGTCCGTGGTTGCCGCCAAAGCGAGCGGGACAAGGATCAGCGCCGCTGCTGGCACCATGTGGCGCGCACCCACCGAGGCGCCGAATGTGTGATCCGCGAAGACTCGCAGATATACCGGCAGAAGCACCAACTGGACCACCATATTCAGCGGCGCCAGTGCCGTTGCCTTCGCCGTGTCGCCCCGCCCCAAATGCGTGAAAGTGATGAACCAGTCCGTGCATGGGGCGACCAGAGTCATGAGGATACCCAGGCGAATCGCCGGGGAGTCCGGGGCCCACTGCACGAGGCCCCACGCCACGAGCGGTATTACCAGAAAATTCCCGATCAACGACGCAATCAGGAACCCGCGGTTCCGAAACGTTTTGGGTATCGCCGCGAGCGGCACCTGAGTAAACGTCGCGTACATCAAGAGCGCCAGCGCCGGCCATACGAGCGCCTCCGTGACCGCCGCACCACTCGGCAGGGCACTGCCGATTCCCAAGCCTGCGGCCGCGCTGAGAAGGTATACCCAGACCTGGTTCCTCTCCAGTGAGCCCCTGAGAGGATGAGCTCTATTCATGGTCGCTTTCGTCAGCCTGCTCCGCGCCGTGAGTGTGGAATTTGGCCCCTTCGCGGTTGAAAATGCTGATGACCTCGGCTGGCCGGGAGCCGGCCGCAGAGACGCTGTGCGGGATCGTTGTGTCGAATTCGGCGGCCTCCCCCGAAGCGAGGACCAACTCTTCATCGCCGAGAAGCAATTGGATCTTGCCGGAGACCACGTACAGCCATTCGAAACCGGGGTGAACCCCTTGCTCGGGCGCCTTCTTGCGCGGAGGGTATGTCATTTTATAGGTGTGAACGGGGGAGGACTCCGGGGCAAGGGGCACGATCAGGATGCCGTTTCGCCGGTAGGCCTGCCGACGAACCCGCGGATCCGGTGCACGCTCCCTCACGAGCTCGTCGATGCTGATGCCGAGCTGCCGTGTGAGCGGCAACAACAGTTCCAGACTAGATTGACGCTTTCCCGATTCCAGCCGGGAAAGAGTACTCACCGACATGCCCGCTCGCTCGGCCAGCTCTTCCAAAGTCCAGTTCAGCCGCTGGCGCGCTGCCCGCAAACGAGGACCGACCTGCGACAATTGTTCGTTCACCATGCCCCTCCTTGCCATTTCTGCAAATTAGTTTGCCATAATTAATGCTGAGGATCTAGCGTCTATGACATGGAAAATAATTGGGATGTCATCATTGTCGGTGGAGGAACGGCGGGCCTGAGTGCAGCGCTCATGCTGGGGAGAGCACGCCGCCGTACTCTCGTTATCGACGACGCGCTGCCGCGCAGCCGATTCGCGGCACACATGCACGGAGTACTCGGGCACGAAGGAAAAGACCCGGCCGATCTCATCCGTGAGGGTAGATCAGAAGCGGCAGGCTACGGCGTCGTATTCGAGGACGCCCGAGTGACACAGGTCGAAGAAATGCAGCGCGGTTACCTAGTGACCGACGCCGAAGGGGCGCAGCGCACGGCCCGTGGCGTCATCGTGGCCACCGGAGTGACGGACGTTCTCCCGGAAATCCCGGGACTTGCCGAGCGGTGGGGTGTCAGCGTCCTCCACTGTCCCTATTGCCACGGCTGGGAATTCGGTGATCGCCGGCTCGGCCTGCTCGCGATGAGCCCCATGGATCTGCACCGAGCTGAGCTGGTGCGGCAGTGGTCGGAGGACCTCACCGTATTCAGCGCAGGAATCTCGGAGATCGATGCGGCGACTCGGATTCGTCTGGAATCACGAGGAATCAGCCTGATCGAGGACCCGGTTCTCGGAATCGACGGCCCAGGGCAGAGCATTTCCGAGGTTCGCACCGATCAAGGCGTCCACCTCATCGACGCTCTGTTCGCGGGAGGAAAAATGGACCCCCACGACGATTTCCTGGCGCCGCTCGGACTCGACCGTTCGGAGGGGCCTATGGGTTCTTTCCTGACCGTCGATCAGTTCGGGGCCACGAGCCTGCCGGGGATGTGGGCTATCGGAAACGTCGTGAGCCCAGCCCTGACCGTTCCGGGCTGCATGGGCGCAGGCGCGCTGACCGGTGGCATGGTCAATATGTACTTGGTCGGCCAGGACTTCGATGACGCGCTTCTTGCCCAACCAAAGAAATTCTGGGAGAACCGATACTCGTCCGAGGACAAGATCTGGTCCGGGAACCCCAATGCGACACTCGTCGACGCCGTTGGGGGCCTCCCGCCCGGCCGCGCCGTGGATCTGGGGTGTGGGGAAGGAGCCGACGTGCTGTGGCTGGCTGAGCAGGGCTGGCACGCGACCGGCATCGACATTTCCGATACGGCCGTACGTCGCGCTCAAGATGCGGCCCTGGCCGCCGGCCTGCAGGACCACGCGACCTTCCTCGCCGAAGACCTTTCGCAGTGGAACCCCGAGGAGGAGTTCGATCTGGTCACGGGCAGCTTTTTGCAGTCGCCGGTGGAACTTGACCGCATCGCGATTCTTCGGAAGGCCAGCGAACTCGTCGCGCCGGGCGGCCGGATGTGCATCATTTCGCACGCGGCCCCGCCGCCGTGGGCCACCGGCCATCAGCAGCATGATTTCCCGGATCCCGCGGAAGACGTCCGCGCTTTGGCGCTGGGCCAGGAATGGGAGACCGACCTCCAGGAGACGCGGAAACGCGAGGTCAAGGACCCCGAGGGCAATCCGGCCATCCTGGAGGATTCGGTCCTGCTGTTGCGGAAGAAGGCCTAGATCCTGTCATCCTTCGGAATGATGATCCAAGCGACCAGGTAGAAGATCGCCTGCGGCCCCGGAATGAGGAAGGACAGGAGGAAGAGGAAACGTACCCAACTGGGACTCCAATCGAGTGCCTCGGCAATTCCTCCGCAGACGCCCGCGATGATTTTGTGATTGCGTGATCTCTTAAGTGCCATGCCTCTACGGTAAAAAAGACAGCGCACTCCGCACAGTGGGGCAGGCACTACCTTTCCCGGTAGAGCTCGGTCGGACCGGTGTGTTCACTGCAATTTGAGCTTGCGATACCGGCTGATCGCGCCGTGTATCTCCTGCGGACGAGGCATCGCCAGGTCGCCGCGCGGTCGGTCCTTTCCTGTCAGAACGTCCAGCCCGCGCTCGCGAAGACGGCGCCAAATACGTTCGACCACCTGGTTCATCTCGAGGGTTCCGTCGAGCTCTCGGGACACTGACTCGATGCACTGTGCGATCGCATTGGTCTGCGACGGATCGACCAGCTGCCCGAGGTAGGCGACATCGATGTCCTCACGACCCAGCTGGATCGAACCAAGTCCCCGACCTCGTGCACTTTTCTTCTTGTCCGCAGGGTTGAGTGTTCCGGAGGCAGGTACGCGGCCCGCAGAGCGAGCGAAAACCCCTCGCTGCGGCGCGTGATCCTCATCGTTGTCTGGCGTGAAATCCGAGGCGATCCTGTGCGCTTTGTCCGTGACGTCCGACGGAACATACGCGTCCATGGCGATCACGTGATCCGCGACGCCGAAAAAAGCACCTGTGCCGCCGGCAACCAAAATCGTCGAGGTATCGCGCTCCGCCAGGAGCGGCCGGACGCGTTCGACGAACGGGGTGATCGGTTCGGATCCCGCAGGAATCAGTTCACGCATCGCCGGATCCCGGATCATGAAGTTGGTGGCCGAGGTGTCTTCGTCGATGAGCAACAAGGACGTGCCGATCTCCAAGGACTCGGCGAGATTCGCCGCCTGCGACGTCGAACCCGATGCATTCGTGGTCGTGAACCGCGAGGTGTCGGTTCCCGACGGCAAATTGGATATGAACGGGGAAATATCCACCCCCGTGACGGCGCGACCGTCCTCGGCACGGATACTCATCGCGTCCGGAACGGTCAGGACCCATTCCCGGCCGTCCCCGGCGACGTGAGGGTACACGCCGCGTTCCATCGCGCGCAGGAGAGTCGATTTGCCGTGGTACCCACCGCCCACGATCACGGTGATGCCTCGCGGTACGCCCATGCCTGTCACGGTGCGGCCGCTCGGTAGGTAGAACTCCTGACGCAGTCCTTCGGGGGAACGGAACCGAACGGCGTCGCGCAACGGCAGGTCGGAATCGCCCGACGCCCGGGGCAGCACAGCGCCTTCCCCCACGAAGGAAACCAGATCGCGCTCGCGCAACTCGGACTGAATGGCCAGCTGGTCGAGGTACAACTTGATGTGCTCTTCCAGCGCATCGACGTCCAGCCCGTCCAGAAGTGCGGAATTCTGAAGGAGCTCCGGAAGATCATCGGCTAGCAGATGCGCAGCGGCCCGCCCCTTGATCCGGCGCCCTCCGGCCGGTAACGCGATGTTCAGGCGAACCTGAATCTCTTCGCGCCCCACCACGACACTCGTTCGTTCGAGAACCTCCTGGCCGGGCTTGGTGATGTTGATTCCTCGATACGCGCAGCCGCAAAGGGCCTTGCTCAGATTGCGTGCCACGAAATCCGCGGCAGCGATGCGCTGTTCGGGCTTTCCCTCCAGTCGCCCTGACATGGAGGTCCCTTCAAGAGGTAGAACCGCCCGGACGGCGCTCGGTGGCGCGTACGGATCGGATTGAACGTGATCCACGACGAGGTCGAATGCTCCGAAATCATAGGTGCCTTTGATGCGTTTGTAGGCACCGTATCCGTTGCCGTCCAGTCGCTGAAGGGTAGACCTGAGGTCCTGTTTGGTGGGGTTCATTGAGAGCTTATTCGGGTCGGGGACATCAGTGTCTGGAAGTATAGTCGGTTCCGAATCCCGTGGAGAGGAAAAAGCAACCATGACTACTCAAGTCAGCAAGCAAATTCAGCTCGCGTCGCGGCCCGAGGGGTGGCCCACGGAGGAGAATTTCTCCACCGTGACGGTTGACCTTCCGGACCTCTCCGATGGTGAGGTGCGAGTCAAGAACCAGTTCATGTCAGTGGATCCTTACATGCGGGGCCGCATGTCGGCAGGCAAGAGCTACGTCGCGCCTTTCGAAGTAGGGGAGACCATGACGGGTGGCGCCGTGGGAAAGGTCGTAGAGTCCCGCAGCGACGATCTGCCCGAAGGATCCCTGGTGCTTCACCAGTTCGGCTGGCGCGACGTCGCCCAGGCCTCCGCCGATCAGTTCAACCGGGTCTCAGAGACCCCCGGTGTGCCCGCGTCTTTGTACCTTGGCATGTTGGGATTGACGGGTCTGACGGCCTATGTCGGTCTGACTCAGGTCGCGAAGTTCAAGGAAGGTGACGTCGTTTTCGTCTCGGGTGCCGCAGGAGCTGTGGGTTCTGCCGTCGGGCAGATTGCGCGGTTACTGGGAGCTTCGAAGGTCATCGGTTCCGCCGGAAGCGACGAGAAAACCGAACTGTTGGAGAAGAAGTACGGCTACGACGTCGCCCTCAACTACAAGGCCGCTCCGATTCGCGAACAGCTCCCGAAAGCGGCTCCGGACGGAATCGACGTATATTTCGACAACGTGGGCGGCGACCACTTGGAGGCGGCGATCGACGTTCTCAACCGTTACGGCCGCGCGGCGCTGTGCGGGGCCATCAGCCAGTACAACGCGACGGAAGCGACCCCGGGACCGGACAATATGGCGAATTTCGTCAAGCAGTCGCTGGCTTTCAAGGGATTCATCGTGGGCGACTACATGGAGTATGCGGGTGAGTTCCAGGAGAAGATGAGCAACTGGCTTCAGGACGGGAAAGTCCAGTACGACGAGACTGTCGTCGACGGCCTGGACAACGCTACCGACGCATTCATCTCCATGATGGAAGGCGCCAACAAGGGCAAGATGGTCGTTCGTATCGAGGAGTAATGTCCTCAGCGTCAAGGGCCCTGGCTCCGCCGTGTCGGTGGGCCAGGGCCTTCTGCGTATGCGGAATGAGCCGACCAGGTTCGTTGAGGCTTCAGGCCAGCGGCCTCATTGTGCCGGAGATGATGGTTCGGGTCGCTCCGCCGATCCACACGTCTTCGCCCTTCTTCTCAACGTGGATCATGCCACCGCGACCCAATACGGTTCCTTGACGGGCGACATAGCTCCGAGGGGCTCGCCCGTCTCGAATCAGCCATTGTGCAAAGCCTGCGTTGAGGCTCCCCGTCACGGGATCCTCGCTGCTTCCATCGCCCGACCCGAAAGCGCGGACTTCCAGGTCTGCGGGGGCACCAGAGTGGTCGAAAAATCCGGCGACACCGATCTTGAACCCACTCTTGGCAATCTCGGCCATTTGGGGTTTCAGGCCGAGCACGTCATCAGCGGACTTGAACACGATGCCGACCCAACCAGGGCCGTTGTCGATCCAACGGGCGGCCTCGATCCTTGACGCGTCCGCGCCGAGAAGTTCGGTGATGGAACAAAGGGTCTTCTCATCTGCTTGCTCGTCACGTACGAGGGGCGGGGCGGCGAATGAGATCCTGTCCGCAGACCGCCGGAGCGCGACCAGCCCCGACGCGGATTCCTGGGTGATGGTCTCACGGTGAGCCGGACGCCCTCCGGCCTCGAGCCAAGCATGAGCCGATCCCAAGGTCGGGTGCCCCGCGAAAGGAAGCTCACGGGTCGGCGTGAATATGCGGAGACGGTAATCGGCCTCGCCGGAGGTAGGGGCCAGGAGGAACGTGGTCTCGGACAGATTGGTCCAATTCGCGAAGGCCTGCATCTGCCGATCGCTAAGGGCGTCGGCGTCGTGAACGACCGCGAGTGGGTTACCCGGCAGCGGCCCGGGCGCAAAAACGTCGACCTGGTGGAACGGCAAGAACATGGACATCCCCATTTCTCCTGCGGAACCCGTTACGGACCCCGGAGTGGTAAGTATCCGGTACGCGCGGTACCGTAAACGTGATGGTGAGCTGAAACTCACCCCGGCAAGACTAATTGTCGAACACGTATCGACAGGGCGGGAGGCGTCACGATGTTTCCGGAAACGGCAAACAAGTCCGATCGTAAGATCGTGCCTCAGGCCGTCGAGCTTCGAAGCGTTCAGGGGCTGCCCATTTCGGTGACGTCCTGGGGTGACTGGGAAACGGCTCAGGGAGTGGCTCTCATTGTTCCCGCGATCGCAACCCGGGCGAGGCACTACAACGGGTTTGCTCGCTGGCTGGCTGACCAAGGACTTGTCGCGGTTTCCTTCGACTACTCGGGGTTCGGTGAATCGTTGGTCGGCAGCCTCAAGGATTCGGACGTGAACATCCTGAACTGGGCCGACGACGCCCGCACCGTCATCGACTGGATCGGGGAGCAGGGACCCACCTTGCCCGTGACCTGGATCGGGCACAGCCTGGGTGGGCAACTCCTGGGGCTGGCGGGTGATCGGGGCGTAACAAAAAGTATTTTTGTGGCCAGTGGCGTCGGGTCGGGTTGGAAGTCGCCATGGCAGACCGCTGTGCCGGGCATGGCAATGTTCTTCCTTGTCGGCCCTGTGGCACAAAAAATCTGCGGCTATTATCCGGGCCGAAAACTGAGGTTCTTCGGCAACCTTCCTTCCGGAGTCATGAGCCAATGGACGCGATGGGTGGCTTATCCGCGTTATATCCTGGGGGAGCGTCCTTGGTTGGCACCGGAGTACGCGGCCGTCGAGTCGCCGATCACGGCAATCTCCTTCACGGACGATGTGGTGATGTCCAAGTCGGCGTTGCGCATGTTGCTCTCGTTCTACTCGGGGGCCCGAAGGCTGCATTTTCGGTACTCGCCCCGAGACCTCGGGGTTGACTCGATTGGGCACATGGGTCCTTTCAGAGCGGCAAGCGCTGCCATCTGGAAGACCGTCATTGCGCCGCATCTTGCGAAAAACGAAGGGCCGCCACGCAGATAAATAGCAAAGCTATATACTTTGAGGTACACTGGGGCTATGTCAGACTCGCACCTGAAAAACAGCTCTTCGGCACAAGGGGCTCTCTCCTCTGCCGAATCTCGGCACGCCACGGAATTGATCGTGGTGGCCAGCCGATTTGTTCGTGCCGCGTCCCGCCACAGTGGCAGGGAGCGATCGACGATCGTTCTCCGGACCCTTTCCAACCTCAGTTTGGTGGGTCCCATGAGGATCGGCGATCTCGCCTCGGCGGAGCACATTACGCAGCCCACGATGACCGGCGTGCTAAAACGCCTGGAAGTCGAAGGGCTCGTGAAGCGTCAGGCGGACCCGTACGACGGTCGGGCTCAGCTCATTGAAATTACCCCATCGGGGAAGAAAGAACTCAATGACTTCCGCAAGAAGGCGACACAGCGAATTCAGCCCGCGGTTGCGCGGCTGACCAGCGAAGAGCGGAAGATCTTGTGGCGGGCTTCGGAGATCCTGGGGTCCATCAACAAGGATCTTGACGACTTGTAGAAGCAGGTATGAGCGCCGGAGGATGCGTCTACCTCATCCGCCTCGCTCGGATTGGCGCCAGATAAGCGACGTTTCATCCCGTTTGTGCCTGGCGCCCATGTTTTTACCCAGATATATAGTGAAGCAATGTGTGGTTCGTTCAGAGGACGCCGCACCTATTGGAGGCATTAGCACCGCATGAGCACAAGTACACCCACCGGAACTCATCCCGTGGTGGAGAGCAGGGAAAGCTCTCCTGATTCTTCACCTCAGAAAAAACAGTCGATTCTGCGTCAGCCCATCGCGGTTTGGGCCATTGCGTTCGCGTGCATGGTTTCTTTCATGGGCATCGGACTGGTCGACCCGATTCTGCCGGCCATCAGTAGCGAACTCAACGCTACGGCCGGTCAGACGATGTTGCTCTTCACGAGCTATCTCTTCATCACCGGCATCGCGATGTTCTTCACCGGTTGGGTATCCAGCCGTATCGGTATAAAGACGACTTTGCTCGTCGGGCTGGTCCTGATCATCGCTTTCGCCGCGTTCGCTGGCGCATCGGGCAGCGTCGGGGAAATCATCGGGTTCCGAGCTGGTTGGGGACTCGGCAATGCCCTCTTCATTTCAACGGCACTGTCCGCGATCGTCGGTGCAGCGGCCGGCGGCAGCGGCCAGGCCGTGATGCTCTACGAGGCGGCATTGGGGATCGGTATGGCCATCGGGCCGCTGGTCGGCGGGCTGCTCGGTTCCGTGTCTTGGCGCGGGCCGTTCTTCGGTACCGCCGCGCTCATGGCCGTCGGTTTCATCGCCATCGTCTCCTTGCTCCGCAACCCGAAGAAGGATTCTGCTCAGCCGGTTGAGAAGCACGCGTTCACCGCCGGCTTCAAAGCCCTCAAGGACCCGGCCCTCCGGGTTCTGGCATTTACGGCTCTCTTCTACAATTTCGCCTTCTTCGTCCTTCTCGCGTACAGCCCGTACCCGTTGGAGGCCGCCGCGGCCAAGAACGGTACCGAATTCGGCGCTCACGAGCTGGGCTTCGTCTTCTTTGGCTGGGGCGTCGCCCTTGCGATCGCATCGGTGTTCTTGGCACCCATGCTGACTCGTCGGTTCGGGCTTCGTCCGGTTCTGTACAGCATGCTCGGACTTTTGGCGATCACGATGGCGTGCGCGGCCATCTGGCATGAATCCGTCGTCGGACTGATCGTCTTCATCGTGATCGCGGGCCTCTTCCAGGGCGTTATGAACACTGCCCTGACTGAGACCGTCATGGAGGCTACGAGCCTTCCGCGTTCGATCGCATCATCGACCTACTCCGGTGTTCGTTTCATCGGTGGCGCGATCGCCCCGGCCATCGCGGGCCCGGTGGCCGACGCGGTCGGTGCGGGCGCCCCGTACTGGATGGCTGTGGTGACCCTCGTCGTGTCGATCATCGTGCTGGTGTTCGGCGGACACCGCTTGGCACAGGTCTCCCGACCCCATGAGACCGCGGAAGCCGAGGCCGAGGCCATCACGCGGGGTACCGACTAGGTGCGGCGCAGCGGCCGGCCCCCGTGGGTCATGTTCGACGGTGAACCGGGGTGCTGGCCGAAGACCGGCCTTCAAGAATCGCAATAGGCAGATTCTGGCCGCGAATCAACGCACGAAGCCGGGGGCTATTGTTGGCCCCCGGCTATCTTTCGATCGCCCCAGAAGCTCCGGCACGAGTGCCTGAGTCGTGTATTCGGTTAATTCGCGCAGTACCTTCTCTTCAAGGCTGCCGATGACGGCGGTCGGCGTTATTCCCGCGTCCCGCGCGGCGGTGATGCCAGTCCGCGAATCCTCGAATGCGACTGCTTGCGACGGGGGGCAGGCGCAGCTGTTCAAGAGCGGTGAGATAAGCCTCGGGGTGCGGCTGGGGTGCCTCGACATCCTCGAGTGCTACGACCCCGTCCAATTCTGTGAGCAAATCGGCCTGTCCGAGGGCCGGAACGACGACGTCGCGGCTCGCGGCGGTCACAACCATAAGACGTTTGCCCTGACGTCGTGATCGACCGCGCCCAAGAGTCCATCGCCCTCGGATCAGCGCCCCCGTGGCTGCCCTTCTGCTGAACGTCGTTCCCGGTGCTGCTCTGTACGACATCCGACGTACGGCATATGACCATTCGGCGGCCTCGTAGCAGTACCGGTCATGGGGTGGGTCGCCTTCTCGGTATTCGACTCCTGGCGCTGGACGTTTCTCGTCGGCGCAGTGGTCGTGACGGTGGCCTTTCCGGCTTTTCTTCTTGTGCAGCGCAACAGCCCGCGGGATGTGGGTTTCCCTGAGACCGACGACGAGGGCCCCTCCTGCCAGGAGCCGTACGAGCAGGGCGCGCGCAGCGCGGCAGGGGCCAAATCAATCCGCCCCCGGTGCGTTCCACAACGACGGCTCCCAGAATCAGGCTCAGCGACCTTTGGGCCTCGGTGCCTCACGATCCTATGGTTCTCCGTCTGGGACTCGTCTACTTCATGCTTAAACCACCCGGTACGCGGTGCTCCTCTGGGGCCCTGTTCTGGTCATTGACGCGATCCCGGAGCTGGACGACAACACCGCGGTGTCGGTTCCTGTCGCCTTCGGCACTGCGGGGTTCGTCGCCCCGATTGTGGTCGGTTGGGTATCCATACCTTCTTTGGTGCGCGGCGCATACCGCCGACCGTGATCTCGCTGTCCTGTTCCTGCTCCGATCTTGGAACACACGGCCCGCGACGCGGTGACCTCGCGGCCCGATCCGGCGAGGGACCCCGGAATGCCTCAGATGAGGGGCTCGAACTCTCGGCGTTGTCCCTCGGGTGAATATATCCGGGAGGCGCCGCGTTTGTGGCTCCCAACCCAATGGGTATCCACGATTCCCACCGCTTCCATGAGGGCATAGGCGGTTGTCGGACCGACGAAGCGAAAGCCTCGTTCCTTGAGGTCCTTGGACAAGGCCTGCGACTCGGTCGACTGCGTAGGAACCTCCGCGATGCTCTCTGGCAAAGGGGTGACTTTGGGCGCGTGAGACCAAATCAGGGCCGGAAGGCCATCGGCGATCTCCAGTTCTCCTCCGCCCCACAACGGCAGAATGAAACCGCGGGTCAACGGATCCGCGTCCGGCGCGCCCCGGAGCTCAAGAGTTGCCCGCGCATTGCCGATCGCCGCGAGAATCTTTGGTCGGCTGCGGATGATGCTGGCGTCCTCGACGAGTCGCTCGACGTCGTCGTCCGAGAACTCGGCGACGGCTTCCGGGTCGAAGGCCGCGAAGGCCCTCCTGAAAGCATCTCGGCGCGCGAGGATCGTGGCCCATGACAGACCGGCCTGGAAACCTTCCAGACACACTCTCTCGTAGAGGCCCGCCTCCGAGATCACGGGCAAGCCCCACTCGTGGTCGTAGTAGTCGCGCATCATGGCGCTGCCGTTGGCCCATTCCGTGCGCGGGAGTGCCTCCTGAAGGACCGCATCTGAAGCGGTGCCTTCCGGCGCGGGGTGAATTTGAGTCATCGGTCGTCCCATCCAGTCATTCTCAAAGTCATGTTGAACCGGCCCGTCTCCACGGGGCATCCCTTCGGCGCTGTATTCGGCAGGATCTTGGGCACGCCGTGGAACATGAAACGGCTCGGTCCACCGAAAACTACCAGGTCTCCGGAGGCCAATCGGATGTCCTGGTATGGCTTGCTCTTGGTCCGTGGATTTCCCACGCGAAAAAGTGCAGTATCCCCAACACTCACGCTGACAACGGGCTCGGAGGAACGCTCATCCTTATCCTGATGCATGCCCATTTTGGCGCTGGGCTCGTAATAATTGATGAGGGCCACGTCGGGCTCATAGGAATCTGCCCACGCCTTGAGTTCCTGCTGCCCCAGGCCGGGCCAGCTCTGTGCGGTCAGTGGTGAGAAAGCATCTTCTACGGCCTTGCGGCCGAGGCGAATCAGCCAATCCGGTATCGGCAGGGGAGCGGCGTCGCCGAATTCTCTGGCCCGCCTGGTCAGGCGACCGGCTTCCCAATGCCATCCCAAAGTCGTCAGTCTGACCGACATGGGGTGGCCATTGATCAGAGGCGAATGCGGAGGGATCGGTCCACGTCCCCACTGTTCCCATTGACCAGCGATCCACCGTTGCTGGTAGGCGCTCAGCCAACCTGGAACGTGGACGACACCCGCAACGATTTCCCGCGGCTGCCGCTGGAAGGCGTCGTCGGAGAAGAGCCCCGTCTCGTCCTCAGCCATTGTGATCTCCTTTCGGTCGAATATCCCGAGGCCGGCCCTGTCCGACCTGTCCGACCTGTGTACCCACAACGAATTACCGTCTATGTGCCTGAGTCGTACAACCTGCCGGGGCCGAAACCTGTTCCCGCGTCGAGCCGAGATGATTCCGCCATTATCTGCCGAGTGAACTCCTTTTCGCGCGGCTTGCCGACGCGCCCCGGGCCGTGCCGAGACACGATACCCGGCGACGCAAAAACCCCGGGCCCCGATCACCTCATCAGAGTGAGGGACCGGGTTGCCCGGGGTTCTTCGTGGAGGACGATTACTCGGTGGATGTGTCCTCGTCGACCCAGTCGAAGGAACGGGTAACGGCCTTCTTCCAAAGCCGGTATTGGCGTTCGACCTCCTCATTGTCCATCTGGGGAGTCCAGCGCTTGTCTTCCTGCCAGTTCTCGACGACGTCTTCTTCGCCGTCCCAGAACCCGACGGCAATGCCGGCGGCGTACGCAGCACCCAAGGCCGTGGTCTCAACAACCTTCGGCCGGATTACGGGAACCCGCAGCAGATCCGCCTGGAACTGCATCAGGAATTGGTTGGCTGTCATGCCACCATCCACGCGCAACTCCGTCAGGTCCACACCGGAATCGGCGTTCATCGCGTCAATAACCTCGCGAGTCTGGAAAGCAGTCGCCTCGAGGGCCGCACGCACAATGTGTGCTTTTTTGACGTAGCGCGTCATGCCGACCAGAACACCACGGGCATCCGGACGCCAATACGGCGCAAACAACCCGGAGAAGGCCGGGACAAAGTACGTCCCGCCCGAATCCTCGACCGACGTCGCGAGCGCCTCAGAATCTGCGGCGTTGTCGATGAGCTCGAGGTTGTCACGCAACCACTGGATCAACGACCCCGAAACGGCGATAGAACCCTCGAGCGCGTACACGGGCTTCTCGTCGCCGATCTTGTACGCAACCGTGGTCAGGAGACCGTTCTCCGAGAAAACGGGCTCCTCGCCGGTGTTCATCAACATGAAGTTGCCGGTGCCGTAGGTGTTCTTGGACTGGCCTTCCTTGAAGCAAGCCTGCCCAAAGGTTGCCGCCTGCTGGTCGCCGAGGATGCCAGCGATGGGAGTCCCGCGCAGGAATCCACGCGCTCGACCCCGACCATAGACCTCAGCCGAGGACTTGATCTCCGGGAGCATCGACATCGGAATGCCGAAGTCCTTGGCGATGTCTTCTTCCCACTCGAGGGTCCGGATATTCATGAGCATCGTACGGGACGCGTTGGTCACGTCCGTGATGTGAACACCGCCCTCGGTGCCGCCGGTGAGGTTCCACAGGACCCACGAGTCGGTTGTGCCGAACAGCAGATCGCCCTTCTCGGCGCGCTCGCGCGCACCTTCTACGTTGTCCAGGATCCACTTGACCTTGGGACCAGCGAAATAGGTGTTCAGCGAAAGGCCCACGCGGTCGTGGTACTTGTCGTAGCCTTCGTCCCCGGCCAATTCGTCACAGATCTTCTGGGTACGGGTGTCCTGCCAGACAATCGCGTTGTAGACCGGTTCTCCGGTGTTCTTGTCCCAGACCACGGCGGTCTCGCGCTGGTTGGTGATGCCTACCGCAGCGACATCGTGGTGGTTGATTTCGACGTCGGAGAAGCAATCCGCAACGGATCTCCGGACGTTGCGCCAGATCTCCAGCGGATCGTGTTCGACCCAACCGGCTCTGGGGAAAATCTGCTCGTGTTCATACTGGCCGACCGTGATGATCTGGCCCTTTTTGTCGAAGACGATGGCCCGGGAACTCGTGGTGCCCTGGTCGATGGCGAGAATGTATTTTTTGTCAGTATTCATAGTTTTGGAGAACAGCGCGTCGTTCCTGTTTCCGTCTTTCTGGTCGGTCATTTCGCTTGCCTTTCCTGAGGGGCCGCCTCTTTGCGGCCCAATCTTCTAGAGAGCCACGAGGAGGGGGACAACGAGGGCAGCGACGAGGCCGCCGACGATCGGACCCAGCACGGGTACCCAAGAATATGCCCAATCGGACGGTCCTTTGCCTCGGATGGGCAGAATAGCGTGGGCGATGCGGGGACCGAGGTCACGAGCGGGGTTGATGGCGTAACCTGTCGGGCCGCCGAGGGAGATGCCGATGGCCAAAACCACGAGCGCGACCGGAAGTGGACCCATCTCGCTCGGAGTTTTGTCGGAGAAAAGAATGAAGGCGATCAGCACGAAGGTCGCGACGACCTCCGTCAGGAAGTTCCAGCCATAAGAGCGGATCTCCGGACCGGTCGAGAAGACGCCGAGCTTGTTGGCTGCGGGGGATTCCAAGTCGAAGTGCTTCTTGTGGGTCAGATAGACGATGATCGCGCCGATGATGGCACCCAGGAGTTGAGCGACGATGTAGACGAACACGTTGCCCGCGGTCGCCGGGATACCATCTGCCAAGTCTTTGTGGGCGGCCCAGAAGGATAATGTCACCACGGGGTTCAGATGCCCGCCCGTCGCATATGCGGCGTAGACGCCGGCGTAGACGCCAAGTCCCCAGCCGAATGCAACCATGAGCCAGCCGCCTGCGTTGTTCTTTGTTCGCGGAAGGACCTGGCCGGCGACGACGCCGCAACCGAGGAGCACGAGGATCAGCGTTCCTATGAACTCGGACGTGAACATTCCGAGTGTCGTGGGAACGCCATTATCCATGAGCTGAGGTGCGATACCGAGAATCCCGGTGGATCCGTCGGCGAGTAATGATCCGGTCATTACCGCTCACTTTCCGGCACTTCGTCGTGCCTTATTGTTCTCAATCGCCGGTGTTCAGCCAGCGGGTCGATGATTGATGGATGAAAACTAGGGCCGGGCGGTCGGCCTGAAGGGCGCTTTCCGCCCGGCCAGATATGGATGACTAGCGCGAACCCAAAACCTTGCGGGGCATGATCTCGGGGTCGGATGTGATGACGTCGGCAGCGCCGGCGTCGTCGCGTTCCTCTTCCGCGCGGGCGATGTTATGAACCCGCTGGGCATAGCTGTCCAACTCGCGTTGGCGATCTTCCTGGCCCCAGCCGAGTTCGGCGGACATCACGTCGATGATCTCCGGTGCAGCGGAAAGACCGCGGTCCTTCTGCTCGAGGTCCAAACGGACACGGCGCATCAGAACGTCCTCGAGGTGGAGCGCTCCTTCGTACCGGACGGCCAGCAGGACCTCCGCGCGCAAGAACATCGGAGCCTTGGCCAGGGGCTGACCGAGTTCCGGGTTCTCGCTGATGAGGTCGAGCAAGTCATCGATTTCCGATCCGTAGCGGTCCAGAAGGCTGTCCACTCGGGCGGCCGTCCAGCCGTTTTCTTCCGCGATGTCGTTGGCGCGTGCCAGAGCAGCTCGGTAGCCCTGGGCGCCGACCAGCGGAATGTCTTCCGTTACGGAGGGACGTGCACCTGCGACGGATCCCAGGGCGAAGTCGACGGCATCTTTGGCCATGACCCGATAGGTGGTCAACTTGCCCCCGGCGATGGCGGACATGCCCGGAGCCACCTCGGCCACGGTGTGCTCGCGCGAAACCTTGGTGGACTGCGTCGAGCTCTCGCCCTTGACGCCGGGTTGGAGAAGCGGGCGGAGCCCGGCGTAGGTAGAGATGATGTCGTCCCTGGTCAACGGCTTCTCGAGGATCGCGTTGGCATGATCGAGAATGTAGTCAATGTCATCCGCAGTGGCGACCGGGCGTGCGACGTCCTGATCGTAAGGGGTGTCGGTCGTACCGATGACCCAGTAGCGCTGCCACGGAATGATGAACAGGACAGACTTCTCCGTACGGAGGAAGATGCCGGATTCGGCGTTGATGCGCTCCCTCGGCACGACGATATGAACGCCCTTGGACGCGAGCACCTGCAGACCACGGTCCTCACCGGTCAAGGCCTCGGTTTCCTCGGTCCAAACGCCGGTTGCGTTGATGACGTGCTTCGCCTTGACCTCGTGTACCTTTTGGGTCTCCAGGTCCGTGATCTTGGCACCGACCACGCGGCCGGTTTCCGACTTGATCACCTCTGTGACCTGCGTGCGGCTGGCGGCGAGTGCCCCATAACCGGCTGCGGTTCGGATGAGATCGATGACCAAGCGGGCATCGTCGACACGAGCATCGTAAAAGCGGATCGCGCCGGAGAGCTCGGAGTCCTTGATGTCCGGGAAGATCTGCTTGGCGCCCTTCTTCGAGTAATGCTTCTGCGTCGGGACGGTCTTGTGGCCCCGAGCCCCAGCAATGGCCATGGCGTCGTACATGCCGATCCCGATCGCGGAGTAGCTGCGCTCGATGACCGGCATCTTGAGCGGCCACAAGAACGGTTGTGCCTTGACGAGGTGCGGGGCCAAGCTGGTCAGGAGCAAGCCGCGCTCCTTGAGAGCCTCGGCAACCAGCTTGAAATCAAGGTTCAACAGGTAGCGAAGGCCGCCGTGGACGAGCTTTGATGACCATGCGGACGTTCCTGATGCCCAGTCGCCGGCGTCGACGACGGCGGTGCGCAGACCACGGGTTGCGGCGTCCAGTGCGATTCCGGCTCCAGTTACCCCGCCTCCGATGACGAGGACGTCTACGCCTTCGGCGTCCGACATGCCGTCCAGTGCATTCTGGCGGGAAGCCGCGGTCAGATGAGTTGCGGCGTTTTTCATGGAGCCTCCTAGATACTGGCGGATATTTCCGATGACGCCCGAGGCGCGGTGGCACCTATGACGTGTTAATTTCATTTCTACACAATCGTGAAAGAATGATCATCACTGATGCACGAACGTGCAGATATGAGATGAGGGTATGAACAAACGTGATGACTTGGCTCACAAAGCCGCAACCATGTATTACCTCCAGGATCAGACGATGGATGCCGTGGCCAGCGAGTTCGAGGTCTCGAGAGCGACTGTCTCCCGCCTCCTGAAATATGCGCGGGAATCCGGACTGGTTCGCATCACTCTGGCGGATGTTCCCAGCGAACGGGATGAGCTGGGCGGCCGTCTGGAGAAAATCTTTGGCATCAACGCACAAGTGGTCCCGATCAGAGGCAGTTCCTCGCCGATTAGCCAGATGGAACAAGTCTCGCGTGTGGCCGCATCAGCTCTCGACGCGATGATGGAACCCGGAACCGTTCTCGGCATGGCGTGGGGTTCAACCGTCACAGAAATCTCCCGTCATCTGACCCCGCGAAAGGTGCCTGATTCCGTGGTGGTCCAGCTCAATGGGGCGGGCAACGCGCGGCGTTCGGGGATTCCGTACACGGGGGCGATCCTCAATTCAGTCGCGGAGGCCTTCGGCTCGCAAATTGTGCATTTTCCTGTTCCAGCGTTCTTCGACTACGCCGACACGAAACAAGCATTGTGGCGAGAGCGGAGCATCCGCAGTGTTTTGCACCTTCAATCGCAGACGGACGTCGCGGTCTTCGGTGTGGGAGCACTTGACGGTCCCGTGCCGTCACACGTTTACAGCTCGGGGTATTTCGATGACGAGGACTTTGCCCTGCTGTCCGCGGAGAAAGTTGTGGGGGACATCTGCACCGTTCTTCTGCGGGAGGACGGTACGTGGCAGGACATCGAAATGAACCGTAGGGCATCGGGGCCGACGCCGTTCGAGCTGTCGCGTATCGAAAGGCGCCTGTGCGTGGTCTCTGGGCCTCACCGGGCAGGCGCGTTGTTGGGGGCGTTGCGCGCTCGTGCGGTAACGGATCTCGTGGTCGATTCCTTGACCGCCAAAATACTCTTGGACAAGCTCGCTGGACGGCGTCCCGGCGAATTGCGGCCCTGAACCTCTATAGGAGCTTGACCTTCGCGGCGGACTCTTCCAGGGCGCGACGAACCGCCTCGATCGCGGGGCGACGGGCCATGTCTCGACGAGCAGACGTGAAGACATGTCTGTGAGGCAGATTGGGCAATTCGATGAGTCTGACGCGCGGCGTCGAGCCGGCCCAGGCGAAGCCAGGAAGGAGCGCCACCGCCAGTCCGCATTCCACGAGGTCGATGTGAGCTCGAACGTCGTCGAATTCGAATCGGACGTGAGGTTCGAAGCCTGCGGTGCGGCACACGTGCTCGGCCCAGCTTCTGCTCGCATTCGACTTCGATTCCATGACCCACGGGGACCGAGCGGCATCGGCGATCGAATAGACGTCGGATTCCGGTGCGACCGCGAGCATGACCGGATCCTCGTTGAGGGGGCGAGAGTCCAGCTCAGGGAACTCTCGCACGGCATGGTGGGGATACTGTTCCGCGACCACGAGATCGACGTCTCTCATGTGCGTGTGTTCCAACGCCGCTTCCGGCTCGCGTTGCAAGGCCTCGACCCTTAGATCGGGGTAGCGCCCGGAGAGGGCTTCGAGCGTATCGGTGAGCAGGGCCATGGCGGCGGTCTGGAAAATGGCCAGCCGAACGGTCCCTGCGGGCGTCTGGTCGGTGGACTCCAGGGCCGTTTGCGCGAGTTCGAGCTCGTGAAGGATCTTCTCCGTATGTTCGACGAGGATCCGCGCCTTGGGCGTGAGGTTTACCGTGCGCCCTTGTTTCTGAAGCAGATGGTGGCCGCATTCGCGCTCTAAGGCAGTCAACTGTTGAGACACGGCAGAAGGCGTATAGCCCAGGACGTCAGCAGTTTCCGCAAGAGTTCCCCGAGTCGAAAGTTCCTGGAGGACGCGGAGTTTTTTGACGTCCAGCATGAGACCCCATTTCGTGAGTAGAACTTACGGATAATCGTAAATTCCCGTAACTTTTTCTTACCTAATTCATGGTACATACTGGTGAACAAGCGCGCTATGCGCACACGTCAAAGACGACGCACGATGCCGAAGAATCCTTCGGCACGATTTCGCTTAGAGGAGGCATTCTTGTCATCGAACCCATTCGCTTCCGTCGAGTACCAGAAGATGGCCCAAGAGGCCGGAAAAATCGTCAAAGGGTGGCTGAACGCTTCCCGCGACGTTCCCGAGGACAAGGCAGCAGCTCAGCTTGCCGGAGTTCTCAAAGATCCACACGGACTCGAATTCACTGTTGGCTTCGTTGACGAGGTCATACGTCCAGAGGACGACGCAGCGGCCGGACGCAACCTCGGCCGCCTGGCCCCCATTGTTCCCAAATTCCTCCCGCCCCATCTGCGCGCGGCCGTGAAAGCGGGCGGTGTTGTCGCCCCCAAGGTTTCTTGGCCCACGATCCCTCTGGCCAGGAAGGCCATGCGGGACATGGTCGGACACCTGATCGTGGATGCCCGGGACGAGAAGCTCGGACCGGCCATCAAGCACTTAACGGCCGGCGGAAATAAGCTCAACATCAACCTGTTGGGCGAAGCAGTCCTCGGCAACGAGGAAGCCGAACGCCGTCTGCGCGAAACCGAGCGACTGCTGCGTCGGGACGACGTCGATTACGTCTCGATCAAGGTCTCTGCGGTTTCCGGCCCCCACTCTCCCTGGTCTTTCGATGCTGTGGTCGAGCGCGCCGTCGAACGCCTGACTCCGCTCTACGAATACGCTGCTCAATCCGGCACCCCGAAGTTCATCAATATGGACATGGAGGAGTACAAGGACCTCGACATGACGATGGAGGTCTTCACCCGGATCCTCGATCAGCCCCAGCTCAAGAATCTCGAGGCAGGGATCGTCCTTCAGGCCTATCTGCCGGACACTCTCGAAGCCATGGAGCGCTTGCAAAAGTGGGCCACAAAACGCGTTGACAACGGTGGGGCACGGATCAAGGTTCGTTTGGTCAAGGGAGCCAACCTGTCCCTCGAAATGGTCGAAGCCGTAGTCCACAAGTGGCCGCTGACAACGTGGGATTCCAAGGAAGCCACCGACACCAACTACAAGCGCGTTCTCGATTACGCTCTCCGACCGGAGCACACCAAGAACATTCGCGTGGGCGTGGCCGGTCACAATCTGTTCGACATCGCATTCTCCTGGCTGTTGGCTCAACACCGTGGAGTCCTCGACGATGTCGAATACGAGATGCTGATTGGCATGGCCGCCCAGCAAGCCGAGGTCGTCCGCCGTGACGTTGGCCAGTTGCTCCTTTACACCCCAGTCGTTCGGCCCGAGGAATTCGACGTCGCCATCTCATATCTGGTCCGTCGCCTCGAGGAGAACGCCTCGAGTGAGAACTTCATGTCGGCTATCTTCGATCTGAACGACAGTCAGTTCCTGTTCGACCGAGAAAAGGCCCGCTTCGAGCGCTCCCTTGAGAAAGTCACGAGCGAGGTTCCTCCGCCGAACCGTCAGCAGAACCGTGCGGAGGAGAACGTGGACAACGTGTTCTCGCCGGGAGAATCCTTCGACAACACCCCGGATACGGATACATCGCTCGCGCACAACCGGGCCTGGGGCAACCAGATCCTGGAACGCGCCAGAACCTCGGATCTCGGCAAGAAGCTCATTCAGGATTCCGTCCTCACGAGCGAATCACAGGTCGAGGAAGCCATCGCCCGCGCCAAAAAGGCGGGTGAGGAATGGGGCGCTCGTCCCGCTCATGAGCGCGCAGAAATCTTGCGAAAGGCCGGTCGTGTACTCGGTGCCAAACGGGCAGAGTTGCTCGAGGTCATGGCATCCGAGGCGGGCAAATTGCTTGACCAGGGAGACCCCGAGGTTTCTGAAGCCATCGACTTCGCCAACTACTATGCGGGGCTCGCCGAGGCTCTCGAGAACGTCGATGGTGCGCAGTACCACCCGTCCAAGGTCACGGTCGTGACCCCTCCGTGGAACTTCCCCGTGGCGATTCCGACCGGCTCGACCCTGGCCGCGCTCGCGTCCGGTTCCTCAGTGCTCTTCAAACCGGCCGGCGAGTCGAAGAGGTGCGGTGCCGTCATCGCGGACGCTCTGTGGGAAGCGGGGGTGCCGAAGGACGTCCTGCAACTCGTGCAGTTGTCCGAACGCGATCTGGGGCGCACGCTGGTTTCCCATCCCGATATCGATCGTTTGATCCTTACCGGCGGATACGAGACGGCGGAACTGTTCCGTTCATTCCGCAAGGATCTCCCGCTTCTCGGCGAGACCTCAGGAAAGAACTCGATCATCGTCACACCGAACGCGGACTTGGACCTGGCTGCCAAAGACGTCGTCGCGTCGGCCTTCGGCCACGCGGGACAGAAGTGTTCGGCCTGCTCGACCGTGATACTTGTTGGCTCTGCCGCCAGCTCCAAGCGTTTCCGTAATCAGCTCGTCGACGCCGTGAAGTCGCTGCACATTGCATACCCCACGGATATTCGTTCCGAGATGGGGCCCGTCATCAAGGCACCGGAGGGCAAACTGCTCCGCGGGCTGACCACTTTGGGCGAGGGCGAGCAGTGGATCATTGAGCCCAAACAACTGGACGAATCCGGCAAGCTGTGGTCTCCCGGTGTCCGTGCCGGGGTCAAGCCCGGCAGCGAATATCACATGACCGAGTACTTCGGCCCGATCCTGGGTGTCATGACGGCCAAGACGCTCGAAGAAGCCATCGAGTTGCAGAACGCTCCCGAGTACGGGCTGACTGCGGGTCTCCACTCGCTCAATTCGGACGAACTGGCGGTCTGGCTCGACCGTGTCGAGGCCGGCAACCTGTACGTCAATCGCGGGATCACCGGTGCGATCGTTCGACGTCAGCCATTCGGCGGGTGGAAGAAATCGACTGTTGGCTCGGGAACTAAGGCGGGCGGACCGAATTACCTGGTCGCCTTGGGGGAGTGGACGACCAAACCGGCGACGGCAATCGCTTCTCCGTCCAATGACAATGTGAAGCAACTGCTCAACCGTGCACGGGAACCCCACGCCCTGACGCGCGAGCAAATCGAGTTCCTCTCCCGCGCCGCATCGGCCGACGCGGAGGCATGGGGCACCGAATTCGGGGTCCGGCACGACCCGTCACAGCTCGGCATTGAGCGGAACATTCTTCGTTATGTTCCGCAAAAGGTGCACGTGCGCGCCGACGACGACGCCTCGCTCGCCGAGACCTTGCGTGTCGTTGCTGCGGGACTGGCCACAGAAGCACCGATCGAGTTGTCGGTCTCTCGTCAGCTGCCGGTTTACGTTCGTGGCGCACTGGATTCGGCGGGCGTCAACATAACCGTGGAAACCGACGACGCGTGGCGCACTGCTCTGCGCGGGATCCGGGACATCAAGCCCGCCGATCTCGACGGAACGCGATTCGAGGGCTGCCGCATTCGGTACGTCGGATCTGATCCCGAATCGGTTTTCGAGGCGCTCAATGGCCGCCCGGACGTGGCCGTCTATCACGGCCAGGTCACCGAAGCCGGTCGGATCGAGATGCTTCCGTTCGTCCGCGAGCAAGCAGTGTCCATCACGGCCCACCGCTTTGGCAACCCCAACCACTTCTCCGACGGTGTGATCTAGCACCCGATATTAAGTGTCCCGTGTAATATTGATGCCGGTGCCGATTCGATTCGGCACCGGCATCATCACTGCATTCCATCACTTGTCGAGAGGCGCCTCATGAGCAATATTCCCGCCGAGCTTTCTTACACTTCCGAGCACGAATGGGTCTCGGCCGCCGATTCCGAGGGTGTCGTCACCGTAGGCATCACCGATCACGCACAGGATTCTCTGGGCGATGTCGTCTATGTCGACCTTCCGGAAAACGGCTCAACCTTCGAAGCCGGCGAGTCCTTTGGAGAAGTGGAGTCCACCAAGTCCGTCTCTGACCTCTACATGCCGATTTCAGGTGAGATCGTTGACGTCAATGAGGCGCTCGCTGACCAGCCCGAAAGTTTGAATTCCGATCCGTATGACGCCGGCTGGCTCGTCAGGATCCGCCCATCCGATCCCGAGTCGCTCAAGGGTCTCCTGGATGCGGCAGCCTATGAAGGCGAAATCGCCTGAACCAGCTGAGCTCTCAGCGATTTAAGGATTAATTTTAGGTCTAGCTGGCCGACCTTCACAGGTCCGCCGGCTAGACTTTAAGTCTCAGGTCCAGGTCCAAGCTTGGTTCCTGTGCGCGGTTGTGAGGCGGCCTCGCACGAAGCACTACCGCGCAAGAATCTTGAGGTTCACAGAACGAGGCCCCCTCAGCCTCTTCTGGGCGAGCCTCGATTGGCGCTTGAACGCGCCCATGACAAAAGGGGAAAGATATGACCGATCATCGTGAACCGAGCCCTGACACAACCGTCTTCGGCGTCACCTCAACGAGCGCGAGTGCTGGCCACAAGCGTCCGCTTGCCAAGGAAGAGATCGCCGCTATCAAAGCGCTGCCTTCGGAATCTGCGCTCCTGATTGCCCAAGAGGGACCGCAGCACAGCGCACGGTTCCTTCTCGACGCAGGAATGGCCCAGTCCGGCGGAGCTGACGACGGAATCGTCGCAGGCAGGCATCCCGAAGCCGACATATTCCTGGACGACGTCACGGTTTCGCGCAGACACGCCCTGTTTCAGTTCAACGCGGGTCGTTTCGACCTCACCGATGTCGGCTCCCTCAACGGGACTTACGTCAACGGGGACCGTGTGGATCATGTGACTCTCAAGAACGGCGATGAGGTGCGTATCGGAAAATTCGCCTTCATCTACTACGCGAGCGACGCTCAGTAGGGCGGCGTCGAAATGTCGACGACACCCGAACAGCAAGCTACTGAGGAGCCTTCCGAAGAAAACTCCGCGAGGCAGGCCAAGGACAAGACTATTGGTCAGGTGCTCAGCCATCTTGAGGGCTCGTTTCCCGGGCTCAGCGCGTCCAAAATCCGGTTCCTTGAAGATCGTGGTCTCGTGTTTCCCCAACGGACCAATACGGGGTACCGCAAGTACTCGAGCGAAGACATCGAACGCTTGCGTTACGTGCTGACCCTGCAACGCGACCAGTATCTTCCCTTGAAAGTCATCAAGGAAAAAGTCGATGAGCTCGAACGCCAAGGTTTTCCCCGGGACGGCGAGGCATCCGCAGCTGGGGAGCCCGGTGTCGCGGATACTCCGCCCCGGCCGGAGAAGCATCGCCGGTACACCATCCGGGAGCTGTCACGCCACACGTCGGTGGACTTGCCGATGCTGCGGGAATTGATCAATTACGGGTTGATCGAAGAAGGGCCTGACGGGACCTTCGATGAGTACGCCGCACGGGTCACGGCCCTGTGTTCCCAGCTCACCGCCCATGGGCTCCAGCCCAGGCATTTGCGCCCGTTCCGGGCAGCCGCGGATCGTGAGGTCGCCTTGGTCGCGCAGACTATTGCGCCGATGGCCAGCCGTCGTGACGAGCGATCACGGGAGAAAGCTTCGGAAACTGCGCGTGAAATCTCAGCCCTGTGCACCAATCTTCACGCCACGCTGGTCGCCGACCAAGTGGAGAAGTCTTGGTAGACTAGGGCACACTCGCACGGAAACGCGCGGGACGTGTCACTGAACGAGGGAGCCAGCAAGACACGGACGAATGTCTTTGATTCGTCCGGTCTGTCCCTCTAACGTCTAATTCGGACGATGACCTCACTGGTTTTAAGGAGGACCCGCGTGGGCCAGCATGGATCGCACAACGACCCGCAGCGGGATCGTCTCAAAGGCGCGCGCTCTGAGGGTCCTCGTGCGGCGGAGCCTCCGGAATTCGACGAGCAGTTGCTTCCTGGTATGGAAGGGATCGTTCCGGCGCCCCCTACTGGCCGACAGGGGATGCTTTTCGATGACGACCTCGTGGCCCTCGATGAGAATATCGGATACCGAGGCCCCGTAGCCTGCAAAGCCGCGGGTATCACGTACCGTCAGCTGGATTATTGGGCTCGGACCAAACTCGTTGAACCGACGGTCCGGGGGGCCAAGGGGTCGGGCACCCAGCGCCTTTACTCCTTTCGAGATGTCCTGGTACTGAAGATTGTCAAACGTCTTCTAGACACCGGTGTATCTCTCCAACAGATCCGGTCGTCCGTCGAGCACTTGCGTACCCGCGGTGTGGAAGACCTGGCTCAGATCACGCTGATGTCGGACGGTGCGAGCGTCTACGAGTGCACCTCACCCGACGAAGTGATCGATCTCGTACAGGCAGGCCAGGGGGTCTTCGGGATCGCCGTGGGAAGGGTCTGGCGCGAACTCGAGAACAACCTCTCAACCATGCCTGGGGAGGATATGCGGGGACCGCTCGAGGAATCCGAAGAGGATTTTCCTGGGGACGAGCTGTCCGCGCGGCGCGCGGCGCGCAATAACGTTGCGGGCTAGAACTCCTCGCAGAGCGGCCCAACCGGCCTAATAGATCCTCACCCGAGGAGCTCCGAGCCGTCAGGCTTTCTCCCCAGCGGACTTCGAGATGAGGACCTCGCTTCCTCTTCCCTTCAGCGTGAGGAGCGGAATTTTCGTCACCTACCGGAATGTATTCGTCTTCTGAGCCCGCCTTGCCTTGTGACTGCTTCTGTAGGCTCAGCCAGTCCGACTAGCTTGTGACGAGTCCTTCGAGGATCGTGTCGAAGGCTTCGGCCATCGCCGCGGCTTCCTCATTCGCCGTCCATGCGTGAATGGGCGATGCGGACCCTTGAACTTGCTGCCACACGGTGCTGTCCGCGATGGTCGGTGCGACCATGAGTTTGCCAAACATGCCCTGCATCTCTTCGACGCGGTACTGATGTTCTGCGGAATCGCGTTGCGCCTTATTCACCACCACGCTCGCCGCCTGAACTTTGAACTCGCTCTCCGACTCGAATCGCGCGATAGCGCGCATAGTCCGCTCGGTGCCGGCCACGGAGAACAGGCTCGGTTCTGCCACGGCCAGAACCTTCTGGGACGCGGCCCAGGCAATCATGGTCAAGGTGTTGAGTGTTGGCGGGCAGTCGATCAGCACCAAATCGTAGCGATTGGTGTGAGAGAGCGCGTTCCGCAGTCGACTCAGGTTCTTTCGGGTCGGAGGCAGATGATCGAATGCTACCGAGCCGGAAGAACCGACGACCACATCAAGCCGAGGATTCCCGGCCGATGAGCGGTCCGATTGCCATCCGGCGGGTACGCAGCTCGATTCGACGGATTTCTTCCTGGGGGAGCGTAATACCGTGGCAGCGTCGGCCCCGTCGGAAGTGTGCGTGGAGACGGCCAAACCTGTACTGGCGTCTCCATGAGGGTCCAGGTCCACGACCAACGTGCTGAGACCCCGGGTGGCCGCGGCAGAGGCCAAGCCCAAGGTAACGGAGGTCTTTCCAACCCCGCCTTTGAGGGAGCTGATACTGACAACCTGCGTCACACAAACCTCGCGATGACTTTGAGTACGAAATGCCTCACCATCATATCGGCACCGGGGAGCAATTACTGACGCGGCAGACCGTTGCCCGTATGCGGCGGATCCTCGTGACACGTTCAGACGTCACAGAGTTTATGGCTGGCGCGTCGTTCCATTAGGTTAGAGGAATCACTTATGCCCGTAAGATACGACATACCCATGAGCTGAACAGCTCTGATCGTCGAGACAAGTCCGATCCTTGCAGAATCACCCCTTCAAGGCGGACGGAAACGGTTATCAATGTTCTCTAAGATCCTGGTCGCCAACCGTGGCGAGATCGCGATCCGCGCATACCGAGCCGCATATGAGCTCGGGGCCAAGACGGTTGGCGTGTTTCCCTACGAAGACCGTCACTCCATACATCGTCAGCAGGCCGACGAGGCCTACCCGATCGGTGAAGAAGGGCATCCCGTACGGGCCTACCTCGATGTCGAGGAAATCATCCGCGTAGCCAAGGAAGCCGGCGTCGACGCCATCTACCCGGGATACGGTTTCCTCTCGGAAAACCCTGAATTGGCCAAAGCGGCCGAACGAGAAGGCATTACCTTCATCGGGCCCCCGGCTGACGTCCTGGATCTGGCAGGGAACAAGGTCGAGGCGCTCAAAGCGGCCCGCCGCGCAGGGATTCCCGTCCTGGACTCGACCGAGCCCTCCGCGGACAAGGAAAAGCTCATCCAGGAAGCCGAAGAAATCGGCTTCCCAATATTCGTCAAGGCCGTAGCCGGAGGCGGCGGTCGCGGTATGCGTCGAGTGAATTCGCGGGAAGAACTCCCGGATGCGCTATCGGCAGCAATGCGCGAGGCAGAAACCGCCTTCGGGGATCCAACGGTATTCCTCGAGCAAGCGGTACTCCGGCCCCGCCACATCGAGGTCCAGATCCTGGCAGACGGTGACGGGAATACGGTCCACCTCTTCGAACGCGATTGTTCGCTGCAGCGTCGCCATCAAAAAGTCGTCGAGATCGCGCCGGCGCCCCATCTGGACGAGGAGATCCGCCAGGCGCTGTACCGAGATGCCGTCAAGTTCGCGAAGGAACTTGGCTACGCCAATGCGGGAACCGTGGAATTCCTCGTGGATACCGTGGGCGAACGGGCCGGTCAGCACGTATTCATTGAGATGAATCCGCGTATCCAGGTCGAGCACACCGTGACCGAGGAAATCACGGATATCGACCTCGTCCAGTCCCAGATGCGGATCGCCGCAGGGGAGACCCTCGAGGATCTCGGAATCAGTCAGGACACGCTTCGCATTCGCGGCGCAGCCCTGCAATGCCGCATTACCACCGAGGATCCGACCAATGGATTCCGGCCGGATGTCGGCAAGATCAATGCGTACCGGTCCGCCGGTGGCGCCGGGGTGCGCCTGGACGGCGGCACGGTCTACGCGGGGGCCGAAATCTCGCCCCACTTCGACTCGATGCTCTGCAAGGTCACCTGTCGAGGCAAGGATTTCCAAACCGCTGTCCAGCGCGCACAACGTGCGCTCGCTGAATTCCGTATCCGCGGCGTGGCCACCAACATCCCCTTCGTAGCGGCCGTACTCGAGGACCCGGTATTCCAAGCGGGCGATGTCTCGACCCCGTTCATCGACGAGCATCCCGAGCTCCTGACCAAGAAGCATTCATCGGACCGCGGGACCCGCGCTCTGACCTACTTGGCCAACGTCACGGTCAATCAGCCCCATGGTCCGCGCATCGAAGGCATTGATCCTCGTACTAAACTTCCCCGCTTCCCTGGGGACAAGGTCGAGGAACCATTCCGCAGTCCTTTCGACGGATCCGACCACGTTCCTCCGAACGGTTGGCGCCAGAAGCTCCTCGAGGTGGGGCCCGAAGGATTCGCCAAGGCCCTGCGCGAGTACAAACCGCTAGCCGTGACAGACACGACTTTCCGGGACGCACATCAGTCGCTGCTGGCCACGCGTATTCGCACGCGTGACATGTTGGCCGCGGCTCCCGCCGTCGCTCACGTGACGCCCGAGTTGTTCTCCATGGAGGCCTGGGGAGGCGCAACGTACGACGTCGCCCTTCGCTTCCTCGGCGAGGATCCGTGGGAGCGCCTTCGTCTTCTCCGCGAAGCAATGCCGAATATCCCGATCCAAATGCTTCTGCGCGGTCGCAACACCGTCGGTTACACGCCGTACCCCACGGACGTGACCGATGCCTTTGTACAGGAAGCCGCGGCGACGGGCGTCGATATCTTCAGGATCTTCGATGCGCTCAACGACGTTTCGCAGATGGAACCTGCCATCAAGGCAGTTCGCGAGACGGGGACCGCTGTAGCCGAGGTCGCCATGTGCTACACCGGCAATCTGCTGGACCCGGACGAGAAGATCTACACGCTGGATTACTACCTCGATCTGGCCCAGCAGATTGTGGATGCGGGGGCGCACATTCTTGCGATCAAGGACATGGCTGGGCTGCTGCGTCCTGAGGCGGCTCGCCGACTGGTTACGGCGTTGAGGGAGAAGTTCCACGACATCCCGGTCCATCTGCACACGCACGATACCGCCGGTGGTCAGCTGGCTACCTTGCTCGCGGCTTCGGAAGCTGGGGTCGACGCCGTCGACGTGGCTTGCGCGGCCATGGCCGGGACCACGAGCCAGCCCTCGGCCTCGGCGCTGGTCGCGGCCATGGCGAATACCGAGCGCGACACGGGGATCTCCCTCGATGCCATGTCCTCGTTGGAACCGTACTGGGAATCCGTCCGCTCGATCTATGCGCCGTTCGAGAAGGGACTCACGGCCCCTACCGGTCGCGTGTACCAACACGAAATCCCCGGCGGCCAGCTGACCAACCTGCGTCAGCAAGCTATTGCCTTGGGCCTCGAAGAACACTTCGAAGAGATCGAGGACATGTACACCCAGGCGAACCGGATGCTCGGCAACATCGTCAAGGTGACACCCTCTTCCAAGGTCGTTGGCGACTTGGCCCTTCAGCTCGTCGGCATGAAGGTCGATCCTGCTCAGTTCGAGGAGAACCCGGCAAAGTTCGATATTCCGGCGTCGGTCATCAGCTTCCTCAATGGCGAGCTGGGGACCCCGCCCGCGGGATGGCCCGAACCCTTCAGGTCCAAAGCGCTCGAAGGGCGCAAAGCCGAGCCTGAAATCACCGAGTTGTCCAAGGAGGACAAGGAGGCGCTCCGCGGTGATTCGCAAACACGCCGAGCGACCTTGAACCGTCTGCTGTTCCCCGGCCCGACCAAGGATTTCGAGGAAGCCGTCGAGGAATTCGGCGATATCTCGGTACTGCATACTCGCGATTACCTGTACGGAATGGTGGAGGGGCGCGAGCACGTCATCTCGCTAGGCAAAGGCGTTCGCCTGCTCGCAACCTTGCAGGCGATCTCCGAACCCAACGAGAAGGGCTTCCGTTCAGTCATGTGCACGCTCAACGGACAGCAACGCTCGATTGAGGTGCGGGACGAATCGGTTGAGTCCGACTTCAAGGCGGCCGAGAAAGCAGACACGTCGAATCCAGGACACGTGGCGGCACCCTTCGCAGGGGCCGTGACGATCTCGGTTTCCGAAGGCGACGAGGTCAAGGAAGGCGATCAGATCGCAACCATCGAAGCCATGAAGATGGAAGCGTCGATCACCTCCCCGATTTCCGGCAAGGTGTCCCGGGTGATGTTCAACGACATCCGTCAGGTCGCCGGCGGAGATCTCGTGATCGCGGTGGAGACGAAGTAGGACCAGTAGGTCTCGCCTCAGAGAGCGAGGCGTACACTCATGCGGGCCCCGGTTTCATTGGGAATGAAGCCGGGGCCCACGGCGTTGGCAGGATTGAGAGGCCCCGACGGTCGTCATAGAACCGTGCCGCGGGTGCCGGAAAATCGGAATAAGGAGTAGACGTGGCGGATTCGGCGCAGCAGATTCGTGAATACGACTTGATCGTGGTCGGGTCGGGCTCGGGAAACAGCCTGATCGATCACCATTGGCAAGACAAGAAGGTCGCAATCGTCGACGGCGGAGTCTTCGGTGGAACGTGCCTCAACAAGGGGTGCATCCCGACCAAGATGTTCGCGTATCCCGCAGCGACCGCAATCCACGGTCTCGACGACGACCGGCTCGGTGTGAGCATGCAACGTACCGAGGTGCGGTGGCAAGAAATTCGGGACCGGATCTTCGGACGGATCGATTCGATCTCGCAGAGCGGTCTCGACTACCGTGAGGATGCGGAAAACGTGGATGTCTACACCGAGTTCGCGACACTCCGTGACCCTCACACGTTGGTCACGGAATCCGGCGAAGTGATCCGAGGCCGTCAGCTCGTCCTGGCCGCCGGCTCCCGCTCTATCCTCCCGAACATTCCCGGAATCGAGCTGCCAGGCGTGCACACCTCGGACACCGTCATGCGGATCAACGACCTGCCCCGCCGCGTCGTGATCCTGGGAGGGGGATTCGTGGCTGCGGAGTTCGCAGGAATATTCCACGGATTGGGCTCGCACGTTACTCAAGTGAATCGTTCCGAGCGACTCCTGAGGGACCACGACGCCGAGATCGCTGACCGATTCGTTCGCGAGGCATCCCGCCAGTGGGATCTTCGGCTCAATACCAACATCACCTCGATCGAGCAATCCCGGGGCGGGCTTGAGGTCACGCTGGAATCCCACGGCGAGTCAGAGACCGTCCAGGCCGACGTCGTCCTGGTCGCGACGGGTCGCGTGTCCAACGTGGATCGTCTCGATGCCAAAAGCGCCGGCTTCGACGTGAAAGACGGCGTTCTGTCCGTGGACGCGTACCAGCGCGTCCTTTCGGGCGGCGAACCGGTCGAGGGCGTCTGGTCGCTGGGCGACGTCAGCTCGGTCATTCAACTCAAGCACCTCGCGAATGCTCAGGAGCGAACCGTCCAGCACAATCTGCTTAATCCCGAGGATCTGCGCACAACCGACCAACGTCACGTCCCGCACGCCGTGTTCACGAACCCTCAGATCGCGGCGGTCGGTCTGAGCGAAGCGGAGGCCCGCGACACCGCACGGGCCGAGGGATTCGAGATTACGGTCAAGGTTCAGGACTTCGGCGACGTCGCGTACGGCTGGGCGATGGAGGACCAGCACGGTCTGGTCAAGCTCATTGCCCGCCGAGATACCGGCGAGCTCCTTGGCGCCCACATCATCGGCACCGAGGCGTCCATGCTGATTCAGCCCTTGATCCAGGCGATGAGTTTCGGGCTCGCTGCTCACGACATGGCTCGGGGCCAGTTCTGGATCCACCCCGCACTGACCGAGGTTGTCGAGAATGCGCTGCTGGGGCTGGAGGTCCCCGGGAACTGATGTAGGCCGACACCCTCGTCGGCTCGGAACGCACGAAGGCGTGGAGCGCAGCCTCCGGTCCCGGACCAATGGTTGCGTGCCACGCCCTCTCTCACATGCCGAGTTTCTTCCACGAGGTTCTCAGGAAGGCTTTTTCTGTGAGTAGATCCCCTCGATGACCTCCGAATAATCCTTGAGGACCTGTGGGCGGCGGATTTTGAGGGACGGCGTCATATGCCCCGACTCTTCCGTGAAGTCCCGAGGGATAATTCGGAAGGCCCGGATCGACTCCGCTCTGGAGACGTTGTTGTTGGTGCGGTCGATGAGATCCTGGATGGCCTCCTGGACCTCATCCGTTCTCGCGGCTTCCTCCACGCTGAGATTCGCGTCGAGGCCGAGACGAGGCAGCTCTCGTTCGAGGGCCTCCTCGTCGAGGGTCACCAAAGCCGAGATGAACGGGCGTTGATCGCCGATCACGAGACACTGCGAGACCAAAGGGGACTTGCGGATCTCGTCCTCGACGAGCCCTGGGATCACGTTCTTGCCCCCGGCCGTCACGATGATTTCTTTCTTTCGCCCGGTGATCTTCAGCATTCCTCGGCCTGTCAGCTCGCCGACGTCGCCGGTGCGGAACCAGCCGTCCTCCGTGAAACTCTCATGGTCGGCCTCGGGGTTGTTGTAATAACGTTCGATGACCCCGACCCCGCGGCACAGGATTTCGCCGTCGTCGGCGATTTTGATCTCGATTCCCGGCAACGGCGGTCCGACGGTCCCAATGTGGAAGTCTTTGACGGTCCCAACGGAAGCCGGCGCGGTGGTCTCGGTGAGTCCGTATCCTTCCAGAATCTTGATGCCGACGGCGTGGAAGAAGTGAGCCAAATGCTGGCCCAAGGGCCCGCCGCCCGAGACCGCGTACTGGACCCTGCCGCCCATGGCGGCGCGCAACTGGGAGAAGACCAAGCGATTGACCAACGCGTACTGGGCCTTCAGCACGGGGGAGGGCTTGGAACCTGACATGACCGTCTCCGACCATGTGACCCCTACCTTCTCGGCGATATCGAAGATCTTTCCCTTGATCGAACTCGCGTCGTGCGCCTGTGCACGGGCTCCGTTGTAGATCTTCTCGAATACACGCGGCACCACGAGGAGGAAGGTCGGTGCGAATGATTTGAGATCCTGGGTGAGGTTCTTGAGATCCGGGCTGTGCCCCACCACGACACCGACGTCGATGGAAAGGACATGAATATATCGAGCGAAGACGTGAGCCAGCGGCAGGAACATCAGGGTCGAGTTCTCGGAGCTCGCAACCTCCGGGATCGCTTGCTTTGCCGAGGCGCAGAGCTTCACGAAGTTGGCATGCGTGATGACGCAGCCTTTGGGTCTCCCGGTGGTTCCGGATGTGTAGATGATGGTGGCCGCGTCCTCGAGGCCATTCGCTGTTCGGGCTTTTTCGAGGACCGAATCATCGATTTCCGATCCGAGAGCGCGGAGAGAGGACAGCGAGGACTTCTCGGAGTCTTTTGCCTCGATCTGCCACACATTCTCGACCTTCAGGTCCTCATGTTGTGTGGCCCTTTGAACCGCAGCAGCGTGCTGGCGGGTTTCCACGATCACTGCCTTGGCCCCCGAATCGCCCAGATTCCACGAGACCTGAGAAGGAGAGGACGTTTCGTAGACGGGAACGGTCACGCCGCCCGCATACATGATTGCGAAGTCTGCGACGGCCCATTCATACCGTGTGCGTGACATGATTCCGACACGATCCCGCGGTTTGATCCCCGCGGCGATGAGGCCTTTGGCCATGCTTGTGACGTCTTGTCGGAATGATCGAGCCGCTATTTCTTCCCATTCGCCTTCAGCGCGCTGAACCTTGAACAACGGCTGATCGGCCAAGTCGGGGAATTTCGACTCGAGCAGATCCGTCGTGTTGGTTTGAGGATCGAACTGCTGACGTAGTTCAACCGTGGTTTCTTTCATGACGTCCTTCCTGAAGCCTCGCGGGTTGTGACCGAATCCGGCCCAGAGGCCGAGCCAGAGACCCGGAGGCCACAACGGGCAAAGAATTCAACTGATCCATTGAAAATTTTGGGGGCGTCGTAATCGAGCGTCGCTACGTGGTAGCTCGACGACAAAGGAACGAGGTCGGGCTCGGATGGCAGGTGGGCCATGAGATATTCATGGCTCGCGTCCGAAACCACATGGTCCACGAGGGACCTGTATATCTGCACCGGCGCGGTTACCGCTGGGAGCACCCTGCGTGTTTCCTTGAAGAGCAGGTGCAATTGCGCTGCCCCCTTCAGGGGCGTCTGAGCATATGCGCCCTCGGTGTTCCCGGGCTTCGCGATGTCATCGCCCACGCCCCGGATGGTTGGAATCGCGTACGCGAGCCACCGGGCAAACGACATGCCCTTCTGCGGATCGACGACACCAGGGTTGACCAAAACAATTCCTTCGACCGAGCGACGCGCGGACAGGTGCAGGGCGAGAGCTCCGCCCATCGAAAGGCCTGCGACGGCGACTTTCTCGCAACGGGACCGGAGGTTCCAATAGGCCTCGTCGACTGCTTGAACCCATTCTCGCCACGTCCTCGTGGACATGTCGTGGACCGTGGTTCCATGGCCGGGTAGGAGTGGCATTTCCACGGAGAATCCCGCGTCAGCGAGGTGTTGCGCCAAGGGGCGGACGCTGTGCGGGGATCCTGTGAAACCGTGAAGAACCAGCACGCCGTCGGGACCTCCCATCCACTGAGCCGGTGACACATCGACATCGCCGGAGTAGCCTCGTCCCACGGGGTCTTCCGCACGACGCTTCCCGAAGTGATCTGTGATGTGGCCCATAAGTACATTGTGTCACGTAATACACAGACGACGACGAATCCTGAAACGTGGGAATCGCCAAGTTGAGCGGATAGGCTCATATACGTCACGCAGCGGGAGACGGAACCTGCGGCATCTGCTCGAAAGGAAAACACCACGTGCTCTACATGTTCCTCAAGCGGTTCGTCGTCGGGCCACTGATCAACCGAGTGTTTCACCCCGAAGCTGAGGGCCTTGAGAACATCCCGCGCACAGGCGGCGCGATTTTGGCCTCCAACCATCTTTCCTTCGCGGATTCCGTCTTCTTGCCTGTCGCCCTGGATCGCCAGGTGTATTTCCTAGCGAAATCCGAGTACTTCACCGGCCAGGGAATCGTTGGGCGGGCAACCGCGGCTTTCTTCAAGGGAATCAACCAGATCCCCATGGATCGGTCGGGCGGCAACAAATCGGCCAAGTCTCTGGGACAGGCAGCTCAGACCCTCCGCGACGGAAAACTGCTCGGAATCTACCCGGAAGGGACCCGGTCCCCGGACGGCCGGTTGTACAGGTCAAAGATTGGTGTTGCGCGGTTGGCGATTCAGACCGGAGTGCCCGTCATCCCCGTGGCCATGATCAACACGGAAAAGGTCCAGCCGACCGGACACAAGCTCCCACGGCGAACCTCGACGGACGGCCGAAGGATCGCTCCCGTCAGGACCGTCATCGGCAAACCCTTGGATTTCTCGCAGTACGCAGGACGCGAGTCTGAGCACTCGGCGCAACGGATCGTGGCCGACCAGATCATCCAGGCGATCCAAGACCTTTCCGGCCAGGAGTATGTGGACGTGTATGCGTCCACAGTCAAAGCAGCCATGGAAAAGCAACGCGTTGCGGATGCTAAGGCTGCCGTGGCCGAAATTCTGGAGAACGCGAAGTCGCGGACGCAGGCCTCGGTGGACTCCGCCAAAGCCAGCGTCGAATCCGCGCGCGAGAAGATCCAGCCTGGATTGGACTCGGCCCGGGAACGAATCCAGCCTGGGTTGGACCGCGTCGAGGAAAAGCTCAACGAAGCCCGTGCTCGCGTCGAGGAAGGCGTCAAGAGTGCACAGTACCGCCGTTCCGGCAATCCCGATTCCTCGAACGAAACCTCGGACGGAGAAACAGAGTAGTAGAGCCGGGAGGGCTCAGGCCGTTCGACGAACCGAGCCCGAGGCCTGTCCGGCAGCGGTTCCCCGGTGTCTCGATATTCGACACATATGTGCCCGGCGCGCGTGTTTTGACGAGTATCCGTAAACTGGTGCGCATGGCTGAACAGACACAATCCCATTTCGCTCAATTCCAGACCCAACCCGCCCCCGAGGCCAAGAACTATCCGGGTCTGGACGAGTGGCGTCACTTGTCTGTGGACCAGCAGCCGACCTGGGCCGAGCACCCGGATTTCAAGAAAGTCGTCTCCGAGCTCGAAACTGTCCCGCCCCTGGTTTTTGCGGGTGAGGTCGACCAGATGCGTCAACGTCTCGCCGCCGTCGCCGAAGGCCAGGCATTCTTCCTGACCGGGGGCGACTGCGCAGAGACTTTCGTAGATGCCACGGCCGACAAGATCAGCGCCCGGGTCCGGACCCTTTTGCAGATGGCCGTGGTCCTGACTTACGGCGCATCGATGCCTGTGGTCAAAATGGGCCGTATGGCCGGTCAGTTTTCAAAACCGCGGTCCGCGAATATGGAGACCCGCGGAGACACGACGCTTCCGTCCTTCAGGGGCGAGATGGTCAATGGTTTTGACTTCACGGAGGAGTCACGGGAGCACGACCCTAACCGCATGCTGCGCGGATACCACACCTCCGCGTCGACCCTGAACCTCATCCGTGCGTTCACGACCGGCGGTTTCGCCGATTTGCGCCTGGTCCACGAGTGGAACAAGGGGTTTGTGTCGAATCCCGCCAACGCGCGATACGAGTCGCTGGCACGGGAAATCGATCGAGCGATCAGATTCATGGACGCGTGCGGAGCCGATTTCGAAGCTCTCAAGGGGACCGAGTTCTACGCCGGCCACGAGGCCCTGCTCCTGGACTACGAGCGCGCTCTGACTCGTATCGACTCCCGGACTCATCTGCCCTACGACACGAGCGGTCATTTCCTGTGGGTCGGTGAGCGTACACGCGGTCTGGAGGACGCGCACGTCAATTTCCTGTCGAAGGTTCACAACCCGATTGGGGTCAAGCTCGGCCCGACTACTGACGTGGATGACACCTTGCGTCTGATCGACAAGCTCGACCCGGAACGACAGCCAGGTCGTCTCACGTTCATCACGCGCATGGGTGCGTCCAAGATCAGGGAGAACCTCCCGAAGATCGTTGAAGGTGTACGGGACTCTGGAGCCAAGGTCGTATGGGTGACCGATCCAATGCACGGCAACACCATTTCAGTCCCTTCGGGGTACAAGACACGCCGGTTCAATGATGTCGTGGACGAGGTCCGCGGCTTCTTCGAGGTCCACGAGGCCCTGGGGACCGTTCCGGGCGGCATCCACGTCGAAATGACGGGCGACGATGTCGCCGAATGCTTGGGCGGTTCGGACGCTGTCGACGAGACGGCGTTCGCGGACCACTACGAGACCTTGTGCGACCCCCGCTTGAATCACATGCAGTCGCTGGAAGTTGCTTTCCTCGTCGCAGAGTACTTGTCCAAGAGATAACACCTCGTGCGGGCGACGACGTCACCGAACGGCGTCGCCCGCCAACTCACGTTCCGGGCCCGGGCCGGACATCCATCGCGATGCCGGTTCCCAGGGACAGGGCCGCCGAATGATCCGACAGGATGCTCACGCCGACGAGCCAACCCAGATAAGCCACCATGCAGGCGGACAGAATGAACACGAGGAGCCACACCCACGCCCGGTAAGGTTCCGCCGAGCCCAGGACATGCGTCGGAATCCTTGGGTCCTGCGGGTCCCGGGACGTCTCTGGATCTGTGCCGTTTCCTTCGGTGTGAGCAGCTGGCCGAGACGCCCTGGTTGCTCCGGGAGAGTTCTCCGGGAGGACACGCGTCGCATCGTCGAGAGACCTTTGGGCGTGAACGCTTGTCACGTCCGGTTCGGACA
Source organism: Rothia uropygioeca (assembly GCF_004136585.1). NCBI lineage: Bacteria > Bacillati > Actinomycetota > Actinomycetes > Micrococcales > Micrococcaceae > Rothia > Rothia uropygioeca. The sequence continues at coordinate 138,377 of NZ_NOIR01000005.1, read as the reverse complement.
TGTGAGTACTCGTGGACGAGTCGGGCCCTGTGGATTCTGCGTCCGCATCCTCGGGATGCGACCGCGTGGCAGAGATTCCCTCCGACGTATTCGCCGAGTCCTGCTGGCCGAACGGCGCAAGTTGAACGGGCCGCGTGTGGCTCGCGGTCTCAAGTCCGCTGAAGAGATCCGACGGATCTTCACGGTATCCGGGTGGGCGGCGGTCCAACGCTGCGTCCGTCAGGCGCCGTTGGATGTGTTCGAGTTCTCCGTGAAGGGCGGCAGCGTCCTGAGGCCTGTTCTCCGGTTCCTTGGCACAGCACCATGAGATGATCTCGACGATTTCGGGATCCACCTCCGGGAAGCGTCGCCGAAGATCAGGCATGTCGTCATCGACGTGAGCCATGGACACCGCGTAAGGGGAGTCGCCACGGAATGGGGGCACGCCAGTCAGCATTTCGTACAGAATGATTCCGACGGAGTAGTTGTCGGCAGGTTTGCCCGCAGGCTGGCGGCGGACGAGCTCGGGGGCAATGTAATTCGCCGACCCCACGAGGCTGAGGGTCGCTGACTCCGCCTGAACATGCCGAGTCAGGCCGAAATCCGTGACCTTGACGGAGCCTTCGGGGGAGGTCAAGACATTTTCGGGCTTGACGTCGCGGTGCACCAGGCCGGTTCCGTGTGCCGCGGCCAAGCCCTGGGTCAGGGGGATCACAACTCTCAGGGCCTCACGAACGGTCATGGGAGACCGCCGTTTGATGAGATCGCGCAGGGTGGCCCCGTCGACGAGTTCCATGACCAAGTAGACGACCGGGTCCGGGCCGGACTCGTCGACGCCTTGATCCCACACTGACACGACGTGCGGATCTGCTATGGCGGCCGCAGCCTGGGCCTCGTGAACGAAGCGTTCTTTCGTCTCCGGCGCGGGCCCCAAGGATTCCTTGAGTACCTTGACCGCGACGGGTCGGGCCAAACGAGTATCTCGTCCGCGGTAGACGACGCCCATACCGCCTCGAGCGATGAGGTCACCGAGGAGGTATCGGCCCTCGAGTTTTCGCCCTGTCAAGGGTCCCGGTGCAGTCCTTTTCATTGAATCGATTCTAGGGGATCGGCGTCGAATGAGGAGCTAGGGCCTTCTCTGGTTTAGCCTGGACACGTGAGTTCCAATGAAAACGTTGCCAATCTGTTCGATCTCGTAGGGGAATGGACAACCATCCCCGACGTAGCCGAGACCCTGGACGTCAAGGTCACCCGAGTCCATGCCCTGATAACCGAGGGCCAGCTGATTGCCGTCCGCGACGATGACGGCGTTCGGCGCGTCCCCGCGTTGTTCATGCGTGAAGACCGTGTACTGGAGTCCCTCAAGGGAACCCTGACTGTTCTGAGAGACTCGGGTTTCGACGATGAAGAAGCAATTCGGTGGCTCTACACCGAAGACGATTCCCTGCCCGGCCGGCCGATCGATGCGCTGCAAGAGGGGCGCAAGACGGAAATTCGGCGTCGGGCCCAGGCCCTGGCTTGGTAACCCTCTGCGAGTCCGTACCGAGGTGATGTGAAGAACCTCAGGAAGAACGATGCAAGGCCCTGGAAGCCACGTCTTCCAGGGCTTTTGCGACCCCTGGGGACGTATCTATTTTCCGCAGGGCAGCCTGTACCTGGCGCTGCGTGGTCTGGATGATTCGCTCGGTTTCGTCCAGGGCTCCCGACTCACGGATGATATCCCGCATCTTGTTGACCGTCTCTTCGTCCAGATCGGGCCGTCCCAAGCGTTCTTCGAGGAACGCGACCTGCTCTGCCGACGCGGTTCTTTCCGCCAGAGCGACGAGTACCGTGCGTTTTCCCTCTCGCAGGTCGTCGCCTGCGGGTTTTCCCGTGACGTGTGGTTCGCCGAATACTCCGAGGACGTCGTCGCGCAGTTGAAATGCTTCGCCCAGAGGCAGGCCGAAATCGCTGAGCTGACCGAGCAGTGGCTCACCGGCACCGGCGAGGGCAGCGCCCAAAGTCAACGGATGCTCGCACGAGTATTTGGCGGATTTGTAACGGATGACGGTCGACGCACGGTCAATGGCTTCTTCTGGATCTTCGGTCCCCATGACTTCGGAAAGACCGTCGAGGTACTGGCCGGCCATGACCTCGGTGCGCATGATGTCGAAAATCCGGCGGGCCCTGCCGGTTGCGGCCTGCGGGGTGCCTATTGAGGCGAAGACGGCCTCGGAGAAGGAAAGGCAGAGATCCCCGGCGACGATACCGCCCATGATCCCGAATTCTTCTCCGCTGAGGGACCAGTGCTCTTCCCGATGCATTGCCTGGAAAGAACGGTGGACGGACGGTTTCCCTCGTCGGGTGTCGGAGTGGTCGATGATGTCATCGTGGATTAACGCCGCAGACTGGAACAGCTCTATGGCAGCTCCGGCCAGGACGACTTCGGGAGCCGACGGACCACCCCCTGCGGCTTGCCACCCCCAATATGCTAGAAGGGCTCTCATTCTCTTTCCGCCCGAACACAAAGCCTCGATGTGATCCACCAGTGTCATGGCTTCAGGGGAGATTTCCAGCATCACGAGTCGTTGGCGGCCCAGGTAATCCGCGATCGCTTCATCGACAGCCTGAATGTATTCCCGCTCGGCGGTCTCACGGTCCACACCGGCCGGGTCCATGGCAGGACTCGACCCGGTAGGGGAATTCGGATCGGGGTTGTTCACGGCGGCGATTCCTGACTCCCTGGTGACGGCCTCGCGACCAGGAATAGTAGGGGGTGGAGAGTGCTTACTATTTTACGGGTTCGAGATCGGATTGGAGGAGCCATGACCGAAGTATCACCAGGTTTCGGCAGCCGTGTCATCATGCACGTTGACATGGACGCGTTTTTCGTCGGCGTCGAGTTGCTGACGCGGCCCGAGCTTGTCGGTCGGCAGGTCGTCGTGGCTGGGTCGGGTCCTCGTTCCGTGGTTCTTTCGGCCTCTTACGAAGCCCGTGCCCTGGGAGTCGGTTCCGCGATGCCCACGGCCAGAGCTCGCCAACTCGCACCCCACGCGGTGTATATCGACCCCTCCCACGGCGCATACCGGGAATACTCCGAAAAGGTCATGAGTATTCTTCGATCCGTGACGGATCAGGTCGAGCAGGTCAGCGTGGACGAAGCCTTCCTGGACGTCACCGGAGCAATCCGGCGTTTGGGCCGTCCGGTAGCGATCGCCCGGGACCTTCGACATCGAATCCATGAGGCAACCGGGTTGGTCGCCTCCGTCGGGATCGCGGGAAACAAGTTCCTCGCCAAGATGGCCTCCACCGGCTCCAAACCGAATGGCTTGTGGATAGTTCCCGACGCCCGCGTGCACGATTTCCTTGATCCGCTTCCCGTCCGCAAGCTCTGGGGCGTGGGGGAGAAGACCGCTCAGAATCTGCACGAGGCTGGCTTCAATACCGTTGGGGCGGTTCGGCAAGCCTCGCTGAGCTTCTTGCAGAGGAGGCTGGGCAAAGCTGCGGGCGCTCATCTTTACGAGTTGTCCCGAGGCCTCGATGATCGCCCGGTAGTGACCGAACGCGTCGAGAAATCAATGGGTGCCGAACATACGTTCAAATACGACACGGATGACGTGCGGGAGATCAAATCGGCCATGCTCCAGCTCAGCCACGATGTCGCGCGAAGGCTGCGGGCTTCGGGCAGACGCGCGTACGGCGTAGCGATCAAAGTACGAGACGAGTCCTTTCATACAGTCAGCCGAGCGCGCGCCCTCGAGCAAGGCGTGACTACGGGCCGAGAGGTCTACGACGCCGCCGTCCGGCTGTTCAATGATCTTGGCCCGTTGCCGTCTCGAATGAGACTGATCGGCGTGCGGGTGGAAAAGCTCGACGCACACGATGCGGGACGCCAACTCTCCCTATGGGATTCGGTCTCGGAGGACCAGCTCGTGGCCGAAGCAGAATGGGACCAGGCCGAATCCGCGATGGACCAGATTTGGCAAAAATTCGGGCCCACAGGATTGCGGCCGGCCAGCCTTGTACGAGGCAGTATTTCGCCCCGGTACGACAAACGGGCACCACGTTCTGAGAAGACGAAAGCGGAAGACGAGTCTGCCCGCGAGGGCCCGAAAAAATCGTCATGAAATTGTCAGCGATAGGCACTATTCTTAATAGACGGATGGAACACGGTTGTCCCGGCCGTATTGACATCCCCCACCCCGGGAAGAGGAGATGACCATGCCACTGTCTGAACACGAGCAGAAGCTTCTTGAGCAGTTGGAACAGCAGCTCAATGCCGAGGATCCGGCATTCGCTCAGTCGATGGATTCAGAGGCTTCATCCCCTCGAACGTCCGGAGGCATTTCTATACGACATCTCGTCCTGGGCATCGTCATCGCCGTCGTCGGCCTGGCTGGTGTGCTGGTAGGGGTAGCTTCCAAACTGATCATTGTCGGAGTCGTAGGGTTTGTCCTTATGGGTCTTGGCGTCTACATCGCGACGATGCGAGGGAAATCCCGGAAGGGCAAGCAAAAGTCGAAATCCTCCACTGGGTCCCACTCCACATCGAACCAAGGGCAATCCACTTTGATGCAAAAACTCGAGCGGAAATGGGAAGAGCGAGGAGGAATGGGCTAACCCCCTCCACTTCGCACCCCACTTCCCACCACTCAACGCCAGGGCCGGTACCGGAATACGGTATCGGCCCTCTTTTGTGCGCTTTTTCGGGAGTTCTGCGGGATGAATCAGCATGTACAGCAAATTCTTGAGGCCACCTCGATCCCCATGAATTCGCGGAATGTGGGGGAAAAAGTGCAACGAGACTCAGAGTATTGACGAGAGAGTATTGCGTGTGGAGGGAAGTGGAGTAAAGTGGGGCACGCAGGGGAGACAAGGGTGGTTCCTTATCTTCCCTCGCATCTGAAGCAGAGGGTGCACTGAAAGTAATCAGGGGAGGCGGTGGCGAATGTTCCTCGGAACGTACTCGCCTCGCCTTGATGACAAAGGGCGTCTTATCCTGCCTGCCAAGTTCCGGGACGAGCTCTCGGAGGGCTTGGTTCTGACCAGGGGACAGGAAAGATGCCTTTACGTCTTCAGCCAGGCGGAATTCGAGCGGGTGCATGAACAAATGCGCGAGGCTCCGATTTCCTCCAAGCAGGCCCGAGATTACATTCGTGTGTTTCTCTCTGGAGCTTCGGATGAAGTTCCCGACAAGCAGGGACGGGTGACCATCCCGTCCTCGCTGAGGGGATATGCAGGACTCGAGAAGGAGCTCGCCGTGATCGGTGCCGGAACCCGGGCCGAGATTTGGGACGCTCAGGCTTGGGACGAATACCTGCAGGAAAAGGAATCGGAATTCTCGGAAACTGACGAAGAGGTTATTCCCGGCCTGATGTGATCTCTGGTGCGTGATCTCCAGCCGGCAGCTCGGAATCGTCCTGGCTCAACTTCCCCTGAGCCAGGCCGAATGAGGGCCGAGCTTGTTTGGATGGGGATCAGGTATCAGAGGTCGCTACCGGCATGGAATGCCAGCGAGCAATAGTCAAATGTCGGGCGTTGGTCGGACCATGGAACGGAGGCCTTGATGGACGCGGAGACCTCACCTGGGTCGCGGCCTGCGCATGAAAGACACGTTCCTGTCCTATTGGAACGCTGCATCAGCCTCTTGGCCCCCGCTCTTCGTGGTAATCATCCCGTCGTCATCGATGCGACCCTCGGCATGGGGGGTCACACGGAATACTTGCTCGACAGATTTCCCGATCTCACGGTCTTGGGCGTTGATCGCGACCCTCAAGCACACGCGCTCGCCGGGAAACGGCTCGAGCGCTTCGGCGATCGGTTTATTCCGGTTCGGGCCGTCTATGACGAAATCCCCGAAATTCTCGAGGACAACAACCTCAATACCGTCAGCGGTGTTCTCTTCGACCTCGGCGTATCTTCACTCCAGCTCGACGAGAGGGAGCGAGGCTTTGCCTACTCGTACGATGCTCCCCTCGATATGCGCATGAACTCGGACGACGAGCTGACCGCTGAGGTAATCGTTAACGAATATGACGAAGGTGACTTGCGCAAGATCTTGCGCGACTGGGGTGAAGAAAGATTTGCCGGGCGTATAGCTAAATCTCTGGTTGAGGTTCGCCAGGATCGCCGGATTACCAGTACGGGCGAGCTAGTGAGCATCATCCAGAAGTCGATTCCCATGGCCGTCCAGAGAAATTCAGGGCATCCGGCCAAGCGAACCTTTCAGGCTCTACGTATTGAAGTTAATCATGAACTTGAAGCTCTTGAGAGGGCTGTGCCACAAGCCTTGAATTCTGTATGCCTCGGCGGCCGTGTCGTAGCCATGAGCTATCACTCACTTGAGGACAAAATTGTGAAGCGAGCAATGACGGCCCTGTCCGTCTCCAAAGCTCCAAAAGGTTTTCCGGTCGAGTTGGAAGAGCACCAGCCCGAAGTCAAGATCTTGACACGCGGGGCTGAAGGCCCAACCGACGAGGAGATAGAAAGCAATCCCCGAGCGGCATCCGCCAAGTTGCGCGCCGCAGAACGTATCCGTGAACCTAGGACGGCAGCATGAGTGCAGAACCGCAGTACACAGACTCGGAAACCGAGAATGATGCACCCGCCGCCCTCCACCTGAGCGCGGTTAAAGAGCGACGCAACCTCCGCGTCGTCGGCGATACCGAGGTCCACGAGGAAGAGCACGAGCTTGCCGAAGGCGGGGAACCTCGCCGTCGGAAACCGCTCGCGGTTCAGCCCGTGGCGCGTCGTCGCCGTCGATTGTCCTTGGTTGTCGCCACGGTTCTGGGCGTCTGCGTCACGTTGGGAGTGGTCTTGCTGCTGAACATCTCGATGTCTTCGAACCAGTATGATTTGGTGCAATTGCGGGATGAGCAGCGTTCGTTGTCCGAACAGAATCAGAAGGCCAGCCAGGAGATCGAATATCACCAGGCTCCCCAGAACCTGGCGATTCGGGCTTCCCAGCTGGGAATGGTCTCCGCATCGGATCAAGCGCAACTGGATCTCAAGAACTCTTCGGTCTCCGGAACCCCGACTCCGGCCGAGAAAGCTCCTGCTGACAAGGAAGAAGCCAAAAAGAACGGTCAGACCAACTTGATCGATCCGCCTCTGAACAGCGAAACGGATGCCGCGAAGCAGGCGGAGAAGCAGAAGCAGAAGACCGAGGAGAAGGATTCGGACTCATCCAAGCCTTCTCAGAGCTCGAGCTCGTCGTCGGACTCCGAACAACAATCCCATAACGGCCAGGACCGGGGAAATAACTAACCCTTTCGAAAGATTGGACGTCTGCCCGTGGCAGACCCCATAGGTTGGCTTGAGCAACACAGGTGAGGCCGAGGCCTTAGACTGAGGACTTCCGCCACGGCGTTCCCCTCGGAGGAATGCCGCAGACCGTGGAGTGAGGCGCGAGCCAACCAACCGTCGCGACGTTTCCCCCGGCCGCTAGGCATTGGGGCAGGAAGAGGAGTCAGTGGATTCTACGGAGGATCGGTCGGGCGACCCTGGTCCAGAGGGTCCCCGCGATGACCGCTACATCGATGGGGCACAGGACTCTCAGTCCCCTGAGGCACAGGGAATACTCCGTCGAAGCTTTATCGGAATTTCCGCTTTCCTGGCGATGCTGGCCCTTTTGGTGGGGCGCCTTTTCTACGTACAGGCGATTGACCCGACTGGCCGGGCGAAGAAAGCGTTGGATGATCGTCGTCGTACCCAGAAGATTCCTGCCTTGAGGGGTGAAATTCACGATGTGGACGGCAATGTTCTGGCGCGATCGATTCAGCGTTACAAGATCACGGCGGACCAGACGGCAGTAGCTCCGGTTAAGCGGTACAACAAGGACAAGAAAGCCGAAGAGCTCAGCGTTCAGGACGTCGTGTACAAGCTCGCCGACATCCTCAAGAAGCCGGACAACGAGGTCAAGGACAGTCTGGACGGTGACAGCAAGTACGCCGTTATCGCCGAGGAAGTCACTCCGGACGTCTACAACGCGATCATGGACATCGGCGCCGAATTCATCTATTCCGAACCGGTGTCCAAACGTAGTTACCCGGACGGATCCATTGGCGGCTCCGTTGTAGGGTTCCTTAATTCCGAAGGTGCTGCCGGCGGTATCGAGTTGCAGTTCAACTCCGACCTGACCGGGCAAGACGGCGAACGGGTCTATGAGATCAGCGCCGACGGAATCCGGATTCCGGTCGGCGAGGACATCAACCAGCCCGCTGAGGATGGCAAGACCATTCGCCTGACCATCAATCGGGATATCCAATATTTTGCGCAACAGCAGGTCAAAGCCCGTGCGGATGAGCTAGGAGCCGAGTGGGGTACCGCCGTGGTCATGCGCATTAAAGACGGTTCCCTCCTGGCCTTGGCCGATTCGTCGATGATCGATCCCAACAATTACGAAAAGGCGAATACCGGGGATTTTGCCGCTAGGGCAGTGAGCGCGGCCACGGAGCCGGGTTCGACCGAGAAGATCCTGACGACTTCCGCCGTGATCGAAGAAGGACTTTCGACGCCGAAGTCCGGGTTCGACGTTCCCGCAGAACTGCACATTGAGGGCCAAACGATCACGGACGCCTTCGACCATGGACCAGAGAAGCGCACTTTGGCGGGAATCATCGCTGACTCCATGAACACCGGTACCGTCCTGGCCGGCAAGCAATTGAGCAAGGACCAACGCCATGATTGGCTCAAGAAATTCGGCGTGGGAAGCCTCACAGGAATTGAGCTTCCGGGTGAGAACCGCGGCATCCTGACCAAAGCGAAGGACTGGGACGTCCGTCAGCAGTACACCGTTCTGTTTGGCCAGGGCGTCTCTCAAACGCCTCTCCAGACGATGATGGCCTATCAGGCCGTGGCCAACGACGGGGTCCAGCTCAAGCCACGCATTGTGGACGCGGTCGTGGATCACCAGGGCAACGAGGATAAACGTCCAGTGTCCGAGGGCAAACGGATCATCTCAGAGAAGACCGCCCAACAGGTCAAGGACATCATGGAAACCGTCATCACCGCGGGCGGCGCCAAGGAAGCTGCAGTCAAAGGATGGCGCGTCGGCGGAAAGACTGGCACCGCGGAGGCCCCTGCGGACAAGGGCGGTGGGTACGACGGTTACACGACCTCCTTCATCGGCGTCGCGCCCATAGAGGACCCTCAGTATTTGGTAGGGATCGTGCTGCAGCGTCCGCAGGGCGAGGTGACCGCGATCGGATGCACGACCGTCTTCTCTAAGATCATGGAGAAAGTTCTGCAGTACTACAAGGTTCCCCACTCGACGTCCAAGCCTGTTGCGCTTCCGAAGTTCACAGATGGGGAACAAGGATAGAGAGCGATACTAAGCTATTGCGCGGGGATGAGCCTCATCGGACGGCTCAGTGCCCCGACAAAGATCACGACACCGAAGAACCACATCACACACTCCCAACCATGAGAGAAGGATCGCTCACATGCCCCTTGAGGATCAGTCCGTGGGCCATGAACCCGGTTCGGGCGAAAACAGCCTGGACGGTACCGCACAGACTCTGCGTCCTCGCAATGTAGCTCCGCGGACCCTCGAAGAACTAGTTGGAGCCATCGAGCACCGCGGCCAGCGGGCCCGGATCGAAGGCACCCCCGCGGTATCAGCGGCCGGAATCAGCATGGATTCTCGGGAAGTTCAGTCCGGCGACCTCTACGTTGCGCTGCCCGGCGCCAACGCACACGGCGCAGATTTTGCCGAAGCTGCCGCCGCCCGAGGAGCCGTCGCAATCCTGACGGACGAGGCCGGCTTGTCCAAGATACGGGCGCTGACCGTGACCCTGCCCGTCGTGATCGTCGAACGGGTCCGTGACGTCGTAGGTCCGCTGGCGGCGCATATCTATGCCAGCCAACCAGCATCGCCGGAGGTACAGCGACTTTTCGCGGTCACCGGAACCAACGGCAAGACCACGACCACCTACATGATCAACTCGATCATGGCGGCTCTCGGCCATACCACGGGACTCATCGGAACAATTGAAATACTTGCCGGGGGACAGGCCATCCCGAGCCAACTCACGACGCCGGAATCCACTCACGTTCACTCTCTGGTTTCCGTGATGAGGGAACACGGGATCACCGCAGCTTCTATGGAAGTGTCCTCTCACGCCCTGGACTACAAGCGCGTGGACGGATTGGTGTACGACGTCGCGGGGTTCACCAATCTCACACAGGATCACCTGGACCTCCACGGGACCATGGAAGCTTATGCCGCTTCCAAAGCGCAGCTTTTCAGCCCCGACCATTCGCGACGCAGCATTGTGACGATAGATGATGACTGGGGCCATTGGATGGCCAGTACCGCCCGGGGCGAGCAGGGCGACGAATCGGTTGTGACCCTCTGGACCGGATACGGCACCGGCGACCGGGGATCCCAGCCTGTTCCCGATGCCGATTGGAGACTCACGTCCGTTGAGCCGGACGGAATCGGTCATCGCTTCGAACTCAGGCACCGTGACGGGCGAGAGTTCCGCGCCAAAACCGGCCTGCCCGCGGACTTCAACGTGTCGAATGCCGCGTTGGCCGTGGCGATGGTCGCCGAATCGGGCGTCGATCAGAAAGCCCTTTCCGAAGCGTTGTCACACGTTGCGACCTTGACCCCCCTCGTGCCCGGTCGGATGCAGGTAATCGCACAGAAACCCGTTGCCATCGTGGACTTCGCGCACAATGCTGACGCTCTGGAACGTGCCCTCGCGGCCGTTGACCCCGGAGAAGACGGCCCGGGCAAGGTCATCGTCGTCTTCGGCGCAACCGGCCAACGAGACCAGACGAAACGACCGATCATGGGCGCGGTCGCTGCACGACACGCGGACATCGTGATCGTGACGGACGACGACCCTCATAACGAAGCGCCCGGCCCTATACGCGAAGCAGTGGCCGCAGGAGCTCGACAAGCCAGCAACGAGGGCGCCCGCGCCCAGTCGGTCGAAAACATCGCGCCTCGGGCCGAAGCGATTGCCCGAGCCGTCGAGCTGGCCGATCCGGCAGACGCAATTCTGGTGGCCGGTCGAGGCCATGAGGTCAGCCAAGATATCGCAGGCGTTGACAATGCTCTCGACGACCGTGAGGAATTGCGGAGTGCGCTTCGCTCTTGGGAAGCCCGTCAGGACGCCGCAGGAGGAAAACGATGATCGAATTATCAGCCCGAGAAATCGCCGACGCCGTCGGAGGGACGATTGCTGGTCTCGATGAGGCGTCCACCGACGCGGTTCTCTGCACCTCCGCGACGACAGATTCACGGGAAGTGACCCACGGGTCGCTGTTCATTGCGAAACCGGGTGAGGTGACGGATGGCCATCGATTCATCGGAACCGCTCGGGAAGCCGGTTCTCCGCTGGTTCTTGCCGAGCGCCAGGTCACTGACGAAAACAGCCAAGTGTATCCGTCCGTGATCGTCCCGAACGTGGTCGACGCCATGGGACGGTTGGCGCACGAAGTCGTTTCCCGACTGCGGGCAGAGGGTGACGTGACCGTCGTCGGGATCACCGGATCCGCAGGAAAAACCACGACCAAGGATCTGCTTCGGGGTATTTTCAGCCAGCACGGGCCCACGGTGGCCCCCATCGGGTCGTACAACGGCGAGGTCGGGGTGCCTCTGACAGTATTCCGAGCGGACCGCGATACCCGCTATCTCGTGATCGAGATGGGCGCGAATCATCTAGGCAACATCCGGTACCTCTGCGACATGGTCGTTCCCGATTTCGGGGCGATCCTCAAGGTCGGAACGGCGCACGCCGGGGAATTCGGCGGGGTGGAAAACATCGCCATCACGAAGTCCGAGCTCGCCGACGGAGTCGCGGAAACTGGGGGAGTGGCCCTCAATATCGACGACGGACGAGTCGCGGCAATGGCGTCCAAAGCTTCGGCGCCCGTGATGTACTTCGGCGTCGAGGACCGGCACGTTCGCGAAGCCGACACGCCGATCGTCGAGGCCCGACAGTTGCGTACCGATGAGACCGGATGTCCTCAGTTTCGGCTGTGCTTCCCCGACGGGAATGAGTATGAGGTCACGTCGAAGCTCATCGGTGAGCACCATGTGTACAACGCATTGGCAGCGGCGACCCTTGCGTTCCTCGCGAAGGTTCCGACCAGCGACATTGCGAAAGGACTGAATACGCTCGCCGCCGGAAGCCGGTACCGCATGGAACGGACAGATCGTGCGGACGGAGTGACTATCATCAACGACGCCTACAACGCGAACCCCGAATCAATGGCTGCGGCGTTGAGAACGCTCGCCCAGATGGGCCGCGATGCCCGACCCCCGCGGAGAACGTGGGCTGTTCTGGGCCCGATGCTCGAGCTGGGTGAGTCCTCGAGGGAAGAACACGATAAGCTCGGGCGCGACGTCGTCCGCCTGAACATCCCCAAATTGATCGCGATCGGGAAGGAAGCCGCACCGATCTTCAACGCCGCTCATCTGGAAGGTTCGTGGGGCGAAGAAGCGGTATGGGTCGAGACTGCCGACCAGGCCTTCGAAATCCTGCAGCGAGAACTACGTGAGGGCGACATCGCCCTCTTCAAATCCTCCAACGGCGCTGGCTTGCGGTTCTTGGGGGATAGAGTTGCTCAGGACCAGACCGGCGTCCATCGGCCCGGAAACGAATCTAGGTAGAAAGGCGCAAAGTACCGCATGATTTCCATCTTGTTGGCGGCGGCCTTTGGCCTCATCCTCTCCCTCATCGGGACGCCACTGTTCACCAAGTTCTTGGTCAGGCAACAGTACGGCCAATTCATACGCGAGGATGGCCCCACGAGCCACCAGACCAAGCGCGGGACACCGACCATGGGTGGCGTTGTGATCATCGCCGCGACCTTGGCCTCGTTCTTCTTGTCACTTGTCATCAACGGTCTCGTCTTCGGTGGCAACCCTGTACCGTCGGTCTCCGCGCTCCTCCTGCTCTTCCTCATGGTGGGCATGGCCGGAGTGGGCTTCATCGACGATTTCAAGAAGATTGCCCGGAAGCAGTCCCTTGGTCTCACGGCCAAGGGGAAAATCATTCTCCAGGGCACGGTTGGCATCGTCTTCGGCGTTCTCGCACTGACGATTCCGGACGAGAACGGTTGGACCCCCGCATCGACGCACATCTCCTGGACTCGGGACATCCCTTGGCTGGATCTGTCTTTCGGTATACCGGTGCTGGGCATCATCTTGTTCGTCGTCTGGGCCAATTTGATCTCGACCGCCACGACCAATGCCGTTAACCTGACGGATGGTCTGGACGGACTCGCGACGGGCGCCTCGATCCTGGTCTTTTCCGGGTACCTCATGATCTCGATGTGGCAGACGAACCACTTGTGCGAACCGCACACCCTCGGATCGGTCTGTTATGAGGTGCGCGATCCGGCGCAACTTTCGATTGTTGCCGCCGCGCTCGTGGGAGCCCTGATCGGTTTCCTATGGTGGAACACCTCTCCGGCCACCATTTTCATGGGGGACACCGGGTCCTTGGGTCTCGGTGGTGCGCTGGCCGCATTCGCGATCCTGACCCACACCGAAATCCTTCTCGTCCTGATGGCCGGACTGTTCGTCATGATCTCCGCATCGGTCATCATTCAGGTCGGATACTTCAAGCTCTCCGGAGGCAAACGTGTGTTCAAGATGGCGCCTTTGCAGCACCACTTCGAACTCAAAGGTTGGAAAGAGGTGACCGTGGTGGTCCGTTTCTGGATCATCGCCGGCCTCTTCGTGGCCCTTGCTCTCGGAATCTTTTACGGCGACTGGCTCATCGGCCACGGAGGTGTAACCGTATAATGCGCTCGACCCAAGAGAACCCTCTCGTCGACAATCCCCGGCTCGAGTCGCTGACCAGCTGGGACTCGGATTGGACCGGTCTGCGGGTCGTCGTTGCCGGGATCGGCGTTTCGGGATTCGCCGCAGCCGATACCCTGATCGAGCTTGGTGCGCGTGTCGTCGTCGTGGACGGCAAGGACGATGAGGAAAACCGCTACAAGCAGCAGACCTTGGGGATCGTGGGCGCTGCGCAAATCGTTCTGGGCGAAGGCGCCATGCAGAGACTGCCCGACGTCGACGGCGAGCGTCCCGATGTGGTCGTCACCTCACCCGGCCTGCGCCCTAACTTGGGCATTCTCGCCCAAGCCGCGCAGGAAGGCGTGCAGATCTGGGGTGAAGTCGAACTCGCATGGCGTTTGCGCAAGCGCGAAGGGCGCAAAACCGCCGAGTGGGTATGCATTACCGGGACCAACGGGAAAACGACGACGGTCGGTATGACCGCATCGATCCTTCAGGCTGCGGGTCTCAAAGCCATCGCCGTGGGCAACGTCGGAACTCCCATCCTGGATGCTCTGCGCGATCCGGTCGAGTACGACGTCCTCGCGGTCGAACTGTCCAGCTACCAGCTTCACTGGTCGTATTCGGTCGCGCCCTTGGCTTCGACCGTTCTCAACATCGCCGAAGACCACATTGACTGGCACGGCAGTTACGAAAACTATCAGGCGGACAAAGCCCGAGTATTCGAAAACACGAGGGTCGCCTGCGTCTACAATGCGTCGGTGCCCTTGACCGAAAAAATGGTCGAAGAAGCAGACGTCCAGGAGGGGTGCCGCGCGATTTCGTTCACGACGGACACGCCGTACCTTTCCCAGTTGGGCGTCGTGGACGGCTTGCTCGTGGATCGGGCTTTCATCGAAGAACGCCGAAGCTCTGCCGCGGAGTTGGCCGGAGTGCAGGACACCGGTGAGCTGCCGACCAGACACACCGTGGAGAACGCTTTGGCGGCGGCGGCACTCGCGCGGGCCGCCGGCGTGGAGCCGGTTGCCGTACGGGATGGCCTTCGGTCCTATGAACCTGGAGCCCACCGCATCCAGCCCGTTGCCAACACGCATGGGGTGCTGTGGGTCAACGACTCCAAGGCGACCAACCCGCACGCCGCCGACGCCTCGCTGAGTTCTTTCTCGCCGGTGATCTGGATTGCGGGCGGTCTGTCCAAAGGTGTGGCTTACGACGACCTGGTGGCCAAACACGCCGAGCGCCTTAAAGCCGTGGTGCTCATCGGGACGGATACGCAATCCTTGACGGAGGCCCTGAACCGTCACGCTCCGAACGTCACTGTGCTTCGCGCAGTCGAAGGGACCGGTGTCTCCCGGGACGACGGTCGGTCAATCATGGCCCAGGCCGTCCGAATCTCGCACGGGCTCGCGAAGCCCGACGACACCGTGCTCATGGCGCCGGCGGCTGCCTCGATGGACCAATTCACGTCGTACGCCGAACGGGGAGACGCATTCATAGAGTCGGTGACCGAACTCGTGGAGCGCATCCAGAACGATGAGAGCGAAGAAGGGGACCATTCCTCATGAGCACCCCAGCCCCGGAACGCCCGCAGAATCGCCGCAAGGACACCCTGTGGACCAGAGTGGCCGAGGGCTACCGGTACGTGACCAGACCACTTTACCGATGGGTGGCTACCGGTTCGATGTCGAGCGCATCGATCGGGATTGCGGTGTCCTCGATCGGGCTGACGGTCCTCGGCTGCATGATGGTGTTGTCCGCATCCTCAGTCGAGCAACTCAGCCGGGGCCTCTCGCCCTACGGGCTGTTCCTGCGCCAGGGGATCTTTGCACTCGGTGGGATTGTCGCGATGTTCGTGGCATCCCGAATCAAGATCTCTTTTTGGAAGAACCAGAGGCTCACCTATTGGCTCATGGGAATTTCCCTTGTTCTACTGCTTCTGGTTTTGTCTCCGATGGGCAAAGAAGTCAACGGCAACCAGAACTGGCTCGCCGTGGGTGCCTTCAGCTTCCAACCCTCCGAGATCGCCAAGTTCTCGTTGATGTTGTGGGTCGTATGGTCCCTGGTCAAATCCACTCGGGTCTCCGAAAGCGCTCACGATGCCCTTTTGCCGTCGAGCCTCGGCTTCTTGGCGGTTGCAGGTTTGGTGATTATCGGCGGAGACGCCGGTACGTGCATCGTCTTCGTGCTGATTTACGCGAGCGCCCTATGGTTCGCGCGTGCCCCGCGCAAGATTTTCACCCGATCGTTCCTCATCGGTTTGGTCGTGATGGTGTTGGTCGTCATCGCGCGCCCACACCGCTTGTCTCGCGTGATCACCTGGCTCGTGCCGTCGACCTGCACGCAAGGGCAGGAGTGCTATCAGGCCAATTCCGGTATGGCCGCGTTGGCCACGGGGTCGTGGTGGGGCGAGGGTTTAGGGCAATCACGCCAGAAATACAGCTATCTTCCCGAAGCCCACAATGACTTCATCATCGCGATTCTGGGCGAGGAACTCGGTTTCATCGGAACCTGTGTTGTCGTGGCGCTCTTCGTCGTCCTCGCGCTGTGCCTCGCACGCATCATTCTGCGCTCGACCGACCGATTCGTCAGGCTGGCCGCTGGATGCATTCTCGCCTGGTTCATCGGCCAGGCTTTCGTGAATATCGGCATGGTGACCGGTTTGCTGCCGGTGATCGGCGTTCCTCTGCCGTTCGTCTCCTACGGAGGCACATCGCTCATGATGTCCCTGTTCACCTCGGGATTCGCGATGTCTTTGGCCAAGGCACCCACGCACCCTGCCATCAGTTTGAAGTCCCTCGACGACGAAAACGCGGACGTAAACTAGAGATCGCTCGTTGACCCTTGCGCGGGCACACAGACCATTGACATTCCGGGAGATTCGACCATGACCAAGCCACTGTCCGTTGTTGTAGCGGGAGGCGGGACTGCGGGGCACATCTCCCCGATGCTCGCTATCGCAGATGCCATACGGGAGCTCGATCCCGAGTCTCGTATTGTGGCGGTGGGTACGGCTTCAGGCATGGAAACCCGTTTGGTCCCCGACGCTGGATACGATCTCGAGTTCGTCGACCGCGTGCCCATGCCGCGAAAGCCAACATTGGATTTGGCCAAATTGCCTTTCAGGCTTCGGAAGGCCGTCAGACAGGGAAGGGAAATCCTCCGCCGGAACCAAGCCGACGTTTTGGTCGGTGTCGGCGGTTACGTGTGCACACCAATGTACTTGGCGGCTGCGCAAGAAGGGCTGCCGATCGTGATCCACGAAGCCAACCAGCGGCCAGGCCTGGCGAATAAGGTCGGGGCCCGGCGAGCCACCGTTGTTGCAACGGCATTTGCGGGGACGCCGATAGCCAAGGGGCAGCACGTCGGGATGCCGATGCGCCGTCAGATCTCCGGATGCGACCGGGCCGCTGAACGCGAAGGGGCCCGTCAGCTTCTCTCCCTCCAAGCGGATCGGCCGACCATCATCGTCACGGGTGGCTCGCTCGGGGCCCAGAACATGAACCGGACTATTGCCGGCGTTCTCGACCGTCCTGAGTGGCGGGACTCGGCCGTTCAAATGCTTCACATTACGGGGCGCGGGAAACAACTCCTTGATTCCCATGGGGCACCACTTGAAGCTCCCGGGTACCAGCAGGTCGAATACATCGACGGAATGGAAAACGTCTACGCCGCGTGCGACCTCTTGGTCGCTCGTTCCGGTGCCGCGACCGTGAGCGAGGTTGCGGCCGTGGGCTGCCCGGCAATTTTCGTACCTCTGCCCATCGGCAACGGGGAGCAGTCTCTGAACGCGGCGGATCTCGTCGATTCAGGGGCCGGACTTATGGTGGAAGACAAGAATTTCACCGTCGAGTGGTTCCTGACCAATGTTCTTTCCACCGTCACGGACCGTGACCGACTTCGGGAAATGTCGGAGAATGGGTATAGACACGGTATCCGCGATGCGGCCCAGCAAATGGCCCGGTTGATAGCCCAATCGGCGCGACACGAAGGGAATGCCTAACCCATGAGTTCTGTGCATCACCGAGACGACGGGTCGAGTCTGCTGCCCGACTTCATGAACCCACCGTTCCCACGCCGCCTCAAGACGGAGGAGCTGGGAAGAGTCCACTTCATTGGGATGGGCGGTACCGGTATGTCAGCGGTCGCTGATCTCCTGGTCTCCCGCGGGCTTGAGGTCAGTGGTTCCGATATGAAGGACAACGCCGCCTTGGCCGTGCTGCGCAAGAAAGGTGCTCTGGTCTTTGTCCCTCAGGACGCCGCCAATGTGGAAGGCGCCGACACCGTGGTCATCTCAACGGCCATCAAGGAATCCAACCCTGAACTGAGCGCTGCTCGGGCCGCCGGGTTGCGTATCCTGCACCGCTCGGATGCACTCGCCGCGTCGATGGCCGACTCCCAGACGATCGCCGTTGCGGGAACTCACGGAAAGACCACGACGAGTTCGATGATCGCCGTCATGCTCGACGGACTGAATGTGAATCCGTCGTACGCGGTCGGTTCGACCATCGCTTCTTTGGGATCGAATGCCGCATTGGGCGCCACCGGGCCGGAGAGCTGGTTCGTCGCAGAAGCCGACGAATCAGACGGCTCCTTCGTCAAATACGAGCCGACCATCGCCGTCGTGACAAACGTTGAACCGGACCACCTGGACTTCTACGGAAGCCCTGAGGCCGTCACCGCGGCGTTCGACCGTTTTGCGGACACGATGATGCCTGACGGCGTGTTGGTCGCGTGCTGGGACGATTCCGGTGCCCGTCGTCTCGCGGAAAGCCAGCGAAAGCTGGGAAAGAACGTCGTGACCTACGGTTCGGACGACGGCGCCGACGTGCTCATCAGAGATATCAGCGGCGAGGGCACGCGCAGCAGTGCCGAGCTCGAGTGGGATGTCCGGTTACGAGGTGAAGACCTGGTCGGCAAATGCACGCTTGAGCTGTCGGTGCCGGGCCAACATAACCTCCGGAACGCCTCGGCGGCTGTCTCGTGCGCTCTCGTGGGCGGGTTCGATCCCTCTCGCGCGGCGCGTGCGCTCACCTCGTTCACTGGTTCCGCCCGCCGGTTCGAATTCCGCGGCGAATGTCGCGGAGTCCAGGTCTACGACGATTATGCGCACCATCCCACGGAAGTAGCCGCGGCGCTCGAAGCTGCTCGGACGGTTTCCGAAGGTCACAATGTGTATGCGATTTTCCAGCCGCACCTGTTTTCGCGCACCAAGGAATTCGCCGGTGAATTCGCTGAGGCATTGTCGTTGGCCGATCGTGCGTACGTCGTCGATATCTTCCCAGCGCGCGAAGAACCCCTTGAAGGAGTGACGAGCCGGCTCATCACGGAGGCGGGCTTCACCGAGGTTCGCTATGCGTCGAGCCCGGGCGAGGCGGCAGGCCGGGTCGCTTCCGCGGCGTCGAGCGGGGACATCGTCATGACCATCGGCGCGGGAGACGTGACCACTTTTGCCGAGAAGATCCTCAGCGAGTTGTCGGAAGGCGGGCCGACCGGCGCCCGGGATTCCTCGTGAGCCCCGCGCACCGGCCGCGTTTGCCCCGGCGTCAGGAAGGCAAGAAGACCTCCAAGGAGCAGCAGTCGAATGGGAAGTCCTCCGGCCTGCCCCAGGGCGAGACTGATCCGCGGAGCAAGCTTGCCGAGGCGACCGCACGAGGCGATGCAGGCCCCGATGCCCAGCGCTCGGAGGCCATCCGCAGTTCGGCCCAGGGCACGCAGCCACGGCCGGCCGCTGTGCGAGTCAACGATGAGTCGAAAGTCCAGGTGCTCTCGGACTCGGACCTTGAGCACAACGATGCCGATACGAGATCGGCGGACAACGGGCACCGGGACGGGGAGGCTGGGACCGCCAGAGGAGACCAGAAGCCGAGTCCAGACGGCGATGAGGCGGCCGACAATATCGTCGCTTTCCCCGGACGTCGCCCCAAGGGCGGGGACCGAGAGACGACGTCTCGCGAACGACGCGCTCCTGGAGAGCCACGCCCGACTGGTGGAAAGCCACGAGCCTCTCGGCGGAAGAAGGTCGTCGTAGGACTGGGGGCCGTATTGATCGCTGCCGTACTTTTCTTCGGGATCGTTTTCTTCTCTCCACTGTTGGCGACCCAGAGTGTCACCGTGCAAGGCGCTCATCTGACTGATAAGACATCGCTGCAGAAGTCGTTGGATTCTTTGAAAGGCAAGCCTCTGACTCGCGTCACGACGCAGGACGTGAAGGATCGCATCGGAGATGACGTCGTGATTCAGGACGTCAGCATCGAGGCGCACCCTCCGCACGAACTCGTGGTGACGGTCCACGAACGAGCGCCAGTGGCTGTGGTCAAGTCCGGGGACCAGTACGTCATGGTCGACAAGAACGGCGTTGCGATAGGTGCCAAGAAGTCGGTCGAGGAGGCAGGCGTCCCGTTGCTGGATGGTGGCCCTGATGCGGTCAAGGGCGATTCCTTCAAGTCGGCCGTCCAGGCCCTCCAGACGCTGCCGCAGTCTTTGCTGGGCCAGCTCAACAAGGTCGAAGCCAGCTCGTCCAACAACATCCGGTTGGACATGAAGGACGGGTCCGAGGTGGTTTGGGGGACCGGTGATCAGAGCGAGTACAAGGCCGAAGTCCTTACTAGTCTGGTCCAAGGTCTGAAGGACTCGGGTGGCGCATCCGTGTACGACGTCTCGAGCCCGGATCACCCCGTCACCAAATAGTCCGCCAGAGACAGAATTAAACATTAAAGTAAAGGTTTATGTTTTATTCTGGACTTGAGAACATTCGCCGGAAATTCTTAGATTTCAGACGGCGAATAAGTGCGACACGGTATCCGGTCGTTGGTACTGTAGGTTTGGTATAGGAACCGGCTGGGTGCAGATGCCGAATATTGAACCTCAACCTTCGGGTGAAGGTTTAATCAGCGGAATCATGCGCTACGGCTTCACACGCTAAAACGAGGAACCCCATGGACGTAACAACTCCCCAGAATTACCTCGCCGTTATCAAGGTCGTCGGCATCGGCGGCGGCGGCGTCAACGCGGTAAACCGCATGATCGAGGTCGGGCTTCGCGGTGTTGAATTCATCGCGATCAATACCGACGCCCAGGCACTTCTGATGTCGGATGCCGATGTCAAACTCGACGTCGGGCGCGAGATGACTCGCGGTCTCGGCGCGGGAGCCAATCCCGAGGTCGGCCGCCAGGCTGCCGAGGACCACGAAGAAGAGATCGAAGAGGTCCTCAAGGGGGCCGACATGGTCTTCGTGACGGCCGGCGAAGGCGGCGGCACCGGTACCGGTGGCGCCCCCGTCGTGGCCCGCATCGCCCGTTCGCTCGGCGCCCTGACCATTGGTGTCGTGACTCGTCCGTTTACGTTCGAGGGCCGTCGGCGCTCGAATCAGGCCGAGACCGGCATCGAGTCCTTGCGCGACGAGGTCGATACCCTCATCGTTATCCCGAACGATCGTCTGCTCTCCATCTCGGATCGCAACGTATCCATGCTGGATGCGTTCAAGTCGGCCGACCAGGTTCTGCTGTCCGGTGTCCAGGGCATCACTGATCTGATCACAACTCCGGGCCTGATCAACCTCGACTTCGCGGACGTCAAGTCTGTGATGCAGGGAGCCGGCTCGGCGCTGATGGGTATCGGCTCGGCGCAGGGCGAGGACCGTGCTGTCAAAGCGGCCGAGTTGGCAATAGCGTCTCCGTTGCTCGAAGCCTCGATCGATGGTGCGCACGGCGTGCTGCTGTCGATCCAAGGCGGATCCGATCTCGGTCTGTTCGAGATCAACGAAGCGGCCCGCCTTGTCCAAGAGGTCGCGCACCCGGATGCCAACATCATCTTCGGTGCCGTCATTGATGACGCCCTGGGTGATGAAGCTCGCGTCACGGTGATCGCCGCAGGTTTCGACTCCCTCAACCCGGAGACGAACAGCAACGACAACAACGCCGCGGCCAACCAGGCTCAGAGGACTCAGCAGACCTTCGGTGGCGGCGCTTCCCAGCCGGCCAAGGTTGCCAACAACCCGCAGCGCGGGAGCAGCTCCTACTCGAGCAACTCCTTCTCCAACGGTTCGGCCTCACAGTGGCAGGACGATTCGGATGTCCCGGCGAACGCCGGCTTCGACGTCGACCTGCCCCCGGTCGTGGGCACCGACGGCGAGTCCACCTCCAAGAAATCGGGGAAGGACTCGCTGGACGTCCCCGACTTCCTGAAGTAACTCAATAACAACGCGCGTGTGAAGCCAGCGGGGCGGGACGGTCAATTCGTCCCGTCCCGTTCTTCGTTGGTGGATCCGTCGACGGGGCCGAGGGGAACGCATGAGCAACGACCGCACTACCGAGAAGACCGAAACGGCGAAGGACCGGTTCGTGGCACCGCTTCGTCATCGTGTCCGCCTTGCCCACGGCGTCTGTGTGGGATTCACTGGCGTCGAGGCCGGCAACCTGGGATTACATGTCCAGGGGTCCTCCGACCCGCAAGACAATCGCCGTGGCCTGGAACGGGCCATGGCGGTCCGCTCCGGCAGCTTGTTGTTCCTGGAGCAGGTCCACGGAACGCATGTGGCCCGAGCCGACGACGCGCCCGTAATACCACCCGGCCTGACTCCGCACCAAGAACGTGAGCTCGCTCCGGTGGCCGACGCGGCCGTCACGGCGACTGGCCGTCCTCTGGCGATCATGACGGCAGACTGCCTGCCCATCGTCCTGACGACCGAACATGACTCGACCTTCGGTGTCGCTCATGCCGGCCGCAAGGGGTTGTTGGCCGGCGTGCTTCCGAACGTAGTGGAGGCCCTCCACGAACTGGGCATGCGTCAGATTCACGCCTGGGTGGGCCCCGCGATTTGTGGTCGGTGTTACGAAGTCCCTCGTCAGATGCTCGAGGCTTCGGCTCCCGGGCATCCCGGCATCGCCGCAACGACGCGATGGAATACGCCGGGGCTGGACCTGCCTGCTGCGGCGCAAGCCCAGCTTGAAGGTTTGGGAGTCGAGGTGCATCGGGAAGTCCTGAACGAGTGCACTTACGAGGACGAAGGTCTGTATTCTCACCGACGCGCCCCGGGTCGAGGCCGTATCGCGGGGCTCGTCTGGACTCCCGGAACCTGAGCGAGCCGGACCCCCTCAACTATCATCGGAATTCCAGGACACGGAAGGATTCAGAGCTGATGGATAGTCTGGCGTACTCGCCCGAACGCTGTCACGAGCTAGCCGATGCATATGCTCGCGTTCAAGCTGATGTTGAAAGATTGGCCGCGGAGGCGCCCGATGATGTCCGCTCGTCCTCACGGGACGTCGAGCTCATTGTGGTGACCAAATTTTTTCCGGCATCGGATGCGGCCGCGCTCTACGACTCCGGGGTGCGCTCTTTCGGGGAGAACCGTGACCAGGAGGCCTCCGCCAAAGCTTTCGAGCTCAGCCAGTACACGTCAGAAGATCCGCCGGCTTGGCACTATATAGGGCAGTTGCAGTCCAATAAGGCCAAGTCCGTGGTCAAATATGCCTCGAGCGTGCAATCAATCGATCGGATCTCACTGGTCAACGCTTTGGGGAAGGCCTATCGCACCGCGACGGAGCGGTTCGAAGCGGAGGAAGGGCCGGCACCGGCGGCGGCCTCGCGCGGTGGCCTCGAATGTTTGGTCCAAGTGGGCCTCGACGATGCCGCAGCAACCCCGGGAGCTGCGGCTCAGGGAGCCCGTGGCGGTGCCGACCCGCAGGACCTCGAAGCAATCGCCGACCGCATTGCGGCGACCGATGGGCTCGTGCTCGGCGGCCTGATGGCCGTTGCACCACTCGGCGAGGACCCGGCGAGGGCCTTCGAGAAGCTGTGGGGGCTGAGCGTCAAACTTCGGCAGACATATCCGCAGGCGTGGAAGATCTCTTCGGGGATGAGCGCCGATATGAGCGAAGCGATACGATGGGGTTCGACCAGCGTGCGCGTCGGCAGTGCGATCATGGGTCAACGCCCGCCCCACAACTGAGTATTCACTGGATTTGGCGTGTTGCCCCCTGCAATTTCCCTTGTCGATGGGAATAATGGTCCCATTGGCGGGTAGCGCCCGTCTCAACGAACGATTCTCGAGGAGTTCACATGGCCGGAACACTGCGCCAGGCAATGGTCTTTCTGGGCCTTGCCGACGACGGGTACGAGGCTCAACCCGCGGCGCAACAGCGCCGCGCTGAGGCTGACACCGCGGCTCAGCCGCATGTCCACTACGAGGAACGCGCCCCGCGTGAGACCGACGGCGGTTCGGCTGCACTGGATACGCGGAGCGAAGCCCCTTCTCGCCAGCGTCCGGCCGAGGATCAAGGGGTCCGGCAGGATGCTGGGTCCCGCGGTCCGCGAGAACGTGAGGTTCGACAGGAAGCCGCGACGGCGCGACGTCGTCCGGAATCCTCCGCAGCTCCGGCCCGCCGAGAACTCGAGCCCGCCAGGGACGAAGAGCCTGAAGACTACCGGGCTCCCGTCACCCCGATCAACCGTGCCGCGGCACAGACCGAAAGCGACAACGAATTGCGACGCATCACCACCATTCACCCGCGCTCCTACAACGATGCAAAGGTGATCGGAGAATCTTTCCGAAACAATATCCCCGTGATCATGAACGTCACGGACATGGATGTTGCGGAGGCCAAGCGACTGGTTGATTTCTCCTCAGGCTTGACTTTTGCCCTCAATGGGAGCATCGAGCGTGTGACAGAACAAGTTTTCCTGCTGACGCCGGCTAACCTCGAAGTACTGGCTTCCGAGGATGTGTCGTCCTCGGCTCCCGCGGTCGACGACTCGCTGTTCGACCAGAGCTGATCGTCATTCCCATCATTCCTGTCAGGCATAAGAAAGGTACGTCCAGTTGATCTCGGCCCTCGCCATCGTTGACTTCGTCTTGTATCTGGCGTTCCTGGTGCTGATGTTCAGGCTGATCCTGGACTGGGTTCAGACTTTCGCCCGCTTCTGGCGCCCCAAAGGCGTGGCCCTGATCTTCGCCTCGACCGTCTATACCGTGACGGACCCGCCGATGCGGCTCATGCGAAAGTGGATTCCGCCGTTGCGTATCGGAACCGTCTCGCTAGACATGGGCTTCCTGGTGTTGCTGGTCGCCCTGAGCATCGTGCGTGCCATCGTCGGTTCGTCTCTCGGCTCTATGCTGATGTAAGGGTGGGGCGACCACCCACCTGAATGCCATTCGATTTGGCGCTCAGCGTATATCCAGAAATTTCTCATACCCTCGCACCTGAGTCGTTAGGATGTGATCCAGGTGCGTGCCAGACATTTACGGTTTTGGCTGCAGGCACAATGAGTTATGGACGCCCTCTGTGGGGGACGTCCCGTTTAGGCGTACGGTGCGACTGCTGCCGCATCGACAAGATAAGAGGTGTATTTCATGGCATTGACCCCGGAACAGGTCATCAACAAGACCTTCCAACCCACCAAATTCCGCGAGGGGTACGACCAGGAAGAGGTGGACCTCTTCCTGGACGAGGTTGTCTCCGAGCTGCGACGCCTCAACAAGGAAAATGACGATCTCCGTCAGAAGCTCGAAGAAGCCGGCATCGACCCGGACTCCGGATCCGTCTCTTCCGCGGCCGGTTCTCAGGGCAACAAGACCTCGGCCGCCGAGACCTCCGATGCAGCCTCGGTGGCGGCCCTGAACGTCGAACCGGATTCGTCCTCCGACGTTGAACCGGAGAACCTCGATTCCGAGATCCACCCGACCAATGAACAGGTTCCGACGGCCGCCGAGAAATCGGGCTCCGACCAGCCGGGCTCGGGAACGACCGCAGCCCAGGCTTCCGCCGAGACCACCTCGGAATCCTCTGTACGGGAGAACAACGTTTCGGGCCAGTCCAACGAATCCGCGGCCTCGGCCGCAGCCGTCATCGCAATGGCTCAGCGTCTGCACGACGACTACGTGTCCCAGGGCGAGTCCGAAAAGGCGCGCCTCATCGAGGAAGGACAGACCACCGCGAACTCGCTGCTCAGCGAGGCGGAGGCCAAGCGCTCGGAGATCCTGGCTTCTCTCGAGGAATCCAAGACCAACTTGGAGACCGACGTAGAGACATTGCGCAGTTTCGAGACGAAGTACCGCCGCGAGCTCAAGTCCTACTTGGAGGGCAAGCTCACGGATTTGGAGAATTCTCCGCGCGTCGAGCCGACCCAGACCCGCTGAACCGAGGGCTTCGGCCCGCACGTGTTCTGAAGGAACGGGGTCAGCAGAATCGTTCTGCTGGCCCCGTTCGCGAATTAAATCCCGGTCGGGCCTGGGCGATCGAGGTTCCCTCCCCGCCGGGCCACCACTGAAGAATCCTGAGGAGTACCACCCATCGTGAGCGACCGAGCCGCTGTTTCCTTGTCATCCGGGCGGTTTCGGGCCCATAGGGTTCTCGGTCTCGTCCTCCTGGTGGTTCTGTATGTTCTGGATCAGATCACGAAGTACGCAGTGGTCACCCATATGACGGAGGGACAAGCTGTCCCCGTCGTGGACGGTCTACTGTGGTGGAGGTTCATACGGAACCCCGGTGCGGCTTTCTCAATGGGGGAGTCGGTGACCTGGATCTTCACGATCATCATGGCAATCGTGGCCGTGGTGATTCTCTATTATCTTCCCAAGGCCCGTACACGCGGCTGGATTCTCGGTCTTTTCGGCTTGCTGGCCGGAGTCCTCGGCAACCTCACGGATCGGCTTTTCCGGGAACCCGGCTTCGGCCGGGGGCATGTTGTCGATTTCATTTCCGTGCCCCATTACGCAATCTTCAACATCGCGGACTCGTGCATTTGCGTGAGCATCGTGGTGCTGGCGATTCTTCTGTTCCGCGGTGTTCCGTTGGAGGGCGCAACGGAATCTCGGCAAGAAGACATCGAACGGGAGGACACCGCGTGAGCGAATACATCATAGGGCAGCACGAATGGACAGTCATTGCGGACGACGCAGGGACCCGACTCGACGCTTTCCTCGCCAACCGGACGGGTCAATCTCGCTCGGCCGCAGCGACATGGTGCGCGGAGGGGCGCGTTGAGGTCACATCTCAGGGGCGGCCCATCAAGGCCGTCAAATCCTTGAGGGTTCCCGAAGGCGCGTCGATCACAGCGGACGTCCCGGACCCCAATGACAAGGTCCGTGTCGTTCCCGAGAGCGTGGACGGCTTCCGCATTGTGCACGAAGACTCGGACATCGTTGTCGTGGACAAGCCTTCCGGGGTCGCTGCGCATCCGTCGCCGGGGTGGCACGGGCCGACGGTCGTGGGCGCGCTGTCCGCGGCCGGGGTCGGCATTTCCACTTCGGGAGCTGCCGAGCGCCGGGGCATTGTGCACCGACTCGACGTCGGAACGTCCGGGCTCATGGTCGTGACCAAGAACGAGAAATCCTATTCGTCGCTCAAACGCGCGTTCAAAGAGCGGACCGTGACCAAGGTCTATCACACGATGATCCAGGGTATACCGGATCCGCTCCATGGAACTATCGATGCTCCAATCGGGAGGCACCCGGGACACGAATGGCGATTCGCCGTCGTCGAAGACGGGCGGGACTCCGTAACCCACTACGAGGTCATCGAGGCTTACGGTCCTGCGTCCCTGGCAGAGGTTCACTTGGAGACGGGCAGAACCCACCAGATCCGCGTTCATTTCTCCGCGCTCAATCACCCCTGTTGCGGGGACCTGACGTACGGTGCGGACCCCAAACTCTCCGCACGACTTGGGCTGACCCGACAATGGCTTCACGCCCATCGTTTGGGATTCGACCATCCCGGTACCGGACGTTACGTCGAGTTCGAGAGCGAATACCCGCCTGATCTGAGGTTCGCCGTTGAGTCGATGCGCAACGGGGATGCTCTGGGCTCCTAGAAGCCCTAAAATGATGAAGTGACTTCCGCGGCTAATTCCAAAGACTTTACCCATCTCCACGTCCATACCGAGTACTCGATGCTCGACGGTGCGGCGCGATTGGATGATCTGTTCGAGCATGCCCACGAGCTGGGCATGAGCTCGATGGCCACCACGGACCACGGGTTCCTCTTCGGCGCGTTCGACTTCTGGAACAAGGCACGCAACGCGGGCATCAAACCGATTATCGGCGTAGAAGCGTATGTGACGCCTGGTACCGCCCGCCAAGATCGAACGCGTGTGAAGTTCGCCGATGGCGGTCGCAACGACGTCTCGGGCGGCGGTGCTTATACACACATGACCTTGCTCGCGGAGAACACCAAGGGCATGCACAACCTGTTCAGGGCGTCCTCGAGGGCGTCGTTGGAGGGTCAGCTCTACAAACCGCGCATGGACCGTGAGCTGCTCAACATGTACTCGGACGGTTTGATCGCGACCACGGGGTGCCCCTCGGGGGAGGTGCAGACGCGTCTTCGGCTGGGTCAGTACAACGAGGCTCGTGATGCTGCGGCCGAATTCCGCGATATCTTCGGCAAGGAGAACTACTACTGCGAGCTCATGGACCACGGCCTCGGCATCGAGAAGCAGGTTACCAGCGACCTTCTGAGGTTGGCCAAGGACCTGCAATTGCCGCTCGTGGCAACCAATGACCTCCACTACACGCACGCGGAAGACGCCAAAGCCCACGCGGCCCTTCTGTGCGTGCAATCCGGTTCAACGATTCAGGATCCCAAGCGTTTCAAATTCGACGCCGACGAGTTCTATCTGAAATCTCCCGCGGAGATGAGGGAGTTATTCCGCGACTTCCCGGAAGCATGCGACAACACCCTGGAAATCGCAGAACGCTGCAACGTCGAATTCGACACCAGTGCCAACTACATGCCGAACTTCCCGTGCCCGCCCGGGGAGAACGAGGAATCTTGGTTCGTCAAGGAGGTCGAGAACGGCCTTCACTATCGTTTTCCCAACGGCGTGCCGGACGACGTCCGCAAGCAGGCCGAATACGAGGTCGGGATCATCACCCAGATGGGGTTCCCTGGCTACTTCCTCGTCGTGGCCGACTTCATCAACTGGGCCAAGAACAACGGGATACGCGTCGGACCGGGTCGTGGCTCGGGTGCAGGTTCAATGGTCGCGTACGCGATGCGTATCACCGAGTTGAACCCGCTCGAACACGATCTCATTTTCGAGCGCTTTCTGAACCCCGATCGCGTTTCCATGCCCGACTTCGACGTCGATTTCGACGATCGTCGTCGTTCCGAAGTCATCCACTATGTGACCGAGAAGTACGGCGAGGACAAAGTCGCCCAGATCGTCACCTACGGAACCATCAAGGCCAAGCAGGCCCTCAAGGACTCTTCCCGCGTTCTGGGCTACCCCTTTTCAACGGGCGAGCGTCTGACCAAGGCGATGCCGCCGGACGTCATGGGGAAGGGCATTTCGCTTCAGGACGTCTACAACAAGGACGCCAAGCGATATGGGGAAGCCGAGGAACTGCGTGAGCTGATCGCGTCGGACGAGGACTCACGCAAGGTTTTTGAGACCGCCGAAGGCCTGGAAGGCCTGAAACGCCAGTGGGGTGTGCACGCGGCGGGCGTGATCATGTCCAGCCACAACATCATCGACATCATCCCGATCATGCGCCGTGAACAAGACGGGCAGGTCATCACCCAATTCGACTATCCGACGTGTGAAGGCCTCGGCCTGATCAAGATGGACTTCTTGGGTCTGCGCAACCTGACCATCATTTCCGACGCGATCGAAAACATCCAGTCCAACCGAGACTTCACTCTTGATCTGGAGACCCTGGAGACGGACGACGCCGAGTCCTACAAGTTGCTGGCCCGCGGGGACACTTTGGGCGTTTTCCAGCTCGACGGTGGCCCCATGCGTCAGTTGCTCAAACTCATGCAGCCGGACCACTTCGAACACATTTCCGCTGTGTTGGCTTTGTACAGGCCGGGCCCGATGGGCGCCAACTCGCACACCAACTACGCCCTCCGCAAGAACGGCCTCCAGGAAGTCACCCCGATCCACGCGGAATTGGAAGAGCCGCTCGCCGAAATCCTGGACACGACCTATGGTCTGATCGTCTACCAGGAGCAGGTCATGGCCATCGCGCAGAAGGTCGCGGGGTACTCGCTCGGTGAGGCGGATATTCTGCGCCGTGCGATGGGCAAGAAGAAGAAGGCTGAGCTGGATCGCCAGTACGTGACTTTCCACCAGGGGATGTTGGACAACGGCTATTCCGAAGCCGCGATCAAGGCGCTCTGGGACATTCTGCTGCCCTTCTCCGATTATGCGTTCAACAAGGCACACACTGCAGCCTACGGATTGGTCTCGTACTGGACGGCTTATCTCAAGGCCCATTATCCGCAGGAATACATGGCGGCACTTCTGACTTCGGTGGGCGATGACAAGGACAAACTTGCCCTGTATCTCAACGAATGCCGTCGCATGGGAATTACGGTTCTGCCGCCGGACGTCAACGAGTCCGCGCTGAACTTCACGCCTGTCGGGGACGACATCCGCTTCGGCATGGGCGCTGTCCGCAACGTCGGTGCGAACGTCGTCTCTGCCTTGGTGGAAACCCGTACCGAAAAAGGCCGCTTCACGTCCTTCCACGATTTCCTCAAGAAGGTTCCGGCGGTCTGCTGCAACAAACGAACCATAGAATCGTTGATCAAGGCGGGCGCTTTCGATGACTTGGGACATCGTCGTCGAGCTTTGTCCCTGATCCACGAGGAAGCCGTGGATTCGACGGTTTCGGTCAAACGCCAGGAGGCCGCGGGACAATTCGACCTGTTCGGGGGAATCGGCGCGGAGGAAGAAGATCCGACCACTGAGCTCACGGTTGCGATTCCGGACGTCCCGGAGTGGGAACGCCGCGACAAACTCAATTTCGAGAGGGAAATGCTCGGTCTGTACGTTTCGGACCACCCTTTGCGTGGGCTCGATGACGTCCTGGGGCAGCTGTCTGATTCATCCGTGCAGTCCTTGCTGGATGAAGACGGGAAGCCGGACGGATCGATCGTCACCATCGCGGGCATGATCACCTCCGTCCAGCGCAAGGTCGCGAAGACCAGCGGCAACGCCTATGCGCGCATCGAGTTGGAGGACAGGACGGGCTCGATGGAAGTCATGTTCTTCGGAAAGGTTTATACACCGATATCCGGCGTTCTGACCGAGGACCTGATCTGCACGATCAAGGGTCGACTCCAACGCCGGGACGACGGAACCGTGACGATCAGCGCCATGGAGCTCAAGGTGCCGGACATCGATGCGGACGGGCAGAAAGGCCCGATCGTCCTGTCGCTGCCCGAACACCGTGCAACAGAGCAGAACCTGCGTGAGCTTGAATCCATCCTTTTGAACCATCGCGGCGATGCCGAGGTCCGAATCAACCTCGCGTGCCGAACCAAGGACGTCCTGATGCGTCTTTCCCCGAGGCTGCGGGTCAATCCGAACCCAGCGCTCTACGGTGATCTGAAAGTGTTGTTCGGCTCCTCGTGCCTGGAGAAGTCATCCTCGGTGGGGTCCGAAGTCGGTGTGTGACCCGGTGGAGAGGTAAGGCGGCACCGCGGGCGTTAAACTGGACTGGTGACCATTTCAGACCCGAGCCCCAGCCAGCCCTTCTCGATGCGCGTCCTCGACCTGCGCGGAAAGCAACTGAGCCATGCTCAGTTGCTTTCAGTCGTACCGCGTCAGACGAGTGAATTCGTGTCCTCGGCCGCGGACTCCGTCGCTTCGATCCTTGCCGACGTCAAGGACCGCGGCTCCGAAGCATTGCGTGAGTTGTCCGAGCGTTTCGACGGCGTCGAGCAGACGAACCTGCGTGTGCCTCAGAGTGCCATCGATCGCGCGGTCGAGGAACTGGATCCCTCGGTTCGCCGCGGACTGGAGACTGCGATCGAACGGACCCGGGTCTTCGCCGGCGCACAGCGCCCGGAGGACGCGAGTATCGAGGTCGCTCCCGGAGCTCGGCTTGTGCACCGGTGGACTCCTGTGAGACGAGTCGGTCTCTACGTTCCCGGGGGGCTGGCGGTATATCCGTCGTCTGTAGTCATGAATGCTGTGCCTGCACAAGCGGCCGGCGTCGACTCGGTGGTTCTCTGTACCCCTCCCCAGAGGGAGTTCGGCGGTTTGCCGCACCCCACAACCCTCGCTGCGGCCGGGCTCCTCGGAATCGACGAGGTGTGGGCCATTGGCGGTGCTCAGGCCCTGGGCGCCATGGCCTACGGTTTTGACGGCGAAGAAACTCTTGAACCGGTCGACACGGTCACGGGCCCCGGCAACATCTTCGTTGCCATGGCCAAACGTCAATTGCGTTCCGTCGTAGGAGTGGACGGGGAGGCGGGCACCACCGAAATTGCCGTGATCGCCGATGCGCAGGCGAACCCGGATTACGTTGCGGCCGACCTCTTGTCGCAGGCCGAACATGATCCTCACGCCGGGTCGATTCTTATCACAGACTCCCCGGAACTTGCAGATCAGACGTCGTCTGCCCTTCAAACGCGCGTGGCCAAGACCAAACACCACGACAGGGTCGTGACGGCACTGACCGGCCCGCAGTCCGGCGTGATCCTGACGGAGGACGTCGAGCAGAGCATCGACGTCGCCAATGCCTACGCGCCGGAGCACTTGGAGATTCAGACCGACCGACCAGGCGATATTGCGGCCAGAATTCGGAACGCCGGAGCGATATTCCTGGGACCATACAGCCCGGTGCCTTTGGGAGACTACGCTGCGGGCTCGAATCACGTTCTGCCGACAGGCGGCTCGGCCCGCCACAGCAGCGGATTGTGCACCACATCGTTCATGAAAGCCGTTCAGATCATCGAGTACTCCGCCGACGCCTTGGCTGAAGTAGGGGAGGACGTCGTCGCGCTCTCCGGTGCGGAGGACCTTCCCGCACACGGAGAAGCGATCACCGCCCGAATCGACGATTCCGCCTCGGAGGGGGTCTCCTAATATGCATTGTCCTTATTGCCGCCATCCGGATTCTCGAGTCGTGGACTCGCGCGTTGCCGACGACGGCTCATCGATCAGGCGCCGTCGGCAGTGCTCCTCGTGCGGCCGCAGATTCTCAACTCTCGAGACCACATCGGTCAACGTCATCAAACGTTCGGGTGCGACCGAACCGTTTAAGCGAGTCAAGATCATCTCCGGCGTCCGCAAAGCGTGTCAAGGGCGACCCGTCAGCGAGGACGACCTCGCATTGTTGGCTCAAGAGGTCGAAGAATCCATTCGTGCCCGCGGGCTTGCCGAGATCGACGCGAACGACGTCGGGCTGGCCATTCTCGATCCGTTGCAACGACTCGACGAGGTTGCCTACTTACGCTTCGCAAGCGTTTACCAGGCGTTCGATGGTCTCGAGGATTTCGAAAAGGCTATAGAAAACCTCCGTACGGGCTCGGATCCGGCGACGGCCGCATTCGAGGTCAAGAACGACCCTGAAAGCGAAACGGCCGAGAGCTCCGGGGTTCCCGAAGCTGCGGGGCCCGAACCGCACAGCAAGAGCAGAGACAAAAAATCTGGTTCTGCCCAGGCAAAGCGCAAGGCCAAAAAAGCATCCACCGCTGTTCCTGAGTCGGAAGATCCGGATCAACCAACTTTGATCTAGACCCAGCGTTCATCTTGTGATTAGATAGGAACTGGTCGCCGGTACTTGCGGAGGGGAAGCCGTCAGGTACCGGCGTTCAACTTTTAAAAACGACGACCCATCGGTTCCGTCGAGGCTACCGCCCGGACTCAGGAGTTCAGTTCCCGAGCCGGGACGGTGAAAGCCTTCGTTGCTGCTTGGAGACCATGCCCGCCGGTGTCAGCGCCGAAGATCCTGATCGTGTCGCTCACGCTCGCCGGGCTGACCTGCCGACCACAGGGCAGCGCCCACAATCCCTGCGTTATTGCGCAAGGCGGCCGGAACCATCGGCGTCTTAATGCCTTCCAGATACGGCATGAATTTCTCGGGCTTTTTCGAGACACCGCCGCCGATGACGAAGAGGTCCGGGGAGAAGAGCGCTTCCACGCGGGAGAAATAAGTGTGGAGACGTTTTCCGTAGTCCTTCCAAGACAGGTCGTCGCGTTCCCGTGCGCGGACGGAGGCACGGGATTCGGCGTCATGCCCCTCGATTTCCAGATGGCCCAATTCGGAGTTCGGAACGAGCACACCATTGTGAATGATGGCCGACCCGATCCCCGTGCCCAGGGTGATGACCATGATCAGTCCGTTATTGTCCCGGCCTTGTCCGTAAATACCTTCGGCGAGACCGGCGGCGTCGGCGTCGTTGACCGCGTACACCGTGCGGCCCACCTGTTCTTCGGCTAGTTTCTTCAGTTCCGCGCCGATCCACGACTTGTCCACGTTGGCGGCCGACCACGTCACACCGTTTTTGACGATGGCCGGAAAGTCGATACCAATCGCGCTGCCCTCTTCCGGGGCAACGTCCCTGCTCTGAAGCTCCTCAACGATCTGTCGAACCACGGGCAGAACCTTTTCCGGTGTAGCGGGGCTCGGCGTATCGATGCGGAATCGCTCGCTGACGAGGGAACCATTGCGCAGGTCCACTATGCCGCCCTTGATTCCGGTGCCTCCGATGTCGACGCCGATCACCAACTCGTGCGGTTTGGGCTCGGGGAGGTCTTGGGACGCGCTGAGGTCCTGCTGCACAGCGACGTCGGGACGATCCGGTGAGGTATGAGGCATGGATTCTCCTGCGGGGTTTTGCTGGATAATGGTGTGGGCTACGGGAGGGTCAGAACGTCGACGCCGTCGGCGGTGACCACCATGGTGTGTTCGAATTGTGCGCTTCGTTTGCGGTCTTTGGTGACGACGGTCCAGTCGTCATCCCACATCTGCCAGTCGATGGTTCCGAGATTGAGCATGGGCTCGATCGTGAACACCATGCCTTCCTCGATCACGGTGTTGTAGGCCGGTGCGGCATCGTAATGGGGGACGATCAAACCGGAGTGGAATTCGCGTCCCACCCCGTGACCAGTGAAGTCGCGGACCACGCCGTAACCGAAACGCGATGCGTACTTCTCGATCACCCGACCGATGACGTTGAGCTCGCGTCCCGGTTTGACGGCCTTCATTGCACGGTTCAGCGATTCTTCGGTGCGCTCGACCAGCAGACGAGATTCTTCATCCACGTCTCCGACCAGCAGTGTCCGGTTGGTATCCCCGTGCATGCCGTTCTTATATGCGGTGACGTCAAGGTTGATGATGTCGCCCTCTTCCAGAACTGTGGAGTCAGGGATGCCGTGGCAGATGACTTCGTTCAAGGATGTGCACACGGACTTCCAGAAATTCCGGTAGCCCAGAGTCGAGGGGTAAGCGCCGTGGTCGCACATGTACTCGTGGACGATGCGGTCGATGTCGTCGGTGGTACGCCCCGGAACGCAATACTCTTCGGCAGCGACAATCGAGCCCGCCGCGATCTTCCCGGACTCGCGGATCAGTTCAACTTCTTCAGGGGTGTACAGATCCGATCCGTTGCCCTCATCCGCGGTCGCCTTGCCGACGTATTCGGGGCGCTCGATGGAGGCCGGAACTTTGCGAGTGGGACCGATGGCGCCCGGAGTCAGGCTGCCCAAGGGAGCGCCGCCGTGTTCGGCAGGAATGTTGTGGGATGTCGTGGAAGCATTGGTACGGGACATATAGTCAACTCTAGAACACGATCGACGACGAGGAGGTCACCCCATGGGTACCAACGGAAGTGCGCACGTCCCGGAAGACCAACAATTTTGGTTCAACACGTATACGCATACGGTCGAACAAGGCGCCCAATCGGACTATCGGCAACTTCTCGGGCCGTACAGCTCCCGCGAGGAAGCGCAAAACGCCTTGAACATAGCTCAAGAACGCAATGAAAAATGGGACGAAGACGACGCACGATGGAAGGGCGAAGCCTGATCAGACAGTGATCAAGCGATCAGTCCTCGAAGACGTGCTCGGGAGCAGGGAAACTGCCGTCGAGCACGTCTTTTCTGTATGCACCTGCCGCATCGGCGATCACGGATCGCAGGTCTGCATACTTTTTGACGAACCGAGGTACTTTTCCGCCGGTGAGCCCCATCATGTCCTGCCATACCAGGACCTGTCCGGTCGTGGATCCTCCCGCGCCGATCCCTACGGTCGGGACATCGACCCCGTCCACGACCGCTTCAACAGCCGGGCTGGCCGTCATCTCGATGAGAACCGCAAAAGCACCGGCCTCGGCGAGCGCCCGAGCATCCACGAGGAGCCGCTCGGCGGCGTCGTCCCGGCCCTGCACACGAAAGCCTCCCAAAGTGTTGGTCGCTTGCGGGGTGAAACCGATGTGAGCCATGACGGGGATTCCTGCCTGGACCATGGCTTCGACGTGTTCGGCGTAGTAGGCGCTGCCTTCCATCTTGACGGCGTGAGCGCCGCCTTCCTTCATGAGTCGGACCGAGCTGGCGATGGCCTGGGCAGGGGACTGTTCGTAGCTTCCGAACGGCAAGTCGACGATGACCATTGCTCGGTTCGCGGCACTTGAGACGGCTCGGGTTAACGGAATCAATTCGTCCAACGTCACGGGAACGGTCGACTCGTAACCGTAGACGGTGTTGCCCGCCGAATCCCCAATGAGCAGAACCTCGATTCCGGCTTCGTCGAAGACCGCCGCGGTCAAGGCGTCATAACAGGTCAACATCGAGAATCGTTGCCCGCGGTCTCTGCAGCGCTGCAGATGAGTGGTTCTTACGCGTCGAACCGAGCTGAGCCAGCCGTCGGCGTCGGAATGTGTGTGGTCAGTGTCCTGGAGGTACGAAGCCATGCCGATCAGTCTACGCGCGGTCTCCTCCAACGATGTGGCAGTTTTGCAGAGTTGAAGGGTCCTTTACGGCGCATTCGTGCCGTTTCGCGAATTGGTCGAGGTGCGCATGCCCTCGGGATAGAGTTGGCCTAGGTTAGCCAGCGCGGCACGTCGACCATGGAGGAGTGTCATGGACCGTCAGCAGGAATTCGTTCTTCGCACCATCGAGGAAAGAGATGTGCGCTTCGTTCGCATGTGGTTCACCGACGTCGTCGGTACCCTCAAATCCGTGGCGCTCGCGCCCGCCGAGGTCGAGACGGTATTCGAGGAGGGGCTCGGCTTCGATGGCTCATCCATCGAAGGCCTGTCTCGGGTCCACGAATCCGACATGCTCCTTCAACCGGATCCCTCGACATTCCAACTTCTTCCGTGGCGTGGGGAGACCGAACCGACGTCGCGCATGTTCTGCGACATCCTGACCCCGGACGGCGAGCCCTCATCCGCAGACTCGCGCGGTGTGCTCAAGCGAATCCTGTCCAAAGCCGGCGACATGGGATTCACCTGCTACACGTCGCCCGAAATCGAGTTCTATCTCCTGAAGTCCCAGGAGCTCAGTGCAGAAGGCACCCCCGTTCCCGTTGACCGGGAAGGCTACTTCGACCACGTGTACGGAGGAGTCGTCCAGGATTTCCGACGTCGAGCCGTCACGATGCTCGAGGCGGTTGGCATCTCGGTTGAATTCAGCCACCATGAAGGTGGACCGGGACAGAACGAAATCGATCTGCGGCACGCCGACGCATTGCAAACCGCGGACAACATCATGACTTTCCGTTCGGTCATCAAGGAAGTCGCGTTCTCGCAGGGCATCTATGCGACTTTCATGCCCAAACCGTTTACGGAATTCCCCGGCTCCGGTATGCACACGCATTTCTCTCTCTTCGAAGGTGACACCAACGCCTTCTTCGAAGCCGGGGCCGAGTACCAGCTCTCCCAGACTGCACGGCACTTCATCGCGGGTGTGCTGCGGCACGCCCCGGAATTCACGTCCGTGACCAACCAATTTGTGAATTCCTACAAGCGTCTGTGGGGTGGAGGAGAAGCTCCAAGCTATCTCTCTTGGGGTCACAACAACCGATCCGCGCTGGTGCGCGTGCCGCTGTACAAGCCCAACAAGATGCAGTCGGCCCGTATCGAATACCGGGGTATCGACTCGGCCGTCAACCCATACCTGGGTTACGCGGTGATCCTTGCCGCGGGACTCAAAGGGATAGAGAACGAATACGAGTTGTCCGAGGCCGAGGCCGAGGACGTCGCATCCATGAGTGCAGCCGAAAGGCGCAGCTTGGGGCACAGCCCCCTCCCGTCTTCCCTGCACGATGCGATCCGCCAGACCGAAGAGTCGGAATTCATGGCAGAGACCCTGGGGGAGCAGGTATTCAATCAGTTCTTGCGCAACAAGCAGGACGACTGGACGGCTTATCGCATGGAAGTGACCCCGTACGAACTGAAGTACAACCTGGGCCTTCTGTAGCACCATGGGCGAGCAGGAAAGGCCCCGGGAAGGCGCCGGTCACAAGGCCAAGCGGCGACTGGCGGCGGTCGGATTCAATGATTTGAGCGGCGCCAACCGTTGGCTGGATTCGGATGAACTGAGAGACGTCGACAAAGCCAAGCTGCTCGAGGGCCTGGCGCTCAGCCCTTCCCCGGACATGGCCCTCAAGGCGGTCGTACGCATGTTGACCGATACCCCGGAGCTGAGTCGACACATCGCCCGCGGCCAGGAGGCAGCGGGCCTGTTCCGGGTGCTCGGTGCATCCGAGGCACTCGGTGAGTTCCTCATGCGTCACCCTGAGCATCTCAGCATCTTCGACGAGGCCCCTCGGCCTTTGCCTGACGTCGGTGTCTCGGATCTGAACGAACGTTACCGCCGTGTGATGCTTGAGGCCGTCGGTGCAGCCCCCGAATCCGAGCAACCCGTCGCACGAATAACCGGCGAAGATGCGAAGCTCGCCGTCAGAACAACGTATCGCGAGTACTTGACTCGAATAGCGCTTGCGGATCTCACCTCAGAGGACCCTATAGAGGACATGCCCAAGGTCGGCGCCGCGCTCGCGGATCTGGCGGGTGCAGCTCTCGAAGGGGCTTTGGCCGTCGCCAGGGCCGAGATCTCCGAGAACGAACCCGCCGTGGCCTCCGTGGATCTGACCATTATTGCGATGGGAAAGTGCGGAGCTCGCGAGCTCAATTACATTTCCGACGTCGACGTCGTTTACGCGGTAGGACCCTCCTCGGCCGATGTCCGCGGCGACCTCGAGGAACCCGATGAGGAGGCCATGGGCCGGATTGGCACCGAACTGGTCAAGGCCCTGACGAAAGTGGTTTACGGGGTTGGTCCCGAGCCAGGCCTCTGGGAGGTCGATGCAAACCTCCGTCCGGAAGGTAAAGACGGTCCATTGGTCAGGAGCATTGATTCACACCGAAGGTATTACGACCGTTGGGCCGAGAACTGGGAATTCCAGGCATTGCTCAAGGCACGCCCCGTCGCAGGTTCTCAGCGCCTGGGTGAAGAGTACGTGCGCGCCATTGCGCCGTTCGTGTGGGAAGCCTCTGGTCGAGAGAATTTTGTGGATTCCGTTCAGTCCATGCGTCGTCGAGTGACCGACAATATACCGTCGGAAGAGCGCGAGCGACAGATCAAACTGGGGCCTGGCGGGTTGAGGGACGTGGAGTTCACGGTCCAGCTTCTGCAACTGGTTCACGGCCGGACGGACGAAAGCGTCCGGATGCGATCGACCACGGCGGCGCTTTCCGCGTTGCGCGACCGGTCGTATGTGGGACGCGACGCCTCGGGGAGTCTGGACCACGAATATCGGTGGCAGCGCACACTCGAGCACCGTATCCAATTGCTCCATCTGCGGCGTACGCACCTCATGCCGGTTAAGGAAGCCGAACAGGCGGCCGTCGCCAGGGGAATGCGCGGGAACTCCGATCGGACTCGGTTCACCCCCGATGATCTGCTCAAACAACGGAAACGATCGCAGCGTACGGTGCGCGGACTCCACGAACGTCTCTTCTTCCGTCCGCTGCTTGCGGCGGTTTCCAAGTTGTCCGTCGATGAGGTCGCTCTGACGCCGGAAGCGGCCCAAGATCGGCTGTCAGCTTTGGGTTATCTGGACCCGCGTGGAGCCATGCGCCATATTGAAGCCCTGACAAAGGGCCTCTCACGCCGGGCCGAAATCCAGCGGACCATTCTGCCGGTGCTTCTCGGTTGGTTCGCCCGCGGCGTCGACCCCGACGCCGGATTGCTGGGGTTCCGCCGAGTCTCCGAGTCCCTTGGTCAAACGCAGTGGTACTTGCGCATGCTGCGCGATTCGCCCGCGGCCGCTGAGCGCCTGTGCGCGGTTTTGTCGAGTTCTCGGTTCATCACGGACCTTCTGGAAGACGAACCGGAATCGATTTCGTGGCTGGACCGGGACGAAAGGCTGCGGCCTGAGCCTTTCGAGAATTTGTGGTCCGAAATCCGTTCGAAAATTTCACGCCACCCGGACGCAATGTCAGCGATCCGGATGATTCGGCTTATTCGCCGCCGCGAGATCCTTCGTATCGCCCTGGGGGAAGCGGTTGGCGTGACCGATTTGAATGACGTGATGGAAGGGCTGGCTCACGCGGATCAAGCGACCATTTTGGGGGCCCTCCACACCGCGGAACGCGAGTTGTATCAGGAGAAGGGCGAGGAGGTCCTGACCGATGTTGCCGTGATCGGGATGGGGCGCCAAGGTGGCGCGGAGATCGGGTACGGCTCCGATGCCGACGTCATGTATGTGCACCAACCGCGGAGCGGCGCTGATCACGGCAAGGCCGTTGCGCAGGCCAACACCCTGATCAATCGGATGACCCAGTTGCTGAAGATCCCCATGAAGCCCGCGATACGTGCCGAGAAGACTCTGGAAATTGATGCCGATCTTCGACCCGAGGGCAAATCCGGGCCTATGGTTCGTACCTTGGATTCATTCGCGGAGTATTACGAGCGTTGGGCTGATACCTGGGAGTACCAAGCATTGCTCCGTGCACGGCCTCTGGCCGGTTCCGCTGAAGTGGCCGAGAAATTCATCCGACTCGTCGATCCTTATCGTTACCCGAAGAATGTTTCGGAGGATCAAATCCGTCAAATACAGCGTTTGAAGGCGCGGGTGGAGGCCGAGAGGATGCCCCGAGGCGCCGATCCTGCGCGTCAGGTCAAACTCGGTCGTGGCGGGCTCAGCGACGTCGAATGGCTGACGCAACTGATTCAGCTCGAGCACGCTCACGAGAATCCGGGGCTCAAGACCACGAGCACCCTGCGAGCTCTGGAAGAGGCCGTCAAGTTGGAGATCGTCGCTGCCGAAGACGCCGCGATCCTTGAATCGGCATGGAGGTTGGCGACGCGTATCCGCGGGGGCAACGTTCTACGGAATGGTCGTGCCTCTGATTCGTTGCCGTCTTCACGGAAGGACCTTGAAGCGATCGCCCGGTGGAGCGGATACGAACCGGGTAGCGCCGCGATCCTGGAGGAAGACTACCTGCGACTCACACGACGCGCCCGGTCGATCTTCGAGACGTTGTTCTACGGGCATCTGGAATAGTCGGTCACGGTGTGGGGCTCGGTGAGGTTCGGTCCGAAAAGTGCGAATCGGCGCCCAGGACCGTAACTTTTCGGCCATTCGGATCCGCTTCCTCCGTCATGTCAATGACGTAGTCCAGGTTGCGCTCGGTATCAACCTGCACATCCCTCTGGCCTGTGTGGAATGTCTAGCCGACCGAGGTGAATTCATTGCTTCAGATCCGACCGGGTTCGAACGATGGCGACCTCGGGCTTGCGAACCGCTCGTCGAGTTGCCGTATGCCTCCCAGGGCCGATGTGGTCGATCAGAAATGGGTATTTGGTCCGCCCGAGCGGGGGAGGCGTCGCGGATAGGAGGCTAGAAATTGCCGGGACGAAAGACGTTAAAATGGAAATCGTCCCCGAATTGGATCTTCGTAAGTGCGAGATGTTCAATGAAGAGTCCTTGATGTTTATACAGTATGGGAGGCGGCCCGGGATAAATCCCGATATCGCCCTCCACTAAGAACGTGCGAGGTGCT
This sequence comes from Rothia uropygioeca, assembly GCF_004136585.1. Taxonomy (NCBI): domain Bacteria; kingdom Bacillati; phylum Actinomycetota; class Actinomycetes; order Micrococcales; family Micrococcaceae; genus Rothia; species Rothia uropygioeca. Next base: position 96,910 of record NZ_NOIR01000005.1, on the reverse strand, counting down.
GCTATCACTAGGCGTATCTCGGGCCCATATAATTACTTGACGCTGAACCTCGTGCTGTCGCCTGCCTGCTTTCCGGTGTAACCGGTCGAGTGCGGGGGCAATCGTTACAATTTCGGTCGAAAAATAGGGCCGGAAGTCGACGGAAATATGCCCTTATCAAACGCATGCCATGCTCTGTCACACCTGGGGTTGGTGATCTCTGGCACTTCCGTCCATGTCAGCGCATACTGGTCCTATGAAACGCAAAATTCTGGTTTTCGTGGCCCTCGCGATCACGATCCTCTATGGCGCCAGCTTTAGTGTCTTGCAGCCGGATGTGCCCAAGGGATATGCACCGATTGGTGGTGCGGTGGTTGCCTTGATGTGGATCGCCGTCGGCATGTTCGGTCATGCCCGAGATCGGCGTTCCGAAAGCTCGGAAAAAGGGCACTGAGGCGGAGCCCCTTCGTTGGGCAAACGTGAGGCAGGGGAGTCACCTGCCTCCCGCTGCTTGCGGGTTCGGCGGACTGACTTGCCCCTACGCTCGGTCTGCCACTGCATGCGTTGAGCGGTCCAGAATCTTAATTTATCCGCTCCGGGGTGGGACGTTGTCCGCCCGGTATCGGGGTCGGCGAGTTCGGTGCCAAGGCGGGGTGGTGGTCCATGTGAACTGCTCCTCGACGGTAGATGCGACTAAGCCAGTTTTTCGGTCTAATCTTCGTGGATCGGTCTGAATTTCTGTCGGTTGGCGGGGTGCTTCTGTGGTTTTCCTCAAGCCGTCACGGCGAGTTTCCTTGGGTGTTTTCCGGTTCCCTTCCTTGGTCGAGGGCCGAGGTCGCAGTTTTGTGCTCGCCTCGGGCAAGTTAGGGCCGCGGAAGTACGGATGTGCCACCTCGCGGGGGCCGTCGACGCCGTGCCCCTTGCTGGGTGCTGTTGGGCGGGGTTACCTGATCGAGCGGCGTTTCCCTGCCTTAGGGGGTACTCCCTAAGGCAGGGAAACGGCAACGAATCGGGTAACCACCACCCAACGCTGGGTGACGCGGGGACGTAGAGTATGAGGTTTTCGTGGGCCAGGCGCGGTGCGAGGCAGAATAGAGGCAGCCTTGTAGCCCCCGTCCTGACCCTTCTGGAAACCTGAGCAGCCTATCGGCCGAATCCCATTCGACTTATTGATGGGAACTCTGGAAGTGATGATCTGCTGGAAGGTGAGCGTTATAGCTCCTACCGCCTTTTGCCGGGCGTATACGGATACTCGCTCGTCGATGATGGTGAGGGTATCAGGCCGGAAGCCGGCGCGGTGACGGACTAGCGTACACGTCGGGAATATACACAAAATCGGGGGTAGCGCATAATGCGCTACCCCGAAATTGCAGGCATGCAAGCCTGAATGGAGATTAGACTCCGTAGTAGAGCTGGAACTCCAACGGGTGCGGAACCAGTGAGAGCGGCTCCAACTCGTTCTCGCGCTTGTAGTCGATCCACGTCTGGATCAGGTCTTCGGTGAAGACGTCCCCTGCCAGCAAGAATTCGTGATCCTGCTCCAGAGCTTCAAGAGCCTCATCGAGGCTAGCGGGCGCCGTCTTGATGTCCTTGGCTTCCTCCGGGGGCAGCTCGTAGAGGTCTTTGTCGATCGGCTCCGGGGGCTCGATGCGGTTACGAATACCGTCCAGGCCGGCCATGAGCTGAGCGGCGAACGCCAGGTACGGGTTGCACGAGGGATCGGGCGCCCGGAATTCGAGTCGCTTCGCCTTGGGGTTGGACCCGGTGATCGGGATACGGATGCCGGCAGAGCGGTTACCCTGCGAGTACACCATGTTGACAGGGGCTTCGTAGCCCTTCACCAAGCGCTTGTAGGAGTTGACCGTCGGGTTGGTGAATGCCAAAACCGAAGAAGAGTGCTCCAGCAATCCGCCGATGTACCAGCGGGCAACATCAGAAAGGTTCGCATAACCGCGCTCATCGAAGAACAACGGCTCACCACCCTTCCAAAGCGACTGGTGACAATGCATACCCGAGCCGTTGTCGCCGAAGACCGGCTTCGGCATGAAGGTCGCCGATTTGCCGAAGGCATCTGCGACGTTCTTGACAATGTACTTGAACTTCAGGAGATCATCGGCGGCGAGCGTCATAGTGTTGTACTTGTAGTTGATTTCGGCCTGGCCGGGAGCGCCAACCTCATGGTGCGCGCGCTCAACTTCCAAACCGACCTCGTCCAAAGTCACCGAAATGGCGTCTCGCAGGTCGGCCTGCTTGTCCTGAGGAGCAACGGGGAAATACCCGCCCTTGGTCAAGGTCTTGTTGCCGAGGTTTCCGTCTTCTTCCTTGCGGCCCGAATTCCAGGGGGCCTCGTCGGAATCCACACGGTAAAAAGTGTGCTCGGGGGAGACCTGGTAGCGGACGTCCTCGAAGATGAAGAACTCGGCCTCGGAAGCGAAATTCGCGATATCAGCGATGCCGGTGGAATTGAGGTACGCTTCTGCACGCTCTGCGACGCCGCGGGGATCGCGGTGGTAAGGATCGCCGGTGCGAGGGTTGACGATCGAGCAGGTCAGGACCAGGGTTTTCTCCACGCGGAAGGGATCCACGAAAGCCGACTTGGGGTCGGGGATGAGCTGCATATCGGATTCAGCAATTCCCTGGAAACCTCGAATAGACGACCCATCGAAGAGCTGCCCGTTGACGAAGAAATCATCGTCGATGGATTTTGCCGGGAGGTTGAAGTGCTGCTGAACACCGGGAAGGTCGGTGAACCGGATGTCGATGAAGACGACGTCCTCTTCCTGAATATAGTCCAGCACTTCCTGGGCATTTTCGAACATGGTCGGAGTTCTCCTTAGATTGCTCAACGCGATCACACCGGCCGTTCCCTCCTCAGGAACGCCCTTGTGCTTTCTGCTGCTTACGGTAGGCTCGCGACATTGCCCAGCTGTATCTGACATGTTTCAGCTATGTAACAGACCCAGTCAATGGCGATCCAAACCGAAACGGCGTGACTGCTTGTTCAACCATAACCCGTGTGGGAGTCGCACCTTGGATATCCTGGGTTCATGGCAACTGACCAAAACCCTTCCGGTTCTGAGAACCCACATGGTCCGGAGCGAGCGTCCCCGACTTCATCAGGTCGCCCGGATTATCCGGGTCAGCGTTTGGGGAGACCCGAACGGGGCAAGGGTTCGCTGGCGACCGTACCCTGGCGTATTCTGGCGCTGATTGTGGACTGGGTCATCTGTCTGGGAATCAGCCACCTGTTGCTCGGCTCGGGGGACTCTCTGGTGCATTCCCTGGCGCCCTCAATCGTCTTCTGGGTCTACCAGGGACTGCTCGTCGGTTTCATGGGGCACACTCTGGGGCACTTTGCATTCGGGATGCAGGTTCAGACCATCGGAGGGGAACCCGCCGGTTTCGCCAAGGCGTTTCTGCGCAGTCTGCTCGTTACCGTGGTCATTCCGATCCTGGTGGTCGACGAGGACGGACGTGGACTGCAGGATCGAGCCGTCGGGACGCTTCTCGTCCGTATTCGCTGAACCACCCACAAATTGGGCCCCCATCCTGAAGGTTGGGGGCCCTTTTCTGCAATGAGCTGGCTTATCGGCCGCGCAGACCCTTGCGGTCCGGTCGAGCCTTCATAGGATCCACACCCTTGGGCATCGGCATCCCCTTGTTCAAGGACGCCAAACGGTTGTTCACCGCGTGTACCTCCTGTTGCGTGAGATTCTTCGAGTAACCCTTCATGGTTTTGGTGATTTTCTTGAGGGGAACTTGCCCCTCCCCATTTCCGGCCTTGATGACGTGAATCGGAACATTCGGGGCCACGCGATTGAGCTTTTTCTTCTCCTGGCTGATCAGCGAATTCACTCGGCTTGCCGGGCCCTCAGTGACCAGTACGACGCCGGGACGCCCCAACGCTCTGAAGACCAGATCCTGAGTCCGAGGGTTGACCGCAACGGGCTGCTCTTCCACGATCCAACCACGACGAAGAGTGGACAATGCTGCTCCCGCGGCACCCGTCTGCCCTTCGATCTGGCCGAATGCGGCCTTTTCGGCCCGTCGAGAAAGGATAATCACGCAAACCAGGACTGCTACGGGAATGCCGATGATGAGCCACGTTATCCAGTTGTGCAGAAGCACGCCCACGAGGAGGAAAACCAGAAGAGTTACCAAACCCGCCAGAAGGAGGATCCACGTGATGTTGGGATCCGACTTTCGGGTCATGGTGAAGACTTGCTTCATCTGGGCGAAATAGCCGGGCTTGGAGCCCTTCTTCTTGCGCTTCTCTTCGCGCTTTTCCTCACGCGTGAGCTTGCCGTTCTTGGCAGACTGAGACGACACGATGTTTCCTCATTGCATTTGGGTATTGGTCGGCACTGTGGTGCCCCGGCATTCGGGACCATTCTACGGGAGGAGAACCCTCTCGCGAACTCGAGCACGACGCGAAGCGGCCCCGGGCCAGGAGACCCGGGGCGGCGCCGTAGTGGAGCAGGTTGCAGCCCTGCTGAAGTTACAGGCCTGCGGCGACGAGGGAGGAAGCCTCCTGGCGAGCGGATCCAGTGTCCTGGATGTGTTCCAGGTGCTCCGGGATTGGGCGTCCCATCTTTTCCATCGCCCGCGCCCAGAGGCGCCCGGCACGGTAGGACGAACGAACCATCGGGCCGGCCATGACACCCAGGAAGCCGATTTCTTCGGCGGCTTCGGATAAAGCGACGAACTCCTCAGGCTTGACCCAACGATCGATGGGGTGGAAGAGCGGAGAAGGACGCAAATACTGTGTCAGAGTGATGATGTCTGTTCCCGCATCATGCAGGTCGCAGAGAGCTTCGTAGACCTCGTCATTGGTCTCTCCCATACCAAGGATCAAGTTCGACTTGGTGATCATCCCGCGTTCCTTGCCATGTGAAATGGTCTCGAGTGATCGCTCGTACGTGAATGCGGGGCGAATCTTCTTGAAGATGCGGGGCACGGTCTCAACGTTGTGCGCATAGACCTCAGGGCCGGCATCGACAATCATGTCCAAACGGTCTGGTTTGCCCTGGAAATCCGGGATCAAAATTTCGACACCGGTGTTGGGGTTTTGCTCGTGAATAGCTTCAATGGTCTTGGCGTAATGCAACGCCGATCCATCGGGGAGATCGTCACGAGCGACGCCGGTGACGGTTGCGTAGCGAAGATCCATCTGCTGGATCGAACGAGCCACCTTGACGGGCTCCATCGGATCCAGCGGAGCGGGACGTCCCGTTGCGATATCGCAAAAATCGCAACGTCGCGTGCACGTATCACCGGCAATCAAGAACGTGGCCTCGCGGTCCTCCCAACATTCGTAAATATTGGGGCAACCGGCCTCTTCGCAAACGGTGTGCAAGCCCTGGCTGCGGGCCATCTTCTTGAGTTCCTGGTACTCGGGACCCATCTTGGCGGTGTTCTTGAGCCACGAAGGCTTCTTCTCGATGGGGACCTCAGCGTTGCGCGCTTCTACGCGGAGAAGCTTGCGTCCTTCTGGGGCGATGGTCATGGTCTCTCCTTCGATGTCCACGGCTTGCCGCATAGCGGCCGGCGAACGGAACGATCAGGCTGAAGCCTGTTCGCCACGCGGGATGAATTGTGCGGCCAGGCGGTCGGCATTGGCCATAAGCTCCTGCTCAACACGGTCAACAACATCGGCTGGCGAAATGTTCCGGCCGAGTTGTTCACTGATGGTCGTGACAGACGCATCGGTAATGCCGCAGGGAATGAAGTTGGAAAATGAGGTCAGTTCGTTGCTGCAATTCAGGGCGAACCCGTGCATCGTCGTGTTCCGAGAAACGCGGATGCCGATTGCTGCGATCTTCTTATCCGGTTCTATGCCCTCGCCACGTACCCAGACGCCGGAACGTCCTTCGACCCGCTGTCCGTCGACGCCCAGATCGCGTACGACCTTCATGAGGATTTCTTCCAGAATCCTTACGTACTTCACGACGTCTACCGGTTCGGGCAACTTGACGATGGGGTAGCCCACGAGCATGCCTGGTCCATGCCAGGTCAGTTTTCCTCCACGATCAATGGGCACGACATCGGTCCCATCAGTGGGGTACTCGTGCTTTTCGGTGCGTTTTCCCGCGGTGTATACCGGCGGATGTTCCAAGAGCAACACGGTGTTGTCCTGCTCTTCATTGCTGACGCGGTGGTGAATCTCTTCCTGAAGTGCGAGGGCTTCACGATAGTCCACGTACTCGGGCGCGAGACCGACCCGATTCATGACCAAAGACATGTGACTACCCTACCGCCGTGCGGTAACCCGTCTAAATTGCATGTCGAGAAAATCTTCAAAGATTCCCGAAACCTGTGGATAACGTGATGATTGTCATCTCTGAGGGTGTACACCAGAGGCATGAATCAGACCGCGACCGGAGCACCGGGTGTTGCCGACCCCGATGCAATGGACCTGGACCAATATCGGCTCATCACGAAGATCGGGACGGCCGAAGGCGCGTCCCTATGGTACGCCCGCCTTCGTGGGGAAGAATCTGACGGGTCAGCTTTGCTCGTCGGACGTCGCATCGACTCGTCAGCAGGTTATGAAAAGGCCGCGCAGCTGCGTACGGCTTCCGAGAGGATGATCCGTTTGTACGTTCCACCTCGAGCGGAGTCGGCAGCATTGGCCGTGGCGTCACGTTCCTGGGCAAGCCACATCAACGCCCAGAGAAATTCCATGCGTCATCCCCATATCCTGCATACATACGAAGCGTCGGCCGCCGAACCACTTTCGCCTTTCTTGGTCACCGAATTCCCCGAGGGCGGGTGCTTGCAGAACGTTCTGTCGGTTCGGAAAAGACTCGAGCCGGGGGAGTGCGCTTCGGTGGTGGCTCACGTGGGGAGAGCGATCTCTTGGCTGCACAGTCAAGAAACGGCCTACGGCGATTTGTCCGCGTCACGTGTGTTCCTGACCCGGAACTCGGTCTCGCTGGTGACGCCTCCCTGGCCGGATCCTTGGCGCCAGGACGGCTTTCGGCGGTCGGATGGCGGAAAAGCTCAGGACGTACGCGCATTCGCGGAACTCATCTGGCTGTTGCTGACCGGCCGCCCGGCGGGAACCTGGGAAGACAGAATCCCTTTACCTATGTCCTGTCCAAGCGCTACCAAATCGGTCGTCAAAGTACTCGAGGCCGCCCTCGGGCCGGACCCGTCGTCACGGCCCGACATCCAAGAGATGGCGTTGGTCATTCGTGGTGCCTGGGAAGCAACTCCGGTAGACCTGCACTCTGTGGTCGACGAAGAATTCGCGGCGCGGCTACCAGCGCGGGCCCAACCCCAAGGGCCCAAGGGCACATTGCGACGTAACGTCCCGCAACGCCTGAGCTCACAGCGCACGGTCGTGCAGAACCGGGTCCATGAACTCTGTCGTCGTCACTGGAAGAGCTTGCTCACCCTCGCACTTTTGGCCCTCACCGTGGCCCAAGGAGGAAGTCGTTTGCTGCCGTCTCGGGACAGCCCTGATCCTGTGTCTTCATCCAACGGTCCGGGCTCGTCGTCAACGGCCAGCCAATCAGAGGGCGCGGCCGCACCTCCTCCGCAGCGAGTTCCGGAAGAAGTCACGGGGGCCCTGCCGGAGCTATTCAAGATGCGCGATGAAGCTCTGAGAGCGAGGGACAGTTCCCTCGTCTCGAACTACGCGACAGCAGGAAGCGAGGTGGAAAAAGGGGATATCCAACGTATTGCATTCATGAAGGCCTCCTCGGTGGCGTGGCCGAATCTTGAGACTCGAATCGAGGATATTGAGGTTGAGCCAGGGTCGGATGGGACTGTACGGGCGAAAGCGCGATTGGCCGTCACCGGATGGAGTCCAAAGGAGCCCGGGAACGCCGAAACCGGCGATGGAAGCCAGAGAATCGAAATCCTGCTGGAATCCACCGCCGGTTCGTGGAAGATGCGGTCCGTAGACCCGGTGAGGGAGTGAGACTTAATTCCAGAGCGTTGCAACGGCGATGTTGATCAGAGAGAGGCCCCCAACCGCGTGGGCGATCCCTGTGGAAACTTGTTCTCCGCGCTTGAATTTGCGCTGTCCAATGAAGGCTACGACCGCGATGACAAGGCCGATGACCAGTTTGACTCCCAACTTGATGTGGTCGACCGCGCCACCTCCCATCTCGAGGATTCCGAACATCAAGAGTCCAGTAACAACTTGCAGGAGAGCGGCGTAGAACTGGACCGGAACGACCCGAGGAGTCTTGAAGTACGCGACCCAGAGACCGAAGACCAGGGCGGCGCCGACGATGTGAAGGAACAGAAGAATAGACATAAGGACAGACATGAGGCCATTCTATGATTCGACGACCCGTTTAGCGTCATTCTGTCAGCAAAATGTGTGGGGACTCGCACTCAGGCGATGATGCGGCTTCGCGCTGTCGCATTAAACAGCCGAAGCGGCCGCCCCAGTGGGGACGGCCGCTTCGGCGACTAGGGCTGATGCGGGTGGCTCTACAGTCCAACCTCGGACTCGAACTGGCCTTCTTCCAAGCGCTTCTTGAGAGTCTGGAGGAAACGACCGGCATCGGCGCCGTCGACCAACCGGTGATCATACGTCAGCGAGAGGTAGCACATCTGGCGGATCGCGATCGTGTCATTGCCATCGGCGTCGGTCACGACGACAGGGCGCTTGACGATCGTTCCGGTGCCCAGGATGGCGACCTGTGGCTGGTTGATGATCGGGGTGTCGAACAGGGCCCCGAACGAACCGATGTTGGTGATTGTAAACGTGCCACCGGACAGTTCGTCCGGTCCGATCTTGCCGGACTTGGTGCGCTCTCCGACGTCGGCGAGCTTTTTGGCCAGACCGGCCAAGTTCAGATCACCGGCGTTGGAGACAACGGGAACCAACAGACCGCGCTCGGTATCCACCGCTATCGCGATGTCCTCGGAGTCGTGGTACGTGATTTCCTTCGAATCCGCGTCGTAGGAAGCGTTCAGCTTCGGGTGCTGCTGCAGAGCCTCGGCAACGGCCTTGGCGAAGAAGGGCAAGAACGTGAGCTTTGCTCCCTCGCGCGACTGGAAGGACTGCTTGGCCCGGTCGCGCAACTTGGAAACCCGCGTCATATCCACTTCTGCGACCTGGGTCAGCTGAGCGGAGACGTCGAGGGACTCCTTCATACGCTTGGCGATGGTCTGGCGAATGCGCGGAGCCTTCTCCGTTTTGCCACGCTTTTCGGTGTCTACGGCCGGGGCCTTGGGGGCTTCCGAAGACTGCGAGGAAGCCGCCTCGGCCGGAGCATTGGACTCCTTCTGAGCCGGAGCCGAAGCCTTCTTGGCGTCGATAGAAGCCTGAACATCCTGCTTCCGGATGCGGCCACCGACACCGGTTCCCTTGACAGTCGACAGGTCGATACCTTCTTGCTTCGCCAGCTTGCGCACCAGCGGGGTCACGTAAACCTCGCCGGAACCCTGCGAAGAATCGGAACTCTGTTCGGGAGCTTCTTCCTTCTTCTCCTCGGCCTTGGGGGCAGACTCTTCTGCCTTGGGAGCGGCCGTCGGCTGTTCTACCTTGACCTCCTCCTGGGCAGGCTCATCGGACTTCTTGGCCTGAGGCGCCTGCTCCTGCTTGGGCTCGGACTTCTGATCGGAGGGCCCCGAGGAGTCCGAAGACGACGTCGCGGCGCCTTCTTCGCCCACGATCGCCAGAACCTGACCGACTTCGGCTTCTTCGTCCTCGTCGACCTTGATTTCAAGCAACGTCCCGGCGACGGGGGAGGGAATCTCGGTGTCTACCTTGTCGGTGGAAACCTCGACCAGCGCCTCGTCAACCTCGACGGAATCGCCGACGGACTTGAGCCAGCGGGTGACCGTACCTTCGGTGACAGACTCACCCAGAGCGGGCAGCGTGACTTCTTGACCTTCTCCGCCGGCCGAACCCGAGGACTGCTCCTTTTCCTCAGAAGCCGCGGGGGCTTCTTCGGTAGGAGCCTCGTCCTGTGCTGGTTCCTCGGCCGGCGCTTCCTCAGCTTCGGATTCGGAGGCCGATTCGTCGGAGCCGGAGGAGTCCGATGCGCCTGAACCATCACCAATACGCACGAGCGGCGCGCCAACCTCGACCTCTTCGTCCTCGTCGACCAGAATTTCTTCAATGGTTCCGGCGACGGGGGAAGGGATCTCGGTATCGACCTTGTCGGTCGAAACCTCGACCAACGGTTCGTCGACCTCTACGGTGTCGCCGACGGACTTGAGCCAGCGGGTAACGGTTCCTTCAGTGACGGATTCGCCCAATGCGGGCAGTTCTACGGTTTCAGACATCGTCTCTTCCCGTTCTCCTTGTGAATAGTGCCTGTGTAAGTTCTAGCGGTGTACGGACGAACCCGGTTCTAACCGTGCAACGGGTGACCGGCGAGTGCCATGGCGGCTTCACCCAGCGCTTCGTTCTGCGTCGGATGGGCGTGAATCAATTTGGCGACATCCTCCGGGTAGGCCTCCCAGTTGACGATCAACTGGGCCTCGCCGATTTGCTCACCGATACGTTTGCCGATGGCGTGGACGCCGACAATGGGGCCGTCTTTCTCGCGTACGAACTTGATGATGCCGTTGGCGCCGAGGATCGAGCTCTTGCCGTTTCCGGCCAGGTTGTACTCGGCGACCTCAATATTGTCGTCGCCGAACTTTTCCTTGGCCTTGGGCTCGGTATAGCCCACCGAGGAGATCTCCGGATCCGAGAACGTGACCTTGGGGATGTTGATGTCCTCGACGATGATCGGGTTGAGACCGGCGATCTCTTCTGCGATGAAGATGCCCTGCTGGAAGCCTCGATGTGCGAGCTGGAGTCCAGGAACGATGTCGCCCGCGGCATAGACGTTTCCAACACCCGTGTGCAGACGCTCGTTGGTGATCACGAAGCCACGATCCATGGTGACGCCGGCTTCTTCGAAACCCAAACCTTCGGTGTTCGGTCCGCGGCCGACAGCCACGAGCACAATGTCCGCGTCGAATTCCTTGCCATCGGTCAGCGTGACCTTGGCGCCGTCGTCGTTCTGCTCAACCTTGTCGAAGAAGGTCCCGAGGTTGTACTTGATGCCACGCTTCTTGAAGGTGCGCTCCAAGACCTTGATGATCGAGGGGTCCTCATTCGGAACCAGGTGCGGCAATCCTTCGATAATCGTGACGTCCACACCCATCGCGCGCCACATCGATGCAAATTCGGAGCCGATCACTCCGCCGCCGAGAATGATCGCTGACTTCGGGAGGTAGTCCATTTCGAGGGCCTGCGTGGATGTCAGAATGCGTCCACCGATCTCCAGGCCGAAAGTCTTGGAAACCGAGCCAGAGGCCAGAATGATGTGCTTGCCCGTGTACTCGGTGCCGTTGACGTCAATGGTGTTTTCGCCGGTCATCTTGCCTGCGCCATCGATGACGGTCACGCCGCGCATCTTCAGGAGCCCCTGAAGGCCTTTGAACTTGCCCGCGATGATGTTGTCCTTGTAATCGCGGATAGCACCCATATCGATGCCTTCGTACTTGACCTTGACACCGTACTTTTCGGACTCGCGGGCTTCCTCCGCTACCTCTGCCGAGTGGAGGTAAGCCTTCGTCGGGATGCAGCCCCAGTGAAGGCATGTACCGCCGACTTTTTCCTTTTCGATGAGCCCGACGCTGAAACCGAGCTGAACCGATCGAAGTGCGGCGGCGTAGCCCGCGCTACCGCCGCCCAAAATAAGAATGTCGAAAGCATTTGCCGAATCGGCCACGTGGACGCTCCCTCGCGTTGGTTACGGGCTCTTTCGGCCCGTCGCTGATGTTCAATCGCTCCCACCTTATATCTCAGGTCGGCTCCGACTCCACTTATTGACAACTTGACACAAAGGGCGCCCTCGAGAGGCTACTCACATCTCGGGGACGCCCTTGAGGTCAGGCGGGAGTTATGACTGCCCTAGTCAGCCAGGTCTTCTATGAGGTTGACCAGTGTAGCCACGGATGCGCCCGTTCCGTTCTTCGGGACAAAGCTGTACGGGGAACCCTCGTTGTACGCGGGTCCCGCGATGTCCAGGTGGGCCCAAGGAATTTTGCGGCCATCTGATTCGCCCACGAACTCCTGCAGGAACAATCCCGCGATCAACATGCCCCCGTTGCGGCCCGCACCGATGTTTTTCAGATCGGCGGCTTCGGTCTTCAGCTCTGACCGCATGTAATCAGGCAGCGGCATGGGCCAGAAAGGCTCGCCCGCGCGTTCCGACGCCTCGATGACGCGGCCGCGCAGATCCTCCTCGCCCATGACCGCTGCATAGCGAGAGCCCAAAGCGACCATTTGCGCGCCGGTGAGGGTAGCAACGTCCAACATGAAGTCCGGTTCGGATTCCGAGGCGAAGGCCAGGCCGTCGGCCATCACCAGGCGGCCTTCGGCGTCCGTGTTGAGGACCTCGACGGTTTTGCCGCCCCGCATGCTGAGTACGTCGTTCGGCTTCGTCGCTGAACCGGACGGCATGTTCTCGGCAATGCACAGGTAGCCGGTGACTCGGATCGGCAATTCGAGTTCGCCCGCGGCGGCCACGGCGTTCAGGACTGCTGCTGCGCCGCCCATATCGCATTTCATGGTCATCATGGACCCGCCGGGCTTAAGTGAGATCCCGCCCGAATCGAACGTGATGCCCTTGCCGATGAGGGCAACGCTCTTCTGAGCATTTTCGGGGTAGTAATCGACCTTGACGAGTCGCGGCGAGCGGGCCGAGCCCTTGCCGACACCGAGGATGCCGCCGAATCCGCCTTCCTCCAGGTCTTTCTCGTCGAGAACTTCACATGTCACGTTGTCGACGCTGCTGACCCTCTCGACGGCGCGGTCGGCGAAAGTCTGCGGATACAGATCGTTGGGGGCCTCGTTGACCAAGCGACGAGCGTTGTCGACCGCTTCGCCCAGAATAAGGGCTCTGGTGAGTACTTCGTCCGCAGCCTCGAGGCTGATCTCGCTCACGATCGCGACGTCGGAAACCGGCTCACGATCCACTACCTCCTGGGAAGTGCGACGCCCGGCGTCGAAGAATGCGCCGTAAGCGGCACCCTCAGCCAGGGCAGAGACCTCAGAAAGGCTGGTCGCCGGGAGGTTGAGGGCCACGGAGTCGAAACCGATGAGCTGCCGGACGGCACTGCCTGCTGCCGCGCGAAGCGCATCGAGCCTTTCGGGTCCATTCGCCGGCAGCGAACCCAGGCCGGCCAGAACGATGAGTCCTGGGTTGTCGTCCCCGTATCCGGGGAGGCGATGAATCTGGTCAGCTGCTCCAGTGACGCCGAGGTCCTCCAACCCTGCTTCGATGGCGTCTGCGCTCTCCATGTCGAGAACGGAAGGCGTCAATTCGGGGCCGTCCTCGCCCTGGACGACGCCGATGACGAGGGCTTGCGCCTCGATGCTTTCGGCGTCCGGACTGACGATGGAAAACGCGAGATCGGTGGACTCTGTCAAACCATGCTCCTTGCTGTGATCGGTGGATACGGAATCGTCACTGCTCACGAGGGCGCATGGTGCGCGCGGCGTCACAGCAGTGTGGGAAATACTCAGCCTGTCGGAATCGTTACACCTGTACAAGGATTTCTGTAGTTTCCCACGCTCCAGCCTAAGCGTTGCGCTTGGTGGTTAGTGAGGAATGCGCGGATAATTTCTGAAAACGAGGTGGGCCGCACTTGCGGTGGTTCACTTGGAGACAAGGTGAGGGGTAAGCCGATGCAAGATCCGCAGAAGTTGTATTTGGGTCATCAGGGTCTGCTGAACGACCCGCGGCTCCGGGGTCTGGACCTCGTCGTGTCTCTGACGGGTTTCGCAGAAGCCGGGTTTACCGCTCAGCAAGTCTCTGAGGCGATTCTCGCGGAGCTCGATGCGGAAGAGCTCGTCGAATTCGACGTCGATCAGCTTTACGATTATCGGTCGCGTCGACCCCGAGTGCGTTTCATCGAGGATCACTTCGAAGACGTCAATCTTCCCGAACTGAAGCTCTATGCCGTGACTGACGGTCTGGGACAACCGTTCTTGTTGCTCGCCGGACCCGAGCCTGACCTGCAGTGGCAGCGTTTCACCGAAGCGGTGACCGAGCTGGCCGAGAAGCTCCAGGTGCGTTTGGTCGCATCGATCGCTTCGATGCCGATGCCGGTGCCTCACACCCGTCCGTTGCCTGTGACCGCGCACGGAAACCGGCACGACCTGATTCAGGGCATCTCACCGTGGAAGCCCCTGGCCGAGCTGGGGGCGTCAGCGGGGCACCTCCTGGAGGTCGAATTCAGCCGACGCGGATTCGACACGGTGGGGTACACCGTCAATGTCCCGCAGTATCTCTCGGAGGCTGAATTGCCCCAGGCCGCCGTGACGGCACTGGAACACCTCAGCGCGGCGACCAAACTGAATTTGCCGACCGACCATCTGCGGGAAGCGGGCCGTGAGGTCGAACAGCAGATCAATGAGCAGGTCGGGAGCTCGGCGGAGGTCCAAGGTGTGGTCAACCATCTTGAAAAACGATACGACGAAACCATGACCGAAGCCGGTCCGCGCTCCTTGCTTGCACGCGACGAGTCCGAAATACCGGATGCGGACGAGCTGGGAGCAACCATCGAACGTTTCCTCGCTGAACACGAAGACGACGAGAGCGAATCCGGCTCTTAGAACCTCTTTCGAACAAACCGAAGGAAAGGCCGCTTCCACAAGGAAGCGGCCTTTCTGTTTCGAGCCGAGTTATACCCAATTCTGTGGCCGATTGGGCGCCGATGGCGGCTGAGCTCTGGGTTTTGAGGCAGCTTGATGTCATGAACAATTCACGCATGTCGCGGACCGAGCCTTCGCCGATGGGCACCGCGGCAAAAGATCCTGAAGATGTTTTGGCGTACATGCCCTATGCGTTGGGGTATTGGCCGCAAGAGTCGCTCCTTCTCGCTTCGGCCTCCGAGTCCTACCTCGGACCGTGTCTGCGGATCGACCTGCCGACGAGCCTTTCAACGGTTCCTGAATGGACTGCAGCGCTGCCACCGGTTGTCGAGACCCTGGCCTTTCGCACCGAGAACAAAAGGGTCTTCGCGGCGGCATTCACCGGGCACACCGCATCGTTGGAAGTCACGGCGCCGAGGGACGGCTCAGCGGTCGAAGCGTCAAGCTACTTTGTATGCGGGAGAGTCGTGATGGCTGCATTGGCTCAGGCAATGGCGGTTTCGTCCCGATTCGGTTTGCGGGGAGAGACAACCTGGGTCGTGGACCGAGCCCACGACCGTTGGGGGACCCTTCTGCCATTCGACGATACGGTTGAGGCCAGTTCTGCGCATCGCATTGACTCTGTGGACCCGAGGCGCCCCGCGCGGGAGGTAGTGGCTGTCCCTGGCCCAGCATGGCCCGTCCTCCGAGGCGGAAACATCCGGACGATCCTCGCAAGCCCGTTAGGCGCTGCTTTGGTTTTCCAAGGCCATGTCGTGAGAGATGCCGGAACCGCTGTCATGGACGACCGTCGTCTACCAGGCTTTTGGGAACTCGCTTCGGTGCTAGGAGCCTCGGCGGCGGCGTCGATGCGACGGCAATTCGATGAGGTTGTCTCTCATGAACGATCTCACGGGTGCCCGGGTATCTACGAGGTTTCCCGCCTCATCGGGCGCCTGGCCGCTCAATTCGAGAGGAAGAGAGACGCCCGAGCGGCGGCTGTGGAGTGCACCAAGACTTTGTCTGCAGGTGAATGCGTCGCAGTGGCCGCTTGGATGGACAAACCGATCGGAATATACGTGCTCCTTACCTGTGCGGCTGCCGGACCCGGTGCCGCCCGGAGACTGACGGACCGCACAGCCGGGGGCGCTCACGCGGACACGGCTTCCGACATGTCTGACGGAGTGGCTCTGATGACTGGGCGAAGAGAAGAAGAGATCTCCGTGCCGCGCGTTCAGGCGTTGAGGGTTCTTTTGAATGCGGTCGAACAGCTCGGTACCACCGAGATGTCGGACTGCGCGAGCGTTGCCAATGCTTATGTGAGCTGGTTTTTCGGGTTGAACAGTCAAGCTGGCCGTTACCTTCAGCGCGTTCGGACATATCCCGGAAAAGCACACGCAGCCCTTCTTCACGCCGTCATGGACAACCGTCCGCTGCCGCGCTGGTTGGGCCGTTATCAGGAGGGCTAATGAACAGAAATAGGTCAGGGCGGAAAAATCTGACAGAATATTGCTTCGAAGACCCCGTCTTGCCTACGGTGCACTGCACCTCACGTGGTTCGACGAATTGACGTTCCAATCAGGGAATAAACGCGGCGCAAGCCAAGTTGTCCTGTGTGTACGGCCTTGCAAGTCCACGTGATATTCCCGTAATTTCCGGGAACCCGGGCTTGACAGGGTCATAGGTGTTTTACCCACCTGCGCACACAGGACATGGAAGAAAGGTTTTTGAGTGTCACCAGTTGCACACAAGAAGTCGGAATCCGGAGATACCCAGGTCGAGGATATGACCACGGGTACCGCCGGAGTAAAGAAGAGCGCCGACTCCGCGTCGTCGCCAAAAACCACTACGGCTTCCAAGAGCACGGCTCAGACCAAGACCACGGCCAAGACGGCCGCTTCTAAGTCGACCGCTAAAAAAGCTGCTCCGAAGAGGACGGCCGCAAAGTCTGCTACCAAGAAGCCGGCGGGGGACAAGTCCACCGTTGAATCAGCGGATTCGACGACCGCTTCCAATGATTCCAAGTCGGAAGATGTTGTTTCGCTCGTTGAAGGTCCGGCAGCCGAAGAGGAAACCGACGCCGTCGACGAACTCGAAACCGAGAAGCAAGGGGACGAGGACCCCGATCGGGAAGAGAAGAAGACGGTTGCCGCCAGGGGTAACGGTTTCGTGATCTCCACGACCGATGACGACGACGAGCCCGCGCAGCGAGTTATCGCTCCGGGTGCCACGGCCGACCCGGTCAAGGATTACCTCAAGCAAATCGGTAAAGTCTCCCTGCTGAATGCCGAGCAGGAGGTCGACCTCGCTATGCGCATTGAGGCTGGCCTGTACGCCGAGCACAAGCTCAAGGACAACAAGGACTCGCTCAGCGCCAAAGAGCGCAAAGAGTTGCGCTGGGTCATCCACGACGGAAAGCGTGCCAAGAACCACCTGCTCGAGGCCAACCTGCGCCTTGTGGTGTCTCTGGCCAAGAGGTACACCGGGCGTGGGATGCTCTTCCTGGACCTGATCCAGGAAGGGAACCTCGGTCTCATCCGTGCGGTTGAGAAGTTCGATTACTCCAAGGGCTTCAAATTCTCCACCTACGCCACCTGGTGGATCCGTCAGGCTATCACTCGAGCGATGGCCGATCAGGCCCGCACAATCCGTATCCCCGTGCACATGGTCGAGGTCATCAACAAGCTTGCCCGAGTCCAGCGGCAGATGTTGCAGGACCTTGGCCGTGAGCCCGCTCCGGAAGAACTGGCCAAGGAATTGGACATGACCCCGGAAAAGGTCGTCGAGGTTCAGAAGTACGGGCGTGAACCGATTTCGTTGCATACCCCTCTGGGCGAAGACGGCGATTCCGAGTTCGGAGACCTGATCGAGGACTCCGAGGCAGTGGTGCCCGCAGACGCAGTTTCCTTCACCCTGTTGCAGGAGCAGTTGCATTCCGTCCTGGACACGCTCTCGGAACGGGAAGCGGGCGTCGTCGCCATGCGTTTCGGTATGACCGACGGTCAGCCCAAGACCCTCGACGAGATCGGTAAGGTCTACGGGGTGACTCGCGAGCGTATAAGGCAGATAGAGTCCAAGACGATGTCGAAGCTTCGGCACCCGTCGCGGTCTCAGGTCCTTCGCGACTACTTAGACTAGAAACGGACACAAAAATGCCCCGGATCGCAACTGCGATCCGGGGCATTTTCTCATCCCTGGGGATGAGGCTCGCTGAGCGAATTAAACGGAGGGAGTAGTGCTCAAGCGATCGCGCTCGTCCTGCCACAAGCCGGCCATGGGGCGAAGCTTGTCTTCGTTGGTCGTCGCGTGGTGAGCACAAAACAGCAACTCGCCGCCAGTGTTCTCGAGGACAACGCGAACGTAGGCCTGCGCCCCGCAGGAATCGCAACGGTCAGTTGCGTTGAGCTCCCGAGCTTCCAATGTCGCCGTCATGATTTTCCTCCTGACGTCTACGGCCGGTCAGTTACCTCAGGTTCCACCGTTCCCAACCTGGGCGGCGGGCCGATTGCGGAATCTCTAACCGGTTTGAGTGTTCATCTATGCAAACACGCCGAACAGCCAATTTCATCCCGACATAGCATCGTTCGCTGTGGGCGTTGACCTGGACGTCATGCGGATGCCCTTAGACTGGATGTCGCCCCACAAGGCAACCACCACTTCGAGATTGTCAGGAGCCCTACCTCAGTGTCGCCGAAGAAGTCCGAGTACACAGCCCACCAGCTCTCCGTCCTAGAGGGCTTGGAAGCCGTACGCAAACGCCCCGGTATGTACATCGGGTCCACCGACTCCCGCGGCTTGATGCACTGTCTCTGGGAAATCATCGACAACTCCGTCGACGAAGCATTGTCCGGCTACGGCCAATCCATCGAAATCGTCCTCAACAGGGACGGATCGGTAGAAGTAGCGGACGACGGTCGCGGAATTCCGACCGACATCGAACCTCGGACGGGTTTGTCCGGTGTCGAAGTGGTCTTCACCAAGCTCCACGCCGGTGGCAAATTCGGAGGCGGGACCTACAACGCCGTCGGAGGGCTCCACGGCGTCGGTGCATCCGTCGTCAACGCTCTGTCCTCGCGGCTGGACGTACAGGTCGACCGCGAGTCCAAGACGTACCAGATGTCTTTCCAACGGGGTATACCCGGTGTCTACCAAGACGGAGGCACGCCCAAGCCGGATGTGCCGTTTACCCCCGCAGAAGGCAAAGCGGCGCTGGAGATCGTCGGAAAGGCCCGTAGGGGAGTAACCGGCACCCGTGTGCGGTACTGGGCGGACCGTCAGATCTTCACCCCTGACGCGAAGTTCGACTACGAACGACTGGTCGAGCGCGCCCGCCAGACCAGTTTCTTGGTGCCCGGATTGCGACTCAGCATCCGTGACGAGCGTCGACTGCCCGGGACCCCGGGCGCGGATGCTCCGCACGAAGAGGTGTTCCAACACGACGGCGGCATCTCTGAATACGTTGAATTCCTGGCCCCAGATCCTGCGCTGACCGACGTATGGCGATTTCAGGGATCCGACAGCTTCAAAGAGACCGTTCCGGTCCTCGACTCCAACGGGCACAGCCAGCTGAAAGAGGTCGAACGCGAGTGCGAGGTTGACATCGCACTCCGGTGGGGCACCGGCTACGACACCAACGTCCGCTCTTACGTGAACATCATTGCTACGCCCAAGGGCGGAACCCACGTGACCGGGTTCGAGCAGGGCCTGCTGCGGACGCTGCGCAAGGAAATCACGGCCAATGCGCGGAAGCTCAAGGTGGGGTCGGACAAAATTGAGAAGGACGATGCGCTTGCCGGTCTGACTGCGGTGCTCAATGTGCGACTCGTGGAGCCCCAGTTCGAAGGCCAGACCAAGGAGATCCTCGGTACGCCCGCGGCTCGAGCTATTGTCAACAAGGTCCTCTCGCGGGAGCTCGAGAAGGTGCTGACCTCTCGAAACCGCTCCGAAAAACAGCAGAGCGCTGCCGTTCTCGAAAAAGTCGTCTCCGAGATGAAGTCCCGCATCTCGGCGCGTGTCCACAAGGAAACCCAGCGGCGCAAGAATGCCCTGGAAACCTCAACCATGCCTGCAAAACTCGTGGACTGCCGTTCCAACGAAGTCGATCATTCCGAGCTGTTCATCGTGGAGGGCGACTCCGCACTCGGAACGGCACGGCTCGCTCGGTCGTCGCAATACCAGGCGCTTCTGCCGATCCGCGGCAAGATCCTGAACGTCCAGAAAGCTTCCGTCACGGATATGCTCGCCAATGCCGAATGTGCGGCGCTTATCCAGGTGATCGGCGCCGGTTCCGGGCGCAGTTTCGACATCGATGCCGCCCGTTACGGCAAGGTCGTCATGATGACCGACGCCGACGTCGACGGAGCACATATCCGGACTCTTCTGCTGACGCTCTTCTACCGCTACATGCGCCCGCTGGTCGACGCCGGCCGAGTTTACGCGGCGGTCCCGCCGTTGCACCGGGTCGAAGTGATCAACGGGGGTGGCAAACCGAACGACATGGTCTACACGTATTCTGAGAAAGAACTTCACGAAATCCTGACCCGTCTCGAAGCGGAAGGGAAACGCTATAAAGAGCCCATCCAGCGTTACAAAGGGCTCGGTGAAATGGATGCGGACCAACTCGCGGAAACCACCATGGACCCCCGACACCGTTTGCTGCGCAGAGTTCGCATCGAAGATGCCGAAGCGGCAGAGCGTGCCTTCTCACTGCTCATGGGATCGGAAGTCGCCCCTCGCAAAGAATTCTTGATCACCAATGCCGACCAGCTGGATCTCGAACAAATCGACGCCTGACAACGGGAGTCCACAGGGGCTCCTCTCGGAGCGGGCCACGCCACTATACTCTGCGGTATGAGTAACAACGTCGAGTTTTCCAATCCACCAGTCACTGTGACCGTCACCGGTGCGGCCGGCCAGATCGGTTACGCGAGTCTTTTCCGAATCGCTCATGGGGAGATGCTGGGAAAAAACCAGCCCGTACGGCTTCGGCTGTTGGAAATTCCCCAGGCTCGACAAGCGGCCGAGGGAACCGCAATGGAACTAGCCGACGGTGCGTTCCCGCTGCTCGAGTCCGTCAATATCTTCGACGATGCCGCCCAAGCCTTCGAGGGGGCCAACGTCGGGCTTCTGATCGGTTCGAAGCCACGACAGAAGGGCATGGAGCGCTCAGACCTTCTGGAAGCGAACGCAGGCATCTTCTCGGTCCAGGGAGCTGCACTGAACCGCGGCGCGGCGGACGACGTGCGCATCGTCGTCGTAGGCAACCCGGCGAATACGAATGCTCTCATCGCTGCATCTCACGCCCCGGATATCCCGACCGACCGTTTCACGGCCCTCACCAGGCTGGATCACAACCGCGCGGTGGCCCAATTGGCGCAGGCGACAAATTCCCGGGTGGGGGATATCCGTCGCATGACCATCTGGGGAAATCATTCCGCAACGCAGGTACCGGACCTCGAGTTCGCGACCATATCCGGCCGTCCCGCCCGTGAGGTTCTTGACGAGAACGGCCTGGGCGACGAGTGGATCCGTGAGGGCTTCATCCCTACCGTCGCCCAACGCGGGGCTGACATTATCAGGGTTCGGGGAGGTTCCTCCGTTGCGTCCGCTGCGCACGCCGCCTTGTCGCACATGCGTGACTGGATCCATGGAACGAATGAGGGGGACTGGACCTCGATGGGTGTCGTCTCGGACGGATCCTATGGCGTGGATGAAGGGCTCATCAGCTCGTTCCCCGTCTCATGCAGGTCAGGTAGTTGTGAGATTAATCATGATTTGAAATTGACTCAGGATACTCAGGAGCGACTCAATACCAGCGTTTCGGAGCTGCGCGAGGAACGCGATGCGGTTCGTGCGAAAGGGTTGTTGGGACCCAAAGCATGACATTAGGGGATTCTCCTCGGAGGCGTCTTCCGGGCCGGCCAAAGGGTGGAAATCACCCTTTCTAGCCTGTCAAGAAGGCCCCTGACAGAGTGTCACTGGACGCCCAGGGGTGGTTGCTACCTTGTAGGTATCCGGTCCGATCCGAACCGGTTGAGTGCGTTCAGTTGCGCGAGGAGAATCGTGGATACTGTAGAAATTGCCCGCTGGCAGTTCGGGACCACAACCGTTTACCACTTCATGATGGTGCCTCTGACCCTGGGCCTCGGGATGGTCGTTGCGATCTTCAATATCATGTGGATCAAGACAGGCAAGGAGGAGTACCTCAGGCTCACGAAATTCTGGGGCAAGCTCTACCTGATCAACTTCATCATGGGTGTGGCCACGGGGCTGGTCCAAGAGTTTCAATTCGGTATGGCGTGGAGCGAATACTCCCGATTCGTCGGCGACGTCTTCGGTGCTCCGCTGGCTATGGAAGGCTTGCTGGCATTCTTCATCGAGTCAACGTTCTTGGGCCTGTGGATCTTCGGATGGAAAAAGCTCAAGCCCGTGATCCATGCGCTGTGTCTGTGCGCGGCAGTGGCGGCTTCGTGGCTCTCGGCTTTCTTCATCGTCATCGCCAACTCGTGGATGCAACATCCTGTTGGCTACGAAATCGTCAACGGGCGGCCGATCCTCAATGACATCGTCGCCGTGTTGACCAACAACACCGCGATCGTCGCTATCATCCACACGCTTTTCGGCTCTCTGGCCGTCGCTGGCTCTTTCCTCCTCGGTATCGCCTGGTACAAGCTCTGGAAGCGACGGGCCAAGGGTATCGACACGGTCGACTCTGAGGGTCGAGTCGTCGTCGGCGATTCTGGTCATGGGGCCCAGGACAAGAAGGACCACACGGTGTGGTTCCGTTCCTTGCGAGTCGGAATCCTCGTCGGCCTCATCGGGTTCTTGGGTACAGCGTTCAGCGGGCACATCCAGGGGCAGCTGATGTTCCAACAGCAGCCGCTCAAAATGGCGGCCGCCGAAGCGGCATGCCACGACGGCACAGCCTTCTCCGTCATGACGATCTCCGATCTGGGTTCTCAGAACTGCGACGACGTCAACACGTTGATCGAGCTCCCCGGACTGCTGTCCTTCCTCGCCCACGACGACTTCACGACGAACATCCCGGGTATCACAACGCTGATGCCGGAGTACCAGCACATGTACGGGACCAACCTCGCCGATAAGTCGCTGTACGGAGACCGCGCAGGATCGGAGATCAGTTATCTTCCGCTGATGGAGGTCACCTACTGGGGCTTCCGAATCATGATCACCTTCGGCGGTCTGGCGGCCGCGTCCTGCGTCTTCGCGTGGTGGGTAACGCGCAAGGGCACGGTTCCACAAGCCAAGTGGCTCATGCGTCTCGCCGTCTTCGGAATCTTCGCGCCCTTCGGGGCAAATATTGCCGGTTGGATCTTCACCGAAATGGGCCGCCAGCCCTTCGTCGTGGCGCCGAACCCCGATTTGCCCCTGAGCCAACGTATCTACATGTTCACTGAGGCGGCGGTATCGCCCAATGTGTCCGCGGGCGAGCTGTTGTTCTCGCTCATTGCCCTGGTCCTGATCTATGCCGTGCTCATGGTAGTGGAGGTCTTCCTGATCTCCAGATACGTCAAGACCGGAGTCGTCGCCGCCATGCCGGAGCTGGTCAAACCTCAGAAGGACAACGACGACGACAACGACGACCACAAGAACGACGACGTTCTGGCCTTCGCCTACTAGGAGCGACCCATCATGTTCGAAGAATTTGTTGGCCAACCCGGCTTGCCGACCCTGTGGTTCCTGGTGGTCGGAGTCCTGCTCATCGGATACGTCATCCTCGACGGTTTCGACTTGGGCGTCGGAATGTTGATGGGTCGGATCTTCTCCCGCAATGAGAAGGAGCGACGCCTGCTGCTCAACACCATCGGTCCCGTTTGGGACGGCAACGAGGTGTGGTTGGTAACGGGCGGCGCGGCGATCTTTGCGGCGTTCCCCATGTGGTATGCCGCCTTGTTCTCGGCCTTGTACATTCCGCTCACATTGATTCTGCTAGCACTGATCCTGCGGGCCGTCTCGATCGAATACCGCGGCAAGCTGACCGGCCCCCGGTGGGAACCCCGATGGAACGCTCTCATGTCCGTCGCATCGTTCTTCATTGCCTTCCTCATCGGTGCCGCTCTGGCCATCACGACGACGGGGCTCCCGCTGAACAGCAACGCCGACCGAATGGGTGGGCCTTTCGCCTGGCTGACCGTTCCCGCAGTGATCGGTGGCTTGGGAATGGTCGGATTCAGCCTTGTACACGGTCTGGCGTTCCTGGCGCTCAAGACCGACGGCGAGGTTCGCCATCGGGCACGGAAGATGATGGTGCGAGCGTTGCCGATCGCCCTGCTGCCCATGGCGGCCTGGGCGATATGGCTCCAGTTCATCGGGGCGACCCCCTTGTCGCTCACGCTGCTCGCACTGGCAGTCATCGCTGCCATTATTTCGTGGGTCATGGCCGCCCGAGCCCGCGAAGGGGTGGCTTTCGCCGGGATCGCAGGGTTTGCGTTCTTCGGGGCTCTCGCGATTTTCATGGCTGCCTACCCCAATGTCCTCCCGACCACGCTTGCGGACGGCACGACCCTGACGATCAGCAACGCCTCATCGTCGCCGTACACCCTAAAAATCATGACGATCGTGGCGGCCGTCGGTTTGCCGGTTCTTTTCCTATACCAGGGATGGACGTACTGGGTGTTCCGGAAGCGTCTTTCGGCGGAGCACATACCCGAGGCCCACAACGTCACGGACCTGGCCAATCATCCGAACGCGAGCTGAATCAACTCATTGAGCACACACCCCAAGAAATCGAGGGCTCAGCGTCGGAAGAGTCAGCCTCCGCCGCTGGGTCCTCACGCTCGCCGGATCATCCCAGTGCTTGGGGTCGTCAGCGTCCTCAGGGCAGTCGGCCTGGTGGGATTCGCCGCGGCCGTGGGTTCACTGCTTGCGGCCCTGGCGAAGGCCGCCTTCGACGCGATCTCGCACGGGCATGGCAGCGAGGCGTCTTCGGGCTGGGCCGATTTTGTGGGTTCCAAGTCGGCTGGCGTGGACGGACTGTTCCCGCACTGGTTGATCGGTGGGGACGGAGGAGCCTGGTCCTGGGGCACGGTCGCGGTCGGGCTGTCATCGCTTGTACTTCGTGCCCTCGCTGATTGGGGGCTGTCCGTCGTCTCGCAAAGAGCCGCTACGGAAACGAAATCCACCATTCGGCGAGGGCTGCTCGAACGTGTTCTCTCCGCCCCTAGGGCTTCTTCCTCGGGCAGGGAAGCAACAGGCGACGGCGCCATTGCAATCCTGGTATCGAGAGGCCTCGATGCCCTGGACGATTATTACGTCAAAACCATCACTGCCTTGGTCTCTACGGGCGTGGTTCCTGCGATCCTGTTGGTCGTGGTCCTCTGCGTGGACCCGTTGAGTGCACTGGTCCTCGTCCTCACGCTGCCGCTGGTCCCGATTTTCATGATCTTGATCGGGAAGACGACACAGAACGATACACGAGAAGCGCAGTCGCAGTTGCTTCGGCTGTCGCAACATATTGTGGAGCTCTCCCGCGGACTGCCGGTTCTGTTCGGGCTCAAACGGGAGAAAGCACAAGCCCAAGCGCTCTCCGAACTGGGCGAACAATACCGCCGCCGGACGATGACGACGTTGCGATCGGCTTTCCAGTCTTCTCTTGCCCTCGAGCTCATCACGACGATCTCGGTTGCATTGGTCGCGGTGTTCATCGGACTGCGGCTCGTCCACGGTCAGATCGGCCTCGATACCGCGTTGCTGGTCCTCCTGCTCGCCCCGGAATGTTTTCAGCCCCTCCGCGACGTCGGAACGGCTTTCCACCAATCACAGGACGGCGTGGAAGCCCTTCGTCGTTCTGCAGAAATCCTCGACGAGCCCGTCGGCCGATCCGTGGTGACCAAGCACAGCCTCGGTTCCGTATCCGTGGACCGGCTGACCGTCGGATACCCGGACCGTGGTCAGGTTCTCAGGGACGTTTCCTTCACACTCGCCCCTGGGACGACGACCCTCCTCACCGGCCCCTCCGGAAGCGGAAAAACCACCTTGCTCAAGGCCATGGGCGATCTGACACGCGCTGAGCGGGTCGAACCCAACGCGCAAGGGCCAACCATGAGCGGGAGCATCTCGACGCCGGATGCGGTGGCGTGGATCGGACAGTCTCCCCAATTCCTGGCCTCGACCGCGGCCGACGAGGTAGGTCTTTACGCCGATCCCGAAGACGCCGAGATATGGCTCCGCGACTTCGAAGCCGAACGAGGACCGGACCAAAGCCCGAAGGGTGAAAGGCTCCGATCCGAATGGTCTCCCGTCATCTGTGCCGCTCTGCGATCGGTAGGTCTCGAGGAATTGGGGAGCATCGCGCCAACAGCGTTGTCCGCCGGGCAAGCACGCCGTCTGGCCATCGCACGGGTCCTGGCTGCTTCAAGGGTCCAGCTGTCCGATCGCACGGATTCGGGGGAGTCCAAGACCGGTCAACTGATCCTGGTCGACGAACCGACCGCTCATCTTGATGCGGAGGCAGCCGGCAAAGTCACCGGCGCGTTGCGGGAACTCTCGGAGGCGGGAGCCACGATCCTGTGGGTGACTCACGACGTTTCCACGGCCCCTCCCGGCGCGGGGCGGATCGTCTTGGACAGAAACGGTCGGATCGCCCAACGGGATCATTCCTCCAGGCAGGATGAGAGCCTCGGATCCCGAGTGCGCTCGGGAGGAGAGCCGGCATCGGTGCGGGTCGCCTCCCGCCGACCTGGCACTGAAAAACCGATCGTTGACGGAGACGAGGAGCGTGAAGACGTCGAGGCTTACGGCATCCGGGAGACCTTGGCGACGGTCCGGCGCGCAACCGGCGTGCGCTGGCGCCAAGCATTGGGCTCCGTGGGCCTGTCCTTTCTGACAGTCGCTTTCGGGGCATCACTCACGGCGCTTTCGGGGTGGTTGATCGTTCGGGCTTCGCAGCAGCCGGGGATGATGTATCTGATGGTCGCGATCGTGGGCGTCAGATTCTTCGGTCTGGGACGTGCCGTATTCCGTTACCTCGAGCGGTTGCTCACGCACGACATCGTGCTGCGCGCCGCGAACCGCTTGCGCATGAATGCCTGGAACTCGATGGGGGAGTCGGCACTCAGCCTCCGCTCGCTGTTGCGAGGAGGAACTTTTTTGGACCGGCTCGTCGGTGATGTCGACGAATTGCGCGACGCCATGCCACGAGTCCTGCTGCCCATCGCCACGATCGTCCCCACGATGATCGCAGCCGTGGCGGCTACGGCCTGGACCGTGCCGTCCGCCGCGTGGTTGGTTGCCGTTGCCGCGTTCGTGACCTCAGTGATCATCCCTTGGATCGTCCTCGTTGCTGACCGGCATGCGGACACCGTGAGCCGTACATCCAGTGAGCGAACGCTGCGAGGCGCTCTCGGGGCCATGGAATCTTCCGAAGACCTCAGGGGCAATCGTCTGAGCAACGCCGTGTTGTCGACACTCACGCGCCAGGACCACATAGCTCTGCGAGCCTCCCGACGATCCGCCGTCGCAACCGGCCTGGGCAACGGGCTTACGCTCGCGACGTGGTGGGCAACGGCGCTGGGCACTGCCGCTCTCGCGTGGGGTCCTGTGACCAACGGGGACATCAGCGCTCCGATGGCCGCGATCCCGGTCCTCCTGTGCACGGCACTCGTCGAGCCCTCGACCCAAGCCATTGATGCCATCCGTTCGTGGCCGACTTTTTCGCGCCTCGTAGCCAAGATCCGTCGCGGGCTGGTCACCACGTCTCGTGGGTCGGCGTACACAGTGGAAGAGAGTGATGAGGCAGAATCCTCTGAGAAGAGTCTGATGGGCGCGCAGGCCCTGACCCTCGACAATCTCTCGGCACGATGGCCAGGAATGGACCGTCCCGCGGTCAACGGACTGTCCGGTCAGGTCCGCCGTGGCTCAACCCTGGGGATCACCGGTCCCTCCGGTTCCGGAAAAACAACCACCCTTGCGATACTGCTCGGATTCCTGACTCCCGAGAGCGGTGAAATCCGCGTCGACTCGGAACAGGTGACCTCCCAGAGACTCCGCGGGGCCTCGGCATGGTGCCCACAGGACGCCTATATTTTCGACTCGACCATCCGGGGGAACTTGTCTCTCGCCCGCCCGCGGAGGGCCGCTCCGTCCGATGAAGAACTCAAATCCGTCATGCGCCGTGTAGGTCTGGGGCCTCTCCTCGACTCATGGGAATTCGGGTTGGAGACTCGCGTTGGCGCTGGAGGCTCAATGCTCTCCGGAGGGCAGCGGCAGCGCCTCGCGATGGCGCGAGCCCTTCTGACTGAAGCGCCGTTTCTTCTGGTGGACGAGCCGACCGCGCATCTCGACGAAGAGGCCGCGTTATCTCTCATTGAGGAACTGGACCGAGCCACGCGCACTTCAACATCGGGTACCGACGCTCCGGGTACGATAGTCATTTCGCATCGGCCCACCGATCTCGTGCATTGTCGCTCCGTCATTTCTCTCGAGGGCGACTCGGGCCGGTAGCCCGGTACGTCGTGGCTGAGCCGCACGCCGGGCGCCCAAATCGCCTGAGTGGACGGGGAATCGGACCATTCACTCGAACAGCTCGGCCTCTTCGAAGGAGCACCACAGCACATGCGCAAAGGCCTCAAGCTTGCTTCGGTCGTATTTCTGCTCCCTCCGCTGTACCTGGTGTTCGTGCTGGTGACTCCGTGGCTGGCGGTGCAGGGCATCGGGATCGCCGCACCGTGGACCACCCGACTCGTCTTCGGCCAGATCTTGGCCTTCCCAGTGCTTGTCGGTTGCGCCATGGGGCTCTTGTTCTTGATGTGGGCGCTGCTCGGCTGGACATCCCGATTTCTCTCGCACGATCGCCGCACCGTCAATGTGACACCCCTACTCGGCATCCTGGTCTCGGCGGTTTGCGTGGTCTTGGCTGCCAATCCGGTATCCGAGTCGCAGACGGGCCCGTCCGAGGGCGAAACCCTCTCCGTGGTGAGCTGGAACGTCCATGACGAGCTGAACTTGAATGATCTCCGGGACCTCGTCGTCGACGACCCGGAGGTCGTGGTCCTGCCGGAGGCGAGTACGGGGCCGCTCGAGACTCACCTGGCTCAACTGGGCAAGGGCGGGCGATACCAAATCTTTGCAACCGAAACCAAAGCCGGGGTTTCCCCGACGACGGTCATGATCTCGAAGAACATGGGGCGGTACCAGGTCCGGGACGGAGCGGAGACCACATTGGGCACATTGACCGTAGAACCGCGCGACCAGAATTCCCGAAAACCGGTCATCCTCGGTGTGCACACCGCTAGTCCCGTTCCGAATTGGATGGACCTGTGGGACTCGGATGTCGGGAACGTTCTCGATGCCGTGTGCTCTCCTCGTCACGAACGTGAACGCCCCGTCATCGCCGCGGGTGACTACAACGCCAATCCGTGGCACGGCCACATGGCGAGCATTCCCTCGCGTGAAGGATGCTCGGATGCGCTTCCGTCATCGGGCGTGTCCACCGGAACCTGGCCGAGCGCTGCCCCTGCGTGGGCCAGAACTCAGATCGACCACATCGTGGTCAATGGGGCCGTCCGAGTGGAAGACGGCAAAGTCATGTCACTTACGGGTCCCTCGGACCACGTGCCAGTGACAGCAACCCTGCGATACTAGCGGCCGCACCGAAGCCGGTGTACTCGGGCTTGTCCGCCGCGCCCCATGCGAGCCCCGCCGGCGCAATGCCCCTGGTACTAGCCGTACTGACCGGGGACATTAGTTGAGTGTTCGTCGCGTGCTCCGAAGTTGCTTGTGAGCCAATCCTCGATTGAGGCCCATGGGAAGACTCGCGGATCATGCGACCCGCGCGAGATCGCAGGCCTCGCAGAGACAGAGGTCGCCCTCGACGCCTGCGATGTGGATGTCACCCACCTGTGTGTGGTTTCTTCTTCACGAATTTGTTGTTGGACCTGGCATCGATCAAGACCGGGCGGCTCCGGACCGTGCTGCCACTCGACTCCCCGACGAGCTGGGTCGCCCTACGAGACATTGCTGAGGTGGCAGCCCGCGTTCAAGTTTCATGGCCACCCGTCAAGAGATGGGTCGGAAGGTATCTCGCTGGGGGAGGCCATGATCAGACCACTCATCGCAACCCGGAATCTCGCCGAACAAAACGCGGAAGGCAGCAACAAAACGGCGCGTGAGCCAGCGAAAACGGTTGAGGGAGGGGCCGGTTCAGCTCGCCGCTCGGCTCGGCATTGCCCCGTCCACTGTGTATCGGATTCTGCGCACCGCGCGGCTCAATCGACTCTCCTACACCGACCTCGCCACGGCCGAGCCCATCCGAGGCCATGAGCATGACCATCCAGGATCGCTCGTGCACGTCGATGTGAAGAATCTCGAAAACATCCCTGACGGAGGTGGATGGCGATATTCCGGCCGCGGGCAAGGGGAGAAGAATCGGTCAGTGACGCCTGACAAGCAGAAGAGCAAGTGACACAACCCCAATCTCGGTTACGCCTTTGCGCACAATGTCCTCGACGAGCGCCCCCGCGTTGCCTATACAGAGGTGCATGATGATGAGACCGCAGTCACTGCGGTCGGGGTTATGCACCGGGCCGTCGACTGGTTCGCCGGACGTGGCGTCACCGTCGAGCGTGTTATCTCAGACAATGGCAGTACCTACCGTTCGCGCCTTCGGCGCGACTCCTGTGAATCCCTAACTATCCGTTCGGGATGGACACGCCCATACCAGCCACAGACGACTGGCACAGTGGAACGCCTCCACCGGGCCCAGGCGGACGGTTGGGCCTATTCCCGCTGCTACAGGTCAGTGCAGGAACGGCGCGACGCGATCAATGCCTGGTTGCATCACTACAACCAGCACCGCCCACACTCAGCTTGCGGCAATCAGCCGCGTCCTTGACACGTTTAATCAACATCCCCGATCGGTACAACTAGCTAGCCGTGATGTCGACCGAATCATCGGTGTCGTCTCGCACCGAACCGTCTTCTGCACCGGATCCGAGGGCTGGTCCGATGGCATCGATCGACTGTGAGAGCTGAACCCCCGAGCCGTCGCGGGTACCGTATTCGGTCGGCAAGGACCGGGAGACGCCGGCCGCTGAGACGGCCTTGGCCGGACCCCTGCCGGCCCACGCAAGCCGAAGGACCGACTCGCCCTTGAGGAAACGGTGGGCACGTACACCACCTGTGGCTCGCCCCTTGGACGGGTACTCACTGAATTCGGTGATCTTCGCCGACCCGGCCACAGTCCCCGGCAGCGCTTCGCCCGAATCGGAAACCGTCACGACGACAGCGGGCTCGCCCGGTGCGATGGCGCCGAAATACAGAACGCGGTCTCCTTCGGCCAATTTGATTCCCGCGACACCTCCTGCGGTACGACCCTGCGGGCGGACCTTGGCCGCGTCGAAGGATAGAAGCTTGGCCTCGCGAGTGATGAAAACCAGATTGTCATCATTCGATGCATGCGTGACTCCCACCAGCTCGTCGCCGTCCTTGAGCGAAATGACGGGCCAGTCGTCCCTGTTCAACGGGTAGTCCGGATTGACGCGCTTGACGACGCCTTGCGCCGTACCGAGCGCGATGACTTGATTGAGTGGCGCGAGGCCGACCAACGACTCGCCCTTTTCCAAGGTCAGGAAGTCCTTGACCTGAACACCAGTGCCGAGGTTCGGTGCACTTCCGGAGAGCTCTAGCTGCGGTATGTCCATGACATTGACGCGGACCATTCGTCCCGAGGAGAGGACGGCCCCGATCTCGCCCCGGGCAGTCGCCGGCACCAAAGAACGCAGGGCATCGTGCTTGATCCGTTTCCCGGGGTCCTCGAAGGACTCCCTGCCGCCGGGCCCACCCGGAGTTCGCCCGAGCTGACCTGACGTGGAGAGCGCGACCCAACACGGGTCGTCCGCTATCTCCAGAGCAAGACCCAGCCCCTTCTTTGCAGTTTTCGCTCCCGAATCGGTCACCGCGGAGGCCAACTTCGCCAGATCGTCCGAGCCAGCCAACTCGGTGCGGCGATCCGTTCCGTAGCGTTCGGCGACCTCGGCCAGCTCGTCCGAGACCACGCCGCGCAATTTGGCATCGGAAGCGAGGATCGACTCGAGTTCTTCGATTTTCGCGCGGAGTTCGTCCCGCTCGGTTTCCAGCTCGATGCGGGAGAACTTGGTCAATTGGCGCAGACGCAATTCCAGGATGTGATTGGCTTGGGCCTCGCTCAGGTCGAAGACCATCATCAGTCGCTCTCGTGCCTGAGCCGTCTGATCCGAGGAGCGAATGATCTCGATGACTTCATCGATGTCGAGAATTGCAACCAGAAGGCCCTCGACCAGGTGCAACCGGTCCTTGGATTTGCCCAAGCGGAAGGCAGTTCGGCGACGAACGACGTCGATCCTGTGCCCGACGTAAACCTTCAACAGGTCCAACAGACCCAGTGTCCGGGGCTGGCCGTCGACCAGCGCCACGTTGTTGATCCCGAACGAGTCCTCGAGCGGCGTGTACTTGTACAACGACTGCAAGACAGCGTGGGGATTGAACCCATTCTTGAGCTCTACGACGAGCCGCGTGCCGTTCTTGCGGTCCGTGAGATCCACGACGTCGGAAATGCCTGAGAGCTTCTTGGACTGGACACCGTCCTTGATTTTCTCAATGACTTTCTCCGCGCCCACCAGATACGGCAGTTCGGTGATCACGAGGCCTTGTTTCCGGGCCGTGACCTGTTCGATGCTGACCTTGGCACGGGTTTTGAAGGATCCACGGCCCGTCGCATACGCATCCTTGATGCCGTCTAGCCCGACGATCTTGCCGCCCGTCGGCAGATCCGGACCAGGAATGAACCTCATGATCTCATCGAGGGTCGCATCCGGTTGCTCGATCAAATGCCGGGCTCCCGCAATGACTTCGCGAAGATTGTGCGGGGCCATATTGGTTGCCATGCCCACGGCAATCCCCGAGGAGCCGTTGACCAATAGATTCGGGAATGCCGCGGGAAGGACACCCGGTTGCGTGAACTGGTTGTCGTAATTGGGCACGAAATCCACGACGTCTTCATCCAGATCGCCGGTCAGAGCGAGGGACGCAGGTGCCATACGGGCCTCGGTGTAACGGGCAGCCGCGGGACCGTCGTCGACCGAGCCGAAATTGCCGTGCCCATCGACCAAAGGCAGGCGCATCGCGAAAGGCTGCGCTAGCCGAACCATGGCGTCGTAGATGGCGCTGTCCCCGTGAGGATGCAACTTGCCCATGACCTCTCCGACCACGCGGGCAGACTTCACGTGACCCCGATCCGGGCGCAGGCCCATTTGGGTCATCATATAGAGAATGCGCCGTTGCACAGGTTTGAGACCGTCGCGTGCGTCCGGAAGTGCACGAGAATAGATCACCGAATACGAGTACTCGAGGAAGCTCGTTTCCATTTCGGACGACACATCGATATCGACGATGTTCTCGACGACGTCGAGCGGGAAATCCTCGGGAGTATTCGACGACTTACGGCGGGGGGCCATCTATGGATCCTCACGGTCTGACGGTTCTGGGCCTCACCAGTCTAGAACAATAGGCTCCTGTGACTTGCGCTACTAGACTGGGAGTATGGCCGAAGAGAATGTTTACCCCTCCCACTGGGAAGCCGACGTGGTGTTGCGTGACGGCGCAACCGCCCACCTCCGTCCCGTTCTCCCGACCGACCAGGACGCGCTCGCCGCGATGTATTCCCGTCAGTCGGAACGAACCATCTACTTGCGGTTCTTCACCTACAAATCGTCCTTGAGCGCCAAAGAGCTCGCCCGATTCACCACCGTCGACCATCATGACCGCGTAGCTTTCGTGATCATGCTCGGTCAAGAAATGATAGGCATCGGCCGTTACGACCGGACGAACGATCCCCACGAGGCGGAAGTCGCGTTCTTCATCTCGGATGCCCACCACGGCCGGGGAATAGGATCGATTCTCCTCGAGCATCTTGCGGCAGCAGGACTGGAGAGAGGTATCACCAAATTCTCGGCGGAAGTGCTTCCGGAGAACCGAAAAATGCTCAACGTGTTCTCGGAGGCCGGGTTCGAGGTGGCGCGAGTATTCGACGACGGCGTCGTCATGGTCAATTTCAATATCGACCCCACGAAAAAATCACGAGAGGTCATGGCGACCCGCGAGCACCGTGCCGAAGCGAAATCCGTGTCCTCCTTGATCGCTCCCAGATCGGTCGCGATCATCGGGGCCTCCCGTGATTGGAACCAGGTTGGGCACGAGATCCTCGTCAATATCGTCGAGGGCGGATTCACCGGCCCGGTCTACGGGATCAACCCCGAGGCCTTCGAACTTGCGGGCATGAAAGCGTACCCAAGCATCGCAGAGGTCCCCGAACCCGTCGACCTCGCGATCATCACCGTGCCGATCTCGGCTGTTGCGGGCGTTGTCGAGGAATGCGGCCGCGAGGGCGTACGCGGCGTGTGCATCGTCACGGGCGGATACGCCGACGACGGTGCGCGAGGGCGGGCTCGTCAACAAGCTCTCGTGCGCACTGCTCGAAGCTCCGGGATGCGCGTGATCGGGCCGGCCTCCTTGGGACTCATCAACACGGATCCGGCCGTGAACCTCAACGCTTCCCTCGGCGAAGCCAGGCCCCAGCCCGGAGGCCTTGGACTCTTCAGTCAATCAGCGGCCATCGGAGTGCTGCTGTACACGTCGGCACGCAGACGCCAGCTGGGGTTCTCTTCGGTTCTCTCAGCCGGGAACCGCGCCGACGTCTCCGGAAACGACATGATGCAGTACTGGGAGGACGACGGCGAAACCACCGCGTGCTGCATGTACCTCGAATCTATCGGCAATCCTCGCAAATTCTCCCGGATCGCCCGTCGCCTAGCTCGAAGCAAACCCGTCGTGGTCGCGAAGTCGGATGTGACCGGTGTCCAATTGCCTCCCGGACATACAGGCCGCACGAGTTCCGCTCCGCCGGAAGCCCTCAACGAGATGTTCCGCCAATCCGGAGTGATCAGAGCCGAAACCTCCGAACACCTCATGGACATTGCGCAGTTGCTCGTGTCCCAACCTCTGCCGCGAGGCCGGCGGGTCGCGGTTTTCTCCAATGCCTTCGCTCTCGGCCAGGTCATTGCGGACGCCTGCACGAGCCACGGCGTCGAGGCTAAGCACACCGAGCACGTGCTCGACACTGCCAGTCCCGACATCGATGCCCTGGACATGATCCGCGACGCCGTGCTCACGGCATTGCGCTCATCCGAGGTCGACGCAGCTGTTGCCTCGTTCCTGCCTTCTCCTCTGGTCGGGCAGGACGAAATTACCGAAGTCCTGGCGGATTGTGGAGCCGAAACCGGGAAACCCGTGCTCGCCGCCTTCACCGGCGTCGTGGAGCCTACCCCGTATCAGCGCGGAATTTATCCGTGCCCCCGCGAATACCGGGCTGCAGAAGCCGACGAGTCCTTCAACTACCCGGGCGTTCCTTGCTACGAGAGCCCGGGGGCGGCCATCGGGGCGCTCGCCGCGGCGATGGATTACGTGGCGTGGCGTGCACAGGAAGACGTTTTCGTCGAGGACATTGAGGGCGTGAACGCCAAAGCGGTCGAGGAAAAGATCGAGGAGCTCAAACCCAAGATCCAGGGGGAAGGGCTGCTGGAACTGGATCCACGTCGAACCGCCGAACTGCTGGGCGACTACGGAATCGCCGTCCTGGAATCGGTGCCATTCGAGACCAAGAACGAGGCCTGCGAGGCCGCCGAGAAACTCGGCTATCCCGTCGCACTCAAAGCGATCGATCCGACCATGCGACACCGGTTGGACCTTGGGGGAGTGCGGCTCGGAATCGAAGACCAGGAATCGCTCGTACGGGACATCGATCTGATGCGACGCACGCTGGCCACGTACGGGGACTTCGACCTCGAGGTCCAGAGTATGGCCCCCACGGGACAGAACTGCGTTATTCGTGCAATGGAGGACCCTCTACTCGGTCCGGTCGTGTCCTTCGGCATGTCGGGGGACTCGGTCAACTTGCTGGACGACTGGGCGCACCGTGTTCCGCCATTGACCCAGAGAGATGTCGAAAAGCTCGTACGATCGCCCAAAGCATCCAGAAAACTCTTCGGCTACGATGGATTACCCCCGGTACGGGTGGACCTCCTCGAAGACCTCATCCGTCGCGTAGCCGAGCTCAAGGACAGACATCCGGAAATAGCTCTGGTCGAACTCAACCCGATCATGATTTCCGGTCAGACCCTTACTGTCCTGGATTCCACCGTGAAACTGGGCAATCCGCAGCAGAGAACGGACAGCGCTCGTCGGACGATGTCACGCTCATGACGGGCGAGGGCTGCCTGGCCAGGGCATCGGGTCGTAGAATAGATGCAGCGCCCTGATCTGGGCGAGGAATTCCCCTGCATAGGGGCCGGACGGCCAACACGCCGTCAACAAGACCATCGGAAGCGAGTGCATGGCTGAGTCAGGAAACAACGGGCAGAACCTAGACCGCGATATCGTCAACGCGGGATTTTACCCTCAGTTGGTCAGCGACGTGGTGCGGGATGCCTTGGATGGGCAGATCCCATCCTCACACCTGGTTCACTTGGAGACCCACTTCGATCAGACCGAAGTTCACCGCCATGTGACCGTGGTGGCCTTGGCCGGGGAAATCGTTCAGATCACGCACGTTGATGACCAAACCTTGGACGAAGACGGAAATCAGGTCGTCGCCCACGTCTCGACCGAGACCGTTCCCATTCGTAATCTCACGTCGGTCACACTCTCGTATGCCTACAGGCAACCGCAGAACTACACCTCTGATGCGCTGGCCGCCGAAGTCACCCTGATGATGTCCTGGACCGGAAGCCATCGCCTCGATCTCCAGCCGGCCGGTTGCTCAGACCCCCAGTGCGACGCCGACCACGGCTACACCGGCGTCGCGGCGAGGGAAGACGTCGTCCTGCGCATCTCCGCCGAGGCGGACGGCCAGCAGGCAGTGCAGGATGCCAAAGAATTCGCGCGGGCACTGCGTCGGGCGAACACTGCACTGTCCGGAACCGTCCACTCCTGATGTCGGACCCAGGCATGAGCTGCAAAAACCCTCGTAAGGATCTGACGGGACAAGCGTTCCCGGCCCCACCTCGGTACGGGGAGGCATCGATTGCCGACCTCATGACCTCGGCGGCGTCCCTGTACAGACCGGTCGCGGAGTCCGAGCGGAGCACCGAATTCCCGGACTCGTTGGACCTCGGCGAGCGCCTTGCCGCAAACGGCAAAGGACGAGGGCCTTATCGTAACGTGTGTGTGGTGCTCGTGGACGGTTTGGGGAGCAGTTTGCTCTCTCGACACGGCGGACATGCGCCTCATCTCCGGAAATCCCTCGATCTGGGCGAGCTCGATTCCGCCTTGCCGTCGACGACCGCGGCATCCCTCGCCGTACTCGGAACAGGCATGCCGACGGGACAGACGGGCATGGTCGGCTACGACGTCGTCGATCCTGATCGGGGCGTCGTCGTGAACCAGCTCTCCGGATGGGACCCCGCCGTGGATCCGCTGCATTGGCAACCCAATCCGACAATCTTTGAGCGGATCGACGGTCTCGGAGACGCCGTCACCGTGTCCATGTCCGCATACGAAGACAGCGCTCTGACCCGGGCGGCGCTGCGCGGGAGCCGCTTCGTGGCAGCTGGATCGACGCTTGCTCGCGTGAGCCAAGCAGCGGATATCCTCAAGACCCGGAACCCGACGTTCATGTACCTCTACTGGGGAGAATTGGATCAGACCGGCCACAAGCACGGTTGCACGTCGGAGCGTTGGCTGGAAGCTCTCGAAGAACTGGACCACGGACTCAAGAGGCTTTCGTCTCGAGTTGGCCCCGATACCTTGATTCTCCTCACGGCCGATCACGGAATGGTCGATGTCCCCGAAGCAGACCGTGTGGACTATTCGAACATTCCCGAGCTGGTGGCTGGTGTCCGGCTGACAGCCGGTGAGCCGAGAATGGTGCAACTGCATCTCGAGGATCCCGACGACGCTGCTGTGCGTCGTCGTCTCGTCGAAGCCTGGGCTCATCATTTCGGAGATCGTGCGTGGATCCTCGACAGGGAGGAGCTGATTTCCGCCGGATACTTCGGAGACCGCATACGGCCCGAAGTCAGGCATCGCATCGGGGACATTATCGTTGCCGCACACGGTTCGCTGGCCCTGTACGACGTGCGGCGCACCAACACAGGGGCACTCAAGATGGTCGGACAACACGGTTCGTGGACCGAGGAAGAACGGTCGGTTCCCCTCAGGGCCTGGGTCGGTGCTGGAAGCTAGGGGCTAAGCCCATTCGCGAGGACAAACCCGTTCCTCGAGCCCACGATGTCTCGGGACCATATGGGACCGGACTCAACGGCCAGCGGACCCGGAGGCTCCTGGACTGCCCTCTTGCTCAGGTTGCCCGGCGTTCCCAGCTCGCTCATCGGCAGCCGTGCTCCCCGTTTGCGCGGGGGCCGATGACGGAGCCGGTGGCGTCTGTTGTGTCGGTTGCTCGGGAGTTCCCCGGCTGGGTTCCTGAGTCGGCTCCTGAGTCGGCGCCTGGGTCGGCTCCTGAGTTGGCGCCTGGGTCGGCTCCTCGGTCTTTTCCGGCGTCGTCGGGGCAGGTTGCGTTGGCTCGGCAGAGGTGGGTGCGGGGGCCGTGGGCTCCTGAGCCGGAGGAGCCTCGGTCGGTACCACCGGCGCAGGCGCCTGCGTCACCTCGCCATAAGGGTCGGTCGGCTCGGGCTGTTGCTCGATGACCGTTGGCGTGGGCGGAGGTGCAGGGCTCGACCAAGCAGGCTTTGACGAGGAACTCGAGGAACTGGGAGAGCTCGAGGACGTGGAGGAGGAATTGCCCGTGACCTTTGATGAGTCGTCGTCGTGGTTGATGAATGCCGCCGTGGCGCCTGCACCGATCACGGCAACCGCGAGAACCGCCGCTCCAGCCCACAAAAGCGGTTTTTTGCCGGACGAATGCGACTGGTCGGAATCCGCTTCAGAAGCAGGGCCGGAGCCTGGAGCTGTCGCGGCCGCGGCCGGGCCGGAATTCTTCGAAGGGGCGGAGTTCTCGTGCTGAATCCACCGGGTGGAACCCGCGCCGCCAGTCGAGAGCACTGGGCCGGTGGGCGCCGTCGACGGATGAGCGCTTGCAGTACCTGCAACGTCAGGGGCTCCTGCGGTTCCCCCCGGGGCGGCGACGTCGTGACCGGACTTCTCCTCCGTTTGACGTGTCGATTCAGCAGCTTGACGTTCTCTGCGTCGTAGTTCGGCGGCCGCGGCTGCCCGGCGCCGTTCCTGTTCGCGACGCTCGCGTTTGGTTTGGGGAATCTTTGCATCGGCAAAGAGCTCGTCATTCAGGCTCTGGAGCGGTTCCGTTTCGGGCGAATAAACGTTCGGTTGCTGTCCGACGTACTCGTATCCCGGAGCGAGGTCCTGGGTCTCGTCCGTGTCAGGGTCATCTGTGCTCTGGACTGAGGATTCCGTTCCGTCAGCGGAACTGTTCGAGGGGGATTGTGCCTTCCCCGTCCGGGGGCCTGCGGGCTCTGCTTCTGGGCTCCCGTTTCGGCTCGACGCGTCGGAACCAGGGGCCGAGGCGGCTGCGTCCTCTGTGGACGAATCCTTCGGCTCCTGATCGTTGTGGGGGAGCGCAGAATGAGTGCCGCTCCCAGGACGTGTCTTACGACGCTTTTTCCCCATGAAAACCTTTGTGCATAGCGTGCGGTCTCAGGTCGTTGACTACCTGTAACACCTAAAAATACCGTTACTGCCTCCCCGTGGCGAGTCGTGCGCCGGTTTCGTCACACTTAGTCTTTGGGACGATGTTGGCCGAAGACGATGTCGTCCCAACTCGGTACCGACGGGCGACCGCCGCGTGAGCGATTGCCCCGTGGATCGCTGTCGGTCGCGGCGTCGCGCTTTGCGGTCGAGGAAGCATTGTCGTCGTCTGCGTCGGTATCTGGTTCGGGAAGTTTCTCGGTCAGGCCCGTGATGTGTTGGTCGCTGTCCGGATCGCTTCCGGCCGCGGTTCCCCGACGTGCCTCGAGCTCGTCCAGGAGCGATTCGGTGGCATTCGGCTCATCGTCTGCGACCGCCCGCAAATGCTTCCGCGCCGGTGCCGACTCTTCGTATCCGGCTTCCTCGGGCGCCGGCTCTCCCGATGCGCTTGACGCATCCTGGTCCGCGGAAGAAACGGCCTCGGGTCCCGTTCCCTCATCTGCCGGATCGGACGGGGAGGCTGCTTCTTCGGTGGGCCCACCGGGCGAGTCGGCCTGCGCCGGGTCTTCGTTTTCTGGGGAAACGAGCTCCTCGGCGTCTTCATGCGGCTGTCCGAACAAGAACTCAGCGACGGCGTTGCCGGCGACCACGGTCTGGTTCGCGGGGTTGTACACGAACCGAGCCGGGAAATCGGCCCCGGACGGAATCTGAGCGAGGGCCGGCTGAGAATAGTTGACCGAGACTGTGACGTTCCATTGCCCGTCTTCGCGTTGCCACGAGTTCCACTGGGCATCGCCCTCTGCGAAATTCCAGTCCTCACGCACCGCCACGACCTGGTCGTTGAGCGTTTTGCGTCCTCGAGAGCGGGGGTCGAGGGACCTCACGACGACGTTGCGTGCGGCGGTCACGATGTGCGCGCGTTCGGCCAGGATCGGCCATTCGTAGCGACGTACTCGCTCGGGCTTCCACCCGGACTCGGCGACGATTTCGTCAACAGTCGCTCCTTGGCGGAACCGCGTCTGGATATCACGTGGACCGTAGTCCCCGCGCCCGCTCAGGCCGCGCGGAGCCTGGGCTCGCCGGGCCTTCACCACGGCATTGCGCAGGCTATTGTCGATGCGAACTTGGTATCGCTGCTCGCCGTCCGCAGACTCGAGAACGAGGTGTTCGCCGTCGTCTTGGACTCCCACGAAGGTCAGCCGATCCATCAGTTCTCCTTATTGATTCCGCTCCGACGCGTTCGCGACCAGTGCTTTCGCGCCCGTTTCTCCACAAAGAATACCGCTTCGGGACCCGACGTCGGGACACCCTGCACCTCGTCAAATCCGCTGACAGTAAAATCGGCTGGACACAACCGGGCTCAATAGTGAACAATCATCGCGATACCGGCAGGCATTGAGTTCGACGCATACTTCATAACGAGGTCAACGGGTGCACAAGCTGGTAGCAGAACCACACGATGATCGGCAGGCTACGTGGGCCTACCGAGAAATACCGACGAAAGCGTGACACACACATGGCTACCGATTACGACGCCCCGCGCAAGCAAGACGAAGAAAGCAGCTCCGATTCCATCGAGGAGCTGAAGTCGCACCGCAGCGACCAGCAGTCCAACGTGGTCGATGAGGACGAGAACGCAGCGGCCGAAAGTTTTGAGCTCCCCGGAGCAGACCTGTCCCATGAGGAACTATCCGTGGTCGTGCTTCCTGCGCAGCAGGATGAATTCACCTGTGCTTCGTGTTTCTTGGTTCGTCACCGTTCCCAGATTGCTCGCGAAGAAGACGGATTGTTCTACTGCGTGGAGTGCGAGGCCTGAGACGACGGCAGCTACGCAACGTAGGCGGCCTATGGCGGCAAAAGGGAGGAA
Organism: Rothia uropygioeca; assembly: GCF_004136585.1. Classification (NCBI taxonomy): domain Bacteria; kingdom Bacillati; phylum Actinomycetota; class Actinomycetes; order Micrococcales; family Micrococcaceae; genus Rothia; species Rothia uropygioeca. The sequence continues at coordinate 55,811 of NZ_NOIR01000005.1, read as the reverse complement.
CCTCGAGTTCCTCCCTTTTTTGCGCTCTCACGGGACGCTCCGCCGCCAAGAACCATTGTGGACTCGGTTCCGCGGACGAGCCGGTCCGTCGACCAATATGCGGTGGGGCGACGGGGCAACACACCGACAAGGAGCATGTCCGAAAAAGCGACGCTTCCCGGGACGCGTTCCCGACCGGCGTGAGGCCCCTCGGCCTCATCCTTGGGTCGAGTCCTCGTCCTCGGGCTCGACGACCACCTGATTGACCGAAGGGGTGCGGTTCTCCTGCATTTCGGGGTCCGTGCCCAAAGTCAGGGCCAGCTCTTCCGGGCGGCGCGAATTGGTGAGCCAATACGGCGTGGGATCGGCCGGGTCGACCAAGTGAATACGAGCCACGGGGGACACCCACGGTCGGAAATTCATATAGGCCCGGCCGTCAGCGGCAGGTCCGCAGGCAATGCGGGCGTTCTCCCCGCGGAAAATCTCGACCTCTCCCACATATTCGCGTTCAATATGCGCGCGACCGACCTGCAGGGAATCCGCGGTCACCTCGAGGACTGGCGATGAAGCGTACAGGATAAGACCCAGGGTCGCGGCGAGAACGATCGCCACCAAAATGGCGATCGGAATATTGATCGGCGCGCCCACGGCAAAGCAAGCAAAGCCGAAGACCACGACACAGACCCACACCCCTGGGGAAGGATAGAGCTTTTCGTGGAATTCGACGGCCGAGGAAGAGCCGAACCCGGCGTCGTCGGCGTTCGGGGAGACGGAGTCAGACATAACGTCAAGAATACGCGTCGCCAGAGGCAAGCCGGAACTCGCACGCGACCCAAAAGATTCTTCTGGGAGGCAGAGACGGAAAGGCAGGGCGCCATGAGCCCGACCCGGGGTCGCGGAATCCCACGGAAAAGCGGATCTTGGCCACAGACCCAGGTGGTAACCATGCCGAACCGTTACAGTGTCTAAGGACGAGCGAGTTCCAGGCGGACCAACCGCTGAACCCACCGTTCATTTCAGACCAGCCACCGATCCAGGAAAACGTTTCATGCAACCGACCGTCGACGTCAAGATCACTCTGTTGGACCCGGAACTTCCGGCCCCCGCATACGCGCAAAACGGCGACGCTGGTGCCGATCTCCGCTCCCGACAGGACGTCGTGCTGGCCCCGGGAGAAAGGGCCCTGGTGCCTACCGGGGTGGCCATCGCTCTGCCGGATGGATATGTGGGCCTGGTGCATCCGCGTTCGGGCCTGGCTGCGAAATTCGGCATTACGATCGTCAACGCGCCGGGCACCGTCGATTCGGGATATCGCGGCGAGCTCATGGTCACTTTGCTCAATACGGACCAGAATGTGCCATATGAGGTCCACCGAGGCGACCGCATCGCGCAGCTCGTGATCCAGAAATACGAGCATGCGACTTTTGACGTGGTTGAGGAACTGCCGCTCTCGGAACGAGGCGCGGCAGGATTCGGCTCGACCGGAACTGACTAGAAAGGACTATCGTGCTGGGATTCGGCAACAAGAAGAAGGCCAGCGAGGCCGAAGAAGAAGCGACCCCGCAAGAGACCGATACCGCGGAGAAAAAACCCGCGAAAGACCGCCCGGTGAAGACCGAGGACGAGAGCCGGCCCGATCGTGATCTGATCAACGCCGAGGACGACGAAGACATCGATGAGGCCGAGCAGGCCGCTACTGCGGCCGAGGAAGCAATCGCCCACGAGCCGGACCGCTCCGTCACGGGCCCGTTCGACGTCACCGAAATCGAAACCGATGACTCCTATATCGATCTGGGCGGCCTCCGGATCAAGCCGGACGAAACCGTGGACATGCGCATTGACGTCGATCAGAGGAACCAATCCGTGGTCTCGGTGACGTTCCAAAAGAACGGAGCGATTCTGCAGGTGCAGCCGTTCGCTGCGCCCAAGAGTCGTGGACTGTGGTCCGAGATCCGCACCGAACTCGCGGCTTCAGTGCGTGAGCAGAACGGCGTCGTCGACATCCTGGACGGGGCCTTGGGCCGTCAGGTGATCGCCAAATTGCCCGCTTCCATGCCCAATGGTGACCGCGGGTACCGCGTTGCGCGGTTCGTGGGTGTAGACGGCCCCCGCTGGTTCCTTCGCGGGGTGTTCTCGGGTGACGCTGCCGTCAAGAGGAGTGCCGCACGCGAGATGGAACGTATTTTCCGCGCTCTCGTGGTGGTCCGGGGCCAGGATCCGATGGCTCCGCGCGACTTGTTGCCACTGAAGATACCCGACAACGCCGTGCGCAGGGACCCCAACGAAGACGAAAAGCGCACCCTGAGCAGCGATGTGCCGGAGCGAGGACCGGAGATCACGCAGATTGGCTAAACCCTTGCCGGTTCACGGTTCGATGGATCATTCGGACCAGAGAATGCGGCGCATCCGCGTGCTTGTCGAGGGGAGGGTCAACGAGGTACACATCCAACCCGTCGACGCGCTTCCGCAGTACGAAGCCGAAGTTGATATCACCGCGAGCTATCGCACCGTTTCGTCGGATGCTCGCCACAGGCTTCCCAAAGGCTCCTTTGCCGCGCCCACTTCGGCGATTGCAATGGACATGCCGCATTTCGAGGATGCCGATGCGCCGCTCGGTCCGGGAACGCACGTACGACTGATCTGGCACGGACAGAGGACCGTCCCCGGGATCGGCGCGGGGACGCGACTGCGGTGCTCGGGCATGCTTGCGTTCCTCGGCGGCGTCCCGGTCATTTACAATCCGCGGTACGAGATCGTATCGCGGCATCAAGAGCTTTAGACCGACTGGAGAGCATCAACACGATGGAGCAACGGGACGCAAACGGTCCAGGGCGTCGACCGGAAAACCGAGACCAAGCCGACGGCACGCCGTCCTTCGGTCAGCAGATGGCCGCCGCCTACGGAAAATCAGGCGCATTTCGGCGGGACGAGAGTGGGCAGATCGACGTCATGCACGCGATCGGGGGAGTGAGAGGCCTCGTCGAAGCCGTCTTGCCGTCATTGGCCTACCTGACGTGTTTCATCATCACGTCTTCTCTGTCCACGTCGCTCGTGATCGCGATCGGTCTGGCCGTGGTCATCTCGATCATCCGATTCATCACCGGTGGGCAGAAGATTCAAGCCTTTTCCGGTGCGGTCGGCGTTCTCATCTGCGCCTTCTTCGCACACGCCGGCGGGAAACCGATCGACTACTACCTCGTCGGCTTCTGGACGAACGGGGCCTACGCGGTGGGTCTGGCCATCTCGATGGCGGTCCGCTGGCCCTTGCTCGGCGTTGTCTTCGGGATGCTCCGTGGGGAGGATATGAACTGGCGGCGCCAGCCCGGCAGGCTTCGGGCCTATCAAACGGCCACGGGAATCCTGGTCGTGATGTTCGTGGTTCGTTTGGCGGTCCAGTTGCCCTTTTTCTTCGCCGACAACGTGACGGCCTTGGGCATCAGTCGCTTGATCATGGGAATACCGCTGTACGCGTTCTGCCTGTGGCTCGCGTGGATGATGACTCGCCCCGCGGAAACCAGGTCTCAGAGCGAGGCAACCTCCTAAGACGCATCGGCCAAGACCTAGAGCTCTTGGCCGTGGGCCGTTTCGTCCAGGCCCGGCTCCTCCGAGACGACGTCGTCATCTTGCTCATCCGTTTCGCTCTCGGTCTGAGCATTGAACAAGGAACGCAGGTCTTGCTCTCCCTGCGGCGTGGTGATGAGGAACAGTTCGTCCTCTCCCTCGAGTACGTCGTCTCCGGTCGGCGTCACGGGGATCCCATCGCGCAGGATTGCAACAAGAGTGGTTTCTGCGGGCCACTCGACGGACTCGACGGTCCACCCGACGAATGCGTGGTCCGTCGGAACCGTGTATTCGATCAGCGTCGCTCCGCCGGTTTGCAGATTGAGCAGCCGGACGACGTCGCCGACTTCGACAGCCTCCTCGACCAATGCCGTCATGAGACGCGGAGTGGAGACCGCGACGTCCACACCCCACGCATCATCGAATAACCATTCGTTCTTGGGGTTGTTAACGCGGCCCACGGTCCGCGGGACGCCGAATTCGGACCTGGCCAAGAGAGATACGACCAAATTGGTTTTGTCGTCGCCTGTCGCCGCAACGATGACATCGGCGTTTTGGGGATCGGCCTGACGCAGAATGGACAGCTCACAAGCGTCGCCGATCAGCCACGTTGCCCCGCGCAGATCCGACCGGCCGATGGCTTCAGGCTTTTCGTCGAGAATCGTGACGTGGTGTCCGTGGCCGAGTAGCTCGAATGCGATGGACGAGCCCACGGAGCCCGCGCCCACGATCAATACCTGCACGTTATTCCTCTCCTTCGCCGCGTTGAAGCCCTGATTCTCCGGCGTCCCGCTGGCTTTCGCCCGTATCGGTCCGCTCGACGGTCGATGCTGGTTTGCCCCACGCCCGCTGGCTGAGCCGCGGTTCGAAAGGTTCGTCCTCGAGCTCTGCCGGTGGCGAAGAAAGGGTTCTGGCGACCGTATTCATCTCTTGGGTGCGAATCATCGCGTGGACGACGTCGCCCTGCTGAAAACTCGTGTCCGAGCCGGGCAACATTCCCTCGCCGAACCTGGTGATGAATGCGATGCGTACGTCAGCCGCCTCCTCGATGTCGCTCAGAGGATGCCCCGTCCAGTCCTCGTGCAGCTGCAATTCGGCCAGGACCAAACGACCTGAGGCTTCACGGTAGTCACCGGTCATCGATTGCTCGGGCAGAATTCGGCGCAGTACTTGGTCGGTGCTCCACCGAACCGCGGCGACCGTAGGAATGCCGAGTCTTTGGAAGAATTCCGCGCGGTTGGGATCATTGATGCGGGCGACGACGTGCGAGACCTTGAAAGTTTCGCGGGCTACACGCGAGGCCAGAATGTTCGAATTGTCGCCATTGGACACCGCAGCAAACGCATAGGCGCCGTCGATATCTGCGCGTTTGAGGGTTTCGCGGTCGAAACCGACGCCCTTGACTTTTTTGCCGTCAAAATCCTTGCGAAGACGCCTGAAAGCGCGTTCATCCTGATCAATGATGGCCACGGTGTGGCCCGCGGCCTCAAGGGAATGGGCGAGCATGACTCCGACTCGCCCGGCGCCCATAATCACGAAGTGAGGCACGGTGCAATGGCTCCTGACGTTTGCCGGGACTGTGAAAGCGCTCGATCGTCGATCCAGCGGGTCTGATCTCCAGGGTAATGCACCGCGACCCCCACGGGGGTGTGGGGTAGCCTATGGCATTGTGCAATCACTTCCTACGAGCGCGCGGCGGGCCCTCTTCGGGGCGCCCAAAGAGACGGAGCAAATCCGTAGTCTGGCCTTGCCTAAACGCGCGGCGCTGCCGGTATTCGGCGCGGACGGGTTCTCGGCGATTGCTTACGCCCCGGACGAGATCATCATGGTCCTGGCCCTTGCCGGTTCGGCAGGCGTGGTCATGTCACCCTGGATCGGATTGGGCGTTGCGGTCGTCCTGCTCCTGGTGATCGGCACGTACCGCTACAACATCCGCGACGTCGCCGTCTCGGGTGGTGATTATCACGTCGTCAGCGATCGTCTGGGGCCCAGAACCGGCGCGGCGGCCGGAGCCAGCCTGTTGTTCGACTTCGTGCTGACCGTGGCCGTCTCGGTCTCATCAGCCTCTTCGTACCTGACAACCTTGATACCTGCCCTTGCGGGGCATCGAATGTGGGTCGCTGCCGTCTTGGTGGTCCTTCTGACCTTCCTGTACATCCGCGGATTGCATTTCATGGGGCGAATCGCTCTTCTGCCTGCATTGTTGTTCATCCTGTGTCTGGGGCTGGTCCTGTCCGTCGGCATCGTGGAGTCCTGGTTCGGGGTCCTCGGTCGGGCGCCCAGCGCAGATTTCTACGTCCGCCCTGAGACAGCGGAATCCAATTCCTTGACCGGGTTCGGCTTGCTGCTCCTGGTTGCCCGATCCTTCTCATCCGGCGCAGTGACGTTGACGGGCGTTGAGTCGGTCAGCAATTCGGCTCGATTCTTCCGTGCTCCCAAGGCTCGCAACGCGGCGCGGAGTCTCGTGACAATGGGGCTGTCGACGGCCGTCGCTTTGGTGGGGATCCTCTACCTGGCACGGACCAGCGGCGCAGTGGTGACACTCGAATCGACGCAACTCGTGGTGGCCGGTCGCGCCATGCCGGCGGACTTTCACCAGATCCCGATTCTGGCGCAGGTGGCACAAGCCGTAACCGGAGACAACCTGTTCTTCGACGTATTTCTGGTCAGCACCGTGCTGTTCCTCCTCCTGGCTCCGGCGGCCGCGTACGCCGGTTTCCCGATCCTGGCGTCGACCATGGCCGAACAAGGGTATTTGCCCGTCCACTTCAAGGCACGAAGCAACCGTTCGTTGTACGCCAACGGGGAGATCGTGCTGGGTGTGGCCGCACTGGTCGTAACCTTGGCCTTCCGAGCGGACGTCAACGACCTCATCCAGCTCTATGTGGTGGGCGTGCTTTTCTCAATGTCTTTGACGCAGGCCGCCGTTTTCCTCAAACGTCGCAACGACATCCGGGTGGTGCTGGAGACTCAGCCACGACGGCGACTCATCCGGGATCAGGTCGTCACCACGATAGGCTTGGTGGCAACCGTTCTGGCTACGGCCGTGGTCCTGGTCACCAAGCTGGCTCAGGGCGCGTGGGTCACCGTTCTGGTGGTCGGCCTGGTTACATTGGCGACTCTTGCCATCAAAAAGCACTACCGGAAAATCGACCAGGAGCTTGCCGTGAAGCAGAAGAACCCTCTCAAGGCCCTTCCGTCGCGGGTACACGCCATGGTCGTCGTGCCTCGCCTCCGAAAGCCCGCGCTCAGGGCGCTGGCCTACGCACGAGCGACCCGCCCCTCGACGATTGAAGGACTCGTGCTCAATGTCGACGAGGCCGGTACCCGGAAAATCCGGGAATTATGGGATCGTTACGAGGTACCTGTGCCCCTGACCATCCTGGCATCGCCCTTCCGTGACCCCGTGACCCCAGTGATCGAACATGTGCGAGAAGTGCGCAAAGCCTCACCGCGCGACGTCGTGATCGTCTACGTCCCGGAGTACGTTTTGGAGCACTGGTGGGACAAGCTTTTGCATCACCGTTCGGGAAGCAAGATCGCGGCGGCGCTACGGAAAGAACCCGGGGTGGTCACGGCAATGGTTCCGTGGCGCCTCGGACACGAAGACGAGGAGAATCTGCCGTGATCCAACCTGGAGACGAATTCGAAGTTACGACCCACGCGATTGCGCACGGTGGTGCGAGCGTCGGTCGGTACGAGGGACAAGTGATCTTCGTCCGCGATGCCGTGCCGGGTGAAAGACTGCGGGTCCGAGTGGACTCGATGGGCAAGGGCAATCGATTCGCCCATGCTCACGTCCTCGAGGTGCACGAACCCTCGTCGGACCGCAGAAACCATCCATGGCCGTTGGCCGATGCGCTCGCGCACGAGCTCCCCGTCGGGGGTGCGGACTACGGGCACATCCGCCCGGAGGCGCAATTGCGGCTCAAATCGCACGTCATTTCCGAGCAACTGACCCGTTTGGGCGGCGTGGATCAGGATTCTCCCTTGCTCCGGGAACTCGTGGTCGAGCCTCTGGGCTCCGGGACGAGCGGAGGTTGGCGAACACGCGTGCACTGGGCCGTGGACGAGAACGGCCGTTTGGGAATGCACCCGTACCACGGTTCGAAGATCATTCCAGTCAGTGAGCTCCCGTTCGCCGTTCCTGAAATCAACAACCTGCACCTGTGGGAAGGCGAATGGCGCAATATCCAGAGGGTCGACGTCGCCGCTCCGGCAACAGGTCTTCCGCCCCTCATCCTCTTCACCGCCGAGGAGGGAGCCGTACCCGAGGACATCGTCGACGACATCGACGTCGAGTTGGCGACGTGCCTTCCCGCAGGCATTGAGGCCTCGGCAGTCATCGTGCCCGCGTCCGTATCAGGCCGTCAGCGAGGCGAAAAACCGGATTCCGAACTGGTCCGGGGAGAACCCGAAGTCTACGAAGAAGTATCGTTCCCGGACGGAACGGTCGCTGCCTTCCGAGTCAGCGCTGGCGGGTTCTGGCAGAACCACAAGAACGCTCCGCAACGACTGGCTCGAATCGTCGAGGAAGCCAGCGATCTGCGAACCGGCGAGATAGCGTGGGACCTCTACGGGGGAGCCGGTCTGCTGACCGCGGCCCTCGCCGACAGAGTCGGTGAAGGCGGGACCGTGTGGAGCGTCGAAGGATCGCCCGTGACCGCCGCGGATTCCGAATTCAACTTCGGACCAGAGGGAGCTTCACGGACACCTTGCGCACGCGAAGCGAATGTGGTGGCCACGAAAGCCGGCGTGGAACAAGCGCTGAGAAAGTGGGATTCCGGGGGCACGGGGCGGTCTCGCCGAGATTCGCGCGGCGGGCGGATACCGCAGGGGCGACCGGACGTCATTGTGCTTGATCCGCCCCGACAGGGTGCAGGGCGGCGCGTTATGGAAGCGCTCGCGGAGATCGGGCCCCGACGGATTGTGTACGTCGCGTGCGACCCGGCGGCCTTGGGACGGGACACGGGCTATCTGCGTGCTTCCGGCTGGCAGCTGACCGGCGTTCAGGGGCTGGACATGTACCCGGATACGCATCACGTGGAGACGATCGCGGTCTTCGAACCCCACCGCAACTAGACCTTTCATCACGGGCTAAAGGTGTCGTCACATGAGAACACCGTTGGGCACAGAAGGTAGACTGCTGAAGAGAAGGCTTAGTGTCACTGTGTCTCTAAAGGTTTGCATCACACCTAACAATTGCGCTCATGCTGAGCGCGCAACCGCTAGGACTCACCTAGGGACGCGGAACTACGCCTGGAAATGACAGTGGCGAGAGGAGTCCCAAGCAATGAGCACTGTGGACAGCTTCGGTTCCAAGGGCGCGTTGGACGTCAACGGAACCGAATACGAAATTTTCCGACTCAGCAAGGTCGAAGGTGCAGAGAAGCTGCCTTTCAGCCTCAAGGTTCTGCTCGAGAACCTGCTGCGCACCGAAGACGGTGCGAACATCACCGATGAGCACATCAAGGCCCTGGCTAGCTGGGATCCCAAAGCCGAACCCGACACCGAGATCCAGTTCACTCCGGCTCGCGTGATCATGCAGGACTTCACCGGCGTTCCCTGCGTCGTGGACCTCGCGACCATGCGCGAGGCCGTGAAGTCCCTCGGCGGAGATCCCACCAAGATCAACCCGCTGGCTCCTGCCGAGCTCGTGATCGACCACTCCGTGCAGATCGATTCGTTCGGCAACAAGGACGCCATCGAACGCAATATGGACATCGAGTACCAGCGCAACGGCGAACGTTACCAGTTCCTTCGGTGGGGGCAGACCGCATTCGAGGACTTCAAGGTCGTTCCTCCGGGAATGGGCATCGTGCACCAGGTGAACATCGAATACCTGGCGCGCACCGTGATGTCGCGCGAGGTCGACGGGGTCCTGCGCGCCTACCCGGACACTCTTGTCGGAACCGATTCACACACGACCATGGTCAATGGCCTCGGCGTTCTCGGCTGGGGCGTGGGCGGCATTGAGGCCGAGGCCGCGATGCTCGGCCAGCCCGTGTCGATGTTGATCCCCAAGGTCGTCGGCTTCAAGCTGACGGGCAAGATCCCCGCGGGTTCGACCGCGACCGACGTCGTACTGACGATCACCCAGATGCTCCGCGAGCAGGGCGTCGTAGGCAAGTTCGTCGAGTTCTACGGCGAGGGCGTGACGGAGGTTCCGCTGGCCAACCGTGCGACCATCGGCAACATGAGCCCCGAGTTCGGATCGACCGCCGCGATCTTCCCGATCGATGACGTGACCCTCGAGTACCTGCGTCTGACCGGCCGCAGCGAGGACCAGGTCGCCCTGGTTGAGAAGTACACCAAGGAACAGGGCCTGTGGCACGACCCGAGCGACGAGGCGGCGTACTCCGAGTACATCGAGCTGGACCTCTCCACCGTGGTTCCCTCGATCGCCGGTCCGAAGCGTCCGCAGGACCGCATTGCACTGACCAACGCCAAGAACCAGTTCCGCACTGACCTCGACAACTACGTCGACCAGAAGGAGCCCGAGTCGGGCGAAGAGTCTTTCCCGGCTTCTGACGCTCCCGCCGTGGACGATTCGCCTGAGGTGACCGAGGAACAGCGTCCGCGCCGTGTCTCTGCCGCTTCATCGGCTCATGGACGTCACTCCCACCCTGTCGAGGTGGACATGCCGGACGGCCGCGAATTCGAGTTGGATCATGGTGCGGTTGCCATTGCATCCATCACTTCGTGCACCAACACCTCCAACCCCTCCGTCATGATGGCCGCAGGCGTGCTGGCACGCAACGCCGCAGCCAAGGGTCTCAAGGCGAAGCCGTGGGTCAAGACCTCAATTGCTCCGGGCTCCAAGGTCGTCACCGACTACTACGAGAAAGCCGGCCTGATGTCGGAGCTCGAGAGCGTCGGTTTCTACATCGTCGGTTACGGTTGCACCACGTGCATCGGCAACTCGGGCCCGCTCGAGGACGAAGTGTCCAAGGCAGTCAGCGACAATGATTTGTCGGTTACGTCGGTCCTTTCCGGCAACCGCAACTTCGAGGGTCGCATCAACCCGGACGTCAAGATGAACTACTTGGCTTCCCCGCCGCTGGTCATCGCCTACTCGTTGGCCGGGTCGATGGACTTCGACTTCGAGAACGATCCGCTGGGCCAGGACGAAGACGGCAATGATGTCTACCTCAAGGACATCTGGCCGGATCCGACCGAGGTACAGCAGATCATTGACGCCTCGGTCTCAACCGATCAGTACAACACCGAATACGGCACCATCTTCGACGGTGACGATCGTTGGAAGAACCTGGACACCCCGACCGGTGACACCTTCGAGTGGGACCAGAACTCGACTTACGTGCGCAAGCCACCGTATTTCGACGGCATGACCATGGAGCCGGACCTTGTGGAGGACATCGAGAATGCTCGCGTCCTCCTCAAGCTGGGGGACTCGGTCACGACCGACCACATCTCTCCGGCCGGTTCCTTCAAATCGGACACGCCCGCAGGAAAGTACCTCATCGAGCACGGCGTCGAGCGTAAGGATTTCAACTCGTACGGTTCGCGCCGCGGTAATCACGAGGTCATGATCCGCGGAACGTTTGCGAACATCCGCATCAAAAACGAGCTTCTCGACGGCGTCGAGGGCGGCTTCACCCGCGACTTCACCAAGGGCGGCGAACAAAGCACTGTTTACGATGCGGCGCAGAACTACGCGTCCGAAGGAACTCCGCTCGTGGTTTTGGGCGGCAAGGAGTACGGCACCGGTTCCTCCCGTGACTGGGCGGCAAAAGGCACCCGTTTGTTGGGTGTCAAAGCGGTCATCGCCGAATCCTTCGAGCGCATTCACCGTTCGAACCTGATCGGTATGGGCGTTCTTCCGCTCCAATTCCCGGAGGGCGAGTCGCACTCGTCGCTTGGCCTGGACGGCACCGAGTCGTTCACCATCACCGGAGTCACCGAGATCAACGAGGGCAAGACGCCCAAGACGGTCCACGTGACGGCAACATCGGAAGACGGCAAGACGACCGAATTCGACGCCGACGTCCGAATCGACACCCCAGGCGAGCGGGAGTACTTCCGTAACGGCGGTATCCTGCAGTACGTCTTGAGGAACCTGGTGCGGAACAACTAGGTTCTTCACCGAAAAGGTGCGGGAGGCTCATGAGCCTCCCGCACCTTCGTCGTTTAATGCCGATGTTCAACCGGGGTAATCACAGCGATCCGCGGGCCCGTCGAGGGTTGCGGCTCGAAAAAGTCCAATACCTGTCGCCTCGCGGCCTGATCGCGACCTGATCGCGGAACTGCGTCAGCTGAGCTTGATGCGTCCGTCCTCGACCTTGACCGTGTACTCGGGAAGCGGTTTCGGCGCCGGGCCACCCTGCACGGAACCGTCCTGGATCGAAAACTGGGATGAGTGGCAGGGGCAGGAAATGGCCTTGTTCTGGACGTTCAGGGAACAACCCTGATGCGTACATGAGGAACTGAAGGCCTTGAATACGCCCTTGGTCGGCTGGGCCACCATGGCGGTTACTCCGTCCGCGGAAGCTTTGACGGCGTCTCCTTCGGGCACGTCATCCACCGCAGCGATGTCAACCGGATTGTTCGGGTCAATATCCGCTGCCTCCGCATCGTCACTGGACCCCGATCCGCAAGCGGTGAGCACGGCGGCGGACCCGGCAAGTATCCCAGCGCCGGTAATGGCGCGGCGTCGCGAGGTTCCCTCAGCCGCCGCCCGTCCCGCCGATTCGTCGTCCGACGAGGTGCGGCCGTCGTCCGTCGTCGTCTCGGCGAGGGATTGCTGCAAACTGGGGGACTGGTGAGACATTCTGACCTCATTCATGGATGTGGGGAGCCGTGAAACCTGAGCTCCACGGCCGAGTTCTTCAAGGAAGATCCGGGCACACCAAAGCCCGGGTCTGGGCGCGGCGTCGCGGAGCAGGGCCAACCCCTGAACACATCGAACACCTGACCCTGGCCCGGGCTCTCGGTGGCCACACGGTGTGGGTCAGCGCGTCCGCTCGAAAGCTCCGACACGGTCCAGGTACCGGGTGAGACCACCATTGAAGAATGGCCAACCGGCTCCCAGGATCGTGGCCAGATCGATGTCCTGCCGATCCGGTACCACGCCCTCATCCAGCATACGAGAAATCTCGGAGGCCAGTGCGTCCTCGACATTCGTCCGAATGTCTTCGACCGCTTTTCCTTCCCCCTCGCCGGCCACGATATTTTGGGCTTCGGGGCTCAAACCGCCCTTCTGATTCGAGATGGGGGAGATCTTCGACTCGTTGAGCTTTTTGAAGTTCTCAGAGACGTGGAAACGCTCGCCCTGGTACTTGTTCAGAGACTCCAGAAGGTGGACGCCGATGGGCAATCCCACCAGGTCGATCAGGGCGAAGGAGTCCATGGGGAAGCCAAGAGGCTGGAAGGCCTCGACGATCCGTTCGGCAGGGGCGCCTTCGTCAAGCGCGCGTCCTGCTTCGGAGAGTACGACGCCGAGCACGCGGTTGACGATGAATCCTGAAGAATCCCGTGCCCCGACCGCCGTCTTCCGCAGCTTCCTGGCAAGGGAGAAGGCCGTGGCGATCGCGGCATCCGTCGTCGACGTCGTGCGAACGATCTCTACCAGGGGGAGTACGGCCACAGGATTGAAGAAGTGGAAACCGATCACGCGCTCGGGATGCTCGAGGCCCTCAATCATCTCGCCGACCAGCAACGACGACGTATTGGTAGCGAGAATGCAGTCGTCCCTCACGGATTTTTCGAGATTGGCGAAGACTTCCTGCTTGACCTTTGTCTCCTCGAAGACCGCTTCGATCACGAAATCGCAATCGGAGTATTCGGAGGTGTCTGTGGTCCCTGAGACCAGCTGGCCCAGTCGGTCGGACTGGTCCTGGGTCAGCCGTCCCTTCTGGACATTCTTGGCCAACTCGTCGGTGATCCACTTTAAACCCTTGTCGACGCGGGCCTGCTCGACATCGCTGATGAGTACGGGAACCTGCAGACGTGTCAAGAACAGAAGCGCCAGCTGGGACGCCATGAGTCCCGCCCCGACGACGCCTACCTTCTTGATCTCAGTGGGTTCAGTTTCCGGTGGAACCATGGACGGACGTTTGGCCCGGCGCTGGACCAGTTCGAGCATCGAATAGACGCTCGCAGAGAACTGGTCGCCCCGGGCGAGAGAGTCGAGCACATCGATTTGTCGCTGACGGGAGTCCGCCCGGTTCTCGACCGGTCCCTTCCGGAAAATGTCCAGGGCAACCCAGCATGCTTCGCTGGCGCCGGAGGTCTTGCGGCGGATCAGGCCGTCCGTGGCTACGGCAACCTCGTTGAAACGTTCGCGTAGCTCGCCGCCTCCGTCGCCGTCCTCTGACCACAAAGGATCGTTCTGGTCGGTCTCATGAGGGCGCTCAACGGACACCTCCTCGCGGATGGCTTTCCCGAACCAGTCGATGGCCTCCGTACGTGCGGCGGCATCGTCGGCTTTCGCCTGGGTCAATTCGTCCAGAATTCCGATTTCGCGCGCTTGTTCAGAGGTGAGCATTTTGCCGTTGTTCAACGGGTTCTGGAAGATCACGCGAGCGGCGTTTTCGGGACCGATGAGGCGAGGCAGGGTGAAAATGCCCGTCCAACCCGGGATCAGCCCGAGTCGGATTTCCGGGAGACCGATATTCTTGGTTCCTGGGTGCCCCACGCGGTAGTCGGCGGAAAGGGCCAGTTCCAAGCCGCCGCCGAGCGCGGTTCCGTTGACGCGAGCACACGTCGGGACGGGTAGTGACCGGATGGATTCCACGAAATCGTGACCCATCTGCCCGACGAGGGTCAGCGGCGCATCAGGATCTCTGGCCAAGGTATCGACGAGGGTCAGGTCGACGCCGGCCGCGAATGTCGGCTCGGTTCCTTCGATCATGATGCCGTCCACCGAACCCTCGTCGGCGAGTTTCCGGACGTCGTCGATCGCATTGAGCAATTCCTGGATCGAGCGGGGACCGAGAGTCTCGGGGCGGCGTTCGGCATCGTTATGCAATGTCAGGACGGCGATCTTGCCGCCTTGGGGGAGATCCACCATCTCCCGGGAGACGTGACTGACTACCTCGTCAGGGCAACGATCGGTCAAAACGGAGTAGTCGGGACGTGAAGCGCTCATGGTGTTCCTCTCGAGGCAGTGTTTCTCACCACGTTACCTATAGCGTGAGTCACAATCTACTCGATACTCGCGGTATCACTACGCGTGTCTTCTCGGTACCGACTATTCCTCGAAAACTTGGGCCAGGACAGGGGACACGAGCGCGATCTGCCATGCGCGGGCCCCATAGCTTTCGAGCAATTCGGGGATTTCGTCGGAAGACGCGAAGGGATGGTCCCAACAGAGACGCCGGAGATGCTCGGGCGTCAGGAGATTCTCCTGGGGAAGACCGTACGAATCCGCAAGTTCGGCGACGGCGTCCTTGGCGGGCTTGAGGATCTCGGCCGAGTCCGGACGTTTGGAGGCCCATGCCTTGACTGGCGGCGGCGAATCACTCGGAACGTTGTACGGAACCTCGTCCCGCCCTGAAGCCGCGTCCCGAATCGCCTGGACCCAGCGGACCGATTCACGTCGGATCAATTTGGCGTGGAAGCCAGGGATTCTTTGCAACTTCGGAACGGTTTGAGGCATCGTTTTGGCGGCCGTGATCAACGCGGAATCCGCAAGTAGCTTTTTGGGTGCGATGTCTTTGCTCTGGGCCAGCGAATCCCGTTCGTACCAGAGATTACGGAGAGCGGTGAGTTGACGGGCCGAACGAATCTGGCGAATCCCCTTGGTCTTTCGCCAAGGATCCGGTTTGGGCTGGGGGTCCGGCGCGGAACAAATGGCGTCGAATTCCTCGATGGCCCAGGAGAGCTTGCCCTGTTCGCGCAGAACCTCCGACACAGCCTCGCGAAGATCGACCAAGAGCTCGACATCCAGAGCGGCATAAACGAGCCACGGTTCCGGTAACGGCCTTTTGGACCAGTCTGCCGCGGAATGCTCTTTGGCCAGGGTATAGCCGAGAAGTTCTTCGGTCATGGCTCCGAGGCCGACGCGGGGCAGACCTGCCAAACGTCCCGCCAATTCGGTGTCGAAGAGTGCATCCGGATTCATGCCCACCATTCGCAGACTGGGGATGTCTTGCGTGCTCGCGTGAATGATCCATTCCGTACCGCGAAGAGCATCGTCGATGAGCGAAAGGTCATCGAATGCTTCCGGGTCGATGAGGAAAATGGGCGAGTCGCCCCGTTTGAGTTGCACCAGGAACGGGCGTTGGCCGTAGCGAATGCCGGATGCTCGTTCGGTGTCGATGGCAACCGGGCCATCGGCCTCGCTCAGGCTCTCCGCGGCCCGCCGTAGTCCTGCGGGGGAGTCGATGACTCCAGGGACTCCACCAGCTGGTTCATTCAGCTTGACGGTAGGCGGAATCACCAGTTCAGGGGTGAGCCCGAGGTCGGACGCGACCAGACCGTCGGATTCGACGGACTGGGTTTCCAACTCGCCGGCGCTGAGCCCTTCTCCGTAAAGTATTGGTTCCGTACCGTCCTGGGTATTCGCCGAACTGTCTTTCATGGCGCAATCACGGGTCGGGAATCCATTCTTCGTGTCGGGGACGGGGCCGTAAGCTCCCGCGCGGTTCATTGTGCCCGAAGGCAAGTGCACAAACAGTCTAGTTCACGGGCCGGAGAGGCTCGCCTCGACCGGCTCTGGGGGCGCAGTCGATACGTGGGTCATCTCAGATCCCGCTGCCCGGGAATCTGGCGACGTCCTCCGGCAACGGAGGCAAGCCCGCGTAGGTGCAGACCATATCGGCCCATGCCTCGAGGTGCCGTTGCATGTCTGGCCCCCTCGGAGTCCACGATGCTCGGAGCTCGATTTCGATACGTTCGCTGTCTTCTTCGAGAATTCCGAAGCCCTGGGAGAATGCACGGGTGGCTGTTCCTCCGGCCCTGTTGTGTCGGGCTTCTTTGCGGTCGAGGGCTTCGAGAAGCCAATCCCACGCGACAGAGGACAACATCTGTTCGGCCGCGACATCGGGCTCGACGGTCGCCCGGATATAACTGACGACCCGGAAGTCGCCTTCCCAGGCCTCTGGGTACCGAGGGTCGTACAGAAGCATGAACCTCCCCAGCGCAAGTTGCTGATCGTGGTTCGACGGATCTGTAACACCCGCCCCGAGGCCCACACCATAGGGTGCGAGATGGGTCGGGGCGTCGATGCTCGAAAGTGACAATTCGGGTTGGAAGCGAGCACGCCGAAGCGAGCTCAGGGCTTCCCTGAACTGGATCGGCGCGCTTTTTTCGTCCTGACTAGCCGTCACGTAAGTCAGGCTACGGTGGTCCGTCAAAACCTTGGATAAGGCGCGCCGGTCGAGCCCGGTGTTCCGGGCACGTTACGCGTCCCCTAGGAAGCGGGCGTGAATTTCAACGACACGGAGTTCATGCAGTAGCGGAGATCGGTCGGCGTTCCCAGTCCCTCACCCTCGAAAACGTGTCCGAGATGCGAATGGCAGTTCGCGCACTGCACCTCAATGCGCTCCATCCCCAGAGCCGTGTCTTTGATGTAACGGACACGATCCTCTGCCAAGGGAGCGAAGAATGAAGGCCAACCGCACTGGGCGTCGAACTTCGTGTCGGCCGTGAACAATTCGGCACCGCAGGCACGGCACGAGTACGTTCCCGAAGAGAACTCGTCCCAGTATTCGCCGCTGAAAGGCCGTTCGGTACCGGCTTCGCGAAGCACCGAGTACTCTTCGGGCGAGAGGATTTCCTGCCACTCGACTTCGGTACGGTTCACGGAGGTTCCATCTGCCGAGGCGCTCGAGTTGGCGCCATCGGTGTTGAGAGCTGATCGTTTGAATGGGTTATTAATCATCGACATGTCCTGTGCCCCAGTACAGATGCAAAACCGGCACCCCCAGGGTCTTTTCCGCTTCGTTGGACCAATGGATATTCAGTGTGTCTTCGACGGGATGAGGCTCGGTGATGATGAGTACCTGGTCGATACCATCAGCAACTTCCTCCCGCATGGCTTGGAGAGGATCGCCTGCGACGACCCTGCCCCGGGCAGGAAAACCTGAATCACTCAGGGTCTGCAAGGACCCTTCGAGAATCTTTTCGGCATCCGCTTCCAGCGTTGCGGGACCTTTCTCGGCGTGGGAGACCACGTGAAATGCTTGTTCAAAGTCCAACAACGCGAGCTGGTCCAAAAATTCCAGCCATAACCTTTTGTTGAGAGCCGTCGGGACGATGACACGGACGTCGTCTTGAGGCGTCGAACCTTCCTTGGGCGCCACAATATTGATGTTGTCGATCTCTGTCTGCCCGAGTATTGCCTCGGTAACCACCAGCAAGTTGCTCATATTCCCGATACTACTAGGGAAAACAAAGGCCATTGGGAGTTGTTTGACGGGCCAAGGGGCACGAAGATGAAGAAGGCACGCTGACGAAAGGCCGGTAGATTCACGTGAGAATGAGCGACTTTCGGGCGCGACTGGTGCCTACATCATCGCGGGGGCGGCCTGGTTCTTCCCAAGCACCGGTCGAGGTCCGTCGCCCGTGGGCGTCCGGGTTGCGTACGGGCCTGGTCGCGGGTGCCGGTGCCGCCGGATTGGCCGTTGGCTTGGTGGCAACCGTAGCGGGCTTCTATGCCCGAACCATCGTGACGCCGCCGAAGCCTGGCAACGAATCGTTGCGGATCCTCGGCGTGGGTTATGAGACGGCCGAGCCCGCGGCAGGGATGCCGCCTTCGACGGTCACTCTGCCGGCCAACGACGAAACTCTTGTGCCCGGACGCTACATGCTGTTCTTCGACGGGGGCCGCGGTCATGCTCTCATCGGCGACGTCGTCACCTATTCGCCTCGGCTGGAGACCGTGACCAGAAGCGTGGAGGAAGTCCGCGTAGGCGACCTGTCCGTGGCCAAACGCGGGCGCTGGTCCGGCGCGATCTACGAGACCCCTGCGAGCGCAGGCTTCGACTACACAGAGATCGCTCTTCAGCTGCCGGTCGGCGAAGCACCGGCCTGGGTGGTTTCGGCGCCGGCCGACTCGACCTGCCGCACATGGGGGATCATGATTCACGGTCGGGGCGCGGGGCGCCAGGAAACGCTGCGTTCGCTCGAATCGACCCAGCACTTGCGCATGCCGACGGTCCATATCTCGTACCGGAACGACAGGGATGCTCCGCCTTCGGAAGACGGACGGTACGGTTTGGGATTCACCGAGTGGGAGGATGTCGAGGTCGCGATACGTTACGCGTTGGACAACGGAGCGCGCGACGTCGTGCTGTTCGGCTGGTCCATGGGCGGCGCGATCGCGCTCCAAGCGGCCGACAAGTCGCAGTACCAGCACTTGATCCGGGCCCTGGTGCTCGACGGGCCGGTGGTCGATTGGTTTGAGCTGATTCGCTATCACTCGCGGATGCAGCGTCTGCCGTTGCGGGCAGGCCAGCTCGTGGCCGACCTCTTGGCGGAACCGCGAGCCGCGATGATGACTGGCCTGGATACTCCGATTCTGCTGTCCGACCTCGACTGGCTCTCCAGAAGCGGTGAGCTCCTGACTCCAACCTTGATCATTCACTCCGTGGACGACGAATTCGTTCCGGCGAACACGTCGGTGGAACTCGCCTCGAGGAACCGGCTCGTGAGCGTGGTCCCTTTCCACAAGGCCCGGCACACCAAGGAGTGGAACGTGGATCCGGCCCGATGGAAAAACGCCGTCACCGAGTGGCTTCCGGACTATCTGTACTACGAGAAGCAACCGACGGAGCCCGCCGAGGGGGAGTCTCCTGTGGAGCTGTCGAAGCGCCAAGCCGACTACTGAGCTTCGCCGAGATAGGCTAGTTGGCTCCGATGTCCGCGTAACGTCCGTCGGTGGCGCCCAGCAGATCGGCAGGGGACAACTCAACGTCGAGACCGCGCTTGCCGCCCGAGACGAGGACGGTGGGGCAGAGGGCGGCACTCTTGTCCAGAAGCACAGTCACTGGGGTTTTGTGGCCCAGGGGAGAAATGCCGCCGACGACGTATCCACTGCGTTTTTCCGCGACGGCCGGATCCGCGAGGGACGCCGACTTCCATCCCATGGCAGCCGCTGCATGCTTGAGGTTTAGCCTTCCGGACACCGGAACCACGGCCACCGCGAATTCTTTGTCATGCGTGATCATCAGGGTTTTGAAGACCTGGCCGGCTTCGCGTCCGAGTTTTTCGGCGGCCTCGGCCCCGAAGGACTCCGCGGCGTCGTCGTGGTCATAGGGATGCAACTCGAAAGCGACGCCGGCCTCCTGAAGCGCTGCTATCGCGGCCGTTGGGGCGGAGCCTGTCGACGGGGAATTCCTTTTCCTGGACAAAGCAAGACCTTTCTCGAGGGACGTGAGTCTCTGCGTTCATGGTAGGCAACCAGTAATCGGTACGGCGGCAGTCTCGGCGTTCTTTCACTCTCCCGATATTGAGAAACGTGTCACGATCGTTCCGCTTCGCGTGCACGGATTCGGTCGTCGGATACTCAATACCTTGGTGGAGGCTGAAGGCGAGGTTTTCGGCGGCTACACTCGCATTTGGGCCATAACGCTTCCGTCATGGCTTCGCTGGGACGTTGTCTCTGCAGAGACGGCGCCGAGCAACCGCACTCGAGAAATTGTTTAAGGAGCAAGGTGCCCGAAGCCTCTATCCGTCTGGTCGATCGTCGTCCGAGCGTGTCAGCAGAGGAACTCCTGAAGGGGTTCAAACCGTCCGAGCGTTTCGGCGAAGTCTCCTTCGACACGTACATTCCCGACCCGAACCAGCCCTCACAGGCTCACGCCGTCGAAGCTCTGCAAGAATTCGGGCGATCGGTCGGCGGAGCAAAACAGGGCGGGGGACTCTTCTCGAGGCTCTTTGGCAAAAACACACCGAAAAACGACAAAGCGGGCATCTATCTTGACGGTGGCTTCGGCGTCGGCAAGACCCACCTCTTGGCTTCGCTCTTCCACCAGGTTCCCGGTCCGAAGGCCTTCGGCACCTTCGTCGAATACACCAACCTGGTGGGAGCCCTGACGTTCCGCAAAACCGTCGAGGCGCTCTCCGATTACAACCTGGTGTGCATCGATGAGTTCGAACTTGACGACCCGGGGGACACGGTTCTGATGTCGCGGCTGATGCGCGAATTATCGGATGCGGGCGTCAAGCTCGCTGCGACGTCGAATACCTTGCCCGGTTCTCTCGGCGAGGGCCGATTCGCCGCAGCTGACTTCAAGCGCGAGATCCAGGTCTTGTCCGACCAATTCGACGTCATCCGCATCGACGGCGAAGACTATCGTCACCGTGGATTGCCGGAAGCCCCACGCCCGGTGGACAACGATGGATTCGACGACGCCGTGGCCGCCCGCTTCGACCGAGGCCACAAGGTAGCCGTCGACGATTTCGACCGGCTCATCGAACACCTCTCTCAGGTTCACCCCAGCCGCTATCGGCAGCTGATCGAAGGGCTCGAGGGTATTGCATGGCGTAACGTCAAACCCATTACCGCTCAGGCTGTGGCCTTGCGTTTCGTCGTCCTCGCCGACCGCTTGTACGACAAGGATTTGCCGATCGTCTCCTCGGGGGTTCCCTTCGACCAGGTCTTCACCGAAGAAATGATGTCCGGTGGATACCAGAAGAAATACTTCCGTGCCGTCTCACGTCTGACGGCATTGGCCCGTGAGGGAGTGCTCGAAGAACCCGTCGAAAAGTAGAGGCTCTCGAGACCGGAGAAGGTGAGTGCCTCATGCTGTGGTTGATCCTCCCGGCCGTCTTGCTGGGGACTGTTTTGCAACGGATTTCGGGGACCGGCGTCGGCCTCGTGGTTGCCCCGGCCTTCGCGATTGCGCTGGGCGGCTCCAATGGCGTCTTCCTGACCAATGTCACGACCACCGTCTCCGGATTTCTCCTGACCTGCGCGTTGTGGCGCATGGTCAATTGGAGACAGTGGTCGATTCTGTGCGCGAGCGCCCTGATCGGCACGGTCCCGGGCGCCGTGATCGTTCGGTTGACTCCGGGCTCGATCCTGCAACTGGTCGTCGGTCTCGTCGTGCTACTTGGGATGGTCGTAATTCTTGCTGGCAACCAGGGAAGCGAACGGTCCGGCAAAGGTCTCACGGTCGCTTCCGGTGCGGCCGGCGGTCTGCTCAATGTCACGGCGGGGGTTGCGGCACCGGCGATGGTCGTCTATTCCCGGATCACCCGGTGGAAGCAAGCCGAATACGCCGCGACCATGCAGCCCGTCTTCATGACACTGGGGGTGACGTCTCTGGCGGCCAAATTCTTGGCAGGGGCCGTCCACCACGCGTCCATGCCGACGCCGTGGCTCTTCGTCGGCGTTGCCGCCATGGTCCTGTTGGGGCTAGGAATCGGCACACCCCTGGTCAAACGGGTACCGGCGTCGACCGCGAGGACGCTCGCGCTGATCCTGGCCGGTTCAGGGGCGGTTTTGGCGATTCTTAAAGGTGCGTTGGGGCTCATCGGCTAACCCTGTGGGTCAGTCCGGCCTCTCCGGGCAGTCATGCGTGATCAGATCGCATATGATGAGCCAGCCCGTTGTCGGACGCACAAAGACCCCGGTTCCGTAGAACCGGGGCCTTATCTGTGCGCGATACTGGGATCGAACCAGTGACCTCTTCCGTGTCAGGGAAGCGCGCTACCGCTGCGCCAATCGCGCTGGATACATATTTTATTATGTACTGCGAGGTGAGGACGGGATTCGAACCCGCGTTCACGGCTTTGCAGGCCGCTGCCTAACCACTCGACCACCTCACCATGTCCTGATCGAAGGACTCAGGGCCTATGCCCCACGATGTGAAGCAATCTGCGAGCGGTTGACGGGATTCGAACCCGCGACATCCACCTTGGCAAGGTGGTGCTCTACCAGCTGAGCTACAACCGCATGTTCAACGATCTCAAATTTCACAACCTGAGCTTCGGCGGGCTTTCCTTCAGTCCGTCGCGCTGACAGATGAATACTCTACACATCCTTGAGGGGGATGCAAAATCCGGAGGTGTCCCGCCCGAATCCCCCGCGAACCCGCGGCATTCCGGGCTATTTGCCCCACCCGGGGGCGCAAATCCGCACCGAGGAAATTTGTGTTGTGTGTCACCGGCAGGCTCGGGCTCTCAAATTGACTCGATTGGCCGGTGTCCCTAAACTGAATCGAGTGCTGAGCGCGATTGGCGCAGTGGTAGCGCGCTTCGTTCACACCGAAGAGGTCACTGGTTCGAACCCAGTATCGCGCACGTAGAGCGCTGGAGACAGCTCGCATCAGGCCCCCGCCGGAAGCATCCGGGCGGGGGCCTTTTGCATGACATGGGCCTGCATGGGTTGTCTTAATGCACGGTGAGGGAGCTTCATGGCGGCAGACTGACATGAGGCGGCCTGATGACATCCTGCACCGGTGCTAGGGGCCATACCCAGTGGAGTCGCCGCCTGATGAATTCAGAGGCCATCACAACGTGAGCGAGAAGGACGGTTTATTTCATGACCCAGCCGAGGCTTGCGACCCAGACCGAATATGGGCGCATGTACGCGCGCTCGGTCGAGGGTGACCCTGAAGTACCGTCGATCACCACGGTGATCGGGCAGTACGCGCAGGACCTCGGAGGGTGGCACGGTTACATGGCCGCCAAAGCTGCCCTCGAGGACGACCGTGCCATGCGTGCCTCCCGTTCCGTAGGCCTCAAGCATGCGGTGATTCGCGATGCCGCGGCCGCGGCCGAAAGATACCGTGATCAGGCTGCCGCCCGTGGGGACCGCATCCACAACTATTGCGAGAACGTCGCCCTGCGGGTCATGGGTCAGGACCACGAAGCGGACGAGGCGAGGGAACACCTGCGCCAGTACGGAGAGACCGCGTGGGCCGACCGCTTCGACGAATGGTGGGACCTGTATCGGCCGGAACCCCTGGCCGCCGAGGTTACCGTCTGGAACCAAACCGTGGGCTACGCAGGCACCCTCGACCTGGTCGCGAGGATCGGTGGGCGCGTGTGCATCATCGATTACAAGACCAAAGGAACGGACCGCAAGAATCGGGTCAAGCCTCTGGACACCAAAGTCATCATGCAGCTGGTCGCCGGGGTCAAGGCCGAAGAAGCGCTGGTGGACGCGGATGCGGGGACGTGGGGCCCGTGGGAGTTCGGGAACGCGCCCGTACTTCTGGGCGTCGCCTTGGGGGAGACCGAGGTCAAGCCTCAGCAAGCCAATCCGGACCTGCTCAAGCACAACTGGTTCAAGTTCTGCGCCCTCCGTAAAGTGTGGGAATACCATCGGTCGGTGGATCTGGCTCTCACAGAAAGTGCTCTCCAGCCCTTGATGCCGGTGGTCCCGCCGCCTCGGGTGCGCATTCCAGAACAAGACGCCAGCTAGAGAAGAAACCAAAGGAATCCGATGACCGTTCTCTCCGTCCGCACGATCGGCGACCCCGTGCTCCGGACCGTCTGCGAGCCCGTGACCGAATTCGACGCGGAACTCTCACGACTGATCGACGACATGATCGAGACGATGTTCGACGTCGACGGGGTCGGACTCGCCGGCCCGCAGGTAGGCGTGGCTCTTCGCTTGTTCACGTACGGCGTCGAAGGGCCGCAGGGCGAGGTGGGCCATGTGATCAATCCCGTCATCGAGATCGGGGAAGAGCCTCAGGAAGGCGGCGAGGGCTGCCTTTCCGTCCCGGGATTGAGCGGGGACGCACCACGGCGCCAGTGGGCCCGAGTTACGGGTGTGGACCGGAATAACGCTCCGATCGTCGTCGAAGGCGAGGGCTTGCTGGCTCGGTGTCTGCAGCACGAGACGGACCATTTGGACGGGAAACTGTACATCGACCGCCTCGTCGGCGAGGACAAGAAACGAGTCATGAGGGCGATTCGTTCTGCAGACTATGGTGAGGTGTCAGCGGGAGTGCAGCGGCGCCGCGCGAGCAACGTGTCCAGCGGATTCGGAATCGGTTCCTCTTTTGGACCCGGTTCTTCCTTCGGCGCCGCGGGAGGTGCCGGATGATGCGCGTGCTTTATGCCGGAACCCCGGACACGGCGGTCGAACCGCTCAACGCATTGATCGACGCGGGCCTGAATGTGGTCGGCGTATTGACCAGACAAGATGCGCCTGTGGGACGGAAGCGACTCATGACCGCCTCTCCCGTCGCCGAGCGGGCCGAGGAGCTCGGGATCCCCATTATCAAAGGGAATCGGTACGACGATGCCGTTCACGCTGCCGTTGCGGACCTGGCACCGGACGTGGCAGCCGTGGTGGCCTACGGAGCGATTCTGCCGCGTCGGGCCTTGGAGCTCGTCCCTCATGGATGGATCAACCTTCATTTCTCGACCTTGCCTGGTTGGCGTGGCGCCGCGCCTGTGCAACGAGCGCTCATGGCCGGTGAAAAGGAGCTGGGAGCCTCGACCTTCCTCATCGAAGAAGGCCTCGACACCGGTCCCGTGTACGGAACACTGGTTGAACCGGTGGGCGAGGACGACACGGCAGGGACCATGTTGGCGGCATTGGCAACCAGCGGTGGAAGACTTCTGGCCGAAACCCTCCGAAGCATCGGTTCCGGGACCGCCGTCGCGACCTCGCAGATCGGTGAACCGAGCTTCGCTCCCAAATTGAATATCTCGGATGCCCGCATCGACTGGACTGGAAATGCCTCCGACGTCGAGGCCCATGTCCGGGGGACCACGCCGGAGCCTGGCGCTTGGACGGAATTGAAGGGGCAACGCCTGAAAATGGAAGGCCTGCACGCATTCGACCCTGGAGACATGGCCAGTAGCCGTGTTCCGGGAGCGGCGCGGCTGGAAGGAAAGAACGTTGTGGTCACGTGCGGGAAAGACGAAGTGGTCGTCGATCGCATTCAACCCGCCGGGAAAAAGATGATGAACGCGGCCGATTGGGCGCGGGGCGCAGGAAAAATCGACCAGGAGACCGTGATCTTTGAATGAGTGAAAGCAACAATCGCCGCGGTAACCGAAGCGGGCGCCCTGACACGCGGAATGCACGACGCGATGCCCAGGGAAGGGAAAGAAACCGAAAAGCCCAGGGAAAGCGCGAGTTCTCAGCATCGGCACCGAGCGGACGACGCAGGGTTGCGGACCCGGATCGGCTGGTCGCGTTCGAAGTGCTGCAAGCGGTCGAAAGCCAGGACTCCTACGCCAACCTCGTGATGCCCCAAGCGATTCGCAAGCACCGCTTGGACCGGAGAGACGCGGCCTTCGCGACCGAACTGGCATACGGAACGCTCAGGGAACGCGGAACCTATGACGCGATCTTGTCGCGCTGCCTCGACAGATCCCTCGACAAGACGGACCCGAAAATCGTCACGGCCCTCCGTCTCGGGGCCCATCAACTTCTCGGAATGCGCGTACCGAATCACGCGGCCCTCAATCAGACCGTCGGGCTTGCTCGCGGAGTGATCGGCGCCGGTCCCGCAACGCTGGTGAATGCCGTGCTTCGGCGAGTCAGCGAGAAGTCTCGGGAGGAATGGATCGCAGAGCTAACGGCTGATGTCACGGACGACATCAAGCGCATGTCGATCGAAGAGTCGCATCCCGTGTGGATTGTCCGCGCTTTCAGACAATCCCTTGCGGCCCACGGCCGCGTCCCGACCGAAATCCAAGATCTTCTGGCGGCCGACAACGCGAGCCCTTCGGTTCATTTGGTCGCGCTGCCGGGATTCGGTGACCTGCGAGAGGCCCTAGAGAACGACGCGAAACCCAGTGTGCTCGTCGAGGGTTCCGCGACCTACAGTCATGGCGATCTGGGTCGCTTGGAATCGGTGCGGTCCGGCACGGTCCGGGCGCAAGACGCCGGTTCCCAGCTCGTGGCCCGTGCCCTGGCCGCGGTCGACTTGGAAGGAACGGACTCGGCGTGGCTCGATCTGTGCGCCGGTCCCGGAGGCAAAGCGGCGCTCTTGAGTGCGCTCGCTTCGGCACGGGGCGCGGCGTTGGTAGCCAACGAGTCGTCGGAGCATCGAGCCGAATTGGTCAGAAGCGCTCTGAAGCCCCTCCCGGAGAACGTATATTCGGTTCTGACCGGTGACGGACGGGAGATCCATCAGAATCTTCTGACGGCCGTCCTCCCCGAGGAGGTAAGCCTCGCGGTCGAAGCGTTCGGCGAGGGCGGAGAAATCTTCGACCGCGTCATGGTCGATGCTCCGTGCTCGGGCCTGGGCGCCTTGAGGCGGCGGCCCGAAGCCCGGTGGCGCAAGAAACCGGGCGACATTGCGGATCTCATGTCCTTGCAGCTCGAACTGGCGAAGTCGGCCATATCTGTCACTCGTCCGGGCGGCGTTGTAGCTTACGTCACCTGTTCTCCGCATCCGGCCGAAACCCAGAATGTTCTGCTCGATATCCTCGATGCCGGCGACGTCGAGCTCCTCGATACCGCCGCCGCCGTCCGGGCAGTCGCCAAACCGGGGGTCCTCGACGGCGATTCAGCGCCCGGCACGAGGGTGCCAGGCATCGAACCCGCGGAAGGGCAGGACGATGCGACCACGGTTCAGCTCTGGCCGCATGTCCATGGCACGGACGCAATGTTCCTGGCGCTCTTGCGCAAAAAGTAGGAACTTCACAGCCAGAGGACCGGACCCGTTCTCGGGGCCGTGCTCGCACTCGGACGAACCACATCAGAGGAAATTACGCTCACGTGAGAACCGCATACCGCATCAAACCCCGATTCGGGGCAAGGGCCTGGTGGGCCATAGTCGGCGTCGCCGTCATCCTGCTGGGGGCCCCCGCCGTGATCAACGCCGCAGTCCCGGATGCAGCCCCCGTGATGTCTCGGGTCGAGCTCGGCTCGGAGGACTACGGCTGGACCGTAGGAATGCGTGACCGAGACGGCTCCGAATTGGTGTGCGAACAGCACTTCGACGACCCCATGACCGAACGATGGACCTGCGGGCAGACCGAGATCCGCACGACGGTGGTTGAGAACGCCGAAGACCAGGATCTGGCATTGCGCAGAATCATCCGGGGAGTCGGAGTCGGCTGGCGGGTCCTCGACCAGAATGTTCCCCTGAGGCATCGAGCCGAGGCCCGCCAGATCGAGGACACCGCCGCCGATGCGACGGCGATCTCGCTGGAAGGATCCGGCGAACATCGGGATCAGACCATCATGGTCGTTGTCTCCGGACCGGATCGCATGAAGTATTCGGATCTCGTGTGGCACAACGTGACCTCGGGAGGTCGGTCATGAGCAAGATATATCCTGTTTCACTGTGGATACTGATCGGCCTCGGAAGCCTGGTCTCGGCCGCCTTCGTGCTGATCTCCGCCCTCACATCACCCAGCGGGACGGCGGTCGGGCTTGCCTCGGCCGTGGTCCTCTCCGCAGTCTTGATCCTTCTGTTCCGCCTCCTGCCGACCTGGCCTCGCGCAGGTTTAGGCTGGTCGGCCGCTAGTTTCCTCTGGGGCGGCAGTGTCGCGGTCAGTCTGGCCCTTGCCTCAGGGCCAGGGCTGAGCGGCTTGGTCCAGAAAGTCGGATGGTATCCGTTGGACGCGTCCCTATCGGGCGCGTATCCCGAAGAATTGGGCAAGGCACTGGGTGTCCTTCTGATTCTGTTCAGCTTTCGGAAACTCAATCGGCCCTGGCACGGGCTCATGACGGGCGCGATGATCGGCCTGGGCTTCGAGGCCGTGGAAAATATTCAATACGGTGCTATCGGGGCGATTCTGAACCCCAACGGCGATGCCATCGGTTCCTTGGAGATGTGGGGCAACCGGACTCTCTTCGGAATCGGCCTTCACGTGGTTTTCACGAGCCTTTCCGGCTGGGGGATCGGACGCGCGCTCTTCGTGCGAGACCGCACGACAGCCAAACGCTGGCTCACCGGAGCCGTCTGGGTTCTCCTGGCGTTTTTGTTGCACTTCGGGTGGAACATACAGTGGGGCGACGACCAGGTTCAGCTCATCGCGCTGATCGTCACGGCCGTCGTCGTGTACGGCGTATTCGTCTGGGTCCTGGTCGTCGCTTGTCTCCAGGCACGGAGAGACCGCCTGGATCCATCCACCGTGTCGGTGATCCTTCAGAAGGGGAGCCGAATCCCTCCGATCGTCGCGGTACTGCCGTCCGAAAACGAGGTGCGTCCCTTCATCGAGCAAGCGATCGGGAGATATCCGCACACGACGTTCACCTCGGAGACCCTGAGATTGGGATCGAACCTCTTGGGCGACGGCGACGACCCGCGGGCTCCCGGAGTCCACGAGGCCAATCGCATCGCTGAAGAAGACGCCTTGCGAGTTCCTGCGGGGCCGATCGGGGAGGTTTGGCTTGTGACCAGTCGACAGTACCCTGGCCACCACGTGCTCGGCGCATTCGTCAACGAGGGGATCGCCCGTGGGGTGGCCGAAAGAATCCGGCAGTCCTCAGGGGATACGTCGGTCGAATGTGCCCCGCATGCCGTGACCCGCACCTGATGAGAGCTGCCCGGTAGGCTGGAGAACAACCCGCCCCAAGGCGGATCCGGTAACCGTACGCAGCGTTGTGCAATCAGGAGGCCCACGTGAGTCATCTCCACATCAACCCGTCGATTCTTTCCGCGGACTTCTCTCGACTGGGCGAAGAGCTGCAAGCGATCGAAACCGCGGATGCGGCTCACATCGATGTCATGGACAATCATTTCGTGCCGAATCTGACCTGGGGACCGGCCGTCGTCGAACGGTTGCACGAGGTCTCACCGGTTCCTTTCGACGTTCATCTGATGATCGAAGACGCTGACCGCTGGGCGCCTCGATACGCCGAAATCGGGTGCGAATCCGTAACCTTCCACGCGGAGGCGGCCATAGCTCCCATCAAGTTGGCCAGGGAACTGCGTTCCCAGGGCTCCCGGGCCGGGATGGCCCTTCGTCCGGCCACGCCCGTTGAGCCATATCTTGAAATGCTCGACGAGCTGGACTTGTTGCTGGTCATGACAGTCGAGCCAGGATTCGGAGGGCAGAAATTCCTTGATCTTACTCTGCCGAAACTGCGTCGCGCCTCGGAGGCAATCCGCGGATCCGGTGGCACGGTGGCCCTCCAGGTCGACGGGGGAATTTCGGAAGAAACCATCGGCCGAGCCGCGGAGGCCGGTGCAGACGTCTTCGTAGCCGGATCGTCCGTTTACGGTGCGGAGGACCCGGCTGCCGCGATCGCCGGATTGCGTTCCGTTGCGTCCCGTGCCGTCGGGGATTCGACGCGGAACGCATTTATGCCATAATCAATGTCACGCAATCGTGCTCCGGGGGTCGGTGAAATTCCGAACCGGCGGTGAAAGTCCGCGACCCGCAGTCGGCTCGAATGAGTCTTGGAATCTGCGGCCGAATCGGTGAAATTCCGGTACCGACAGTACAGTCTGGATAAAGGCGCACGAGCAGAACGCGGCACACGTCGAGGAATATTCGTTCTCCTCAGAGATCGATTTTCTTGCCGGACGTGGAGTCGTTCGTTGTGTTCTCCCCGGAGCCTCCGCAGCTCGGAAGGAGAACAGTGAATATTCTGCGGTGGCTCTTCGACGCTCAGCTGACTATCGGCGGAGGTTTTATTCTCTGGCGCGAGGTCCTGGGCAACCTTTTCGGCCTCGCGTCCGCCCTCGGCGGAATGCGTCGCAAGGTCTGGGCCTGGCCCATCGGCATCGCCGGCAACCTCTTGCTCTTCACGGTATTCCTGGGTGCCGTCTTCGGCTCACCGCACCCCGTGAACCTCCTCGGCCAAGCCGGTCGTCAAATTATGTTCATCATCGTCTCCGTATACGGCTGGTACCAGTGGAAAGCTGCGAAATCCCAAGGGCACGCAGCCGTTTCGCCTCGGTGGGCTTCGTGGAAAGAGCGATTGGTCCTGGTCGTCGCGCTATTCGGGGGCACCGCACTGCTGACCCCGGTCTTCAGAGCACTCGGCTCCTACGAACCCGTGTGGTCCGACGCATGGATTTTCATGGGCTCTCTCCTCGCGACATGGGGGATGGCCCGTGGCTGGGTCGAATTCTGGCTCATCTGGGTTGCGGTCGACATCGTTGGCGTACCGTTGCTTTTCTCGGTCGGCTATTACGCTTCAGGTCTGATGTATCTCTTCTACGGTTGCTTTACCCTGACTGGTTTCTTTATCTGGTGGCGCACGAGGAATCGTGAGCACAGGGTCCAGGTCGAAACCCGCTTCCCGGACCCCACCGTGGACGTCGACAAGGATTCCAAGTGATAGCCCCGGAATTCGATGCATCGGATCAGCGGGCCATGACGACCGCCCTCGACGTCGCGCTGTGCGGTCCACGGGGTGCGAACCCCCTGGTCGGGGCCGTTCTGGTTGACGAATCCGGCCGGATCCTTCACACCGGTCGGCATCTGGGCAGGGGGTCGGCGCACGCGGAAGCCGACCTGATCGCCTCGGCGCGAGCGGAAGGGACCGACATGCGGGGAACCACCCTCTACGTCACTCTGGAACCCTGCAACCACGTGGGTCGCACTGGTCCGTGCTCACACGCAATCCTCGACTCCGGGATTCGCAAGGTGGTCTACGCCGAATCGGACACCACGAGCAATGCTTCCGGGGGCGGGCGATTCCTCGCGCGTCACGGAGTTGACGTCCGATCCGGTCTGCTCTCGGATCAAGCCCATCGCCTCAATGTCCGATGGTGGGAGGCCCAAAGGGCTGGACGCCCCTTCGTGACGGCCAAAGTGGCCGCGTCTCTGGACGGATTCGTGGCGGCCCAGGACGGCACGAGCCAATGGATCACGGGTCCTGAATCCCGCAACCACGGGCATCGGATACGCAACCGTGTTGACACGGTTCTCGTCGGTACCGGTACGGTCCTTGCCGACGATCCTCGACTGACAACGCGAACTCGCGACGGTGTGCTTGAGGAGAATCAACCGCGCCGGGCCGTTATGGGACTGAGACACGTGCCGGAGTACGCGGCAATACACCTCGACGCAGGGTTCACCAAGCTCGACACCAGGTCCCCGCGAGAAGCCTTGGAACGTCTTGCCCGAGACGGCGCGCGGCATGTGCTTGTCGAAGGCGGTCCAGGAATCGTCTCTGCGTTCCTCGCCGACGGCGTGGTCGACGAAATGTACTGGTACACGGCCCCAATGCTCTTCGGTACGGGGCGATCCGCCGTGGGCGGCTTGGAAACCGCGACTCTCAGTGATGCCCATTCTCTGGCGGTGGACGCCGCCGGTTCCGAGGCCGACGGAACCACCTCCGGAATTCGGCTTCTCGGACAAGACACCCTCACCCACCTCGCCGCCGCGCCTGCGGCCAACAGAAAGAAGTAGACATGTTCACCGGAATCATCGAGACCTTGGGAACGGTTGAGAAGATCGAAACGCACAAGGATTCCGCGGTCCTTCGCGTACGTGCCGGCCGCCTCGCCGCAGATCTGCCAGAAGGGGGATCGCTGGCCGTCAACGGTGTATGCCTTACAGCTACCCGGACCGAGGCGGGAAAGGATCTCTTCGTCGCCGACGTCATCGGAGAAACACTGGTCCGTACGAATCTGGGTGCGTTACGAGAAGGATCACGCGTCAATCTGGAAAGGTGCCTTCCCGCCGATGGACGCTTCGACGGCCATATCGTCCAGGGCCACGTGGACGGGACGGGGACCATAGAGTCCATCGAGGAGCATCCCGACTGGTCGTTGATTCGCGTGACCGTGCCTCCGGCCCTGGCCCCGCAGATCGCCGAGAAAGGGTCCATCGCACTGGACGGCATCTCGCTCACGGTCACCGCCGTGAGCCGACCCGATGAGCAGCAACAGTGGTTCGAAATCGGTGTCATCCCCACGACGCTGCGCGCTACAACTTTGGGTACGAGCCAACCGGGAGACACCGTCAACCTTGAGACCGACGCCGTGGCGAAATACCTGCTGCGCGCCCACGAATTCGGGACCGCGCCGGCGGAGATCGGAACCGCATCTTCCCCCTCGTTGCTCGGTCGAACCCAGGAGACATTCGATTCGATTGATGAAGCCATCCGCGTGATTTCCAGGGGAGGTCTTGTGGTCGTCGTCGACGACGAGGACCGGGAAAACGAGGGGGACCTCATCGGCGCGGCCGCTTTGGCCGACCCAGCTCGCCTCGGATTCATGGTGCGGTATTCGTCGGGTGTTGTGTGCGCTCCGATGACGGCCCAGCGTGCCGACGCACTCGAGTTGCCGCCTATGGTGGCTCACAACGAGGATCCAAAAGCCACCGCCTACACCGTCACCTGTGATGCGGCCTACGGTGTCGAAACCGGGATCAGTGCTCAGGACCGAGCCAAAACCCTCAACGTTCTGGCCGGATCGAGCTCGTCACCCGATGACCTGACCCGGCCCGGACATATTCTGCCGCTTCGGGCGGTCGACGGTGGCGTGCGTACCAGAGCGGGCCACACCGAAGCCGCTGTGGAACTGACCCGGCTCGCCGGACTACCGGAGGTCGGGTACATTGCCGAGCTCGTTCACGATGACGGCACGATGATGCGCTTCGACGATCTGCGGGCCTTCGCCGATCGCCATGGTCTGCCGATGATCTCGATCGAGGCATTGGCCGCCAGGCTGAACCAGATGGATGCCGAAAGCGTGGAGGCATGATGGGCCAGCCTCCACATGACGATGACGACCCCGTCGACTCATCCCGTCCTGTCCTCGTACCCACACCTCACGGGAACTTCGAGATGCGGGCCTGGTCCTTTCCGGATCAGCACGAGCTGCTCAGCGCGACCGCCGTGGACGACCAGGGGCGCGCAATCGACGGAGAAAATCCGGCACCTCTTGTCAGGCTCCACTCCGAATGCCTGACCGGCGACGTCTTCGGATCTTTCCGATGCGACTGCGGTCCCCAACTCCACCAAGGCCTCGAACAGATCTCAGCCCAAGGCGGAACGCTCATTTACGTCAAAGGTCATGAAGGCCGGGGGATCGGACTCGTCAACAAGCTCAAGGCCTACGCTCTGCAGGATGAAGGCATGGACACCGTCGAGGCGAACCTGGCTTTGGGGTTCCTCGCGGATCCACGGGCCTATCGACAGGCGGCGAGTGTACTCCGGGAACTGGGGATCACGCATCTGCGTCTGATCACCAACAACCCCGCAAAAGGCGAGGCTCTTGCGGAGCTCGGGCTCACGGTTCGGTCCTTGGAAGCCGACGAGGTCCCTCCCCGGCACGAGAACGCCCGATACCTCGCGACCAAACGCGATCGGATGCACCATCGATTGGTGCTTGCTCCGACAAACCTCGAAGGGGGCGCGCCTCGAGACTCCGACGGCCTCCCCACCCAACCAACTGAAGACCTCTAAGGGGACACATCATGAGCGGAATCGGAACACCCAGCACGGCGTTCGGCCAACTTCAGACCGAAGGGCTGAAAGTCGCCGTGGTAGCCGCATCGTGGCATGAGCAGGTCATGAATGGCCTCCTGGACGGGGCCCAACGGGCCCTCCACGATGCGGGTCTCGACGAGTCGGCCACACTCGTTCGCGTACCGGGGTCCTTCGAACTGCCCGTTGCCGCGCGTCGTCTTGCGGACAAACACGATGCCGTCGTGGCGCTCGGCGTCGTGATCCGGGGAGGCACCCCTCACTTCGAGTACGTGTGCGCCGCGGCGACGGAAGGGCTGACCCAGGTCAGCGTCCAGACCGGCACACCCGTGGGCTTCGGCGTTCTGACGTGCGACGACGACGAGCAGGCTCTCGACCGCGCTGGTTTGGAGTACTCGAGCGAGGACAAGGGCTACGAAGCCACGGCCGCCGCGGTGCAGACAGCGGTAACACTCGCTCATGTGTGAGGGCTGCGGGGTACCCTGGGCAAGTGAAAACCTTTGAAGACCTGTTCTCTGAACTGACCACCAAAGCCACCGACCGGCCGACTGGCTCCAAGACCGTCGCCGAACTCGATTCCGGAATCCACGGGATCGGGAAGAAAGTGGTCGAGGAAGCCGCCGAGGTCTGGATGGCCGGCGAATACCAGACCGACGAGGAGCTCTCCGAGGAGATCTCACAGCTGATTTACCATCTTCAGGTCCTGATGATTGCCCGCGGACTCAAGTCCGAAGATATTTACAAGTACCTCTGAACCAGCATCGGACCACGGGAACGATCGTTTCCGCAAGGACTTAAGGACTTTCATGTTGCGCATAGCCGTGCCCAATAAGGGCGCTCTTTCTCAGGCCGCACAGACCATGCTCTCCGAAGCCGGATATCTCCAGCGACGAGACACTCGGGAACTAGCCATCGTCGATGACGTCAATCAGGTCGAGTTCTTCTACCTGAGGCCCCGGGATATCGCGGTCTATGTGGGGCACGGGACCCTCGATGTCGGAATCACCGGCCGGGATCTGCTTCTGGACGCGGAGGCCGATGCAGACGAGGCTCTCGGTCTCGACTTCGCTCGTTCGACCTTTCACTTCGCGGGGCCTGTGGGGCAGTTCTCGGCAATCGAACAATTGCAGGGAAAGCGGGTTGCGACAAGCTATTCCAGCCTGTTGCGCAATTACCTGGCCGAAAAGAAGATCGACGCGTCGGTCGTTCGATTGGACGGCGCGATCGAATCCTCGATCCGCCTGGGTGTCGCCGATGCCATTGCGGACGTCGTCGAGACCGGAAACACCATGCGTGCGGCGGGCCTGGAGATTTTCGGCGAACCCATCATGCGGTCAGAAGCCCTGCTCATCAAGAGGCGCGGTCTCGAAGACGCTGCGGGCTTGGAGGTCCTAGCCCGCAGGATGCGCGGCGTGCTCGTCGCCCGACAGTACGTCCTGATGGATTATGACGTGAGCGAAGAGAATCTGGCAGCGGCCACCGCGATCACCCCAGGGCTCGAAGCGCCTACGGTCTCGCCGCTGCAACGCCAGGGCTGGTACGCCGTGCGGTCAATGGTTCCCCAGCGTTCGACCAACCAACTCATGGACAGCCTCTACGAGGTCGGAGCCCGTGCCATTCTGGTGTCGCCGATTGCCGCGGCCCGGCTCTGAACGACCGATGGTCCGAGGAGGAAAAGCAATATGACTGTAGCTGTGCGTGTGATCCCGTGTCTGGACGTCGACGCCGGACGCGTGGTCAAAGGAGTGAATTTCGAAGGGCTTCGGGACGCCGGAGACCCGGTCGAGCTGGCGAAGCGTTACGACGCCGCTGGAGCCGATGAACTGACATTCCTGGATGTCACGGCGTCCTCGTCCGCACGCGAGACGACCTATGACATCGTCGCCCAGACGGCCGAGCAGGTCTTCATTCCGCTCACCGTCGGCGGAGGAGTCCGCACACCCGAAGACGTGGACCGGCTCCTGCGCGCAGGCGCGGACAAGGCCTCGATCAATACCGCCGCCATCAACAATCCTGAGGTCATCGACGCCATCGCCGAACGCTTTGGAAACCAGGTGCTGGTGCTGTCGGTCGATGCCAAACGCACTGATCAAACCTCATCCGGCTTCGAAGTGACGACTCATGGCGGACGACGGTCCACGGGGATCGACGCTCTGGACTGGGCCCGCGACGCGGCCGAACGCGGGGTCGGGGAGATCTTGCTGAACTCCATCGACGCAGACGGTACCAGGGACGGATTCGACCTGGAGATGATCCGGGCGATCAGGGACGTCGTGGATGTCCCCTTGATCGCTTCGGGCGGCGCCGGCGAACCCGCGCATTTTCCGGAGGCCATACGGGCCGGGGCAGATGCGGTACTGGCCGCGTCGATCTTCCATTTCGGGCCGGACAGTGCGATTCACGAGGTCAAGAACGCGATTCGAGAGGCGGGGTTCGAGGTCCGATAACTGGGCGGGAATCTGTTCAGTATTCGACCTCGACCTCGGCGGCTTCTCGGCGGCCGAACAGATACAGAAGGATTTCAAGGGGCGTTCCCGTGATCGTGACCTGTTCGCCCGTACTCGGAGCCTTGACGACCTTTTGCACGAGCCCGCTGACCCTGGATGCCTCGGCTGGCTTTCGGAGCGTTTCCCGTCCGAAAACGGGTGAGCCCTGATCGTCGGTGCCGACGATCGTGAGGCCGTCGGGGTAGCTCTTGGAGAACATTTTTCCCTGCGAAGACAGCGTTTTCCAGATCTTTTCGTCCTCGTGATCGACCCGGGATTCGCCGCCGTTCATTTCATTCGCAGCGGGAGAGCCTCGGAGCACGTCTTCTCGATGGACCACGTACTCGACGTAATTCATTCCCTCGTCCACGGTTCCGTGCATTCGGTTGGGAGCTTTCGCCTGCGCGAATTTCTCGACCGCTTCCATGTACAGGCGACCGTCGGTCAGCTTCTCGGCAAGTTCTTCGGTCTTCCTTTCGGTTCTCGCTGCCAGCGGGGACAGAACGGCTCCTGCCGCGATGTCGGGCCGGGTCTCGCGGAGGAGCAAATGCGCCACCATGTGCTCGGTGTTCCACCCTTCGCACAGTGTGGGCTTTCCCGGACCGGTCTTTTGAAGGACTTCGACGAGTTGGTTTCTGAGATCTGTGATCGCGCTCATGTCCTCATCCTAAGACCGTCGGGTGCCAAAGGGACACCACACGGTAGAGTAAAGGCTTGATGATGACTCAGTCGCGCGCCCAGGACACGGCGCTCTCCGCAGAGATCGAAGAGCGCCTCAAATACGATGCACAAGGATTGGTTGCCGCCATTGTGCAGCAGCATGACACCGGAGAGGTCCTCATGCTTGGCTGGATGGACGCCGAAGCACTCCGTCGGAGCCTGACCAGCGGACGCGTGACTTTCTGGTCGCGGTCTCGCCAAGAATATTGGCGCAAGGGAGACACTTCCGGGCACCGCCAATACGTCAAGTCCGTGGCTCTCGACTGCGACGGAGACGCATTACTGGTGCGGGTGGACCAGATCGGGGCCGCATGCCATACCGGAACCCGCACTTGCTTCGACGGGCGTGAGCTTCCTGCGGTGGTCGGAGACGCGGAAGCCTGAGCCCTCAACACCAACTGTTGTAAGGACGCAACCATGACCAGTCAGCAACAAGAACTGCCGGGGCAGATTCGCCCCACCAGAGAGGAATTCCGTGAGCTCGCGGCTCAGCGACGCGTCGTACCGGTGAGCATCAAAGTCGTCGCCGACTCGCTGACGCCCATCGGAATCTACCGTTCGCTCGTCGCTCGGGACGGGCAGGCGAAACCTGGCACTTTTCTCCTCGAATCCGCAAATGCTGGAGCCCAGTGGTCGCGATATTCGTTCATCGGCGTATCCTCACGATCAACGCTGACCACCAAAGACGGCAAGCCATTCTGGCAGGGCACGGTGCCGGAGGGTGCGAGGACAAACGGCAGTCCGGTCGATGCCATACGTGACACGTTGGAGATGCTCCACACAGAACCCTTCGAGGATTTGCCGCCCCTGACCTCGGGTCTGGTCGGATACTTGGGCTGGGATACGGTTCGGCATTGGGAGAAACTGCCGCACCCGCCGACCGACGACCTCAACCTGCCCGAATTCGCCCTCAACCTGGTCTCCGATATGGCGATCCATGACCACAAAGACGGGTCGGTGACTTTGGTCGCCAACGCCATCAACTGGGACGGCACCTCGGAGCGGGTGGATTGGGCCTACGATGACGCCGTCTCCCGCGTCCACTCCATGCTGAAGCATCTGGCGGAGCCCTTGGGACGAACCACCGTGTCATACCTGTCGGACAACGACGCTCCAGCCAATCCGTTCGAGGAAGACATCACAGAAACGTGGAGCCGTCAGCAGTACATGAACTCGATCGTCGAGGGAAAGCACGCGATCCACGACGGCGACATCTTCCAGATCGTCATTTCTCGACGATTCGAGGCTGAGACCGATGCCCTGCCCCTCGATGTGTACCGCGTCCTGAGACAGACCAACCCATCGCCGTACATGTACCTGTACACATTCGAGGATCCGGACGGAGAACCGTATTCGATCGTGGGGTCCTCGCCGGAAGCCCTCGTGACCGTCAGCGGTGACAGGGCAACCACGCACCCAATCGCCGGATCGAGGCCGCGAGGAGACACGCATGCGCACGACGTCGCGCTCGCGGAAGAGCTCCTGGCGGACGAGAAAGAACGCTCGGAACACTTGATGCTCGTGGATCTTTCCCGCAATGATCTGTCCAAAATTGCTTCCCCGGGCACCGTGGCGGTGACACAATTCATGGAAATCGAGCGCTTCAGTCACATCATGCACATTTCTTCGACCGTTGAAGCCCGGATACGGGAGGACGCGAATGCCTACGACGTCCTGAGGGCCACCTTCCCGGCGGGCACGCTCTCCGGAGCACCCAAGCCACGGGCTATGCAATTGCTCGACGATTACGAACCTCATCGCCGAGGCGTCTACGGTGGCGTGGTGGGTTACTTCGATTTCGCCGGAAACATGGATATGGCGATCGCGATCCGCACCGCACTGCTCAAGAACGGGCGTGCGTATGTACAAGCCGGGGCCGGTATTGTGGCAGATTCCGTACCGGATACCGAGGCCGATGAAACCGTCAGCAAGGCTGCTGCTCCGTTACGAGCCGTGCTTCGAGCTCGTAACCTCACGAGCCTGGCAGAGGAGGACCGAATATGAGCGAGGATCCCGCCGAAGGGTCTAAGACCACCGCCGAGGTGGCCGGGAACACCGATGAGAACACGAAGAAGGCGGGCTCCGGACGCATCATATTGACGAGCCTCCTGGTGCCGATTCTCGCGTTCGTCACGACCCTGTTCCCATGGATCCACGCGAATGTCTCGAGTGTCCTTTCGCAGGTCAACGTGGACGTCAAAGGAACCGATGCCGCCCCAGCGGTTTCCGCGCTCGGCCTGGTCGCTCTCGCCGGCGTTGTTGCAGTCCGGATTGCGGGCAAAGTCTTGCGTGCCGTCATCTGTGCAGTCATCGCTCTGGCCGGTGCAGGCATGGCGATCGCGGCCCTGACCGCGGCGATCAACCCGCAGGACGCGGCGATGACGAAGGTCGGTGAGGCGACCGGGACCAACGGTCCCGGCGGAAGCTACGTCGTGACGGTGTGGCCGTGGCTGACCTTTGTCCTCGGAATTGCCACGGTTCTGGTCGCGGTCTGGCTCTGGTGGTCCAGCCGCCATTGGAAGACGACCTCACGTCGGTATGAGCGGGAGTCGCAACATTCGGTCCAGAAAGGTGAGAACCCTCACGCCGACGATATCGACACTTGGGATTCGCTCTCCGAAGGGGAAGATCCCACGCGGTAGCGGAGGCGAAACATCGTTTGTCCGTGCCCCGCATGGCATAGAATGACACCGTAGTGCGCGTTTGTACCGCGCTGATTGCTTCACCAAAGGAGGGCCAGTGAGCTCTGAACAACAACTCGAACTCACACCGATCGCCGTTGAGGGTCACGGCAACACGATTTCCGCATGGGCCCTGGTTGTGCTGGTCGTGGTCGGTTTGACCGTCGGTTGCGTTGCTTTTGTCGTGGGGAACACTCCGTGGGTCATCGTTGGCCTGGCCATCATCGTCGTGGGCTTCATCGTCAGCGGTGTGCTCAAGGCCGCCGGATTCGGCAAGCTCGGCTCACGGACCAAGAGCCACAAGTAAGCATTGAAGTCAGACAGCGCTCCCTGATACGTGAAATCATCAGAGGGGCGCTGTTCTCTATGATCAGCGTGGCAGCATGCCACGAAGCGCAGTAGACCGGAGATCACCGCTTTCATGACAGTTTTGGACGACATCATTGCCGGAGTCCGCGAGGACCTCGAGGAGCGCCGTCGGAGGGTGAGCCTCGATGAATTGAAGGAAAAGGTTTCCTCGGTGTCCCCCGCGAGGGACGCCGTGTCGGCTTTGCGTGGTCCCGACCGAGAGACCGTCGAGATCATTGCGGAGGTCAAGCGAGCAAGCCCCTCCGCGGGAGATCTTTCCCGGATTGCAGAACCTGCCGATCTCGCGCACGAATACGAAGCAGGGGGAGCGGCCGCAATTTCTGTTCTCACCGAATCGCGGCGTTTCAAAGGATCCTTGGAGGACCTCGACGCGGTTCGCACCGAGGTTTCCATCCCGATCCTGCGCAAGGATTTCACGGTCGATCCTTACATGATCTGGGAGGCCCGTGCACATGGCGCCGACCTCGTTCTGCTTATCGTCGCCGCCCTAAGCGACGACGAATTGCGTGATTACCTGGAACTGACCCATCGCCTCGGGATGAACGCGATCGTCGAGGCCCACACCGTCGAGGAGATCGAGCGCGCGGCGGCCGTTGGGGCTCGTATCGTCGGTGTGAATGTCCGCAATCTCAAGACTCTTGAGACGGACAAACAGCATTTCGCGAACCTTGCATCCCATCTTCCGGAGGGGCCGGTCATCGTGGCCGAATCCGGTGTGGCCGAGCCGAGTGATGTGGCAACCTACGGAAGTCAGGGTGCAGAAGCCGTCCTCGTGGGCGAAGCACTGGTCAAGCATTCCGATCCCCGGGAAGCAGTCGGCGAGTTCAAGAACCAGGGACGCAAAGCACGCGCCGCTTACCTGGGAGAAAAGGAAGCAGAACATGGCGAATAACCCAGCATCGGAACAGGACCGAGACCTAGCCGAGACCTTCTTGGAGGCCCCTCACGGCTCGTTGAAGAACGCGAGCGGGCCCTATTTCGGACAGTTCGGGGGCCAGTGGATGCCTGAGTCGCTGATCCGCGCAATGGACGAGCTCGAGGACACCTTCGAAAAGGCCAAAGCGGATCCCGACTTCCTCGATGAGTTCCAGCGGTTGTCCCGGGAATACTCGAACCGGCCTTCCCTGCTGACCGAAGCTGAACGGCTGAGCGAGCGCGCCGGAGTTCGTATCTTTCTCAAGCGCGAGGACCTGAACCATACCGGTTCGCACAAGATCAACAACGTATTGGGCCAGGCCCTGTTGGCCAAGAAGATGGGCAAGACCCGTCTGATTGCCGAAACCGGGGCAGGCCAGCACGGGGTTGCCACGGCCACCGCGGCGGCGTATTTCGGCATGGAATGCGTGGTCTACATGGGCGAGGTCGACACCAACCGGCAAGCGCTCAACGTGGCCCGCATGCAGCTGCTCGGGGCCAAGGTCATCGCGGTGCAGAATGGGTCGCGGACCTTGAAGGACGCGATCAATGAGGCATTGCGGGACTGGGTTGCCAACGTCGAGGACACCCATTACCTCCTCGGTACGGCCGCCGGTGCGCATCCTTTCCCGGCAATGGTTCGGTATTTCCACGACGCCATCGGTACGGAAGCACGTCAACAGCTTCTCGAGAGGACCGGCCGTCTCCCTGACGCGGTTGCCGCCTGCGTGGGTGGCGGATCCAACGCCATCGGAATGTTTCACGCCTTTTTGGATGACGAGTCGGTTGAGTTGTACGGTCTGGAGCCGGGTGGAGACGGTCTGGACACAGACCGTCACGCCGCCACGATCAACTTGGGTCGGCCTGGGGTCCTGCACGGTGCGCGCACGTACCTCATGCAGGACGACGATGGCCAAACCATCGAGTCCCATTCGATCTCGGCGGGACTCGACTACCCGGGAGTCGGACCCGAACACGCGTACCTTTCGGAGATCGGGCGCGCCTCGTATCAAGCCGTGACCGATACCGAGGCCATGGATGCCTTGCGCACGCTGTGCGAGACGGAGGGCATCATTCCGGCCATCGAGTCCGCCCACGCCCTGGCGGGAGCTCTGCGCCTGGCCGGACAGTGGAAGCAGGAAGATCCGGAAGGGGCCCGCGAGAAGATCATCGCCGTATGCCTTTCCGGCCGCGGGGACAAGGACATGGATACTGCGGTCGAATGGTTCGGACTCGGCAAAGCCATCCCAAGTTCAGAAGTCAACGCCGCCAGCCTCAGGAGCCAGGAATCCGGCAACGGTCAGGATGAGGCCGCGGAGGAGCAGAAATGACCACAACATCTCCCAAGAACCCGAACCGGTACAGCGCTGGGACGAAGACCTTTCCGCTGCCCAATCCTGGCTCGAAGGTACGCGCACGCATCCAGGCTTGCCGGGCAGAAGGTCGTCCGGCGCTCATCGGTTATCTTCCGGTCGGATATCCGACGGTTGAGGATTCGATTCAAGCCGGGATTGAGTTGGGGCGCAACGGGGCCGACATCATCGAATTGGGAATACCCTATTCGGACCCGGTGATGGATGGGCCGGTGATCCAGGATGCAACGGCTGTGGCCCTGAGCAATGGCTTCAAGGTCAACGACGTCTTCCGCGCCGTCCAGGAGATTACGGAGCAGACGGACGCGGTCGTGGTCGTGATGACGTATTGGAATCCGGTCATGCGCAAAGGCGTCAACGAATTCGCTCGCAAGCTGGCCGAAGCAGGTGGCGCCGGCATCATTACACCGGACCTCGTACCGGATGAGGCGGGGGAATGGTTCGTAGCCAGCGAGACCCACGGACTGGACCGGATATTCCTGGCCGCGCCCTCGTCGTCGGCCGAAAGATTGGACATGATCGCGCACGCATCCAGCGGGTTCGTCTACGCTGTCTCCGTTATGGGAGTGACGGGCGCAAGGTCCTCGGTTTCGGACGTTGCCGAACAATTGGTGTCCGATATCCGTACGGCCGGGGCTGAAAACGTGTGCGTCGGGTTGGGAGTTTCCCGACGCGAGCACGTCGAAGAGATCGGAAAGTACGCCGACGGAGTCATCGTGGGGACAGCCCTGGTGCGTGCCTTGGGCACTGGCGGTCCAGCGGCCGTCGGAACCCTGACTCGCGAATTGGCCGGCAGCGGCGACACGTCCGTATGAGTCTCGTGACGCCGATCGCTTCCCTCCCTTCACCGACCTGGTCGGGATTCCACATTGGGCCTTTGACCATTCATGCGTACGCGCTGTGCATCTTGCTAGGCATCGTGATTTGCCTGTGGCTGACGTCCAAACGATGGCAGTCCATGGGGGAGGACCCCGAGAGGATCTGGGACATCGCGATTTGGGCCATACCGTTCGGCCTGGTCGGAGCGCGCATGTATCACGTTCTCGTCACTGCCCCCGGTGACTATTTCGGCCCCGGCAGAAATCCTGTGGATGCCCTCAAGATCTGGGAGGGCGGAATCGGAATTATGGGGGCCGTAACCGTCGGCGGCCTTGGAGCGTGGATCGCGTGCCGAAGGATGGGGCTTTCACTGGCCAAATTCGCCGACGCCGCGGCACCGGGCATCCTCATCGCTCAAGGCATCGGGCGCTGGGGCAATTGGTTCAACCAAGAGCTGTTCGGGAAGCCGACCACGCTGCCGTGGGGCCTCGAAATCAACCCGATGAGCCATAACTTCCCGACCCAATATGCGCCGGGGACGTTATTCCACCCGACTTTCCTGTATGAATCACTGTGGGACATCATCGGTGGATTGGTCTTACTGTGGCTCTCCCAACGGATTCTTCGCACGCGCGGGCAGGTCTTTTGGGTGTACGTCATGTACTACGGAATAGGCCGCTTCTTGATCGAACTGTTCCTGCGGATCGATGAATCCGATGTGTTCCTGGGCCTGCGCATTCACGTGTGGACCTCCGGATTCCTGGTGGTGCTTGCAGTCGTGATGCTCGCGGTCGTATCCCTACGACGGAGGCGGCGAGCTGGGGAGATCAGCCCGTCGGAAGAATCCGACGCGCTGACACCGTAAGTGAAACGTAGCCGCGTGCGGCTGAGTCCGCGAGCCGTGAGCATCCTTCAAGGGGAACCCGTTTTCTCGTGTTCGCGACCAGAAACTGAGTCGAATTTTCCCCGTAACACATTCCAAACTGTGGATATCTATGACGCCGCCCACCCTCGTCGTGGTAATTTTGCGAGACAACACATAGGCAAGTCGTAGTTCCTGCCCCTGCATCACGGGCAGGAACTTTTATCGAACCGGCGCCAACACACCGAGAACGCCGGTATTGTCTCGTGATTGCTGCAATGAAGCGGCCACCGTTGAATCGTTGGGCGATGCCCCAGGTGAAGCGCTCGTTGCGGACACGATGAGCACCTTTCTTTTCCTTGACGGTGCCATAGCTATACCCAAATGCTTGGCCCGTTTCCTTCAGGAACCGATTCTTCGAGCCGCTGATCGTGGTTCCGCGTATTCCGCTGCGCGAGCCCAGGAACTCAAGAGGGCCGAGGCCCAATCCTGAGTTCACGGACTGACACGAGGAGGAGAGGCTTCAAGTATGACTGGCTTCGAGATGACCCGTTCCGTCAAGGAACACGGCCACGTGCGCTCACCGTTCACCACGTTCGCGGATATCCCCGAGAAACAGGGGCTTTACGACCCGGACTTCGAAAAGGACGCTTGCGGCCTGGCGATGATTGCGAGCCTGACCGGCGACGCGACCCACGATGTCGTAGACAAGGCACTGACGGCCTTGCGCTCGCTTGAGCACCGCGGAGCCGTCGGCGCGGACGAAGGCACGGGAGACGGGGCCGGGCTTCTGACCCAGGTGCCCGATGAATTCTTCCGGCAGAACGTAGACTTCTCCCTGCCCGAGTCCGGT
The DNA here is from genome assembly GCF_004136585.1 of Rothia uropygioeca. Taxonomy (NCBI): domain Bacteria; kingdom Bacillati; phylum Actinomycetota; class Actinomycetes; order Micrococcales; family Micrococcaceae; genus Rothia; species Rothia uropygioeca. The sequence continues at coordinate 10,967 of NZ_NOIR01000005.1, read as the reverse complement.
AAATACGCGGTCGGAACGGCATTTTTGCCAACCCATGGCGTGAATGCCGATGACCTGCAGGAAGCCTTGGCTGAAATGGCAGAGGGCGAAGGGCTGCAGGTGCTCGGTTGGCGTGTCGTTCCCGTCGACGAAACCGTCGTCGGAGCTTCGGCACGCGCCGTCATGCCGTATTTTGTGCAGATGTTCGTCTCCGAGGCGGTCACGGAAGAGACTGCGGAAGCCTTCACGGGGCACATTCCGCTCGTCGACCTGGACCCCGAGCAGGAACGTCGCCAGCTGGATCAAAAGGCTTTCCGCGTGCGGAAACGCTCCCAGCACAAATTGGGGATCTATTTCCCGTCGTTTTCGACACGGACCATCACGTACAAAGGCATGCTGACGACCGCCCAGCTCGAGCCGTTCTACCCGGACCTTTCTGATCCGCTGTTCAGGACTCGTCTCGCGATCGTACATTCGCGTTTCTCGACGAATACGTTCCCGTCATGGCCGTTGGCACAGCCATTCCGGGCGATTGCGCACAACGGCGAAATCAATACGGTCAAGGGAAATCGCAACTGGATGCGGGCACGGCAGTCTCAACTCAAGTCCCCAGTACTGGGGCGGCATCCGGAAGAGCTGTTTCCGATTTGTTCTGTGGGAGCTTCGGATTCGCAGTCCTTCGACGAGGTCGTTGAACTCCTGATGCTTTCGGGCCGTTCGATGCCTGAAGCGATCATGATGATGATCCCGGAAGCCTGGGAGAATCACGAGACGATGGATGAGGACCGGCGCGCCTTCTATCGGTACCACGCGACACTCATGGAACCGTGGGACGGTCCTGCCGCAGTAACCTTCACGGATGGCGACCTGGTTGGTTCGGTACTGGACCGGAACGGACTGCGCCCGGGCAGATACTGGGAGACCGACGACGGTCTGGTCATCTTCGCTTCCGAGGTGGGTGTCGTGGACCTGGGAGACACCAAAATCGTGTCCAAGGGCCGCGTTTCGCCCGGGACTATGTTCTTGGTGGACACCAAGCAGGGACGAATCGTTCCTGACCAGGAGGTCAAGGACGATATCGCCAAGCGCAATCCGTGGAAGGAGTGGGCACAGCAGAATATCTTCACGCTGGATGACCTTCCGGAACGTGAGCACCGCAATCCCTCGGCGCAATCGATCTTGGTGCGTCAGCAGATTTTCGGCTACACCCACGAGGAGCTCAAGTCCCTTCTGGGACCTATGGCCGCCAAGGGAGCCGAGCCGATCTACGCTATGGGCACGGACACGCCGATTGCGGTCCTCGCGAAGCGGCCGCGGCTGCTCTTCGACTACTTCATCCAGTCCTTCGCACAGGTCACGAATCCACCTTTGGACTCTATCCGCGAAGAACTCGTGACGTCGCTGCGGAGCTCGCTGGGCCCTAACGGCAATTTGCTGCGCAACGACTACGTTCGGACACGGCAGCTCGAACTTGACTTCCCGGTGATCGACAACGATCAGTTGGACAAGATCATGCATATTGAGGACGAGGACGGTATGTCCACGGCCCTGAAGGTGCGTGGGCTATACAATCCGGCCGGGGGAGCGGCGTCGTTGCGGTCCCGACTGTCCGAAATCTGCGAGAAGGTCTCGGCCGCCGTCAACCGCGGTGTCGAGTACGTGATCTTGTCGGATCGCAATGCGAACGCCAATTGGGCACCGATCCCGTCGCTCCTTCTGACCGCGGCAGTTCACCATCACTTGTTGCGCTCTGCCACACGCACCAAGGTCGGCCTGGTCGTGGAGGCCGGCGACGTGCGCGAGGTCCACCATGTCGCGGCGCTCGTAGGCTTTGGCGCTTCCGCCGTGAACCCGTACTTGGCCATGGAATCCGTTGAGCAACTGGTCCGCACGGGAGATCTGAAGGACGTGAGTGCCGAACAGGCGACGCGCAATCTCATCAAAGCCTTGGGCAAGGGATTGCAGAAGATCATGTCCAAAATGGGTATTTCGACCGTGAGTTCGTACTGCGGCGCCCAGACTTTCGAAGCTCTCGGGCTTTCGCAGGCGCTCGTGGACGAATACTTCACAGGCACGCATTCCCAAATGGGCGGGGTCGGCTTGAGCGTCATTTCGGATGAGGTCAAGTCCAGGCACGATCGCGCTTACCCTCAGGATGGGGTCAAGGTTCCGTATCGTGACCTGGAGACCGGGGGAGAATACGACTGGCGTCGTGACGGAGCGCCACACCTGTTCAACCCGCACACGGTATTCAGGCTTCAGCACGCGACCAAGACTCGCCGCTATGACGTCTTCAAGTCCTACACCAAGCTCGTGGACGACCAGTCCAGGGACCTGATGACTCTGCGCGGACTCCTCGACTTCAACGGGCGTCGCCACCCGGTGCCGCTCGAAGAAGTCGAATCCGTCAGCTCCATCGTGAAGAGGTTCTCGACCGGTGCAATGTCCTACGGTTCGATCTCCCAAGAGGCCCATGAGACCCTCGCGATCGCGATGAATCGACTGGGCGCCAAATCCAACACCGGTGAGGGCGGCGAGGACCTGGAGAGGCTGCTCGACCCTGAGCGACGCTCCGCGATCAAGCAGGTGGCTTCGGGGCGTTTCGGCGTGACGAGCCTGTACCTGACCCACGCCAAGGACATCCAGATCAAAATGGCTCAGGGCGCGAAGCCTGGAGAAGGCGGGCAGCTTATGTCCGCCAAGGTCTACCCGTGGGTTGCGCGGACCCGCCACGCAACACCGGGTGTTTCCCTCATTTCTCCGCCTCCGCACCATGACATCTATTCGATCGAGGACCTCGCGCAGCTGATCTATGACCTCAAGCGCGCGAATCCCGAGGCGCGGGTGCACGTCAAGCTTGTCTCCGAAATCGGTATCGGGACGGTCGCCAGCGGCGTGACCAAGGCAAAGGCCGACGTCGTACTGGTTTCCGGTCACGACGGCGGCACGGGAGCGGCCCCCATGAACTCCCTCAAGCACGCCGGCGCTCCCTGGGAGCTCGGTCTGGCAGAGACGCAACAGACACTGCTGCTCAACGGTTTGAGGGATCGAGTCGTGGTTCAGGCCGACGGCCAGATGAAGACCGGGCGCGACGTCGTCGTGGCCGCTCTTCTCGGAGCCGAGGAATACGGCTTCGCTACCGCGCCGTTGGTCGTCGAGGGGTGCATCATGATGCGCAAGTGCCACCTGGACACATGTCCAGTGGGGGTTGCGACGCAGAATCCGAAGCTTCGGGAGCGGTTCCAAGGCAAGGCTGAGCACGTCGTCAACTTCTTCGAATTCATTGCCGAGGAAGTGAGGGAATACCTTGCCGAACTGGGGTTCCGGAGCCTTGACGAAGCCATTGGCCATGCCGAAGTCCTGGACACTCGCAAGGCCGTTGCGCATTGGAAGGCCGAGGGGCTGGACCTTCGGCACATCCTGCGTTCGACGGCGGATGAATACGGCAACCAGGGCATTCGCAATATGCGTCCTCAGGATCACGAGCTCGGGAAGCATATGGACAATGAGCTCATCCGTCTTTCCGAGGCGGCCTTGACCGAACGTACACCGGTATCCATTGATCATTCGATCATCAACACCGACCGTGCGGTAGGCACGATGCTCGGCAACGCGGTGACCAAAACCTTTGGGCCTGACTTCCTGGACCATGACACCATCACGGTTAATTTGCACGGGCAAGCGGGACAATCGTTGGGCGCGTTCTTGCCGCAAGGCATCACCCTGAGGCTGACCGGGGACGCGAACGATTACACGGGCAAGGGTCTCTCTGGCGGACGCGTCATTGTCCGGCCCGAGGCCGATGCCCTCTTCAACGCCCAAGATAACGTCATCGCCGGAAACGTGATCGGCTACGGCGCGACGAGCGGTGAGCTGTTCTTGCGCGGACAAGTGGGAGAAAGATTCCTCGTGAGAAATTCGGGCGCAACCGCTGTTGCTGAAGGAATCGGCGATCACGGGTGCGAGTACATGACCGGCGGCGTGGCTCTGATCATCGGACAGACTGGCCGTAACTTTGGTGCGGGAATGTCTGGTGGCGTCGCGTACGTGCTGGACCTGGACCTTGCCGACGTGAACAGAGCGGCTCGGGAATCGGGCGAACTGACGTTTTCCGGTTTGGACGAGGACGACGAAAAGCTCGTGACCCAACTTCTCGAAAAGCACTACGCCGAGACAGGATCCGAGGTGGCTCATACGATGCTCGCGGATCCGGAAGGTTCCATGGCACGCCTGACGCGTGTGATGCCGCGCGATTTTGCGGCCGTTCAGGTGATCCGGTCACGGGCCGAAGCAGAGGGCAACGATCCGGATGGAGATCCGGTCTGGCAAGAGATTCTGGAGGTGACCGCGCATGGCTGATCCCCGCGGCTTTCTGAAGTACGAACAACGTGTGGACCGCCCCAAGCGGCCGGTTCCGGTACGCATCATGGACTGGAAAGAAGTCCAGGTTGAACAGGACTCGGCTACGCTGAAACAGCAGGCGTCCCGTTGCATGGACTGCGGCGTTCCGTTCTGTCATCAAGGTTGCCCGCTGGGCAACCTGATTCCCGAGTGGAATGACCTCATGTGGCAGGGACGGACCGCAGAGGCGGTTCAGCGGATGCACGCGACCAACAACTTCCCGGAGTTCACGGGCAGGGTCTGCCCGGCTCCGTGTGAGTCCTCGTGCGTGTTGGGCATCAACCAGCCGGCCGTGACGATCAAACAGATCGAGTACACGATCGGCGAGAAAGCTTTCGATGAGGGGCTCATCGAGCCTCACCTGCCGGAGCGGCTCGTGGACAAGACGGTAGCCGTGGTCGGTTCCGGGCCTGCGGGGCTCGCCGCAGCGCAGCAATTGACCCAAGCCGGTTATACCGTGGCTGTCTACGAACGGGAAGACCGTATTGGGGGACTGCTCCGTTACGGGATCCCAGATTTCAAGATGGAGAAGTCCGTCCTGGACCGTCGATTGGATGTGATGCGCGCCGAGGGTACTCGCTTTCGCGCGGGCGTCGAGATCGGCAGGGACATCCCGTGGGACCAATTGCGGCGTCGGTATGATGCCGTCGTGGTGGCAACGGGGGCGACCAAACCACGGGATCTGCCGATTCCCGGACGCGATCTCGACGGTGTTCATTTCGCGATGGAGTACCTTGTACAGTCCAACCGGGTCGGGGCCGGCGATGAAGTTCCGGACCAGATCAACGCCGAAGGAAAGCACGTGGTGATCCTGGGCGGCGGCGATACGGGTGCGGACTGTATCGGTACCGCGAATCGGCAGAAGGCCGCCTCGGTGACGACATTGGCCATTGGTAAGAAGCCGCCGGAGGAACGTGCTGGGCACGAGCCGTGGCCGATGTTCCCGAACCTCTTTGAGGTCGCGAGTTCGCACGAGGAAGGCGGCGAACGCAACTACCTCGCCTCGACCATTGAATTCGTGGGCGAGAATGGCCGGGTCACCGGCATCAAGGTTGCTGAAACCGAGTACAAGGACGACGGGAAGCGGGGGCCAAAGGAAGGCACCGAGCGGATCATTCCGGCCGACCTTGTCTTCCTGGCCCTTGGTTTCACGGGGCAGGATTCTGAGGCGATCGCCGAGCAGGCCGGAGCCGAAATGGATCCTCGTTCCAATGTGGCACGAGACGATGAGTACATGACCAACGTCCCGGGCATCTTCTCGTGCGGGGATGCCGGTCGGGGCCAGTCGTTGGTGGTATGGGCCATTGCCGAGGGCAGGGCATGCGCCGCGTCGGTCGAACGTCATCTGGTCGGCAGCACGCTGTTGCCGGAACCGGTGGCTCCGACCGACCGTCCGATCGATCTGTTGTAGCGAAACCCTGGCCCAGATGCAGGGAGGCCCCGAACCCACGCCGTGGGTTCGGGGCCGTCCTCTATGATCCGGTCCGGTGATTTGCACCGGGCCGTGGAAAGACGAGTCAGAGTGCCTTGACGGCGTCGACGAAGGGGGCGATGGCAGAGCGGTCGCGGTAGTCGGCCGATCCGCCGTAGCACTCGACCATTTGGCGGTCGGTCTCCGTCTTATTGGGTTTGGACTTGAGGAAGGTCTTGACACCCATCATGGCGGTCTTGTGCGAGCGGGAAAGCACCGAATAGTCCATACCCCCACGGAAATGCGCGGTCGGGGCACCTGGCCGATAAGCGTCTCCCAGATTTTTGGCAAGCACCCCGTCGAGCTTCTCTTTCGGTTGGGAGACATCCCCTGAGAACGACACGGTGAAGTACGCCAGCTTTTTGTCGCGTAGGTATTCCGCGAAATCGTGGACACGGTCCGCAGCCGTGAGCTTTCCGGCATAGTCACTGGCTCCGATGATCACGGTGTCCGCTGCGTCGACGGTGGAAGGGGTAGCCTGGTCCAGAGCCATTGCGCGCCCACCGGTGTCTTCGGCAATCCAGTCGGCGTAGGAGCGAGTGTATCCGTAGTGCGATCCGTAGAGCACAAGGGTCGTGGTCATGAATTCTCCTGTATCTGCGCCTGTGTCAGACGTATATCGCCCCTGCGAAGGCTCCTGGCCCATGCAGTGGAGCTAAATAATGCTCCTTCAAGACTAACTTTTCGGACGTGGATCGGCGTATCGAAACGCGTGTCCAAGTGTGTGGGACAGTGTGGGATTTTTGGGTTCGGTGGGTCGCCCACCCCGTGGCGGCCTGAAGCAGTAGGCTCCGGGCTCCTTACTCTATTTTGCCTTGAATATCCAGGGGTTGCGAGCGTCGGACGTGATCTGGGTCTACTTTGTGGGGCAGGGCGAGTAAACGGGACTTGAGCGAGTCACGAACCGAGCCTTACTGTTCATGTGGCTTTAAGAGAACTACAGTTAACGGCATGAGACGCGCAAAAATCGTATGTACCTTAGGACCCGCCCTTTCCAGTTACGACAAAGTCTCGGAGGCCATCTCCGCAGGACTCAACGTCGCCCGCTTGAACATGAGCCACGGCGACCACGACGTCCACACCCAGAACTATGACAACGTGCGCCGCGCCGCGGACACTCTCGGAAAGAACGTTGCGATCCTGGCCGATATCCAGGGACCGAAGATTCGCCTGGAGAGCTTCGCAGACGGGCCAGTGGATCTGGCCCAGGGTGACACGTTCAAGATCACTATTGAGGACGTTCCCGGCAACCAAGAGATGTGCGGAACGACCTACAAGGGTCTTCCGGGCGACGTTCGCCCCGGCGACGCCCTGCTGATCGACGACGGCAAGGTTCGCCTCGAAGCGACGCAGGTTGACGCGACGACCGTGACCACTCGTGTCGTGGTCGGCGGCACCGTCTCGGATCACAAAGGCATCAACCTCCCGGGTGTTGCCGTGTCGGTCCCGGCACTGACGGAGAAGGACGAGCGGGACCTCCGCTGGGCGCTGAACACCGGCGTCGACATCATCGCGTTGTCCTTCGTCCGGTCGGGCGACGACATTGTGCGCGTGCACGAGATCATGGAAGAAGAAGGCCTGCACCTGCCGGTCATCGCCAAGATCGAGAAACCGCAGGCGGTGGAGAACCTTCAGGACATCGTCGACAAATTCGACGGCATCATGGTGGCCCGTGGCGATCTCGGCGTCGAGTACCCGCTCGAAGAGGTCCCGCTCGTGCAGAAGCGCGCAATTACGTTGGCCCGCCGTTGGGCCAAGCCGGTCATCGTGGCGACCCAGGTTCTCGAGTCGATGATCAGCAACCCGATGCCGACTCGCGCCGAGGCTTCGGATTGCGCCAACGCTATTCTCGATGGCGCCGACGCTGTGATGCTCTCGGGTGAGACCTCAGTGGGCAAGTACCCGATCATTACGATCCAGACGATGGCCCGTATCGTCGAGTCAACTGAGCAACACGGTATGGACCGTGTGCCCGCGCTTGGTTCGAGCCCGCGCACCCGCGGCGGCGCCGTGACTCTGGCGGCCGTTAACATCGCGGACCAGCTGAACGTCAACTACATCTGTACATTCACTCAATCGGGAGATTCGGCTCGTCGTTTGTGCCGGCTCCGCCCCTCCAAGCCGGTTTTGGCCTTCACCCCGGATCCCAAGGTCCGTGCATTCATGGCGCTTTTCTGGGGCGTGGATGCGGCGCTGCAGGAAGAGTACAGCGATACGGACAGTATGACGGAAGCCGTGGACCGGTATCTTCTGAACCGCAATTTGGTCAAGAAGGACGAATTGCTCGTGTTGACCGCCGGTTCGCCTCTGGGAGTCGCCGGCTCGACGAACATGGTCAAGGTCCACAGGGTCGGGGATGTCGATGACGACGGCACCCGCACCCCGGAGAGCCGCGAAAAGTTGGGCCCGTACCAGCACTAAGCGCTCAACGCCTTCGATGACTTGCGCGACGGCGGGGCGGGAGATCTCTTCTCCTTCCCCGCCATCTCATCCGCGTTGCGTCACCGTGAACCGGCGATTTCACGTTGAGGGCCTGATTGTGTAAAGTAATCGTGGTTCGAAGGTGACTATGAGGGTCGCCCCGACGAATGCCCAAGTGGCGGAATTGGCAGACGCGCCGCACTCAAAATGCGGTTCCTCACGGAGTGTGGGTTCAAGTCCCACCTTGGGCACTAGCAGTAAAGTAGCGGATCTTATGTATTACTTAGCGTGATACATAAGACCCGCTTTTTTCGTTTTGACGGCCATGCGAGCGCCTTTTCCATCGCCGCCACCGCCTGATCCGTCACCTCAGGCACCATGTGCTGATATCGGGTCGTCATCTGAATTGTTGAATGTCTCAAGATTTCCATGGCCACACGCGCTGGGACCCCCTGCACCAACATCAGTGTCGCTGCCGTGTGTCTCGCGTCGTGCAGCCTCGCGGCGGGCATTTCTGCAAGGGTAAGAATCTTCTTCCACTCGGCGTGATCCGGCTGATCTGATAGAGGTGTTCCTTTCGCCGTGGTGAATACGAAATCACCTAGCGGGTCGCCAACCCAGGATGACCCGAGTGTAAGTCGGTCTTTCGCCTGTTGGGTCCGGTGGGAGCGCAATGCGGATCGTAGAGAGTCGGGCAGCGGGATCGATCTGTTCGACTTCTTTGTTTTGGGTTCCCCGAGTCCGGTCCCAGAGCCGTTGATAGACCGTTGGAGAGTGTGCCTGACATGGATCACTCCCGCTTCCAGGTCTACGTCCTCCCATCGAAGACCAAGCGCTTCCCCTTGCCTCAATCCGAGAGCTAGGGGCGACAGTCCAGCGTGGGGAGTTGCGTCGGTCCTGGGCGACTTGGAGAACGGCTTTAGCGTCCTCGGCGGTTAGCGGGTTCGCTTCCTGATGCGGCAGTGTCAGTGAATCCACAACGTGATTCACAACGAAAATTTCAACCGTGAAGGCTCGGTCAACGGTCAACGGCTAACCGGTCGGGGGTACTACCACCCTGGTCACGGAGGCGCGGTACAACGCGCAGAACTTCGGGCGGCTGAAGGCGGATGTATTGTTCGTGCAGAAGCAGAACGAAGACCTCAAGGCGGAGATCGCCTCTCTGAAGGAGGGCAAATAATATGGCTAAGAAGAGGTCGGGACGACTACGCCCGCGGCCACCGGGGGGGGCGTCCATTATCGGGATCGCCCTGGCAACGTTGATCGTGAAGCTTGTTCCGGCTGATATTGGTACGGATGGGTTCCGCGACCCTGGCGGTGGTCCTGTCGGCCTTGTGTGGCCTGGGCGCGGCTTATTTGTCCCCGCCGAAGGTCCAGGCTCTCGCGCCGTCTGCGGATGCAGTAGCACAGCGTGTCGCTGAGGTTGCCCCGACCGCTACGGTTCCGTCTGCTGATGAGGTTGCGGAGGCCGTCGCGTCCGAGGTCAATACAACAGAGACCGCATCGTATGGTGGTCAGCATGCGGTGACGGAAACACCGGCTGCGGTTGAAACCGCGTTCCAGGACGTCGCGGATGAGGCGTATCCGGACCTCGACGCCTTGGCTAAAGTAGAGACTTTCTAACATCCCCCTTAGCTGGTGGACCTGTGTGTTAGACGAAAGGACCCCCACTCACCTTCATCGGTGGGTGGGGGTTCTTTTTCCGTGCCCATTAACGTTTGTGGAATTGGCGGTTTCGTTCGGCTTCAAGGTTCATAACGAAACGGCGGGCCTTAGCAAACTTGCCAGGATTGCGCCCATGCAACGGGACCTGATAAATCTTGTCGGGCGTGTTCAGGACGAACCAGCCGGTGTTGCGGGAAACGTGCGTGCCGCCACCTAGCGCGAGTGCACCGATGGGGCCTGCGATCATTGCGCCTGCGATGGCGCCTCCGGCACCTGAGGTGTGGATGTCTTCGGCGGTTCCGGTTTCGCTGATGTAGGCGGTGCATTCGGTTGCGTCGTACCGTCGCCCTCCGGCGAAGACCCAACCGAGGCGGAGGGCGTGTGGGCCGAATGTGGCGTTGTTGGTTTTGGCGGACGGTGTGAGGGACCGTTTCAGGGATTCGGTGAAGTAGCTCATCTAATTGTTCCTTCGTGTCTTACTGGTCTTGCACGAGCGTTTCGGGGGATTGCATACATACAGGTGAGTCGGGGAAACTGCCCGTGCTGACTTCCTTGCCGTCTACCGTGATTCGACAGGTTGGCTTGCCGCTCATCTCGGAATCGTCGGGCGTGATAGTCACGACCCAAACATCATCCCCAGGGGATTCGACTTTTTGGACCAGTCGCCTCTGAACTGTTCTTCCTTGTCCGTGGACCCTGCTGAGTAGGTGACGGTCGCGGGCGTGTCCGAGTGGGCGGTGAGCGTGACGCTATCGCCCTGCGCGGCCTTCACGTTCTCTTTGGCGAGGCTTTCTTGCTCCTGCGGTGCCAGGTCACCGGATGACGAGGGAGCCGCATGCGGTGAACTTGCGCTGGATGAGGGCGATGCGTGGTCTTCGCCATTGGAGCATCCGGCGAGCGCGAGTGCGGCGATGGCGAGAATGGGGAGGGCGCTAGCTTTCATGGCTGGTTCTCCTGGTGTGAAGTGAAAAACAAGTTGAGTCTAGCCGTGGGGTTTTCTGGGTGCTAGCTGGGAGGCAAAGTTACGGGG
>NZ_NOIR01000004.1:0-370949 GCF_004136585.1 Rothia uropygioeca | reverse complement strand
TTTTTTTCTTTTGTTACCGTGGTTTTTGGTGGTGTGGGGTGGTGGGGTGGTGCATGGGGATGTGTGGGATGCCTGCTTCGAGGTCTGGGGTGGCTGCACGGACGAACCCGAACCCCTCATACCATTTGCGGTTGTTGCTTGAGGGGCGAGCTAGACAGCACGTGAGAATCTGAGCCCTTCGCGTTATATTTCCACTACGGCATGAGAAAGAGGCCCCGGCGAACGCTGTCACAAGCGTTCGCCGGGGCCTCTTGTTCGTAAGGCGTCTACGAAGGGTCAGGCAAAGTTCCGTGCTGCCGATCAGGGTTCTCCGCGTGCGCCCTGCGCAGGTGTGCCAAACGGGCCAGGGCGTGCGACATGGCCTCAGGGCCGGTCACCCGGACCCGGGCGATGGATTCGGCCCGTCCGACCTTGATACCTAGGTCATCGGCCCCTAGAACACCCAGAGCGTATTCGTCCGTCAGGTCATCGCCAGCGAAGATCGTCGTATCGGCCTTCGTGAAGTCCCGGATGATCTCCATCGCGTCGCCTTTGTTGACCTCGAGCACGGCGCATTCGACGACGTACTGCCCCGGAGTGAGCTTGACCCCCGGAATGTTCTTGAGGGTCTTGACCGCGTCAGCCTCGGCCGTCTGGGCAGCGGCGTCGTCGTTCATGGTTCGGGTGTGGAAACCTACCCCGGCCGGCTTGTGTTCGATCTCCGAACCTGGGTGCTTCCGGACGAGCTCTTCCACGGCTCGAGTTGCCTCTTCCAACGCGTGCCTCTGCGCATCCGTCAACGAAAGTTCGGGTGACTCCTGGCCCCCGGCGGAGAGATCGAATTCTGCGCCGTGCGAACCCGACAGCAGCATCTTGTTGTGCGGGTCTGCAGTCTCTCTGAGGAAGCTCAAGGGCCTCCCTGAAATGAGAGCGACCGTCGTCTCGGGCAAGCCGGCGAGAGTTTCGAGGGCCGTCTGAGAGAGGGGGAGCGCCCTGGCTTCCTCCGGATCGGTTGTAAACGGTGCCAAAGTCCCGTCGAAATCCATCGCTACCAAGAGGTTGTCGGTTACAGCCGCGCGCTGGAGCTCCTGCTCGACGGCTGGCGTGGGGAACGGTCCATGCCCCCGGTCGATGTGGCCGACAGTCGGAATCTCGTCCGTGGCAGGCTCGGGGCCCAGGTAGTCTTCGCGGGTTCGCGAGAGGTCCTCGAGGAAGCGGGTCGACCAATCTTCCACGTCATGTGCGAAGATCTGCTCGCGCATGCCTTTCATCCGATCCTGTTGTTCCTCGATCGTCATGTTTTTCGCATACAACAACGCCTCTTTGAAGCCATCGATATCGTGCGGATTGATCTGAATAGCATCGGGAAGTTGCTCGGCCGCACCGGTGAATTCCGAGAGCACCAGAGCTCCCGTGTGGTCGAGATGGCTCACCACGAATTCTTTGGCTACGAGGTTCATGCCGTCTCTGAGTGAGGAAACGACCATAACGTCGGTTGCCAGATACAAAGCGATCATTTCTTCGAAGGGGTATCCATGATGCAGATACCGGATCGCAGTATGGGACATGGTGTCGAACTGTCCGTTCAAGCGTCCCACCATGCCTTCGATCTGCTCTCGCAGCTCAATGTAGGAGGCGACCCGTTCACGGGACGGGCTGGCAACCTGAATCATCGCAGAACTCTCGACGGTGAGGTCACCATCGTTGAGGAGCTCGCCGTACGCCTTGAGACGGTGGCGAATACCTTTGGTGTAGTCCAATCGGTCAACGCCCAGATAGACGGTCTTGGGGTTCCCCAATTCCTCGCGAATCTGGCGAGCCCGGCGCTTCGTGGCCGGTCGTGAGGCCATCTCGGTGACGGCCTCGACATCGATGGAAATCGGGTATGACGTCGCCCGGGTGATCCATGTGGGCAGATCCCGGTTCAAGCGTTCCTTGCGGGCACGCCGCCGGGATGTCACATTCGGCATCGCGTTCGTGTACGCCCGTCGGAATCGTTCGTTGCTTTCCTCCTCATTCTGTTCCTGAGGGGTTTGGGTCACTTCCGTGCGTTCGCCGTCGAACTGCACACCGAGAATTTTGTCGCAGCATCTGCGAAAGTTCGACGCGTCTCCGGGGCGTTGGAATCCCAAGAGATCGGCGCCGAGCAAGCCCGTCAGAACCTGTTTGCGCCACGGCAACTGAGCGAAGATTTCCAAGGGCGGGAAAGGTATGTGGTCAAAGAATCCGATCGTCAGGTCGGGGCGCAAATGCCGAAGCATCGCGGGCACCAACTGGAGCTGATAGTCCTGGATCCAGACCGTGGCATTGTGCGATGCGCTACGGGCTGCGGCCTCAGCGAATCGATTATTTACCGCCCGGTATGTATCCCACCACGTACGGTGAAATTCAGGCTGGGCAATGACGTCGTGGTAGAGCGGCCAAATGGTCGCATTGGAAAAGCCCTCGTAGTACCGGCGAACCTCACCTTCGGACAGCGTCACGGGAACCAGATGGAAAACATCGTGATCAAAAGGTTCGAGGTCCTCATCGGCAGCTCCGTGCCAGCCAACCCAGGCCCCAGTGTGTGAGGACATGACGGGAGCGAGTGCGCTGACTAGACCACCCGGGGATCGGCCCCATTTCGACTCGCCATTGTCGTCCACGGTGCGATCCACCGGTAACCTGTTGGCCACCACAACAAAGTCGTAGTCGCCTTCCTGCCCTTGACGAGGGCTGGCATCGTCGTTCATAGCATCTTCAACCGGACACATGGCTTCTCCCTTCGACCAATCTATGTCTAGCCTATCCGCACTTGCGCGTCCGCACAGGGGCAGTTCGCAAGAGAAAACATTGACGGGCCTTTCAGGGAATTCCGTTAGGCTATTTCCGATTACAAGTACCGTCCAATTCGAACAGGGAGCAACACGTGGCATCCTCTCCTTCGCCGCGGAGCAGCGAGGCGCGAGAAAAGGCGCGCCAAATCGCAGCAAAGCAAAGCAAACGATCCTCAAAATCGTCCCGCTTGTGGTGGCAAATCGGCGTGGTCGTGGTTCTGGTGCTCATCATCGGCATCATTGCGGCCGTGTACACCCACAACAAGAAGGGCGAGATCCCGGATTCTGGGCCCGTGCCCACGAGCGCCAACCAATACGGAGGCATCGTGGTAACGAAGGACGGGATCAAGAAAGACACCTCCGACGTCGACACCCGAGACGTGAACGACCTGAAAACCTCTTCGGCGTCCGCCTCCCCGGATGATGAGTCCAAGGGCAAGGAAACGACCCTGCCCGTTGGCATGCCGACCGCTGACGAAGCTAAGAAAAACGACCAGCCTGCTCGCGTGACGATTTTCCAGGACTACAACTGCATCCACTGCGCCGAATTCGAAAAGGCCAACGGCGAAGAGATCAAGAAGCAGGTTCTCGACGGTGATGCCACTCTCGAGATCCGTAACCTGAACTTCTTGGACCAGGAGACCAGCACCGAATACTCCTCTCGTGCTGCAATGGCCGCGTATTCTGTTGCCGAGCAGGTCTCTCCGGAGAAATTCCTCGATTGGCAGGCGGAGATGTTCTCCCACCAGGGCCAGGGCGGAATGTCCAACAAGGAATTGGCGGACCTGGCGGACAAATATGGCGCCGACATCAAGGACGACCTGGACTCCAACAAGTACCGGCCGATGGTCAATGTGACTGTTGCCGAGTCCCAGGAAAACGGCTTGTCCGGAACTCCGACCAGCTACGTGGACAGCACCAAGTTCACCGGTCAGAGCTTTACCGATTTCCTCAACAACATCAAGAAAGCCAAGAGCGGAAGCTGACCTCCGCGAAGGCTCACGGTGCTTGTGGGGCGCGATGCCGAATGCTCGGCATCGCGCCCCATGCTCGTCCATGATGCACAGTTTGGGATAGGGCGTTCCGACAGGTAATCTAATCAGGCGCCTTGGCGCATGCCTCCTTAGCTCAGATGGCCAGAGCATCTGTCTTGTAAACAGAGGGTCGCCGGTTCGAATCCGGCAGGGGGCTCCACCGAAAACGGGCCATGGACGGCGAAAGCCATCCATGGCCCGTTGTGCATGTGCTAGAAGCCTCGTCCCGCAAAGGGTCATTCATACTCCGCGGCAGCATCGCGTCGATGCGGCCGCTTCTGCACGTCCAAGAGGGTGCGTTCCCGGAGCTGCCGTTCCTTGCCCCGTTTCTTGAGGAAATGCGGGGGTGGTTAGGAGCAATGGCAAGAGATGAGGATGACAGCTAGGCCTGCGGCCCTAGAATGGAGGGGAAGCGTACGTCAAATGGATAACCTCTCTAGGAGAAACCATGACTCAGCAGAATACGCAGAACCACACATCAACAGATCAGTTGGAATTCCAGAACCCCGTCACTCGCTTCCCCACGATCGAGCCGCCGAAGCAGCACCAGCCGGAGCCCGGCCTGGATGCAGAACTGATCCCTCAGGCGGATCGAGGAGAAAAAACCTACCGTGGAACGGGACGCCTGGAAGGCCGAAAGGCGCTCATCACCGGTGCCGATTCGGGCATCGGTGCGGCCGTTGCGATCGCTTTCTCGCGCGAGGGCGCCGACGTCGCGCTGAATTATCTCCCCGACGAGGAAACGGACGCTCAGTACATCAAGGAGCTTCTTGAGAAGGAAGGGCGCGTCGTCCATCTCTTGGCGGGCGACCTGCTGGACCACGAATTCTGCCGTACCGTGGTCGACGAGGCCCACGAGAAGCTGGGCGGGCTGGATATATTGGTCAACAACGCGGGAAAACAGGTCGTGACCGAAGGGCTCGAAGGGCTGAGTGACGAAGAACTCGAAGCCACGTACGACGTCAACATCCTTGCGATGTTCCGTATCACCCGACAGGCCCTGAAGTACCTTCCGGCAGGCTCCTCGATCGTGAACTCGACGTCGATTCAGGCATATGAGCCATCGCCGCACATCATGCATTACGCATCCACCAAGGCAGCCATCAACAACTTCTCCAAAGGGCTGAGCCAAGATCTGGCACCGAAAGGCATACGGGTCAATGCGGTTGCACCCGGCCCGATTTGGACCCCATTGCAGGTCAGCGACGGCCAGCCCAAGGAGGCTTTGCCGAAGTTCGGCCAGAACACTCCCATCGGCCGTGCGGGGCAACCGACCGAACTGGCTCCCGCTTACGTGTTCTTGGCATCTTCCGAATCCAGTTATGTCATCGGTGAGACGCTCAACGTCAACGGCGGGCAGGTATCTCCGTAGAAAGACCCCGAGCGAGGTTCATGACGGTCCCCGTCGCGGCGACGCACCAATGCGCCGCCAGAACCAGCAATAGTACTGCGGACAAGACGTCCCATCCCATGAGGTGGGTCCCGAGGCTGCAGGTTCCGACGGGGAAGGTCATGGCCCACCAGCCGGGCGTGAAAGGCATTCCTCGGGCGAATCCGCGGTATGTCGTGAAAGCGGCCCACAGGAAAACCGGTATTCCAATAACGAGCACTACGACCCCGTAGATGTGGGCGAGGCGCGCCAATGCATCGACGACGTCGGGCTGCAGAAGCGGTTGTGCGGCGGTCGAGAGCGACTGCGCCGCTGCGGTGGACTGTCCCACAATCCCCAGTGGGATGAAAGCCGAGGCCGCGGCGGCCAAGGGCAGGGGCTCCTGCCTCCACGCGTGTGCGTAGGCAATGGCAAAAATTGCGATGCCCATGGACAGTGCAACGAAGAAGCTGCCGCCCGAGAGGACCCCGGTGAATACCGCGCCGACCAGAGAGTGGGCGTGCGAGACCAGCTGTGCGCCCGTCGTCGCGGTGACCATCGGTGCAACGATCGGAAGCCCCCACGCCGGCAGAGGGCTTTCCGTGTGGCCTTTCATGAGTTTCGCCGCAAACCCGACGGCCGCGACCAAACCGATCGCCGTGCCGATCGTCCACATCACCCAGTCGACGCTCCACGCGACAGAGGTGAGCCCCGGCATCCAGGAAGACAGAACGGTAGGGGTTGAGGAACCGACCGATAAATAGCCCATTGAAACCATGCCCCAGGCGGTGACCTCCGAGTGCTTGGTAAAGGAGTCCTTGAATGTCCTGGGGGAACGGAGGCAACGCAGCACGAATCCGATCGAGAGTATCGCCAGAAGAACCCATCCCGCGACAAAAAGTACGATCGGGACGCCGGGTACGCCATGAATCTGAGTCAGATTCGCGAACAGAGAGGTGCCCATGACGGCCCCGAACCAAGCCGGACCTGCCGGAACAACGGCCTGCGATGGCCTGGTGGCGCGGGGGGCGTGACGTCCTTCAATGTCTTTTTGTGGCGCGGAAAGTAGCATGCTTCGAGCCTAAGGCCGGGGGCGCAGGCTCGGTAGGGACCAAAATGCTGTCTGCTCACAAGCTGGGGTTGTGAGCCGATAGGGTGGACCCATGAACATGAACCGCCTGCCCGAGCTCTCGGCGTGGATTCTGCTGGAGGAGGTGGACCGAAGAGGCAGCCTCGGAGCCGCGGCGCGATCCTTGGGGATGACTCAGCAGGCAGCTTCGTCAAAGGTCCGCGCCGCCGAGCGACTCCTCGGAATCGACATGTTCGTCCGCTCCCCCCGAGGGGTTGCGACGACCGCGACCGGCCGAAACGTGCTCGATGCCGCGGCTGGACTGCTCGAAGAGGCTCGTTCACTGGCAGAGAGCGTCGAAGTGGCACGTGAAGGAGCATCCAAGCGGCTGAGAGTCTCCGCCAGTAACACGGTGGTCGAGCACTACCTGCCGTCCTGGACGGGAGAGATGCTCAGAAGAAACCCCTCGGTGAGAATCGATGTGATCGCGGCGAATTCACGCGAAGTCATGCGTGACGTGGCCTCGGCCGACGTCGAGCTCGGATTCATCGAGACGCCCGAGCGGCCCGGCGGGGAACGAAGTGCGGAGATACTCCGCGAGGAGTCACGGTGGCACACCAAATTGTCGGCCCGTACGGTCGCTTGGGATCACATTGTGCTCGCCGTCGTGCCAGAACATCCGTGGGCCGTGACCCCGCCGAGCCTCCAGCGGGTGAGAGAAACAGCCGTGCTTCTCCGAGAGAACGGATCGGGAACTCGAAGAGCCGTGGAACAAGCCCTTCCAGGCATGGTCGCTCCGGCCGCCGAGGTGGGCTCGCTGTCGGCCATGTGGAGGACCGCGCGGGCGACTGGGATACCGGCGTTTCTTCCTCTCAGAGCGATGGACGAACCTCTTGTTGCCGTCGATGTCGAAGGTCTGCAGGTGGGGCGTCCCATACGGGCCATATGGCGGCGCGGGCACAGTCTTTCCGCGCTCGCCAGCTCATTGGTGGCCGCCGCGGAGAATTCTGAGGCCGTGGCTTCGAAATGACCTATTATCCGTTGGACTCCACACAAAAATCCACGCAAGCCCACAACCGCAGGTAAGATCGAGCGGGACCAAACTATAGGAGGGGTCGGCGTGAGCCAAGAGCAAGCCGAAAAATCTGCGCTGAACGGGCGGCTCGTCGTCGTGCGGCATGGTCAAACCGACTGGAACAAAGCCGGAAAGATGCAAGGCAGTTCTGACATCCCGCTGAATGACACCGGCCGAGCGCAGGCACACGAAGCGGGGCAGTATCTTGCCGACCAGGGCGAGTTCTGGAATTACCTGGGTGCCTCGCCGTTGTCCCGTGCACAGGAGACCGCACGGATCATCGGCCAGCACGTAGGACTGAGCAACATCGAAACGGTTCCGGGCGTTATCGAACGTGCATACGGAGACGCCGAAGGGCAGGTGCTGAGCTTCGAAGACTCACGCCATCCTCAAGATCTCTACCATGGTGTCGAGCCGGAAGCGGAGGTCTACCGCAGAGGTGTAGAGGCTTTCAAGCAACTCATCCTCCAGCATCCAGGCCAGAATCTGCTCGTGGTGAGCCACGGAACGCTCATCCGTCGAGTTCTTCTGGCGACGACGCCGGGAGATTGGACGGAACACGTTCCCAATGCGACCCCGATCGAAGTCGACATCGAAGGTCTCTTCGCTTGGGACCCGGAGTCGTTGGTCCTGAACTGAACGACCGCGGCACAGGCCGAAGGGTCGATCGGTGACCATTCAGGGATGTGCGTTTTCCTGTGAACGCTACCGATCGCAATTGTTCCCGTTGACCGAACCACTTAATGCCACATAAAATCAATAATGCACAAACGGGGTCATCCCGTTGTCATCACGGGGAGTGTTTCACCATGTTCGCTGAAGAACGACGGGCGGAGATCGCCAAGCTGGTCAGCAGCGCCCGGCGAGTGAATGGTGCCGAATTGGCTCGTCGCTACGACGTCACGATGGAAACCGTGCGCCGTGACCTTGCAGCTCTCGAAGCGGATGGCAAATTGCGCCGTGTGCACGGTGGGGCCGTCACCGTTGAGCAGTCCACCGCCGTGGAATCCAGTATTTCCTCCCGGCAGACCGTCAATACCCCCGAAAAGCAGCGCATCGCTTCCCGGGCATATCAGCTGTTGCAGGATGCAGATGCCGGAGCCGTGGTCCTGGACGCCGGCTCGACAACTGAAATCCTCGCCGACCTGATCGCTAGCGCTGATTTTTCTCTCAAATCCGGCGCAGACCGACTCATCGTCACCCATGCACTGCACATCGCGGTCAAACTTGCAGAGGCCGACGGTATCGTTCTCGACCTGGTCGGGGGGCAACTGCGCAAGATGACTTGGGCGGCCGTGGGGACCCGGGCCGCCGAACACTTTTCGACCATCCGCCCAGATATCGCCCTGATCGGCGTCAACGGACTCGACGAAGAGTTCGGGCTTTCGACTCCTGGATTGAACGAGGCAATCGTCAAGACCGCGATCGTGCGTTCCGCACGTCGCGTGGTCTTGTTGTGCGATTCGGCCAAATTCGGGCAGGAGTCGCTCGTGAGGTTCGCGGGCCTGCCTGATATTGACGCGCTCATCACTGACAAGGCACCGGAAGGGTCCTTGGCCGCCGCCCTCGAAGAAGCGAACGTAGAGGTTCTCATCGCATGATCGTTACATTGACAGCCAATCCCAGCCTTGATCGCACCGTCGAGATCCCGGCCGGATTGGCACGGGGAACAGTCATCCGCGCGACTCGCTCCGTGGCGGACCCCGGTGGCAAGGGCGTCAATATTGCGCGTGCGCTGAGCGTCAGTGGCGTGGAAACGGTCGCAGTCCTGCCCGGAGACGACGGTGATCCCGTGCTCGCTGGACTGACCGAAGCCAACGTGAGGTATTCGAACCTCTCAACCGGATACCCCATCCGAACCAACGTGACCATCGCGGAACCGGACGGTACGACGACCAAGATCAATGCACCTGGCGACCCTTTCGACGAGCGGTCACAACGCGAGCTGACCCGGCTTCTCATCAATGAAGCGAAGGGAGCCAGCTGGCTGGTCCTGGCCGGTTCGTTGCCTCCCGGGGTCCCCAGCGACTATTACGCGGTAGTTTCCCGAGCAGTTCGGGAAGGTCTCGGCGCTCAGGCGCCGCGCGTCGCGGTCGACACCTCGGGAGCCGCGCTGCGTGACACCCTCAATGGCCAGGACGGGTTGCCCAACCTGATTAAGCCGAACTCTGAAGAGCTTGCCGAGCTGGTTGGCCGGGCCGGCGCGTGGGAGATCCTGGAATCGGACCCCGCGGAAACCGCCCGCACGGCCCAGGACCTGGTGGATCGCGGTGTCGAATCCGTACTCGCGACCCTCGGTTCCAAGGGCGCCGTT
This sequence comes from Rothia uropygioeca, assembly GCF_004136585.1. NCBI lineage: Bacteria > Bacillati > Actinomycetota > Actinomycetes > Micrococcales > Micrococcaceae > Rothia > Rothia uropygioeca. Next base: position 361,293 of record NZ_NOIR01000004.1, on the reverse strand, counting down.
CTGGTCAACGCCCAAGGCGCCTGGCACGCTCAGCACGCACCGATCAAGGCGCGAAGCACCGTCGGAGCAGGTGACTGCTCTCTGGCCGGATTCCTCTTGGCCGATGAGGCGGGACAGGCCCCACACGAATGCCTGGCCCAAGCTGTTGCCCACGGCTCCGCGGCTGCATCGCTGCCCGGAACACAGGTGCCTTCGCTCCAGGACACCACGCCCGAAGAAGTGACCGTCACCAAAATCGGGTGAAAGCCCCAGCACTTGTACCACCCCTTTTGAGCGGGCCCGAATAGGCCAAGACGTCGGCAGGGGAAACCGAAATCAAGGAGAGCGTCATGTCTGCACTCATCACAGCGGATCTTGTGGCTTTGGACCAGAACTTGGGAGAAGACCGGTTCGACCTCATCAAGCATCTTGCTGAAAGGGTCGTCGACGCGGGCCGAGCCACATCGATCGACCGCCTGTACGCGGACGCCAAGGCCCGCGAATCGAAAACCGACACGGGCATCCCCGGTGGGATTGCGATTCCGCATTGCCGATCCGAGGCTGTTACCGAAGCGACACTGGCCATGGCCCGCCCTGCGCCAGGCGTCGATTTCGGAGCAAAGGACGGCCCCGCTGACCTGATCTTCTTCATCGCCGCTCCCGAAGGAGCGGACCAGGAACATCTGACGCTCTTGTCCAAGTTGGCGCGCTCGCTCGTCAAAAAGGATTTTGTTGCTGCCCTGAGAGAAGCGAAGGAGCCTCAGCAGATCGTTGACCTCGTGAACGGGGCCTTGGGACTTGGCGACACTGGAACGAAGCAAGATCAGAAAAAGGATTCGACCGTTGCCGGATCCGACGCATCGTCGGAGGCCAGCGCATCGAAAGCTCCCTCGGGGGAAGGGTCGACCGCGCTCGCGGCAGGCGCCACCCCGGTTTCTTCTGCGGGTTCCGCTGCGACGGAGACGGTTCCGGAGTCGAATGACAAGCACGTCACAGGCAAGCGGTTGGTCGCCGTGACCGCTTGCCCTACGGGCATTGCGCACACATACATGGCGGCAGATTCTTTGGCGCAATCAGCCGAGGAAATGGGCATCCGCCTCGATGTGGAGACCCAGGGGTCGTCAGGGAACGAAGTTCTTTCCCAGGACGTCATCGATGCGGCCGACGCGGTTATCTTCGCGGTTTCGGTGGATGTTCGAGACCGGGAGAGATTCGCGGGGAAGCCTGTGATCGAGTCGCCCGTCAAACGAGGCATCGATGAGCCCGGAACCATGATTGAGGAGGCCATCCAAGCCTCCGACAACCCCAATGCCCGACGCGTATCCGGTTCAAAGTCCGAAGGGTCGGCATCGAGCTCGGATGAGGGATCATGGGGCGGACGCATCTATCGCTCGCTCATGACCGGCGTGTCCTACATGATTCCGTTCGTGGCGGCCGGCGGTTTGCTGGTCGCGATTTCCTTCATCCTCGGCGGCTACGAGATCGCAAATAATGCGAACGACATTCTCGGGATTTCCGACGGATCGGTGACCGGCGACGGAGCCTCACTCTTCAACCTGGGCGATACGAGCTTGCTGCAGTACCTCGCTGCGGTCGCCAACGTTATCGGCAACTTCGCAATCGGGCTTCTCGTTCCGGCCTTGGCAGGCTACATCGCCTTCGGCATGGCGGGACGGCCGGGCATCGCGCCTGGCTTCGCGGCCGGTCTGGTCGCCAACACCGTGGGCGCGGGCTTCCTCGGTGGCATCGTCGGTGGTCTGTTGGCGGGCTTTGCGGCCTATCTGTTGGCCAAGCCGAAGCTGCCCCGGTGGCTCGCAGGCATGATGCCTGTGGTCATCATCCCGTTGCTGGCGACAATCATTTCGAGCGGTTTGATGTTCCTCATTCTGGGACAGCCGATCGCGTGGGTCATGACGGTACTCAACGATTTCCTGATGTCGATGTCGGGAGCTTCGGCCGTTGTTCTCGGCCTGATTCTAGGCGCCATGATGGGTGCGGACCTCGGAGGCCCGATCAACAAGGCCGCGTACCTCTTCGCGACCGCGGGGCTTTCGGCCGGAACGGATGTTTCCAAGGAAATCATGGCAGCCGTGATCGCCTCCGGAATGGTCACTCCGCTGGCCATGGCACTCGCCACGACCCTCCGCAAGAAATACTTCACCGAAGCCGAGGTCTCCAACGGACGCGCGGCGTGGTTGTTGGGCGCTTCGTTCATCTCGGAGGGCGCGATCCCCTTCGCTGCGGCCGATCCACTGCGCGTTATACCGTCCTCGATGGTCGGGAGCGCGATTGCGGGCGCGATCTGCATGGGTTCGCACGTGGCATCCCCGGCACCTCACGGGGGTATCTGGATCGTGGCCCTCGTGGATAATTGGCCCATGTACCTGATTTCGGTCGTGGTGGGAGCCATTGTGACCGCCGTGATTTACCTGGTTCTCAAGAGCCTCGGAAAAGCCAAAACCGGCAAGGAAAAAGCCGACCAGGTAGCGGCAGCTTCCTGATTGTCGGACGGAGCTTCACCAGTAAGGAATGATAGCGATGAAGAAACTCACCGGAGTCGGCGTTTCAGCCGGCCGGGTCATCGGCCCTGTGTTGCAGATGCCCGAACCGATTCAGGAACCTGCCGTCGGATCGACGCTTGCAGATAGCGAAACGCCCGAAAGCGCAGTCGAGCGTCTGCAGAACGCGGCGACTCGCGTCAAGGAAAACCTCAAGGAGCGCGCCGGACGGACATCAGGCAATGCCGCTGCTGTGCTGAAGTCCACTGCCCTCATGGCCGGGGACAAGGCGTTGCTCAAGAATGCGGGCAAGCTCGTGACGGGGAAGAACTACACTCCCGAGCGGGCAATCTGGGAGGCCGCCGGATCGTATGCTGAGCAGATGAAAGCCTTGGGCGGCTACATGGCACAGCGCGTGACAGACATTTTGGATGTCCGGGCACGTATCGTCGCGGAGCTGTCGGGCCAACCTGCGCCGGGTATTCCCGAGTCGGAGGGCGCTTTCATCCTGATGGCAGAAGATCTTGCCCCCGCGGACACGGCGACGCTCGATCCCGAAAAGGTCATCGCGCTGGTCACCTCGGACGGTGGGCCCCAAGCCCATACCGCGATCCTCGCTCGCGATCTGGGTCTGCCTGCGATCGTGGCTGCAACAGGCGCGACCCAGGTGCCCGATGGCACCGTGGTGTACGTGGATGCGACCGACGGAACAGTTGTGACCGAGCCCGGCGACGTCGAGAAGCGTCTCGCTGAGAAGTACGCGAATCGCAAAGAGATTCCGGAATTCGACGGCAAGGGGATACTGGCCGACGGAACCGAGGTCCCGTTGTACTCCAATGTGGGCAACGGTAAGGCGGCGCAGACAGCGGCAGAGAACCGTGCCCAGGGCATCGGGCTCTTTCGTACCGAATTCGCTTTCCTGAACCGCGAGGAAGAACCCTCGGTCGAGGAACAGAAACTCGAGTACAAGGCGGTATTCGACGCTTTTCCGGGCCAACACGTCGTCGTGCGGACCTTGGATGCCGGCGCCGACAAGCCTCTTCCATTCCTGACCGACTCGACTGAGCCGAATCCAGCGCTTGGAGTCCGTGGTTACCGCACGGACTGGACGACGCCGGGGGTTCTGAGTCGTCAGCTCGAGGCCATTTCGGCTGCGGCCAAGGAATCGACCGCGGAGATCTGGGTCATGGCACCCATGATTTCGACGGCTCCCGAAGCTCGGGACTTTGCCAAGATGCTCGACGAGGCAGACCTCGACGTGCACGGCGTCATGGTCGAGACACCGTCCGCTGCGGTGACAGCCGAGGCCGTTCTCCAAGAGGTGGACTTCGTCTCGATGGGAACCAACGATCTGACGCAGTACACGATGGCCGCGGATCGTTTGCTCGGTGCTTTGGCCGAGCTGAACAACCCGTGGCAGCCGGCCGTGCTGAAGATGATTCGCCTCACCGTCGAAGGCGCGGAGCGCGCCGAGCAGTCCACCGGTCGCCCGAAGACGGTGTCCGTATGCGGCGAAGCTGCAGCGGATCCGGCGCTTGCCGTGGTCCTCGTGGGGCTGGGCGTCAAGGCCCTGTCCATGAATACTCGTTCCTTGCCTGCGGTCGCCGCCGTGCTGAAATCCGTTACGCTGGAACAAGCACAACAGATCGCAGCCAAGGCCATGGAAGCGCGATCTGCTGAAGAGACTAAGGATGTGGCCCGCGCGGAGCTGCCCATCCTTGATGACCTCGGCCTGTAAACCAGTCCGGCATTTCCGGGGACGTTACGACAGCCCCACATGACCACATAATCAAGGAGAACAATCATGGCAGAACGTACCGCCACCATCGCCAGCCGAGTCGGCCTCCACGCTCGACCGGCCGCGATCTTCGCCGAGGCCGCCGGCGACCTCCCCGTTGAGGTCACCATCGCAGCCGAAGGCGAGTCGGCCGACGAGGCTATGGACGCATCGTCGATCCTGTCTCTCATGTCCTTGGGCGCAAAGCACGGAGACAAGGTTGTTCTCCGCGCCGAGGGCGACGGCGCAGATGAGGCTCTGGACAGCTTGGTCAAGATTCTCGAAACCGATCACGACGCCGAATAATCCGCGCTAGCCGGTCGAACGCTGAGTCGGTCAGTCCGGCTGACCGGTGCCACGCATTGAGCCCGAGATCGTCATCCACAATAGATGGCGCTCTCGGGCCTTTGCGTGAGACTTTCCAGAACTCCGCCGTAAACTGGTGGAGACCAGCCCGCCGCGCGGGAAAATCAATCATGGCGTAGGGTAATACCTCTGCGCACGGCAGATGAGGATTCTTTGCGACATTTCACCGCTCGATTCGCGACCGATCAAGAGATCCAACACTGGGATGACCATGTCACCGCAAACCCTAACGGTGGAAATCTCCTTCAATCCGCATCCTTTGCGTCGGTGAAGTCCGAGCACGGCTGGAAGCCCGTGTACGTGGTCTACGAGGGGATCACTGAGGCCCGGAATGATCAGGGCGGCACCGAGGAAAAAGAAGTCACGAGCTACAACCTCGTTCTCGAGAAAAATATCCCGTTCCTGGGCAAGATCTGGTACATGATCAAGGGGCCGGATGTGTGGGACATCGAAGATATCCCCGCCGTCATGGACGCGAACAAGGAATTCGTCCGCGCCGAGGGCCTCAAAGTGTTCGCGATCAAGATCGAGCCGGACATTCTTGATTCCGAGGCACGCAGCGCGTTCCTCAAACGCGCTGGACTGGTCAAGCAGTTCAATATCCAGCCGAACGACTCGACTGCCGTGCTCAAGACCGATGCGGATGAGGAGACCGTGCTCAAATCCCTTCACTCACGTGGCAGGAATGCGGTACGACGCGCTAAGCGAGAAGGCGCGGAGGTCGAACGTGTGGAGTTGACGGAAGAGAACATGAAGAAAATGTTCTCCCTGATGGACACGGTGGGGCAGGGGCACGCCAACGTGAATCTTCGGTCGTACGAGTACTACAAACAGTTCTGGACCACTTTTGCGCGCGCAGGTCAGGGCCGTCTGTACTTCACCTACGAAGACGGCGAACCTTCGGTCGGTGCGTACGTCATTCGATACGGGCGGAAAGGGACCTACAAAGATGGCGGCTCGAAACCTCGCCGTCAACAATACGGAGACTCGCACCTGGTCCAGTGGACTGCACTCACCGACTTGATGCGGGACTACGGCATTGAGGAGTATGACTTCTGCGGCACCCCGCCGAAGGCGGAACTGAAGAACAAAGAACACAGTTACTACGGGCTGGGCCTTTTCAAGACGAGTTTCACCAAGACGGTCATCGACTTCGTCGGGGTCTACGACCAAGTTCTGAATCCCACCGCATACAAGGCATGGGTCACGATCGTCGAAAGAGTCATGCGCCAGATTTGGTGGCGCCGTACGCAGCAGCCTTTCTACTAAGCCGACGATCAGGTCCTCATGGACCGAAACTCAGGGGTGCTCGGTAGCGTTGAGGTGAGTTAGTGCCAAGGAGGGAAGATGAGCGAAGGTCAGGAGGGTCAGCACCTCACGGGTGCCTACCCTTCCTCGGGTTTGTCACACGAGCCTGAGTCCGGTGCCGACCCGTTCGGGCCGGATACGTCAGAGGACGTCTATACGGACCCGTTCTCCAGCGGGCACACCGCGCCGCTCGCATCCAGTGCCGACGAACCGGTCTCGAGCCCGGACGCGGGCTTATTCGATGGGGGCTCCGACCACGCCGCCGAAGCCTTCACGTCCGCACCGACGCACCCGGAGACTTACGCAACGGGTTTTCCTGCGGTCAGCAGGTCGCAGATCCAGGACGAGCGACTCGCGGACATCCTCGGTCGGCCGGATGACTCCCGGCATTACCGGGGCAACGAGGACAACCCGCTCTCCTCCGACACACACACTGGATCACGAGCCTACACAGGGGACGGCGTCCAACCCGAGGCCGACGTCAATACGCTGGGCGCAGCCACGCAAGGCTCCGGCATCCAGGATGCCGACCGCATTGCCGCTTCTCGGACCGCACCTCAGGACGTCTTCCGTAACACTCAGGATCTTTCCGGGCCGTATCCCGCGAGCGATCTGCCTCCACAGCAAGACGGCGCGATAGCTCACGCGAGCTATCCTTCGGCGGAGGCACCAACGGCCAAGCCGTCTCCGCAGCGACGCGGGCTCGGGCTGCGCAGGATGATGCGATCGGAGAATCTTCCCACGGCTCCGATGCGCGTGGTTGAGAGGCTTGCCAACTCTCCGTTTGCCAATCCGCGGCGCCACAAGGAAAATACCGAGGCACGAAAGACCCTCAATTTTTCATTGCGCATGGCCGAAACGATGTTCCATTTCGGAGCGGATTCCCGCGACGTCGAAACGGCCATCGTCGCAACGTGCGCGACATACGGGGTTGAGGACGTCGACGTCGACATCACCAACCAATCCGTCATCATCAACTACATTTCGGAATACGGCATGCACCAGGATTCCGGTCAACCCGTGGGCGAAACCGCCGGAGTCTTCAGCCACACCGTCGTGCGCGTCGTGCGTTCCTGGTCTGATAATTATGCGGGATTGACCGAGACGCACCGGCTCGTCAAGACCATCACCAATGGTGAGCTGTCCCGGTCCGAGGCAGAGGCCCGCCTGAACCGGATTCTGTCCAAGCCCAAGCCGTTCCCTCGATGGCTTGTGAGCCTCTGCAACTCCTCGGCGGCCGCCGCGTTGACGATCGGCATCGGCGGAACATGGCCAGGTGCCATCGTTTCCTTCCTGACTTTCGCGCTCGTCCAGGTCATGGCCGGAAAACTTGCGTCGTGGAGAATTCCGTCCTTCTTTACCATGGCTGCCTGCTCTGCGCTGGTGACCCTCATCGCCATGGTCCTGTGGGCCATCGGTGCGCCGATATCCCCACCCCACATCATTGGCTCGGGGCTGATCATGCTCTTGCCTACCTTGACGTTGGTTTCAACGATTCAGGACGCGATCAACGGATTCCCTGTGACGTCGGCGGGGCGGCTCATTTCCACGGGTCTATCGTTCCTGGGCCTGATCGTGGGTATTGCTATCGCGATCTCGATTACCACCTATATCGGTTTCGACGAGATCAAGGTGGACAGCGTGATCTTCTCGGGTGCGCAGCCGTTGGTCAATATCATCTTCATGCTGATCGCGACCGCCTTGATTGCCGTCACGGTGCAAGTCAAGCCGGAACACATCCTCCTGGGCGTATTCAGCGCCTTCTGTGGTCTGCTGGTCTATCACCTGTTCGGTTGGTTGGGCGCGGGTTCCCGCATGATTTCGATGCTCGGAGCGGTCGGTGTGGGTTGCGCCTCAGCGCTGATCGCGCAGCGGAGGGTCGTTCCGCAGGTAGTCATCGCTGTCCCGGCCCTGACCTTCCTGTTGCCCGGTTTGACGATTTTCCGTGGCATGTACACCCTGACCGTGAACATCGATCCGGTGACCGGGATCATCCCGATGCTCAATGCCGGGGCCATCATCATGTCCATGGCGGCCGCAGTGGTGCTAGGCAATTACCTGATGAGGCCCTTCATGAGCAAGGACCCGCAGACGCAAAGGAAATTGGTCAAGCGGAGAAAACAGCAGCCGGAGCCATTGGGGAACTGAGCCTCGACGGTTTCTTCAAGCTCGTCTGACCGCCGCACCTACCGAATGCGCCAATCCACAGGGTCCAGCCCCAACGATTCGAGTTCTCGATTGGCCCTGCTGAAGGGGCGTGATCCGAAGAACCCACGAGACGCGGACAAGGGCGACGGATGTACGGATTCGAGTTTGGGTACATCAGGGCCGAGTTGTGCGCCGGCATTGCGGGCGTCGCGGCCCCAGAGAATCGCGACGAGGGGCTTCTTCCGCGCGCCAAGGGCCTGGATAGCGGCGTCGGTGACGAGCTCCCAGCCCTGGTTGCGATGTGAACCCGCTTCGCCCTCTCGAACCGAAAGGCAACGATTCAGGAGCATGACTCCTTGAGAAGCCCACGACGACAGGTCGCCGTGGCTTGCGGCCGGGATGCCGAGGTCGGACTCCATCTCTTTGTAAATATTTCCCAGGGAGCGGGGGAGCGGGCGCACGTCGGGTTGGACCGAGAAAGACAGACCCATTGCGTGCCCCGGCGTCGGATACGGGTCCTGACCGATAATCAGTACCTTGACCGAGTCGAGGGGTTCCTGGAAGGCCCGGAAAATATTCTCCGAGGTCGGAAAAGTCCGGTGGCCGGCGGCATGCTCGGACCGCAGGAAATCCCCCATCTTCCGGATGGTCGGTTCGACAGGAGAAAGGGCTTCGGCCCAATCCTGGGCCATGATGTCGGACAGCGGCTGGATCGGCAAGACGGCTCCCTGAAATTCGTGAACGACGATGGTCGTCCCTAGACTATCTTCGTGGGAACCTTGACCGAAGCAGAGCGCGCCATTCTTGAGATGGAAAAAAGAACCTGGAAGTACCCGGGGGCGAAAGAGCGTGCGGTTCGGAAAGAACTCGGGATGTCGGCCACCGAGTACTACATGCGTCTGAACCGTTTGATCGACGATGTGCGTGCCGTGCGAGAAGAGCCGGCATTGACCCGTAGGCTCCGGGAACGGCGGGATCTTTGACCCCTCCCGGCGCAATGTGCAGAGAATGACCAGACTGGGCAGATATTCTTGACGCTTGACCGGTGCGTGAGCGAGCGTGCGCACCCCATATATGACGAGGACTTTGATGGCCGAGTACGAACACGATGAATTCGACGACGTCCCCGTGGACTCGCCCCGTCGGGGCGCATACCGGGGTGAACTGCCGGAGAAGAGCGGCGGGTTCAAGCAACTGGCCGCCCTCATCGTGGCAGGTATTTGCGCCCTCATCATCGGCGGAGTGTTCTTCTTGCTGTCTCCCAAACTGGCGTCCCCCGATGCCGCGAGTTCGTCCGCATCCTCGTCCAGCAGCCAAGAAGCTTCGGATTCGGGCTCCGCATCGGAATCCCCCTCCGATTCGGAATCCGGGCCGGGGTCGGATGAATCCTCAACGGCCAAACCGGATGCGTCGACAACCCTCGGCGTATACAACTACAGCTCCAAGGAAGGTACCGCGACCAAAGCCGCCACAACTCTGACGGATGCCGGCTGGACGGTTTCTGACGTCAGCAACTGGGACGGTCAGGCACAGAAATCCTCGGTGGTCTACTACGCCCAGGGTCATGATGAGCAGGCGAAAGCAATAGCTCAAAAGCTCGATATCAAGGACGTCAAGCAGGCCGCGGGGTACTCCTACCAAGTTGTCGTGGTCCTGTCCGAAGGAGACGGGGCGAATTCTTCGAGTTCCAGCGGGTCTCAGGGCGATTCGACCAGCCAGCAGTAACCTGGGACAAGGTTGTCGCCGTCTACCAGGGCACCGGGGCGCCTGGCACGTTGTCTGGGATGTGCTGTGAGCGAAGAGTCCTCAACCTCTGTGGACATCGTTTGCACTCTCCCCGTCCGGGTGCCAAGATTGGAATTAGCACTCATCCTCCTCGACTGCTAAAAAACTCGCGCGGAGAACGCACACGCTTCGTCGGCGCGGGCAGCATCGCGGATCGATGGGCAAAAGACACAGTCACCACGGTGAGGTGTGGGAATGCGACGCCCCGAGCGCGGAGTGTTCACCAGCCGTCCGTCGCGGGCACCGTGGTTGATGCATCCGTCTACCGTCCAGGAGGGACGTAAGCCACCATGGCAAAACTGATTGCTTTTGATGAAGAGGCACGCCGCGGACTCGAAAAGGGTCTGAACACCCTCGCCGATGCCGTCAAGGTTACCCTTGGGCCCCGCGGGCGCAATGTTGTGCTCGAGAAGAAGTGGGGCGCACCCACCATCACCAACGATGGCGTATCGATCGCCAAGGAAATTGAACTCGAAGACGCCTACGAGAAGATCGGCGCCGAGCTCGTCAAGGAAGTTGCCAAAAAGACTGACGACATCGCGGGCGACGGCACTACCACCGCAACCGTCTTGGCCCAGGCTCTGGTTCGCGAGGGCCTGCGCAACGTCGCGGCGGGCGCCGACCCCTTGTCCCTCAAGCGTGGCATCGAAAAGGCCGTTGAGGCAGTGACCAAGGAACTGCTTTCTTCCGCCAAGGAGATCGAGACCGAAGAAGAGATCGCTGCTACCGCCTCGATCTCTGCGGGTGACCCCGAGATCGGCAAGCTCATCGCCCAGGCGATGGAGAAGGTCGGCAAGGAAGGCGTCATTACCGTCGAGGAGTCCAACACCTTCGGTCTCGATCTCGAACTGACCGAGGGCATGCGTTTCGACAAGGGCTTCCTGTCCGGTTACTTCGTGACCGACGCCGACCGCCAGGAAGCAGTCCTCGAGGATCCCTACATCCTCATCGTGAACTCCAAGATCTCCAATGTGAAGGACCTCGTCCCCGTACTGGAGAAGGTCATGCAGTCGGGCAAGCCACTGCTGATCATCGCCGAGGACGTAGAAGGCGAGGCTCTCGCCCTGCTCGTCCTCAACAAGATGCGTGGATCCATCAAATCCGTCGCCGTCAAGGCTCCCGGCTTCGGCGACCGCCGCAAGGCTCAGCTTGCCGACATCGCCGTGCTGACCGGTGGACAGGTCATCACTGAAGAGGTCGGGCTGTCCCTCGAGACCGCTTCTCTGGACCTTCTGGGACAGGCGCGCAAGGTCGTCGTGACCAAGGACGAGACCACCATCGTCGATGGCGCTGGCTCCGCTGAGGAAATCGAAGGCCGCGTCGCTCAGATCCGTGCGGAGATCGCCAATACCGATTCCGACTACGATCGCGAGAAGCTCCAGGAGCGTCTGGCCAAGCTCGCGGGCGGTGTCGCGGTTTTGAAGGCCGGGGCCGCTACGGAGGTTGAGCTCAAGGAGCGCAAGCACCGCATCGAAGACGCGGTTCGTAACGCTAAGGCTGCCGTCGAAGAGGGCATTGTCTCCGGCGGCGGTGTCGCACTGATCCAAGCCGGCGTACGTGCGTTCGAGACCCTCAGCCTTGAGGGTGACGAGTCCACGGGCGCCAACATCGTCAAGGTTGCGGTCGATGCTCCGCTCAAGCAGATCGCCAGCAACGCTGGTCTCGAGCCAGGCGTTGTCGCAGACAAGGTGCGTGGCCTCGAGCAGGGTTACGGTTTGAACGCGGCGACAGGGGAGTACCAAGACCTCATGACCGCGGGCATCAATGACCCGGTCAAGGTCACTCGTTCGGCTTTGCAGAACGCTGCTTCCATCGCTGGACTGTTCCTCACCACCGAGGCCGTTGTGGCCGATAAGCCGGAGAAGAATGCCGGCGCCGGTGCCGAGGGCATGGACGGTATGGGCGGCATGGGTGGCATGATGTAGCCACTGGTCGTTCGACCGGTTCTTTTGAATCCTTGGAGGCCCCGCACGAGTTTCGGCTCGTGCGGGGCCTCTTCATGCATCCGTACATGCGCAGCTGGGGGGGGGGGAAGCTCAGTGGCCAAGGGTTCTGTAACTACATCGCGTCATGTTTTACGGCCAGCGTAAGGTGGTCAATCGGTGATCGGGGAGACGAAGCAGGGGTTGGTAGTGGGGAACAAGCAAAGCCGAGCATGGTTGTGGGCCCTCGTGGCTTTTATGTTCCTCTCACAAACCGGTTTGAATATTGCAAGGCCGCAGATGAGTTACAAACTCATTGCACTGGGAGCCCCACCTTTCACGATCGGTTTAGTGACGTCCGCTTACGCGATCGTTCCCGTATTCGCCGCGATATCGATGGGACGTCTGGCGCAGAGAATCAAGAGGCTCAGGCTCCTGGTCCTCAGCGGCGGCCTGCTTATCGCGTTCGGGACCGCGATGCTCGCCGTCGTCAACGGGGTGGGCACGATTGCGTGTGCCAGCATTATCTTCGGGATGGGCCATTTGGTATCCCAAATCGGTTCACAATCAGCGGTCTCGCGCTACGCAACGGACTCAGGACTGGACCAGGGGTTCGGCTGGACCACCGCAGGCCTCTCCGCGGGACAGCTTGTCGGACCACTTATCGGTGGTTGGGTCCTCGGTTTTCACGCGAACCCGACCCAGTCGCAGAGACTCCATGACATATCCATCGCCTCGTGGATTGGCGCAGTCTGCGCTTTGGTATCCATCACATTCATGGTGTTGCCGATCGCGAGAGCCAAGGTATCGGCCCCGAGTACCCCGCCCGCAGCAACGCGTCGATCTGTGGTTGCCCCTGCGAACGGTCCCGCAGCCCAGAAAGCCACCACGCTGGGCATCTTGAAGACCCCGGGAGTCTCTTCGCACATCTTGGCATCACTCGCGATGCTCTCCATCATGGACATCCTGACTTCTTTCCTGCCGCTCGTGGGCGAGCAAGCAGGAGTCGCCCCACTGTGGATCGGCATTTTGCTAGCCGTTCGCAGCTTTTCGTCAATTGTCTCCAGATCAATGATCTCCGTGCTCTCTCGGCGCTGGAACCGGACACAACTGGTCCTGGTGTCCTTGATTCTGGGTTCCCTCACCGTCGCCGCGGTGCCCCCGTTGATTTCCTTCCTGCCTGTGGCGTTTTTCCTGCTGCTCGTGGGAGGCTTCTTCATCGGTCTGGCCCAGCCCCTGACAATGACCATGATCATCAAATCTGTTCCCGAGACGTGGAGGTCACCAGCTCTCGCCGTACGTCTGACTGGAAATCGAGTGGGACAAGTGGCGATTCCACTGGTAGCCGGAGCCGTGGTCGCCCCCGTGGGCCCGGCAGGTGCCATCTGGCTCACGTGCGCTTTGCTCTTGGGTTCCGCCGGCGAAAAAGCCGTCCGCTACGCCCGACAGGGACTAACGGAAGCCGACCGTTGACCCGGCCGATGAAGAGCGAAGCCAAGAGTTAACATAGATTCACCATGCAATGTGATTACTTCGACGCCGGTCTGTGCCGTTCTTGCTCCCTGATGGGGACTCCGTACCAGGTGCAGCTTGAAGGCAAACAGGCACACGTCGAACAGTTGTTCGCCGGATACACGAAGCTCCATTGGCTGGAACCGGTCAGCAGCGACGAGGCGGCTTTCCGCAACAAAGCCAAGATGGTCGTCTCCGGGCCTGTCGATCGGCCGCGGTTGGGAATTCTCGACCGCGCCGGCCACGGGGTCGACCTGTCCGAATGTGGGCTGTACCCCGACTCGATCCTGAAGTGCATGCCGGTTCTCCGGCGATTTATCACGCACCATTCGCTGACTCCATACGATGTACGAACGCGCCGCGGTGAGCTCAAGAGTGTTCTCGTGACCGTCTCGCCCGACGGCGAGGCCATGATTCGCTTCGTGCTCCGCAGCAAGAAGCTGGTAGTCCCCCTTCGACGCGCGTTGCCCGAGCTCCTGGAGGCCTTGCCTCATATCCGGGTCGTCAGCGCCAATATTCTCCGTGAACACAAGGCGGTGCTGGAAGGACCTGAGGAAATACCTCTGACCGATCAGCAGCTCTTGCCGATGCAGCTCAACGGTATCCGGCTGTATCTGCGTCCACAGGGATTTTTCCAAACGAACTCGACAATTGCCGGCGGGATGTACAACCAAGCGGCAGAGTGGGCGGCCTCTAAGGCGCCCGAGTCGCTGTGGGACCTGTTCTGCGGCGTCGGGGGATTTGCGCTGCACGCCGCCCAGCGGCTGGGCAAAGCCGCCGAGGTCGTCGGTATTGAGATCAATGACCAAGCCATTGCTGCTGCCCGGGAGAGTGCCGCCGAGGCAAATTTGAGACACACCGTATTTGTCGACGGGGACGCCAGCGAATTCGCCGTCGGGTCCTCTGAAGCGCCGGAGATGCTCGTGGTGAATCCTCCGCGCAGGGGCATCGGAGCTGAGATGGCAGAATGGATCGAATCCAGCGACATTGAAACGGTCATGTATTCGAGCTGCAATTCCCGCTCCTTGGCCGCGGACCTCGAAAGGATGACGTCTTTCAGACCACAGGTTGGCAGGATGTTCGACATGTTTCCTCAGACCAATCACTACGAAACGATGGTCCTTTTGGAACGTTCCCGGTGACGTTTCAGCCCTGATGATCCGCAGCGGCGCACGGATTTCTGGCAGACGGTCTTGATAGTACCGTCGGATGGGCTATCCGGATCTCCGAGACCTTGGGGCGGTACCTCAGGCCGCCGCGGGCTAATAGCGAGCGATACTCTGATGGATAGTCGCGATTGCAAAAGAGGAAGACACAGATGAGTTACACGGAGCGCAGGAGCACCGATCACACGGACGGGCTCACCCCTCCGCACTCCGTGGCTGCGGTCGCGACCCCAGAGCAGGAGATTGGCCGGAAGACCTTGCCTGATTTCGCGATGTCGACCCAACGGGGGACGCTCCAGACTTCGGGTGAGATATTGCCGGTTGCTGAAGACGAATGCCAAGCAATCGCTCGAGAGAGGGGCTCCATTGTCGTGGGGATGCTGCCCTTCGACCCGGACGAAAAGTCGTTGTTGTGTGTGCCCGAACGCTTCACATGGAGTTCACGGTACCCTGCGATCCAGGCAACGTCGGAAGCTGCACGTCCTACCAGCGTCATCGGCTATGACAGCCAGCTCTACCGCGACGCCGTGACATCGGCCGTTACCCGTATTCACGAAGGATCACTGGAAAAAGTGGTGCTGTCTCGGGCGCTTGAACTCGTCTACGAAGCCCACGCCTTGAAACCCGGCGCGGTATATCGCAACCTTCTGGCGCAAAACCCTTCCGCTTACGTCTTTACGGTCCGGGACCCATCGACAGGGGAGTACGTGATGGGTGCAAGTCCGGAACTCGTGGTAGGAGTCCACGACGGAAAGTGCTCGACCCACCCGCTCGCCGGATCCGCCTCACGGCAGATCGCGTCCGGGCCCACGGAAGACGCACAAGCCGGAGAGGCGCTGTTGAAGTCCGCCAAGGACCGAGCCGAGCACGCAACCGTCGTCCAGGACATCACGGCACGACTCGAACCACTCTGCGAATCCTTGAACGTGCCACCTGTGCCGACACTCGCGGCAACTCCGCAACTGTGGCACTTGGGCACTCCGATGAGCGGAAAGCTCAAACAAGGAATCACGGCTTTGGACGCGGCACGAGCCATCCACCCGACACCCGCGATATGTGGCATGCCGCGCAGTGCCGCCCTGGAGATCATCCGCGAATTAGAGCCCTACGAGCGGGGATACTACGGAGGCCTCGTTGGGTGGATGGACGCCGACGGCAACGGAGAA
Organism: Rothia uropygioeca; assembly: GCF_004136585.1. NCBI lineage: Bacteria > Bacillati > Actinomycetota > Actinomycetes > Micrococcales > Micrococcaceae > Rothia > Rothia uropygioeca. Next base: position 345,666 of record NZ_NOIR01000004.1, on the reverse strand, counting down.
TGGGCACTGAATCTGCGGAGCGGACGGGTGGGTGCGCGACGGGCGACGCTGTGCGCGGGAGCCGGCATCGTCGACGGATCGACTGCCGGCGGAGAACATCACGAAACGGCGATAAAACTCTCTACATTCTTGGCCGCACTGGGACTGCGACTCGAAGATGTAGATGATCTTGCCCGGTAAAGTGGGCCGTATGAGCAGCCCCGGCGCAAGCAGCGATCCCCCCAATATCGGCCCAGGCAAAACGACCTCAACGGTCGAAGACGCCGGATCGGATGCTCCGATCATTGCGGCGGCCGACGGTTCGGCACTGGGTAACCCTGGCCCAGCCGGTTGGGCTTGGTATGTGAACGACGACTGCTGGGAAGCCGGGGGATGGCCGTACGGCACGAACAACATGGGAGAGCTGAAGGCAGTTCTCGCCCTCTTGGAGGCCACTGCGGATCACCCGCACCGGCCGCTGCGGATTCTGTGCGATAGCCAATACGTGATCAATTGCATCACGCGGTGGATGCCAGGGTGGAAAGCCAAAGGGTGGAAGAAGAAGGACGGAAAACCTGTCCTGAATCGGGACCTCCTGGAACAACTGGACCTGGCGATGATCGGGCGCACGTACGAATTCGAATGGGTCAAAGGTCACGCAGGCCACGAACTCAACGAGGCGGCCGACGACCGGGCCCGAGCCGCTGCGACCGCATTTCAACACGGCCAGGACCCGGATCCCGGGCCAGGTTTTTCATCCGAAGGAACGCCGCTCGAAACGCAGGTACTTTCCGCGGAAAACGCGTCCACGACAACGGGGGACCAACCCTCCCGCCCGCAGGAGAATTCGGCGGAATCGGCCCTGGAGCACGAGCGGCTCCTCAACCGAGCGGAGACCTACACTGACCCGGGGAGCCTCAAACGCTTGCTAGCGGATGACCTGATCTGGGTCACCGTCCGAGGGCGCCTGGCCGATCGCACAGCAGCTATCAACTATCCCGAGCAGGCCTTCGGCCTTCGATCGGAGCCGGAGTATCTGCGCAATAGCGCCGCTACCGAAGACTCGGGCTTGGTCGTCAGTCGTGTGGAGACCACGAGAGGACCGGCGTTGCGGTCGAGCCTATGGGCCCGGACACCACGTGGAGACTGGGCACTGTCTATGCGGCAGGACACCCTCGAGGCCTAGCCGCGCTCCACTAACTAGCAAAGAGCGAGGCGTTCGCAGCTTCCGTCTCGGCGTAATTGATGCCCGCGTTGCACAGCGCGGTGTTGATATGCGTGATGGATTCCTCGACTTGAGCCTGCGTCGACCTCCAAATGGCCAAGACCTCTTGGAAATTCACGGATGCGGTTCCTGTCCAACTGGATTGCAGATCCTGCAACGAAGCGGTCATCCCGTTGACCTCGGACGAAATGCGTTCCATGAAACCGCGTGCCTCGGCAGTCTTGGCAGCAATGACTTCTGAATCGACCACGAACTGGGCCATTATTCCCTCCTGAATCAGGCGCTGAGCGCCGCTTACCCGACCGGTTGCGGCCGGTGACAGGAGACTACGATGTGGCCACCTGTCGTGAGTCCGCGGGTGTGCTGGAACCCAACGAATGGGGACTCATAGCAGCTCAGGACGAAATATTGCCGGTCTGGGGATGGCTCAGCTCGTCGTTGTCGGAGAGCTGCGGAATCTGCACGACCATGGTGGCACCGCCACCGGAAGTCTCTTCGACACGAACCGACCCGTCGTGCTGCGCTACTATCGCGGCAACGATTGCGAGTCCGAGGCCTGTGCCTCCGGTATCGCGTGCACGCGACGTATCCGAACGGTAGAAACGCTCGAAGACTTTTTGCATGTCATCGCCCTGGATACCGGGCCCGTGATCCACGACCTTCACGACGGAAATGTATTTTCCGTCAATTCCGGGCCGCGAGCCTACCGCGAGTTCGATGGGACTTCCATCAGGGGTGTATCGCAGCGCATTGGTTACCAAATTCGCGAGAACTTGGCGGAGACGGGGCTCGTCCCCCCGAACCGGAGCGGGCAGACCGGGGCCGGGCTCCAAGCCGATGACCGAGATGTCACGTTCGGGCGCCGAAGCTGCGGCGTCGTCCGCCGCGTCCTGTGCGAGATCGAGGAGATCTACCTGGGTCAGTTCCAGAGGGCGGCGTTCATCGATCCTGGCCAACATCAGGAGATCCTCGACCAACTGCCCCATGCGCTTCGATTCGGCTTCGATCCGTGCCATGGCCTTGGCGACGTCTTCATCCGTTTGCAACGCCCCGTGGCGGTACAGCTCCGAATAGCCTCGGATCGAAACGAGAGGAGTCCGCAGCTCATGGGAAGCATCCCCGACAAACCGACGCATCTTGACTTCGGAGCGCTTCTGCGCGTCGAAAGCTTCTTCAATGCGAGTCAGCATCACATTGAGCGACAAAGAGAGCTGGCCGATCTCGGTTCGGGGGTCGTGACGCTCGATGCGCTGGGACAGATCGCCTGCCGCGATGCGGGCTGCGGTCCGTTCGACTCGAGCCAAGGGCTCGAATGCGCGGGTGACCAACACCCAAGCTAGTGCGGCTGCGGCGGCTAGAGTGGCCAAGCCGAAAGCCAGGGTGAGCAGACCGACCAAGGTCACGACGGCATTGGTCTGGGTCAGCGGCGTTGCGATGATGACCGTGTACCCCGAGTCATCAGTGGCCAGTGGGAGGATCCTCCACTCGGTGTCCCCGCTGTTGCTCGGGACGGTGAGACCCTGTCCGTTGTACCTGAGCCCGTTGTCGTGGTTCCAACCGTTGAGGCGCGGCGAGGAATGTCCGTCGTCGGCGACAATGGAGCTCACGAGGTTGCCGTCCGAATCCATCAGGTACGCGGAATAGCGGAAACCAGGCCCGTCTGAAGATACGGCCTTGTCGTTGCCCAGATATTTGGTGAGCGACGAGGCGCTGGACTTCATCTCGGAATCAATTTGCTGCACGAGCTGTCCGCGAAGTGCGGAGATCGCCACAAGACTCGTGACGGCGATGGCCAGAGCCAGCAGAAATCCGGTCAGCATGACCAATTGGGTGCGCAGGGACAGCGCACCCAATTTGGATTGACGTACCCGGTTGGTAACGGAGTACACCACTATTTAGTGCTTGGTCGTCCGCAACAGGTAGCCGACGCCGCGCTTCGTGTGAATCAGCGGCGGAAGGGACTTGTCGTTGTCGATCTTGCGGCGCAAATAGGAAATATACGACTCCACGATCGACGCGTCGCCGTTGAAATCGTACTCCCATACGTGGTCCAGGATCTGTGCCTTGGACAGAACGCGATTCGGATTGAGCATGAGATAACGGAGCAACTTGAACTCCGTGGGGGACAGATCGATCTCCCGGTCGCCCCTGTAGACCTCGTGGGCGTCGTCATCCAGGATCAAGTCCTCGACGCGAAGGCGGGAATCTTCCTCCTCCAATGCTTGAGTCCGACGGAGGACAGCTCGAATACGTGCCACGACCTCGTCGAGGCTGAAAGGTTTGGTGACGTAGTCGTCGCCGCCGACGGTCAGGCCGGTGACTTTGTCCTCCGTGTCGTCCTTCGCGGTGAGGAACAGGATCGGGAAGACGAGACCGGTCGCCCGAATCTTGCGGGTCACGGTGAACCCGTCCATATCCGGCAACATGACGTCCATGACGGCCAGGTCGGGGGCTTCGGCAGTCGCTTTGTCGAGGGCCTCACGGCCGTTGGCGGCGGTGATGACCTCGAAACCCGCGAACCTCAGCGAGGTCGCGAGGAGTTCGAGGATGTTGGGCTCGTCGTCGACGACTAACAGCTTGGCTTCAGACTGATGTGCTTTCACAGAAACAAGTCTCACCCAAGTATCTGAGTAGACGCTGAGCGTTGCGAAGGTGAATGCTGGTTCGGCTCTGGATGACGATCTGCGGAAGACTCCGTCCCCACCTGGTCATAGGGATCGACGCCGTCTGGCGGCCAGGACCAGGGCAATGATCAAAAGGATGAAGGCTATCGGCAGAAAGATGAGCGGCAACTGGGTCAGGAAGCTCCATGGGTGCAGGCCCATCCACTTCAAAACGAGCATGACCACGCCGCTGACCACGCACAGCAGAGCGATTACGCCCGCGAGGCCTGCGAACCAGGTGAAAGCCCTGGACTCTGACCGCGGGGCGGACGAATTAGAGGCTTTGGGTTCCGAGTCGGATGAGTCTCGCGGAGGCGTGTGTGAGGAAGGAGAGCTACTCATGACTACAACGGTACCGCTCCGTGAGGTCGCGATCGGCCACGCGAAAACGGTTGGGCGCTGTATAATGGTTACTTCAGACTTTCGTGTAAACGGGTCCTCCCCAGGTGTCTGTCATGGCCGTTTCGGTACCGAGTGCGTACCGACGTCGTGGCTTCGGTGCCGGGGCAGCGGGATTGGGTTGAGGACCACAGCGAGTCCTTTCGACGAGGGACGCCATCATCGTCGGGCGCGTGTGCGTCGCCATCGGGGTAACCTCCGCCAAGACAAGCAAAGGAAATGAACATGCCCACCGGAAAAGTGAAGTGGTTCGACGAGTCGAAAGGATTCGGCTTCGTGACGGCCGAAGACGGCCAAGAAGTATTCCTGCCCGCTTCGGCTCTTCCTTCCGGAGTCAAGAGCGTCAAGTCGGGAATGCGCTTGGAATTCGGGATCGCAGAGGGTCGCCGAGGAGCGCAGGCCCTGTCCGCACGCCTGCTGGACAAAGCTCCGTCGTCGGTCAAAAACCACCGGAAACCCGCCGACGAAATGGCAGTGATCACCGAGGACCTGATCAAGTTGTTGGACGGCGTGTCGAACACCTTGCGTCGGGGCCGGTACCCAGACCGGGCGGTGGGACGTAAGGTCGCAACGATCCTGCGCAACGTCGCTGACAACCTTGATGCGTAAATCGGCCGGTCACAAGGTTTAATAAGGCTATGGCGAAAACAGCGCAAGACGAAACGGTGGCCACGGGACAACCCGACGAGTCCACCGCCGAGATCCAAAGCCCCAAGCTGGGGGATCCGCGCAAGCCGCGGCGTCGCACCACTCGCTTGGACGCGGTATTGGCAGAGGCGAAAGAGGCCGCGTATCGCAGCGTCTTGGAGATCACTCCCGAATCGACCGTCGGCACGGTCCACCACATTCGTGGCGAGGAAGACCGGCTCAGCACCCACTTATTTGAGTGCACGCTTCCGGGATACCGCGGTTGGTTCTGGTTCTCGACCGTGGCCAGAGCCCCTCGTTCCAAGAAAGCAACTGTCTGCGAAGTCGGTCTGTTGCCCGGCGACGACGCCCTGCTCGCTCCCGAATGGGTGCCTTGGGCTGACCGCCTGAGGCCGGAAGACGCCGTCGAGGACGAGGACTCCGCCGGTGAAGAACACACAGCGGAGCAAGAACGTGAGGCAAATCAGCTCACGTCCGAAGATGCGGATGCCGAGGAGGCTGCCGCACCCGAGGACTAGAACGCATGGGGCACGCGACCTCCGATCGCGGCCCCTCACAAGGAGATGACCCGGTACGCCTAGTCAGAACACCGTCAAGCCTCAGCCCGCGCGAGGTGGCACCTTCCGGTCCCTGAAAGTGCCGAATTACCGGCTGTGGTTCGCGGGTGCCCTCATCTCCAACGTGGGAACCTGGATGCAACGAATCGCCCAGGACTGGTTGGTCTTCAACGACCTTTCCCACGAGGACTCCACCGCGATGGGCATCGTGATGGCCTTGCAATTCCTGCCGCAACTTTTCCTTGCACCTTATGCGGGTCTCCTGGCAGACCGAGCGGACCGGCGGAAGCTGTTGTTCATCACCCAGATCTCGATGGCCGTGCTGGGCGGGCTTCTCGGCGGTCTCGTGCTGACCGGTGCGGCACAACTGTGGCACGTATACATTTTCGCTCTGATGCTCGGCGTCATCACGGCGCTCGACTCCCCGGTGCGCCAGACGTTCGTGTCCAATCTGGTCTCGGACGCGGACCTTCCGAACGCCGTCGCGCTGAACTCGATGTCCTTCAACTCGGCGCGCATGGTGGGTCCCGCAATCGCCGGTGTCTTGGTTGCGGCCGTGGGCTCGGGGCCCGTCTTCCTCATCAACATGGTCACGTTCTTGGCCATGATTGGCGCCATCGCGAAGATCGACACGTCCAAGTTGCGGCCCATACCTCGCGTATCACGGGCCAACTCTCGGATGCGCGACGGAATCACCTACATCATGAGCCGGCCGGACATCGTGGTCGTGATGATCGGCGCGTTCCTGGTCGGTACTTTCGGAATGAACTCCGCAATCAACATTGCGGCCATGGCGACCAGCGAATTCGGATTCGGCGCGAATGAGTTCGGATTCTTGAGCTCGACCATGGCAGTGGGCTCCGTCGCGGGAACACTGATGGCCGCCAAGCGGGAGCGGCCACGGCTGCGGTTCATTTTTGGGGCCTCGGGAGCATTCGGAGTGACGTGTCTTCTGGCCGCTCTGTCGCCCAACGTGGTGATTTTCGCGATAACGCTGGTCCCGATGGGGCTCGCGGCGCTGACCTTTATCACGTCGGCCAACGCATACGTCCAGGTCTCGACCGAGCCACAGATGCGCGGCAGAGTCATGAGCATTTACATGGCCGTATTCATGGGCGGAACCCCGATCGGCGCACCGGTGGTCGGCGTCGTCAACGATGTCTTCGGCGCACGCTGGGGCCTCGGAGTGGCGGTGGTTGCCGGGGTGATCACCGCGGTCCTGGGGCTGTTCTGGTATTGGCGGAGCCAGCACCTTCACCTGACCTTCGACCGCTCGCGGCGAGGCTTCGTACGTCTGGAGAAAGAAGCGAATTACGCGCCGATCACCGCGGCCCTCGAAGTCCAGGAACCGCGGTAACCGACGGAAGGGCAAATGGCTATGCCATCTGCGCAACGACCTCATCGATGCACGTCAGGAGTGCCTGGACATCATCGGGGTCGATCGCGGTGAAAGTAGCGATGCGAAGTTGATTGCGGCCCAGCTTGCGATACGGTTCTGTATCCACCACACCATGAGAGCGCAGGACCTTGGCGACCTCCGCGGCGTCCACGGCGTCGTCGAAATCGACGGTGGTGATAACGGTTGACCGGTCCTCGGGGCGCTCGACAAAGGGCCGCGCGAATTCGCTGGCTTCCGCCCAGCGGTAGACCATATCGGAGGAACGGGCCGTGCGTTTGGCAGCCCAGCTCAACCCGCCGTTGTCCAAAATCCACGAAATCTGGTTGTCGAGCATGACCAAATTAGCCAAGGACGGCGTGTTGTAGGTCTGATTCTTCCGCGAATTGTCCACGGCAGTCTTGAGATTGAGAGAGTCGGGGATCCAGCGATCCGAAGCCGCGATCTCTTCGACGCGTTCCAGGGCAGCCGGAGAGAAGAAGGAGAGCCAGAGGCCGCCGTCCGAAGCGAAATTCTTCTGCGGCGAGAAATAGTAGACGTCGGCCTCACTGGCGTCGACGGCCATGCCTCCGGCCGCGCTGGTCGCGTCGACGACCACGAGGGCGCCCTCGTCGATGCCTTCTGGGCGAACAACAGGGGCGGAGACCCCAGTCGACGTCTCGTTCTGGGGCCACGCGTAAATATCGGCTCCCGAAACAGCAGCGAAGTCAGGGCGCGTTCCGGGCTCCGACGTGGCGATCTCGGAGGGATCCAGGAATGGAGCCTTATCGGTAGCGGCCGCGAACTTGGAACCGAATTCGCCGAAGCTCAGGTGCGCAGCTTTGGAACGGACCAGGTTGAAAGTCGCCGAATCCCAGAACGACGTCGCCCCACCCGTGCCCAGGATGACCTCGTAACCCTCGGGGAGGCCGAACAGGTTGCTGAGTCCCGACCGGACGGAACCCACGAGGTTCTTGACCGGAGCCTGACGGTGGGAGGTCCCGAGAATGTTCTGCGCCGATACGACGGCATCGACTTGCTCGGGGCGAACTTTGGAAGGACCGGCGCCGAAGCGTCCGTCGACGGGAAGAATATTTTCCGGAATGACAATGTTTTCGGTCACGGGTTGTGCTCCAATGATCAGAGGGCTACGCGTACTGTCTCTGCTGCGTCCTGACTCCACCATTGTGCTTGGTCGAGTCCTCCAAGAGTGAATCTTCGACGGAAGATGAACCTAAGCCCCTAGAATGGACTGGCATACAGTCAGGAAAATTACGAGAAGGGCGTTATACCTCCAATGACGGACCTCGTTGATACCACCGAGATGTACCTCCGAACCATTCTGGATTTGGAGGAAGAAGGCATCACTCCGATGCGTGCCCGGATCGCAGAGCGCCTTGACCATTCTGGCCCAACCGTTTCTCAAACCGTTGCACGTATGGAGCGCCACGGTCTCGTGCACGTCGAGAGCGATCGGTCGCTGTCCCTCACACCAGAGGGGCGCAGCCGTGCCGTTTCCGTGATGCGCAAGCACCGCTTGGCCGAGCGACTCCTGGCCGACGTCGTCGGGCTCGATATGGCATACGTCCACGACGAGGCGTGCCGTTGGGAACACGTCATGAGCGAACGCGTCGAGCGTCGACTCGTCGAGTTGCTCAATTCTCCCAAGTTCTCCCCGTATGGAAATGCCATTCCGGGCCTCGAAGAGCTGGGCGTAACCAGCGAGAGGGACGACCCCAAGACCGTGACCCTGACCATTGCCGCCAAGGATTCCTCCGAAGAGGATCGGTTCACGGTTGCCCGCTTCCCGGAAGTGCTGCAATCGGACGTCGAAATCATGAAGGTTCTGGGCCGGGCAGGTCTCCGTCAGGGCGCCGTGATCAGTATCCAACCCAAGGTTGGGGCGATTCACGTGCAGGTAGATGGGGAAGAAGGCGGTGTGGACGTGGACCTGGAGGTCGCGGACCACATTGTCGTCAAGCGCGGCGCCTGACCGGACGTGGCCAAACTTTATTTTCGTTACGGAGCCATGAACTCCGGCAAGTCCACTGCGCTGCTCCAGGCTGCTTTCAACTACGAGGAGCGGGGGCAACGCATCCTCTTGGCCAAGCCAAGAGTGGATACCAAAGGCGAATCCCAGATCGTGTCGCGGCTCGGGGTTGAGCGGGAGGTCAACTTCCTCCTGGGCCCTGAGGATTCCGCACGCGATACCTTTAGGCACCACGCTCAAGGGGAGGACGGAGGGCTCGACATGCACGTCGAGCTGCCACCTGTGGCCTGTCTACTGATCGATGAGGCCCAGTTCCTGACGCCGACTCAGGTCGACGATCTGATGCGCATCGCGGTTCTGGATGGTGTGCCAGTACTTGCCTATGGGATCAGGACCGACTTCCAGACACGCGCTTTTCCCGGGTCCGCCCGATTGCTCGAGCTCTCTCACACTTTGGAAGAGCTCAAAACCATCTGCCGTTGCGGACGTAAAGCCTTGTTCAATGGCCGGCGCGTGGGAGACGACTTCGTCTTCTCCGGAACACAGATAGCCATCGACGGTGAGGCCGTGACCTACGAATCACTGTGCGCTACCTGCTACCTCGACGAGACCCGCGGCATGCTGGGGGAATAGCCCCACGGTCATCAGTGCGTTGAAAAAGTGGCCGAATCTTGACCTTTGACGCCACCAGCTTAATCATTTCGTGACCTTTTCGTGATCCATAGGACCGCTGAGAAAGACCTGGAGGGCCACTCGGAAGGTCGAAAAGTCGTCTGAAAGACCCTGTACCATACGACACGGAAAAAATTTTAAGTGTTACGCCGTGTCTCAGGTCACACCCGCTAGATAAGCCAGCTCCCCCGCAATAGTGCTTGTCAGCGGCCGATTGAGTCTTCTCGTTCGAGGTCGAAAGTGGCGCCCGTCAACCTCGAACAGAACCGGTGACCGCTCTTTGCTCCAGATCGTCGTGACCAAAACGTGACTTTTCCGTGTCCCGTGTGTACTCTCGAACTCGTGCCAATCACTGGTCGAGACGGCACCTTCGGTTAGAACGCCTAGCTCTGCCACTAACCGAAGAACCAAAAACCGATACGTCCGTTGGCAGAGGCGGGGGACCCAATAACGGGTTCTTCTTTGTAAGAGCCCTTGGGGTTAAGTCGCTTGCGCGACCGGGTGTCTCCCATCCGAACCCGACAGCTCACCTCGCAGGCACAGGGAGGAAAACTTTTATTATGACTAAGCACATTGCTCGTCACCGCGCTGCAACCCAGTCCCACGCTGTCCGCAACACCGGTATCGCCGTCGCCGCCGCAGGCGTCATCGCCGGTTCGGTAGCCCCGGCCAACGCATTCGCAACCGCAGCGCCGGCTGACAACGCCTCGTACACCACGCAGTCCTCCAACGTGCAGACTGCTGATTTCAGCACTCAGGCATCCAACACCCAGGCCGTTGACAACGGTGCTCAGGCGTCCAATACCCAGGATGCGGGCAACACCAACGTTTCCGGTGATCGTGCCAAGATCGTTGAGGATGCCAAGGCCGGCATCGGCGGCTCCTACGTTTGGGGCGGCTCGGACTTCAAGGCTTGGGACTGCTCGGGCTTCGTGTCCTACGTCGCCGCACAGTCCGGAGTCCAGCTCGATTCCTACACCCACTCGATGAAGAACCAGCTGACCCCGACCTCTGCTCCTCAGCCGGGTGACGTCGTCTTCACCAATGGTTACGAGCACGTTGGCATCTACCTCGGTGATGGCCAGATGGTCTCCGCATTGAACCCCTCGCAGGGCACCGAAATCACTTCGGTTGACGGCGGCGGAATGATGCCGGTTGACGGCTACTACAGCATGCCCGGAATGTAATTTCGGCACACTGACTTCACCTTATGAGTAATAAGGGGCGCCTGGGAGGGAAACCCGGGCGCCCCTTTTTTATGCCCGATCACTCCGGGTCTGCGCTCCCGGCACGTCACCCCGCAGAGTCTGCGGGGGACAAATGGCACCACGGCCGGATTGAGCGCAAATCTCCCGAGTGCGTATTCTCCCGACTATATTCGCCTCGCTCGTTGAATTTATGACTATGCTGGACAAGTAGGTTTTTCCTCCTTGGGCGAGTTGAGTCATCACGGCGAAAGCTCGTCACTTCGGAGCCGTTACCGGTTCCGAGCGATGCGGCCCCCGTGGACCAGTGGGGGTCGCATTTTTGCGCTCGGACCAAGGTTGACGATCTATCATGAGGTCATGCCCTCACAGTTTGAACCCCCCAAGAGCAGCAGCGATCAAGAATTCCAGGCAATGGCCGTAGGCATGGTGGCAGGTGCGGTTCCTGGGATCATCATCGGACTGATCCTGTCCTTCTCGCTCGGCAACCCCGCAATGTGGGTCTCCATCGTCGGCGGAATCGGCATCATTATCGGCCTCGTGTCGGCCGTCATCTACAACCGCTCTCGTTCTCGTAAGAACCGTGAGAATGGTACGGGCGGCGAATCAAAGCGCGACTGACATGCCGCCTCACTCGGTCCGAAGCGCTTCGACCTCTGACCGAAGGTTTTGGCGAGCCTGTTTCTCCCACAACCGGTTGGCCATGTCCGTGAGATAAAGCCTGTCCTGGCCAAGGAATCCTTCCAGGATTTCGGTACGGGTCCTGCGGAAGATTCCCTCCGGGACATGGGAGTATTCTCGACGTACCGAGGTGACATATCGCTCGTACCGCCCCCGTGAAGCCGCCAGGATTCCCAGATCGGCGTCGTGAAAGATCGGCCAGAGGGGTTCGTTGGATGCTTGGGTGTGATCGATCGTTCCGAGGATGACTGCCTGTATGCGACTGATTTCTGCGGTCCCCACATGCCCGGTGAGGTGGGCTACGGCCAGTTCGGCGCTTGCTCGTTCGTCCTCGCCCGGTATGCCGTGATATACAGCGTCGTGGTACCAGGATGCGATTCGCAGGATGCGGGAGGATTCAGGGCCGATGCTCTCCGCGTTGCCGAGTACGCGCACGTTTCCGAGGACCTCGGACAAGTGAACAGATGTGTGATATTCGCGACCCTGTGCGTCCCATCGATCCAGCAGAATGTCCCCGAGCTCGGGGGCTGTGGGGACAAGGGTGTTCCACTCGCGCGCTAGGCGTCCCCGAAGTCTGGCCGGTCGTTCTTTGGCCGGGATTCTCAGGCCCGACGCCGTGAGACGGCGTGTGAGCTCATGTGCCGTCACGCGCGTGGCGCCTGCGGCGACGGCCTCGTCGATCAAGTGTGCCGGAACGTCGTAGTGATCGTGATCGAATGCTCTGGGACTGATTGAGGTTCGACCCACCAGTTCGTGCAGTTCTTCGAGACTGGAATCGGATACGAGATGGGAGAACACTGTTCCGTGCGCGGGCCACAAAGGCGGGTCAATCAAAACGGCCATGACTCCAGCATCGCACGCAAACCCTGTAGACTAGAGCGGTGCGCCCTCGTAGCTCAGGGGATAGAGCACGGCTCTCCTAAAGCCGGTGTCGGTGGTTCGAATCCACTCGAGGGCACTTATTCTTTTCCGGGGTGCGGAGTTTCACGTGCGTCGTGCCTGAATTCTGCGGGGACGGCGGGCTTCGAGTGAACCGAGCAGGCCCGCTCTTGGTGATCGGGGCGATAGCCGGCACGCCAGTCGGCTTGCGATGGCCTCGGCAATACCTCGCCATGAGAGATATATGTGAAAACCCGAGCTGTATATCTCGACCTTGTGAAGACCGTAATCCATAAATGCACAAGAATTGTGGATCCGTGTCGATGAATTCTGATTCTTCCCGTGCCGACAGCGTTGGGCCGTCTATGAATCGCTACGTGGTTCTTGGTGCCGGTTCCGGCGTGAGAGGGAAGAGGGCCCGGGCAGAGGGTTGCTCTCGTTTCTGATGCGGAAGCATGGTTTGGGTATCCGTTAGGCTGCGGGTCGGGCTAGTATGCCCTGAGTTCCGCTCGCGCCACGGTTTGTCGAGTGGAATAAGAGAGGGCGAGCGGACCTCATAGGATCCGCCCGCCCCTCACAGTGTTAGTTGCCGAAGATCGCGGAGACGATCTTCTCGATGACGGCTACGATGTCGCCGCCCGCGACGAGAGCTGCTTTGATGATTCCTGCAATATCCACGGATTCTCCATCGTGTTGGTTCTTGGATGTACCGTCCCGAAATGCCGCAACCTCCCACGCGCCGACAACAGGGTTATCGGAACAATGGGGCGCCATGGCATTCCGAGGCGGCGCTCCTCGTATGGTTCCTTATTTTCTGTACTTGAAAGTACAGAACAGACCTTAGGGGCAGAAGAGTGTGTGCGCAAGGATTTAAATCAATGCAAAATTGAAGGGAATTTTGGAGAGCTTTTGTTCTTGCGCAGCCCACGGGGGCGCGGGGGTGGTGAGGCCACTCGGTTCGTTCTGCGTGATGCAAATTGTGTTGCTTCTTGAGCACTTCATGGTCAGACCTAGCGGGCGGGCGATGTGTCGGCGGCCCTGGGGTGCCCGACTGTGGGGTGTGGAAGGCGGAAGCGGCATTGATTGGATTGCATCAACGACTGGGCGCCTCTATTCGCAATGCTATATATTCTGGGTAGAATAATTGACGCGGAATATTCCGAAGGGGGACGCGTCGAACTCAAAGCGTTGGCGGTAACGGTGCTGGGTCTGCTCCGCGAAGGCCCAATGCATCCGTACGAAATGTTCCAGGTGCTTAGGAAGCGCGGGGACGACCAAGTGATCAAAGTCAGTCCTGGAGCGCTGTACCACGCCGTCGAAAAATTGGAAGAAAGCGGCCTGGTCAGAATCGACCGGATCGAGCGGGAAAGCAACCGGCCGGAACGGACCGTGTATGCCCTCGAACCGTCCGGCGAACGGGCCGCGACAGACTGGGTGATTTCCGAGCTTTCCAAAGTTCGGAATGAGTATCCGGTCTTTCCTGTGGCGCTGGCCGTCGCACCCAAACTTCCGTGGAGGACGGTCAGAGGGGCCTTCGAGCAAAGGATCAAGGAACTGCACGAGCTTCGCGCGAGCAGGATCGAACGCCTCAACCATGCTCGGGAAGCCGACATCAGCGAGATCTTCCTTCTGGAAGACACCTATCTGCTGGAAGTGCAGACAGCACAGCTCAACCACATGCAGCGCACCATCGATCTCGTCGAGAGCGGCGCACTGACGTGGCCCTAGATTTTCCCCACACCGACTTCCTGAAAGAAGAATTATGAGTTCCGAATACACTCCGCGGCACAGCGGTGCCACCCCGGAGAAGGCGCGTGGGGAGACCACATCCACCGCTTCGAACCCCGCGGAAATGCCGCCGGCAGAGGAGTTGCCTGAAGCCCCCCGCGGTGAGGGCGTCGACCCCAAAAAAGAAGACAAACAGGCATGGAGTGCGCTCTGGGCCATTGTGATCGGGTTCTTTATGATCCTGATCGACGCAACCATCGTCTCCACCGCGATGCCGGCGATCATGAATCACTTTGACACCGACATCAATCAGGTCGTGTGGGTCACGAGTGCCTACTTGCTCGCCTACGCCGTGCCTCTGTTGGTCACCGGAAGGCTGGGTGATCGTGTCGGTCCCGGCCGAATGTATTTGGGCGGCCTTGCGCTGTTCACGCTGGCGTCATTGTGGTGCGGCCTGTCCGGCACGGTTGAGATGCTCATCGTCGCCCGTGTCTTCCAGGGGTTGGGTGCAGCGATCATGACCCCCCAAACCATGGCGATCATTACCCGAATGTTCCCTCCAGAGCGTCGCGGTGCTGCGATGGGTATCTGGGGCGCGACTGCCGGCGTCGCCAGCTTGCTGGGACCGATCCTGGGCGGGCTCCTGGTCGACAGCCTGGGCTGGGAATGGATCTTCTTCGTCAACATCCCGGTGGGCATCTTCGCGTTCATTCGTGCCTGGCAGAAAGTTCCCAAGCTCGAAATCCACCGGCACAAGTTGGACTACCTCGGGGTCGTGTTGAGCGCCATCGCGATGTTCCTCATCGTCTTCGGAATCCAGGAAGGCCACGGACACGACTGGGGCAAGATATGGGGGCCCATCACGGTCCCGGAACTGATTATCGCCGGCGTGATCTTCCTCGCTCTATTCGTGGTCTGGCAGAAGATCACCACGGCAGAACCACTGATCCCTCTCGGGTTGTTCCGTGACAGGAACTTTTCCTTGGGAAACTCTGCGATCAGCATGGTGGGGCTGATGATCGTGTCGTTCGTACTGCCGCTGATGCTGTACTACCAGCTCGTTCGCGGCATGGCCCCGACCCAGGCTGCACTGATGATTGCTCCGATGGCCATCGTCTCGGGCGTGCTGGCCCCCGTCGTCGGGCGCTTGATCACGGCCGCCAGGGCTCCTTTCATCGCAGTCTTCGGACTCCTGATGAATGTGCTGGGCCTGGTGGGGTACTGGTTCTTCATGGCACCCGATACATCAATCTGGATCATGTTGATTCCCTCGTTCATCATGGGCATCGGGGGATCCTGCATGTGGGCGCCGATTTCCATCACGACGACGCGCGACTTGTCTCCGCAGCAGGCCGGTGCGGGATCCGGCGTCTTCAACACGACCCGTCAGGTCGGCTCCGTTCTCGGCTCGTCATTGATCGCGATGATGATGGAGAACCGCATCGCAGCGAACCTGCCCCAGATGTCAGGGCAATCCGCCCAAGGGGGAGAGGCCGCAGCCGGCAGTACCCAATTGCCGGAGATGCTTCGTGACGGGTACGCGACCGCGATGGGGCAGAGTATCTTGCTTCCCGCAGCGGCCGTGCTCCTCGCCGCCGTGGTTGCGGCTTTCTTCCGTCCCCGCAAGCTGGATCGTTCGAAGCAGGCCTGATCCGGAGCACGGGGGTCAGCGCACCGGTTGCTGGCCCTCGAGCTCGCCTCGAGAAAAAGCGTCCAATTTTCCCCGGATCAATCGCGTCGCGAGCCACGCCGCCTCAATGATCAGGACGACCAACAGGACCCACCGGATGAGGATGAGCGCCGTCGCGACCGCCGGCCCTGAGCCGGCAGGGTCGGCGAGGGCGGCGTCGGTTGTGAAGCTGCCCGCGAGGAAAATGAGCATGAAGAGGATCGGGGGAGTCCACAGGAACCAGCGCAAACCACCCTTGAGCCCGGAAGCAGCGATCATGGCGATCCACGCGGCGCTCAGGAAAATCGGGGTGACGAGTCCCCAAGACCAATGGACTGAAGAGTAGGCCTGGAGCCCTTGGCCGCCGAGTTGGTCTGCGACGCGTTGTGCCTCGGACGGGAAACCCAGAGGCCGCAGTTCCGGCAAGGCCACGCCGGCGCTCGCTCCCAGTTGAGGGAGCACCCATGCGTGGAGGAAGACGAACATCAGGATCGAAACCACGAGAAGTGCGCCGGTGATGACCCCGACGGAGGATTTCTGCTGGGGACGTGTTCGCGGAGAAGAAACCGATGCAGGCTGAGGGTGGGCCGAGGCTCTCCTCGGCTGATCATTGGATGCCCGAGTGCCTGGGCTCTGTGTTTGTACGGCGTACCGCGGCGGTGAGGAAGGTTCCACCCGGTTACCGTACATGCGCCGTTTTTGCCCCTTCGACATACCCATAGTCCAATTATGGACCTTGCGGGCGTGGACGGGGGAGCCAATCGAAACTATGTTCG
This sequence comes from Rothia uropygioeca, assembly GCF_004136585.1. Lineage (NCBI taxonomy): Bacteria > Bacillati > Actinomycetota > Actinomycetes > Micrococcales > Micrococcaceae > Rothia > Rothia uropygioeca. The sequence continues at coordinate 329,220 of NZ_NOIR01000004.1, read as the reverse complement.
CCTAGACTGGTTCTCGGTATGGATTTTCTGCGCGACTCTTCCTTTTTTACGCCCGAGAGCTCCTCGTCCACTGGACCGGGAGCCGGACCTCGTGATCCTCAGTCATTGGTTGAGGGTCTCAACGAGCATCAGGCTGCGGCGGTGACACACTCGGGTTCGCCCTTGTTGATTGTCGCCGGGGCCGGATCCGGCAAAACCCGTGTTCTGACGCATCGCATCGCTTATCTGCTCGCAACGGGTCGCGCGCATCAGGGCGAGATCTTGGCGATCACTTTCACGAACAAGGCCGCGGCAGAGATGCGCGAGCGCGTCGTCGAATTGGTGGGACCACGTGCCGAAAAGATGTGGATTTCGACCTTCCACAGTTTCTGTGTCCGTGTTCTGCGCCGCGAGGCGGGCACGCTGGGGATGAAATCCTCGTTTTCGATCTATGATGCCGCGGACTCCCTGCGGCTGGTGACTTTGATCGCCAAGGAATTCGAACTCGACTCCAAGAAGTTCGCTCCCAAGGCTCTGCAACACCGGATCTCGGCGCTCAAGAACGAGCTGATCGATGCCGAGCAAAATGCTTCTTCCGCCTCCAGCACTGACCCGTGGGAATCGAATGTTGCTCGGGTGTACAGCGAATACACCCGTCGGTTGCGTGCGGCGAATGCGATGGATTTCGACGACCTCATTGCGGAAACGGTCTTCATGTTCCGCGCCTTTCCCCAAGTCGCCGAGTATTACCGACGCCGGTTCCGCCACATTCTGGTTGACGAGTACCAAGACACCAACCATGCCCAGTACGCGCTCGTCCGAGAACTTACCGGTCACGATGCCGCTCGAAATTCCTCTCAGGATCAAGCGACGCCGTATCCCCAAGGAGCCGAACCGGCCGAATTGACGGTTGTAGGTGATTCCGACCAGTCCATTTATGCGTTCCGTGGGGCCGATATCCGGAACATCACCGACTTCGAACGGGATTACCCCTCGGCGCGCACTATCCTGTTGGAACAGAATTACCGGTCCACGCAGAACATTCTGAGCGCGGCAAACTCGGTGATTGAACGCAATCCCAACCGCCGTGACAAGAAACTGTGGACTGCCTCCGGAGATGGCGCTCTCATCACGGGTTACGTCGCTGAGAACGAACACGCCGAGGCACGGTTCATCGCCGAGGAAATCGACCGACTTCGGGATGAAGAGGGAGTCGCTCCGGGCGACGTCGCCGTGTTCTACCGGACCAATGCGCAGTCGCGCTCGGTGGAAGAGATCTTGATGCGAGTTGGTCTTCCATATCGCGTGGTGGGTGGGACACGGTTCTACGAGCGCAAAGAGATCAAGGATGCGCTCTCGTACCTGCGCGCTCTCATGAATCCGGATGACGACATCAGCGTTCGTCGCATCCTCAACGAGCCGAAGCGTGGAATCGGCGCGCGGTCCGAAGGCGCGATCGCAAACCTCGCGTCCAGGAACCGGACTTCATTCATGGCCGCGGCCCGTAATGCTGAGGAAGCTCCCGGCCTGGCCGCAGCCGGTGCCAAGAAGATCGGTGCGTTCGTGACTCTGATGGACGATCTCGAGCAGATCGCTTCCACGGAGTCGGCCGCGACCTGTCTCGAGGCCGTTTTGGAACAGTCCGGATATTTGGAGGCGCTCCGGACCTCGGACGATCCGCAGGATGAATCGCGGGTGGAAAACCTCGCCGAGCTCGTGGCGGTGGTTCGCGAATTCGAAAGAGACAACCCGGAGGGCGGGCTGACCGAATTCCTGGAGCACGTCTCGCTGGTGGCCGACGCGGACCAGATCCCGAATCGACCGAAACAGGGCGACGAAGAGGAAGGTGGCGTCTCGGCTGCCCAGGTCGCGCGGGAGGTTGCTGAGGCTCGCGAACAGGGCGTCGTGACCCTGATGACCCTGCACACTGCCAAAGGACTCGAGTTCCCGGTCGTTTTCCTAACGGGCATGGAGCACGGGATTTTCCCGCATCAGCGGGCACTGGCCGATGAAAACGAGATAAGTGAGGAACGCCGCATCGCATATGTGGGGCTGACCCGCGCGATGGAGAGGCTCTACCTGACTCGAGCTGAATCGCGTTCCATGTGGGGCCAGGGGCAATTCAACCCGCCGTCCCCGTTCCTGGAGGAGATTCCGGAGCACCTAATTGATTGGAAACGACTCGGGGCGGCTTCGGGATTCTCCGCGGGAGGATTCGGTTCGCCTGTATACGGTTCCGGTGCATTCGGGGGCGGTCCGGGTCGACGCGACCACGGAACCTGGAGTGGATCCGGGGCATGGGGTGGACGTGGTACCGGTCCTACCCAGCGTCCGGCACCTTCAAGTCACGACGCCGGATATTCCGGCGGAATCGAAGGGTCGCCGAACTTGGGCACGCGTGCAACCAAGGCATCTCGCATCAATCAGTCGAAGGAAATTCCCTCCCTGGCCATCGGGGACACCGTCGAGCACAAGACATTCGGCACGGGCCGCGTCATCGCATTGGAAGGCGGAGGCGACAAAACGGTGGCCAAGGTTCGATTCGCCAACGAGGAAAAGCGGCTGCTCCTTCGCTACGCGCCGTTGAAGAAGGTCGAGCAGTAGCCGTCTCGCCGGACGATTCAAAGATGACGAGGAACAGCACCCCAGCTCCGAGGATGACGTAAGGGCGTGGGCCCACGACCTGCTGACCTGGAAAAATGCCGGTAGGGTGTTGTGGAAACCACATCTTTGAAGGGCATTTATGACCTCCTCATCTGACAGCCGGTCTTCCGAAAACACGGCGCATCGTCAACTCGACGCAACGGACCCGGACGACAGTCAGAGGCGAAAAGCCGTCGTTTCCAGTTTCCTCGGAAATTTTGTCGAGTGGTTCGACTACGGCGCCTACAGCTATTTGGCCGTTACGATCGGTGCCGAGTTCTTTCCCGGAAACGCCGAGAATTCCACATTCTTGGCCTTCGGGCTTTTTGCCGTGGCGTTCTTGATCCGACCCGTGGGGGCTTTCTTCTGGGGCCATTGGGGAGACCGCTTCGGGCGAACCAAAACCCTTGCGTGGTCGATCCTTCTCATGACCAGCGCAACTTTCCTCATCGGGTGCATGCCGGGCGCATCCTCTATAGGAATCGCCGCTCCGATCATTTTGCTCGTTCTCCGATTGGTCCAGGGCTTTTCCGCATCCGGCGAATACGCCGGCGCTTCCGCTCTCCTGAGCGAATTCGCACCCCAAGGTAAACGAGGACGATACGCGTCGGTGGTTCCGGCTTCGACGGCGTCGGGTCTGCTCCTGGGCTCGCTCGCAGCGACACTGTTGTACGGATTGTTGGACGAGACCGCCATGAACGCGTGGGGTTGGCGACTGCCGTTCCTCATAGCTGCGCCTCTCGGCCTGATCGGCCTGTACATTCGGCGAAAAATAGAAGACACTCCGGCATTCGTCAAGCACAACACCAACCAAATGGAGATCGTCAAGCGGGGCCAGAAGCCCACGCCGCCCCTGGTCGAATTGGTCACCCACGCCCCGAAGCAGCTGGTCCAGGGGCTCGGAATCGTCCTGCTGAATGCCGTCGGCTTCTACGTGGTGCTGACTTTCATGCCGACGTATCTGGCCGAGAACCTGGGCTACGACGCGACGGCCTCTCAACTGGCGACGACGTTGTCCCTGGTTACCTACATCGCGTTCATCTTCCTTACGGGATCCATAGCCGACCGGATAGGCAGAAGGCGCACGCTGATCCTCGCTTCTACATTGTTCATCTTCCTTTCGATCCCAGCCTTCGCGGTCATGGGCACGGGGCACTATTGGCTGGCCGTCTCCGCCCTGGTGGTCATGGGCGCATTTCTGTCCCTCAACGACGGCGCATTGCCGTCGGCCGTTTCAGAATTGTTCCCCACCGCCGCGCGTTTCAGCGGATTCGCCCTGGTCTTCAACATCGGCAACGCGCTCTTCGGGGGACCGATGAGTGCCGTCAACACCTGGCTGATCGACAAGACCGGTAACACCATGTGGCCGGCGTATTTGCTGATGGGCGCGGCCCTTCTCGCCCTGGGCGCCGTCGTATGGTCGAAAGACCGCTCCGACTCATCTCTCGAATTCGGCGATCCGGTTGAACCCGCCGAAGAAAAGATTGCGTGAATTGTGACTCAGGGACCACTGTTTCGCGGTGAAACACGGCCTTTCTAGTTAGGGTGCCTACCACCTTCTGAGCTAAAGTCGCCTCAGGGGAGCGTCTGTCTCCCGCGATGATCGATGGGTCACGGCGGATGAGGGCGCTCCACGACAATCAAGCCGGATGGGCTGGACGGTTCACCCGGCACGACTTCGACGAAGAAGGACACATATCCGTGGACCTGTTTGAATTCCAGGCACGCGATCTCTTCGAGAAGCACGGTGTACCCGTACTTCAAGGGATCGTTGCCGAAACTCCCGAAGAAGCAAAAGCTGCCGCTGAGAAGATCGGTGGCGTGACCGTCGTCAAGGCGCAGGTCAAGGTGGGCGGTCGCGGCAAGGCCGGCGGCGTCAAGGTCGCCAAGTCGGCCGACGAAGCTTACGAATACGCTTCCCAGATTCTGGGCATGGACATCAAGGGTCACACCGTCAACCGCGTGATGATCGCGCAGGGTGCGGACATCGCCGAGGAATACTACTTCTCGGTTCTTCTTGACCGTGCCAACCGCTCCTACCTGGCCATGTGCTCCGTAGAAGGCGGCATGGAAATCGAGCAGCTCGCAGAGGAGCGCCCAGAGGCATTGGCCCGCGTCGAGGTCAACCCGGCCGACGGGCTGAACCAGGCCAAAGCGGAAGAAATTGTCGCTGCCGCAGGCTTCCCCGAGGAGCTCCGTTCCAAGGTCGCTCACGTGCTGGTCAAGCTGGGAGAGGTCTTCGACAAGGAAGACGCGACCCTGGTTGAGGTCAACCCGCTGGTCAAGACCGGCGAAGGCGACATCCTTGCGCTCGACGGCAAGGTGTCCCTGGATGACAATGCCGAGTTCCGTCACGAGGACCACGCAGGTCTCGAGGACAAGTCCTCGACCGATCCGCTGGAGGCCAAGGCAAAGGAAAACGACCTCAACTACGTCAAGCTCGACGGTGAGGTCGGAATCATCGGCAACGGCGCGGGTCTCGTCATGTCCACGCTCGACGTGGTGGCCTATGCCGGCGAAAAGCACGGTAACGTCAAGCCTGCCAACTTCCTTGACATCGGTGGTGGCGCCTCTGCTGAGGTCATGGCCAACGGTCTCGACGTCATCCTCGGCGATGACCAGGTCAAATCGGTTTTCGTCAACGTCTTCGGCGGAATCACGGCATGTGACGCCGTGGCCACGGGCATCGTCAAGGCCCTGGAGATCCTCGGAGACACGGCAACTAAGCCGCTCGTTGTCCGCCTCGACGGCAACAACGTCGAAGAGGGCCGCCGGATTCTGAATGAGGCCAACCACCCGTTGGTAACCCAGGCAGAAACCATGGACTCCGGTGCAGACAAAGCCGCCGAGCTCGCGCATCAGGCTTCCTAAGAACCCGCCGATACATCTCAAGATTTGTAAGGAAAACATGTCTATCTTTTTGAACAAGGACTCCAAGGTCATCGTTCAGGGCATCACCGGCGGCGAGGGAACCAAGCACACCGCGCGCATGCTGGCCGCGGGTACCCAGGTTGTCGGTGGCGTGAATGCACGCAAAGCCGGCACCACGGTGTCCCACAAGGCCCAGGACGGCTCCGACGTCGATCTGCCCGTCTTCGGAACCGTTGACGAGGCCGTCAAGGAGACCGGCGCCAATGTGTCGATCGTCTTCGTCCCGCCGGCATTCACCAAGGACGCCGTGATCGAGGCCATCGACGCCGAGGTGCCCCTCGTCGTCGTCATCACCGAAGGCATCCCGGTCCAGGACTCGGCCGAGTTCTGGGCACATGCCAAGGCCAGCACGGGCGCGGACGGCAAGCCCAAGACGCGGATCATCGGGCCCAACTGCCCGGGCATCATTACCCCCGGCGAGTCGCTCGTGGGCATCACCCCCGCGAACATCACCGGCACGGGCAAGATCGGCTTGGTCTCCAAGTCCGGAACCTTGACGTACCAGATGATGTTCGAGCTGCGTGACATCGGGTTCTCGACCGCGATCGGAATCGGCGGTGACCCCGTTATTGGCACGACGCACATCGATGCCCTCGAGGCCTTCGAAGCGGATCCCGAGACCGAGGCGATTGTGATGATCGGTGAGATCGGCGGAGACGCCGAGGAGCGCGCCGCGGATTACATCAAGGACCACGTCACCAAGCCGGTCGTCGGCTACGTCGCGGGCTTTACCGCTCCCGAGGGCAAGACCATGGGCCACGCAGGCGCCATCGTCTCCGGCTCCTCCGGCACGGCCGAGGCCAAGAAGGAGGCCCTCGAGGCCGCCGGCGTGAAGGTCGGCAAGACTCCTTCCGAGTCTGCTCAGCTCATGCGCGAGATCTTCGCGAACAAGTAAACTCGACCGAGTTTCGCCCAACCGCCCGGACCATCAGGTCCGGGCGGTTTTGCGTAGGCGCACGCTCACGGGAATAACACGAAGTGAGCAGTGTTCTACTGAACAGACAACCGTCGAAGGAGCCGTATGCAGTCCTTGTTTGCCGAAGCATTTCCCGAGCTGTCCGTCGAATGGAAGGCAGATGAGCCCGAAGACGCCGGTCACATTGTGCTGAACGAGGACTTGGCGGATTTTCTCGGCCTCGATCCGGAGTACCTCCGGAGCCCGGAGGGACTTCGTTTCCTGACAGGTGCAGCACCTTCCGAAGATTCCACGCCAGTGGCCCAAGGATACGCGGGCCATCAATTCGGTTCCTACGCGCCGCGGCTCGGGGACGGCAGAGCGCTTCTTCTCGGTGAGATCACTGCTTCGGACGGCAGACTGCGGGATCTGCACCTCAAAGGGTCCGGGCGAACGCCGTTCGCTCGAGGCAACGCTGATGGGAAAGCCGTCCTAGGCCCGATGCTTCGCGAATACCTCGTGAGCGAAGCCATGTACGCCCTAGGGATCCCCACGACTCGAGCCCTGGCCGTGACCACGACGGGCCAGGACGTCCTTCGCGAGCGGATCCTTCCCGGAGCCGTTCTGGCGCGAGTCGCGAGCAGTCATCTGCGCGTGGGCACATTCCAATACGCCGCGCAGAGTCTCGGGAACTTTGATCTGGTCAGGCGACTGGTCGACGTCGCCCGCGAACGCCACGGTGCAGAAAGTCAGGAACAACCCGACAGCCCGGGCCTGGACTTGTATCAGCGCGTGATCGGCGTTCAGGCCGAGCTGATTGCCCAGTGGATGGCTGTCGGCTTCGTCCACGGCGTCATGAACACCGACAATATGACGATTTCCGGGGAGACGATCGACTACGGCCCCTGCGCTTTCATGGATGCATACTCGCCCGCGACCGTTTTCAGCTCGATCGATTCGGGCGGACGTTACCGTTACGGCAACCAGCCGGGCATCGCCGAATGGAATCTCGCGCGCCTCGGCGAAGCGTTGCTGCCGGTCCTCGACGATGACCCCAACGAAGCCGTCCGAGTCGCGACAGAAGCCCTCCAAACCTTCGCACCCCTCTACGAGTCCGCATGGACACGGGCGATGGCACGCAAGCTGGGACTCGAAGGCGCTTCGGCCGATCACGAGGGGGCCGAGACAGACGAGTCGACGGTCCGCGAGCTTGCGAATGAGCTCTTGGACCTCATGTCGGAATCCGGCCTGGACTTCACCAGCACGTTCCGGTCTCTCTCCGACGCCCTCCGGAGCGAGGACTCATCAGATGCGCTTCGAGAGCGCATCGAGGATCCGCGCTTCGACGCGTGGTTTATCCGTTGGAGCCGGCTCCGGCCGAACCCCGAGGCCATGGATCGGACCAATCCGGTGTACATACCTCGAAACCATCTCGTCGAGGAAGCGCTGTCTGCCGCGAACGACGGGGATATCGGGCTGTTCAGCGATCTGCTCGACGTCGTGACCCATCCGTTCGTCGATAGGCCAGGCTATGAACGGTACGCCGAGCCTGCCCCGGCTGATCAAGGACGCTACGTCACCTACTGCGGCACCTGACCGGCCGACGGACGGCGTGCCACAGCCTGAGGCAACGTGCACCGGCAGCACTAGCCACCGACGGATGTGCCGAACAGCAACCCCAGAACGTAGGTCGCTGCTGCGGCCCCGTATCCGATCAGAAGCTGGCGGAATCCGCGCCTGAGCGGGGATGCTCCGGACAACAGCCCCACCACAGCGCCGGTCCCCATGAGCGCGATGCCCACGAGCAATAGCGAAATGACCATGCCCGGAAATCCGGAGACGCCGAAGATATAGGGCAGGATCGGAATGATCGCGCCCGAAGCGAAGAAACAGAAGCTCGACGCCGCCGCCCCGAGGTCCGTGCCCAGAGCGACATTTTCCGCGGACTCCTCTTTCAGCTCTGCCTCAGGTCGATGAGAGAAGGAGGGGTCGCAATCGCACTCGAAGTACCCGAACCTCTCCATGGCCCGGTGCCGAGCGGCTTCTTGGTTCATGCCGCGCGCCCGGTAAATGAGTTCGAGCTCGTTGCGGTCGATGTCCAGGTCAGGGGCCACATCCAGGGTGACCTGGGTCGGGCGAGAGGCGTCCAGAAGCTCCCGTTGGGATCGCACCGAGACGAATTCGCCCGCCCCCATGCTCAAGGCGCCCGCCAGAAGGCCCGCCACACCGCTGAGCAGGACCATATGCGGGCTCGCTCCAGAAGCTCCGATACCCATGATGAGGGCGACGTTGGATACCAGCCCGTCATTGGCGCCGAATACCGCGGCCCGAAAGTTGCCGGAGAGCTTCTCACGGCCGTTGGTTGCCAGGGCCCGTACGACCTCCTCGTGAACTGCCTCGTCCGCGGCCATCGAGTCGGGCGCGTCCGGATCCTCGTCGTAAGGTGAACGGCCTTCGGCTCGTTGTGCCAACGCCAGGACGAAAACGGACCCGAAATGCTTTGCCATGAACTGGAGCGCAAGGGAAGAGGCAGACGGGCGCGGCTCGGGGTACGCGCGAGGACCGAGAAGATCCCGCCAATGCTCTTGGTGCCGTTTTTCGGCGTCGGCCATTTCGGACAAAATTTCGCAGTCGCGCCCCTCGGTGCGTTCCGCCAAGTAGTGGTACACCTTGGCTTCAGAAATCTCGTCGGCAAGGTACCGACGCCAACGGCGTCGCTGGGATGCGGTGATGGACTCGGGACTCACCGACTCTTGGGCGGCGCCGGGGGAATCGGGGTAGCGGGAACTGGATGAATCGTGGCCGGCGGGATGGGGGTTCATCGGCTCTTGGCTCATAGGGGGTGTCTCCTCCGGGCCGCGCACCACGAGGAAATATCGCGGAGACTTCGGCCCTAGTTTGTTGATCCCTGGATGGGTCATGGGGCCGAAGGTCTCGCTCGCCCATAGCATCATTCCGCAAGGCCGGGGCCTCCGCGATGCGATGGGTGGATTGCCGGGAGAATGCTCTCCAGCGTGTCGACAATCCTCTTTGGCGCCTCAAAGCGCCGTTGGGAACTACTCCCCTTCGATGCGCTCCACCTTAGCCGTTTTCTGGCCGCGAAGCACGACCCCGGAGAATAATGCGCCGAAGGCCACAACCGCGATGCAGAACCAACCCGTCAGTCTCCAGCCGCCCGCAATGTAGAAGAACCCTCCTGCCCAACCCACGACTGCCGAACCGGCGTAGTAGAAAAGGTTGTACATCGCGGTGCCTTGGGCCTTACCGTCCCCCGCGAGCAAGCCGGTCCACGCGGAGGCCGCGGAGTGTGCCGCGAAGAATCCCATTGTCAGCAGGACCAGTCCAATCACGACGAGGATGAGGGGCCCGGTCGTGGTCAGCAGAACTCCTGCAATCATGACGAACATTGACACCAGAATCGTGGTGAGCCGACCGAACCGCGCGGCAAGTCGACCCGCGATGCTCGAGGTGAAGGTCCCCGAAAGATACGCCAAGAAAAGTAACGAGATCGCTACCTCGGAAAGCGAATACGGTGGCAGCTCCAGTTTGAACCCGACGTAGTTGTACACCGTCACGAACGCGCCCATGAGAGTAAAAGCCAACAGAAAAAGGCTGACCATGCCGGGGTTCCTGAGGTGCCGGCCGATGCGCTCGAGGGTTGTGCGGATAGCACCCGATGCGGGCACGGGTGTGAATCGTCGGGCCTTGGGCAGCAGGATGAGGAACGCGACGGCGGCGGCCGTCGCCAGAACCGCCACGGACATGATGGCGATGCGCCAGTTACCCGTGAACTGTGCGACGGGACCCGAGATAAGGCGACCGGCGAGCCCCCCGATCGTGGTTCCGGCAACGTACAACCCGGTCGCGGCACCCGCATGGAGCGGTTGGGTCTCCTCGGTGATGAACGCGACGGCGACCCCCGCGAGCCCGGCCAAGGCGGCGCCCTGCACGAACCGGAAGAACAGCAGCATCTCGAAGTGAGGAACCCAAGGGATCAGCAGGCCCAAGAGTGTTGCGGTGATGATCGCGATCGCCATGGTGCGGTTCTTACCCCACCGATCGGCAACGTAAGTCCAAGGCAACGCGAAGAGAGCAAGACCAAGCGTGGCCGCAGAAACTATGAGGGCAACGGATGCGACATCACGATTCAGATCCGAGGCAATGGACGGCAAAACGGCCTGCGGCGAATACAGGGGAGCGAAAGTCGCCACGCCCGCACAGAACATTGCTACGAGCATTCTCGTGAATTCTGGGGTGCCGCGTGTATAGCCCAACCACTCGTTGTCGATCGGACCTGTTGGCGGCGTCGAAGACACCAAGAATCATCTCCTGCTCAGCGTGAGTGTGGTGAGGCCCTAAAGAGTCGGGGCCGTGGCAGACCGGCCCAACTCGTAGATGGCTCCCGACCCCCACCGGAATCGGTATGGATCGGAACAGCCCCTGCCGTAGCGGAGCGCGTCCACCAGGATCCCGGCCGCGTCATTCAACGAGAGTTGGGACTGCTCCCAGTGCCACTGATCCGGATTCGGTGGCGTCCAACCTGCTTCTTTCAGGTATTCCTCGTCCAGGGGCCACATGATCGCCGGGAGGAACTGCTCCGAAACCAGGGAAACCGAGACCCCACCCGGACCGGTAAATGCCTGTGCGTAGGGTGAGTCACCTCCCGTATTGCCGGTGTCGTAGTCGACAGTGAGGAAATGCTTCCACGGCAGTTCCTTGATTGCCTGGCCTATTTCTTCGATCAGGCTGCGCCAGGCCGTCTCGTCACCGGTGGCCTCACCGCCTATGTGTTCGACGACGCCAATGCCCCGGTCAATCCAATGCTGAGGCGACCATGAACCTGGCCCTTGCGCTCCTGAGGTGGACTGACCGTTGCCCCAGGGGCCCACCCAATTCTCCTCGTATCGCGGATCGCACCGACCGGGAGCCTCCTCATTGATGAGCCGACGGCCATGAACCAAAGCCTTGTGCCACGACCCGAAACGATTGCGCAGAGTCGCCAGAGTGGGTCGGGGCGTCGTGTGCCGGGCGACGTCGGAAGACCACCGACCGTAAAGCAACGCCAACGGTTTGCGATTGTTCCGGATGCAATACGTGAGGAAGTCAGCGATGGCACTCCGAAACCGGTCCTGCGTGAAATCCGGGACGCGGTCCGTGCCATCCGGACCATAGCGCTTACCGGGAGCCAAACCGATCGAGACAAGGGCACGTGACCACGAACCTTCGCCGAATTGGGAACTCAGCGACCGAGCGCTCGCGGGCCAGTTGCTCCGCACCAACCGTGACATCTCGACGAGATCGCCGGGCAATTCATTGCGGAAGGCCTCATACTCTGTGCTGGTGATCGACGTTTGCGGGAATTCGGTCAGAAAAGACAGCGTTGCCCCGACTTTGCCCAGAAGCGCAGCTGTCTGTTCCTCCGAAGCCCCGGCGGCCTCGAAGATCCGGGAAATATCCTGGACGATCGCGGGGTCGCCCGAAACCGCAATGAAGCGGCGGTCCTCGCCGAGGTCGAGTAGATGATTGAGGGCCAGCCAGACACCCGAGGCGAGCAACGTGCTGTTGAGCGACTCCTCGCCGGGATGCACGAATCGCTGGGGGTATTGGGACAGGGCCCGGTCCAGATAATGGCGCGGAATTTTCGGGTACAGCGTCACCAAACGGTGGCGGGATTCGCTGCGCGTCCAACCAGCGTCGGCGAGTTCATTGACCAGAGGTTTGAAAGCGTCGAGGAACTCCGCGTATCCCTCGCATTCTGAACCGTCCATGATCCCTTCATCCCACCGAGAATTATCCGCCGGGCGGCGGGCTGAAAGACGGGAGCGGACCCATTGCCGCTGACTGCGTCTTTCCTTATGAGCGTATGCATCCTCGACGTGAGCTGCCAAGAAGCGAACGCGATATTACCTGATACTGCGAACGCTTACACTCCGCGGCCGACACACAGAGGCGCCCCTTCCGGACTTTGCGGAAGGGGCGCCGACGGTTCTCGCACTGCGAACCTTCGCTACATGGTCTCGGATGGATCGTGACCGATGCGACCATCTTCACGACTGAGGCCGCTGATGGACTGGATTTCCGCGTCCGTAAGCTTCAGGTCGAGGGACTTGAAGTTCTCGACGATACGTTCGGGCGTGACCGACTTGGGGATGACCACATTGCCCAGAGCAAGATGCCACGCGATGACAACCTGGCCCGCGGTCATACCGTGCTTTTCAGCGATGTCGGTGATGACCTTCTCCTGGAGAACCTCTCCGCCCTGGCCCAGGGGAGACCAGGCTTCCGTCGCGATGCCCAACTCGGCGTTGACTCGGCGTATGTCCTCCTGATTGAAGAAGGGATGCAACTCGACCTGATGGATGGCCGGAGTGACTCCGGTTTCCTCGACGATCTCGCGCAACTGCTCTTCAGGGAAGTTGGAGACGCCGATCGACTTGACTTTGCCTTGCTTCTGGAGCTCGATGAAAGCTTTCCACGTGTCCAAGTACCGCTTGTTCTCGGGCTGGGCCCAGTGAATCAGGTAGAGATCGACCGGTTTGTCCAAGCCGAGGCGCTCCGCGGAACGGTCAAAGGCTTCGAAGGTCGACTCGTATCCCTGATCGTCGTTCCACAGCTTGGTGGTGACGAAAATATCCTTCTCGTTCACGTCGGATGCGGCAATACCGCGTCCCACGCCTTCCTCGTTCCCGTAGATCTTCGCGGTGTCGATGTGACGGTAGCCCGCGGCGAGGGCCTGCTGAACTACTTTTTCGGCGACGTCGTCTTCGACCTGGAATACGCCATATCCCAACTGGGGGATCTGGTTGCCGTCGTTGAATGTGACATTCGGTGATGTGCTCAAAACGTAAATTCCTTTCAAAGATTGCCTTGTCTTGATCGCCATAACAGCTCACCGGGCGAGGGTATTCCCGGCTAGGCTCTTCCCATGTCCAAGCTGTTCATGGACCTCACCCCGTTGAGGAAGTACCCGGACTTCCGCCGGTTGTGGATGGGCTCTGCCTTTTCGACCCTGGGTTTCCAAGTCACCACGATGGCTGTGTCCCTGGAGATTTTCGCCATCACAGGGTCGACATTCGCCGTCGGTGCGGTCGGGCTGGTCGCGGTGCTTCCGCTGATCGTGGGCGGAATGTACGGCGGGGTCATCGCGGATGCGATGGACAGACGCGTGGTCGCGCTCGCGGCTTCGCTGACCCTCTGGTTGGTCAGCGTATTGATCGCTCTCCAGGCGTTTCTGCATCTGGAGAATGTTGGGGTGCTCTATGGACTCGTGGCCGTCCAGTCCTTCTTCCATCCGATCAACCAATCCGCACGTGGAGCCATTATCCCGAAAGTCGTCGGGATGAAGCGGCTTCCGGCTGCCAACGCGCTGAACATGTCCGTCAATACTCTTGCCATGACCCTTGGGCCGATGCTCGGGGGTTTCCTGGTCGCGGCCGTCGGATACGGATGGACATACGTCGTCGACGTCGTGACTTTCACCGTGGGGCTGTGGGCGCTGTACCGTTTGCCCGCCCAGCGGCCTGATCACGATGACGCCGCGCCGTCCCGCGGATTCGCCGCGGTCTTCGAAGGTTTCCGCTTCGTGCGCAGATCTCCGGTGATCTCCATGACTTTTCTCTTGGACTTGTGCGCAATGATTTTCCTGTTTCCCCAGGCATTGTTCCCCGCGATGGCCATCACCGTGGTGGGCGGCAATGCGGCGGTGGCCGGCCTGCTGTCCGGAACTATGACGGTCGGAGCTTTTCTGGGGACCTTGCTTTCAGGCCGCGCGGTCGCCGTAACCCGGCAGGGTGCGGCGCTGACGTGGACGTATGCGGGATGGACCGTAGGGATGCTGTGGTCTGGGCTGGCGATCGTGTGGGTAGCCACCGGCACGACCCCGGGGAGCGCAGGCGCCTGGACCGGCCTCGTGCTGTGCTTGCTGGGCCTCATGGTCGCCGGTGCCTCCGACGCGGTGGGCGGTATTTACCGGTCTACCATTCTGCAGACCGCGGCCCCCGACCATATGCGCGGAAGACTGCAAGGCCTGTTCATCGTGACCGTGACCGGCGGGCCGCGCATCGGCTCCGGAGTGATGGGTGCGGCGGGGCAGTGGGCCGGTCCGGGTATGGCGTTGGTCTACGGCTCGATTGCGTGTGCGGCGAGCCTCGGAGCACTGAGCGCGAAGTTTCCGCAGCTTCGCGGTTACCGTGCTCCTGCGCCGCCGGAGACGTCAGCCATAGACACGATTCAGATGCCGCAGACCCGGACCGAGACCGCGGAATTTCCCCAGATACAGCCCCGGAGACCCGACCAAAACGAGTAACGCGCACCGGGGCGGCTGATTTCGCGAGGCGGCACATTCGCATCGTGCATGCGGCATGTGCCGGGCAAAAGTGCCACCTCGCAGGGATCACAAGATTAGGCGTTGTCCTCCGTGATCAATTCGGCGGCACGTTCACCAATCATGAAGCACGTGATGTTGGGATTGACTGCCACGATCTCCGGCATGACCGATGCATCGGCCACGCGCAACCCCTGCACGCCCTTGACGCGAAGACGAGGATCCAAGGGAGAGTCGATGTCGTCGTCGGCCCCCATGCGCACGGTCCCGACGGGGTGGTAGACCGTGTTGTGGGTCTTGGCGACGTAGTCGGCGATCTCTTCGTCGGTCTGGACGTCTTCGCCTGGGAAGAGTTCGCGTCCACGCCACTCGTCCAGGGCCGACTGCGACGCGATCTCACGGGCCTTCCGGATGCCCGCAACCATGATCGCCATGTCGTAGCCCTCCTCGTCCGTGAAGTACTTCGGGTCGAACTTCGGCTTGTCCCTGAAATCCAAGGAACGCAGACGAACGGTTCCGCGCGAGCGAGCGTGAGGCACGTTAGGGGTCAGGCAGAAGACATTGTCTCCGGTGGGGTAGCCTTGCCGGAGAGTGTGCATGTCGAAGTTCACCGAACCGTAATGCATCATGAAATTCGGCCGACCGGGGAACTCATCCTTGAAAGGCACATCGAGTTCCGTGAAGATTCCGATTTCCCACCACTGCGTCGAGTCGGTGACCATCGGCTTCTTGGCTTCCCACTGGATAACGGCCTCTGGGTGATCCTGAAGGTTCTCGCCCACACCCGGCGAGTCCTGGAGGACCTCAATGCCGACCTGACGCAGATGTTCGGCCGGACCGATGCCTGAGAGCATCAGGAGCTTGGGCGTATCCACGGCACCCGCGGACAGAATGATCTCCTTGCGGGCACGGATGGTCTTGGCGACGGCGAAGGCATTGTCCACGACCTCGACGCCGACTGCCCGCTTGTCTTCGTCGAAAATGACCCGCTTGACTTGGGTATCTGTGATGAGGTGGAAATTCTTCCGGTCCCGGATCGGGTGGATGTAGGACACCGCCGACGATGAACGGGTACCGTCCGCACGGCGGTTGATCTGGAAGAAATTTGCACCGTTGGTCACGGTCTTGCCCGAGTTGAACTGGGTCCGGGGAATCCCGGCCTGTTCGCACGCGTCCAGGAGTGCGACGCCGCAGGGATCCTTGGGCGGGACATTCATCAGGTGAACGGGGCCCGAGTCGCCGTGGTGCTCATTGCCGGGCTTGCCGGCATCTTCGTTCGTCTCGAGCTGTTTGTACAGGCGGAACCCGTTCTCTGCGTCCCATCCTTTGGCACCGAACTTATCTTCCCACTCGTTGAGGTCCTCTTCCGGGGCCCAAAAAGCGATGCAAGAGTTGTGCGACGAGCAACCGCCGAGCACCTTGGCCCGTGCCATTCGCATAAAAGAATTGCCCTTTTCCTGCTCCTCGACCGGGTAATCCCAGTCGTAGCCGGATTCGAGCAACTCCATCCACCGGTTGAGCGCCAGAACCTCATCGATGCCCTCGTCGTCCGGACCGGCCTCGATCAGCGCGACCTGGGCCTCCGGGTTCTTCTCGCTCAAGCGGGCTGCGGTCGCCGCACCCGATGAGCCGCCCCCGACGATGATGTAATCGAATTCCTGAACTTCGGTCATATCTTGGTTTCCTCTCGTGTCGGAGATCTTTACTCGGAGTCGCTGAACCAGCCGGTCACGGCCGGGGCCGTGTTGTGGTAGATGTGCTTGGTCTCCTGGTACTCACCGAGCCCGTGCAGGCCAAGTTCGCGGCCCACGCCGGACTGCTTCATTCCGCCCCATTCGGCCTGCGGCAGGTACGGGTGGAAATCGTTGATCCAAATGGTTCCGTGGCGCAACCGCGAGGCGATGCGCTCGGCCTTGCCGGCGTCCTGTGTCCAGACGGCACCCGCCAGACCGTAGAAGGTGTCGTTCGCGGTTGCCACGGCCTCATCTTCTGTGGAGAAGGTCTCGATGGTCACGACCGGCCCGAAGGCTTCGTCGCGCACCACAGACATCCCGCGCTCGACCTGGTCGATGATGGTCGGCTTGTAGAAATAGCCGTTGGCCAGCTCGCCGTCTGTGGCCCATTCCCCACCGCAACGAATACGAGCGCCTTCTTCGACACCGGCCTTGACGTAGTCAGTGACTTTCTGGCGATGCTGTTCGGAAATCAGGGCGCCGGTTTCGGCCTTGTCGTCGAAGGGGCCGCCGATGCGGATGTTCTCCGCGCGGCGGACGAGCTCAGCGGTGAACTTCTCGGCGATCGACTCCTCGACGACGATGCGTGCACCGGCGGAGCAAACCTGGCCGGAGTGCACGAAAGCGCCATTGAGGGCATTGTCCACGGCGGCATCGAAGTTCGCATCCGCGAAGATCACATTCGGGTTCTTGCCTCCCAGCTCCAATGCGACCTTCTTGACGGTCGCGGCGGCGGCTCCGGCGATCTTGCGCCCGGTCACCAGACCGCCCGTGAAGGAAATCAGGTCCACATCCGGATGCGAGGAGAGCGGTGCCCCGGCCTCGGCTCCGGCACCCAGAACCAGGTTCCCGACGCCCGCGGGCAGACCGAGCTTGTCCAGTACGTCCAGGAGCAGAATCGCGGTGTGGGGAGTCAACTCGGCGGGTTTGAGGATGAACGTATTGCCCGCGGCCAGCGCCGGAGCGACCTTCCAGGCGACCTGCAGCAACGGGTAGTTCCACGGCGTGATCATGCCGCACACGCCCACTGGCTCGGTCACCACGCGCGAGGAGACGTTGGGATCGCCAGCGTCCACGACCCGGCCCGCGTCCTGTCCTGCGACCTTGCCGTAGTACTGGAAACAAGCAGCGATGTCGTCCATGTCCAATTCGGACTCGACCAACCGCTTACCGGTGTCTAGGGATTCGGCGCGGGCAAATTCGTCCTTGCGTTCCCGCAACTGCTGGGCGACCTCGAGCAGGAAATCGCCACGTTCGGGTGCGGTGGCATCCCATGCCCCTTCGTCGAAGGCACGGCGGGCCGCCGCGATTGCCGACTCGGTGTCGGCCGACGTAGCTTCCGCGACGATTCCGACCTCGGAACCGTCGGCCGGGCAGACAATCGTTCGGGTTCCGCCATTCTGAGCGGAGACCCACTTGCCGTTGATGTACAGCGTATTGCTCACTTCGTTCCTTCCTCTGCGGGAGATTTATCCGGCGCCTCTTGGTCGGTCACCGGGATGTCTTGCGGGGCTGTGAAATCCATGGACCAGTCCGTCGTCGCGACGGAAGAACCGATGATTTCGGTCGAGCCCGCCTCTTCGACGGTCGGCCCACTGATGCGAATGAATTCGATATGACGCTCGTGGTTGTCCAGAACGTCGTGAATGAGCTGCTCCTTCGTGTACCCGTAAACGTCATAGCCTCGGGAACCGGTCAGGGCGAAAGGTTCCAGACGATAGTAATTGTCCTCGGTCTTGGCGGGGTTGAGAAGGTAACTCGGAGTGGGCCAAGCGACCGGGTAGACCTGATAGGTGAAGTCGCGTTCACCATCCATTTTCTCCGTCAGAGTCACGTAAGGAATCGTGGTCGCGGGATCGACACCGCGCTCGACGATCGCGTCCACGCCTTCGGTCCGCAGGGCTTCGCAGACTTCCTCCAGCGCCGGGGAAACGACGGTCTCCAGGTAACGGGTCGTCGCCTTCTGGCCGGGATAGGAGACGGAGCGGGTCAAGCGTTGGCGCCAGCTGCGCGTCGAGGAAGACGGCTCGATCGACATCGCGCGATTCGCGGCCCGGACACCGGCGTAGGCGGCATCGCGGGAAGCCATGTCCGCGCTCTCCACGCGGAGCGCCTTCCACAGGCCGAACATCACCAGATAGAGGACGATCGCGAAAGGGAGGCCGAAGACGATGGTGGCCGATTGCAGTGTTGCGATTCCGCCGATCAGCAGCATAGCCAGCGTCAACAGGCCCGTAGCCGCAGCCCAGAAAATGCGCATCCACTTCGGACCGTCCTCATTGGGATCCTCGATGGTCGAGGCGAAGTTCGACATCACGAGCGCACCCGAATCGGCGCTCGTAACATAGAACAGCAGACCCGTGAAGGTCGCGACGGCAGCGGCCGCGGTCGCACCCGGATACTGGGCGAGCAATGTGTAGAAAGCCTGCTCCGGGGTGTTCATGATCGTCTCGCCGAAGGCCGAGTCCTTTTGTTCGTAGATCAGGTTCAGCGCGGAGTTACCGAAGATCGAGATCCAGATCAGAATGAAAGCGAAAGGAATGGTCAGGGTGCCCACCACGAACTGACGGATGGTGCGTCCGCGCGAAATGCGGGCGAGGAATAATCCCACGAAGGGGGACCAAGCGACCCACCAGGCCCAGAAGAAAAGGGTCCACGTGTTCATCCAGTCGCTGGGATGATCGAAGGCCATCGCGTCCAGCGTCATGCCGGGGAACCGGCTGAGGTAGTCGCCCATGTTCATGATCAGGCCGTTCATCAGGAAATCGGTGTCTCCGAAGATCAGGACGTACAGCAGCAAAGCAATGGCCAAGTAGATGTTCAGCTCGGACAAGCGCCGTATCCCCTTGTCCACACCGGATACGGCGGAGGCAATGGCCATCAGCACGGAGACCGCGATGAGACCCGCCTGCACGCCGACTCCCTGCGGGACGTCGAAGAGGAATTGAAGGCCGTAGTTGATCTGCACGACGCCGATCCCGAGCGACGTCGCGACACCGAAAATGGTGCCGAGCAGAGCGGCGATGTCGACGGCGTCGCCCGCGGCTCCCTTGATGCGCTTGCCAATAATGGGGTACAGGGCCGAACGGATCGACAAGGGCAAGTTGAACCGGTATGCGAAATATCCGAAGGCCAGGCCCATGAGGGCGTACATGCCCCAACCGGTCAGGCCGTAGTGGAACAGGGTCCAGACGACGGCTTGGCGTGCGGCCTCGGCGGATTCACCGTTTCCCTGAGCGGGGGTGTAATACTGCGTGACTGGTTCGAGGACAGAATAGAACATCAGGTCCACGCCGATACCGGCCGCGAACAACATGGCTGCCCACGAGAAGAGAGGGAATTGAGGCCTGGAATGGTCCGGGCCTAGCCGAATTTTGCCTTGTTTGCTCGCGGCAATGATCACAATGAAAACCAGGACCACGGTTCCGGTGAGAATGTAGAACCAACCGAAATTCTGGGAGACCCAGGCCACCACGGTTCCGAGAACCGAACTCGCTGAGTCGGGGGCGATGAGCGCCCAGAGAGAGATCAAAAGGGTTCCGAGGGCCGCACCCAAGAAGACCTTCCAATTGGTCTTGCTGGGAGCGTACCGTTCGGTTCCGGTCGGGGAGTGAGGGTTGGAGTCGCTCCCGGTGAGCTCGCTCAATTCTTCGGATAAGGTCTCGGTCTGTTCAGTTGTGTTCATAGAGTCTCAGCGATCGGTAACGTAATCATAAGTTTACTGATGGGTAACCGGATCAACATTAACCCATACGCGTGAACATCGGTACTCGGCCGTGTTAACACTGCGTGTTTGACAAGGGCTATTGCGCGAGAACAGGGCTTTGTCGTCGGCCCTCAGCTCTCAATCAGGCCCCTAATCTCATCGGCGCCCAGAGCGGAGGAGAAAACTTCACCCTCGTCCATGACGGCGTTGAACAGGGCTGCCTTGGACTCTTTGAGGTCCATGACCTTCTCTTCGATGGTCCCTGCGGAGACGAGCCGGTAGACCATGACGTTGCGCTTCTGCCCGATACGGTGCGTACGGTCCACGGCCTGGGCCTCGGCCGCGGGATTCCACCAGGGATCCATGATGAAGCAGTAATCCGCGGCGGTCAGGTTCAGACCGAATCCGCCCGCTTTGAGACTGATCAAGAAGATCGGTGCTTCGCCGCGGTTGAACGCGTCCAAGATCGCTCCGCGGTTTCGCGTCGACCCGTCCAGGTACAAATACGGAATTCCTTCTTCCTCGAGCACCTTCGCGATCAATTTCAGGAAGCTCGTGAACTGGCTGAAAACCAGTGCCCGGTGATCGTCCTCGATGATTTCCGGCAATTGCTCACGCAAATAGGTCAATTTCGCCGAGTCGACATGTTCCTGTTCTTCGTCCACGAGGCCCGCCGCCAGGGAGAGCCGCCGCAGCATCGTGAGGGACTGGAAGATGGTGAACCGGTTCTTGTCCATCTCCTGGAGCAGACCGAGAATTTTCTGGCGTTCGCGCTGAAGGCGTGTGTCGTAGACCTTGCGATGTTCCTCGGAGAGTGCCAGATCAACCCGGTGTTCTTGCTTCTCGGGAAGCTCCGCGGCGACAAGTTCTTTGGTGCGCCGCATCATGAGCGGACGAACCCTTTTGCGCAGCCTCGGCAGGGCCTGGGGATCCTCGCTGTTGGTGATGGGTCTGGCATAGTTGTCGCGGAATTTTCTGGCTGACGGGAAAAGGCCAGGGGCAGCGATGGAGAACATCGACCACAGTTCCATCAGATCGTTCTCCATCGGGGTGCCCGTGACGACCAATTTGAAGGGCGCGGACAGTTCACGCGCAATTCGGTGAGCCTTGGTCTTGGCATTCTTGATGAACTGGGCTTCGTCGAGTACCAGCCCAGTCAGTCCCAGCTCGTTGTATTGGCCTTCGTCGAGTCTCAACAGCGCATACGAGGTGATGACAACATCGGCGCCTTGGGTCCTAGCCGCCACGGTTTTCTTGGCCTTGGCAGAGGAGGTGCTCACGAGCGCCGTCGACAACGACGGAGCAAATCTGTGGATCTCACGTTCCCAGTTCGGGGCGACCGATGTGGGCGCGACGACGAGGAATCGCGGCCGGGTGGCGGCGCCGGAACGTTCCTGGCGGAATACCTCGAAAGCGTGCAGGAACATGGCGATCGTTTGCACGGTTTTTCCAAGCCCCATGTCGTCTGCCAGGATCCCGCCCAGGCGATGATCGTAGAGGAAAGCGAGCCACCGGAAGCCCTCGAGCTGGTACGGGCGAAGCGTAGCCGTCAGGTCCGCGGGCAGTTCCACGGGCGGAATCTCCTCGAGCTCGAGAAGGGCCTGGACCGACTGATTCCATTCTTCGGCGACATGGACGTCCGTCGCCAGGTCCTCGAGATCCTCCCACAAACCGGCCTGGTGCCGGCTGATTTGCAGCGGCGCGGACTGGTCCTGCAGTTGGCGGGCTTCCGAGATCAGATCACGAAGCTTGTGGAATTCGGGGCGGTCCAGCCGGAAATAGGAACCGTCTCCGAGCAGCAAATGCTTTTGCCCCGAGTCGAGAGCCCGGAAGATATCCGCGAAGGGGACATACCAGGCGCCGGCACGAACCGTGACCCCGAGGTCGAACCAGTCCCGGTCCCCCGTGGACTCGACCGAGACCGTGATCTGCGCGTCCGAATCCAGGGACTTGAATTCCGGGAGTTCGCCGTGGATCACCACCGTTGCGTGCGGCATGGCCTCGACGGCAGGGATGACCCGTTCGACCAGGTCGTGAGTCTCCCAGCCAGACACGCGTGTCTGCCGGAAAGGGATTTCGGGCAGAGCGCGACGGATTTCCGAAATCACCGAATGCTCGAGTTCGTTGTCCCGGACCTCGCGGAACGGATCCGGGTGTCCGACGCTGACCGGAACGCGAATCCGACCCTGACCTTCGGCCCCTCCCGAGTGCAGATTCTCTGGCGTTTCACTCGGATCATCCGGCCACACCACGGGCGACTCGGGATAGCTCCAGTACCAGTCGGACGAGGCCGGAAAAATCGAGACACCCTCCGGATCCGACTCGCTCCCGTCGAAAGACACCTCGAAAATCAGCTTGGGTTCTTGGACTTCAGGGAGGGCCGATACGGCGTCATCATCCGCGAAAATCGGAACCCGGCGCGCAATCTGGGGGTAGAAGTCTTCGGCGAAATCCCGAACGTCCGGCTCGGGGACGGTCAGTCCGCCGTCCTCGGCGATCGATCGGGCCAGTTGACTGGGCGTTTCCGCGAGAGGCATGAAGAGAAGTTCGGTGTCATCCGAGACCCATTCTTCTTCCAGGGCCGCGGCGGCCAGTTCGGGGAGGGGGCTAGGTCGGGAGCTTCCCCAGGCCGACGACGCCTCTGCGTCTCTGAGGTATTCCGCGTGCAGCGTTCCGCCCAATGCAAAATACGCCTGGGGTGCATGGGTATTGCCCAGTGGAAAGGCCGAATTCGCGGGGACCCAATTCGTCGAAGGGTTCTCCTTGCCGTCGTCCTCCCGGTCGAGAGCCAGCCGGAACCCCGGGGAAACATCCAAACCTCCGGCTTCGTTCCGACCGACGCGCAACTCGAGTCGGGTTTCGGGGGCGAGTCCGACGGCGACCGGCCTGCCGCGGACCAGCAGCGCGATGCCCAACCCCGCAGCTCTCTCCAAGAGGTCCCACACGAGGGGCGAGGACACGTGGTCCAGCGAAACGTAATCGTGCGTCGAGGCGTACATGTTCTGGTCGGGCTGGACCACGGAATAGAATTCGCGGAACCAGGCCGTGTGCTCCGGGGGTATGCCAACATCTTGCTGGGGGGACCCCGAGAAGACGTTCCAGTTCAATCCCCCCTTGATCCAGCGGCCCCGAGTGCCCAATTTCAGAGGGCGGGCGGTGAGCCGAACCGGCGCCGGTGAATCGCTGGACTGGCGACCGAACCAGTAATGCTGAGGTACCTCGACGTCGAGGTCCAGCGCGCTGGGAACTGGATTCGAGTGCTGGCTCCCGTAGGTCCGTTGCGACTGAAGCGCCCTAGTCATTTGCCGGCGCCACGAGGACTGCATGTCACCCAAGGCGCGATTCGAGGGCGCTTCACCCGAGTCGTCGCTCTTCTTGAAACTCGTGAAGGTCTCCAACGCCGACGCGGGCAAGGACACGCCGGAGTCCTCGGACCAGCGCTTGACGGCCTCAGGTACGGAATCATCGTTTGACGTCGCGCTCGGATCCTCATGATCTGCTTGGGAAGCAGACCGAATGGGCTGCGACTCCGAGGGAGCGCCCCAACCGCCTTCGTGAAACCAACCCAGGAGCGCGGCGACCACGTGCTTGCAATTGGTTCCCACCGGGCACGAACAGAAAGAGTGGAAAGGCGCCGAGTGAGGGCTCGTCTCTTCGGGAAAGATGACGGTCTGTGAATAGGTGTGCCGCTCGCTGCCGGAAACCTTGGATGAGAAGGTCAGGCTATCGGCGTCGTACGCGGCGGACAGCACTTTGCCCGCGCGGTAGTAGCGCTCGCCGCGGCCAAACGCGTTGTGGCCGACTGCTTTGATGATCTGCGCGACAGATACCGGCATCTGCTGAGCGGGAAATGGCATAACTTCCAATCTAGTACCTCTGAGGAAAACTTCAGAGGAGAGACTTTTCAAGACGGCCGATCCCTGGGTATGCTTGAACACAGCTTCAAGAGACTCAACTGACAAGCTCCGACTTGGTTGAGCGCCAACCCCATGTTCAAGGGTGGCTCGGATGACGAAGCGGTCTATATTCGCCGTACGCGGCAGAAATAGTTTGGTATAGGCAAGAGCATCGAAAGGATTGCGCGCTCGCGCTGATGGCAATGTCCAATAACACCGCCCGTCCCGATTTTTCCTCGGCCGTTCCCGTATCTCGTGGCTATCAGGCCATGAGCATTCAGGACTACGCCCGCGTCGACTCCGCACGGTCAGAGTTCCTCAACTTCCTGCTGGCACCCGCCGGAACCGGCGAGCCGATCGTCGAGTTGGCGGTCGAAAGCGCCGCATGAGTTCAGGCTCACGGGGCCTCCTGCTCGACTCGGATGTCCTTGCGGAAATCCGTCGATCCAGGCCGAACCCCACGATCGTTGCTTTCCTGCGCCGCCGGGCCCACCGGACCCTCTTTCTCTCGACGCTCTCCTTGGGAGAGCTACGGGGCTTGTACCCGCAGCAGGAAACGGAACGATGGCTGGAGGAGTTAATCGAAAGATTCGACGATCATGTCCTCGACGTGGATTCGGAGGTCGCCCGGGAATGGGCGGGCCGGTCGACTCCCCAGTCGATTCTGCGCACCGGTCAGAACCCCGGTGCGTCGTGGACCGGCGCCGCAGTGGAAGGCCTGGTGGCCGCCACGGCTCTGGTCCACGATTTGACGGTGATCTCCTCGAAATCAGACGTTTATCGGTCGTGGGGTGTCCAGGCGCAGAATCCCTGGAAGGAAAACTAGACCGACTCGATCCGTCGACCGTGACCAGAGGCGCCATGGCGTGACGAGGTCTGGCTGTTTCTGTCTCCGGCGCTGGGGTGCTCGTCCCTCCAGCGACTCAACTGCCGCGTCCTGTGGAATTCTGCGGCACGATGGTAGTAGTTCTCCAGCTTGAGCGACGTCGCGGCCCAGGATTTCGTTTCCATGGCCTCGCGCCCGTTGGCGGCCAGGCGGGACCTCGATCGGTTGTCCCTGAGGGATTCCACGATGGTGCGCAGCATACCGAGCTGCCCAGGCTCGTAGAGCCTGCCGGTCACGTCGTCGTCGATGATGTCCAGTGGCCCGCCCTTTCCGACAGCCACAGTCGCCACGCCCGAGGCCATGGCTTCCTGAAGGGTTTGGCCGAAAGTCTCGAATTCGCCCGGATGTGTGAAGACATCGAGGCTCGCCATGTGCTCGGCCAGTACTGTCCCGGTCAGCTGGCCGGCGAAGACGGCCCGGTGCAATGTCGATTGGAGGCGCTGGGCCTCAGGCCCGCCTCCGATCACCACGAGCCTGACCCCCGGCAGCGACTGAATCACGCGCAAGTCCTCGACCTGCTTTTCCGATGCAAGGCGTCCCACGAAACCGACGAGGAGATCGTCCGGCCCTGCGCCCAAGGAGGACCGAATCGACAATCTGCGGCGACTGGGGTTGAAGAGTCCGGTATCGACGCCGCGGCCCCATCTGAAGACCCGTGGGACACCCAAAGACTCCAAATAAGCCATGGACGACCGGGAAGGAGCCAGTGTCAGGGTCGCATTCGAGTGGATCGCTGCTATGCGTCTGTCGGCCGTTGCCGCGAGCCACGACATCCCATACCGGTGCGTATAAGCGGCTACGTCCGTTTGGTACACGGCGACCGACGGGATTCCGAGGCCCTTGGCCGCGGTCACGGCGCGAGCCCCCAGAACGAAAGGCGACGCGACGTGCACGATGTCGGGCCGATAGTCGGCCATGATCCGACGAACGGCAGCCACAGTTCCCAGGGAGAAGCGGAGCGTGGGATAACCGGCCAATGGCAACGAAGGCAGACGAAGGGTCGGGACGTCCTCGATCTCTTCGAACGCCTGCCCAGGGGCCAAGGCAACGGGGGAGGAGTCCTCTGGCCACGGCCGGACCTCGGGTATGGCGCCGGACGGGACCACGCGGGGGAAGCGCGGAAACAAAGCAGGGGACCAGTCCGAGGGCTTGAACCCGCGACCGGACGGGGCCACATGCATCACCTCGTGGCCACGCCGACGCAGGTTCTCGGCGCTTCGCAAGAGCGAGGTCGTGACACCGCTGAGATGAGGGACAAAAGATTCCGCAACCATCAGGATTCGCACAATCCAAGGCAACCGTCTGACCCGAACTTTCGTGCGAGGTTCAGATGACGTCAGATTGAACTGTGGATTAAAAGCCAAATGCCGTGCCGCGTGACATGATGAGAGGCGATGAAGAAGACGCCTCGTAGACCCTCGCCTTCCCGGTCGTTGCCTATGCCGCTCTGGCTTCAGGCGATGATCGAAATTCTCCTGACCAGCCTCGGATCGTGGTTTGTCATTCTCGTCCTGGTCCTGATCGGTTGGGCTTCACTGGGTTTCCCGGGATCGCCGGTGGCCGTGCTCGCCGGAACCGGTCAGCTGTGGCTCGCCGGACACGGCGTGGGGCTCCACATTGACATTCCCATGTCGGAATCCACGGAGGCGGTCGAGGGTCTTGCGACCTTCACCCCGCTCGGACTGACCGTGGTCTTGCTCCTCTTTGCGCGCCGAGCCGGGAAAAGGCTCGCTCGGGCGTCCTACGAGGGACAATTCTGGCAGGCCCTCGTGGGCGGGGCCGTGATGTACATCGTCATCGGGGCTGCCTTGAGCCTCGTCACGAGCACGTCCGCGCTTTCGAGCAATCCGGTGGTCTCCGCGATCGTTCCACTCGGAGTCTTGATGGTCGGTATGTTCTGGGGCGGTCACCAGGTTGCGGGCTCGTGGTTGCGCCTGGTGGGGATAGACCCGGAAAAGCTGTCCGAACGCTACAGCCAATATTCGAGGTGGACCGGAGCATACGTTGTATCGCTCATTCGGGCGGCATGGGTCGGCATCGTCGGGATCCTTGCGACGGGTGCTTTGCTCACGGGCCTTTCGATCTTTTTCCACTGGAACCGCATGATTTCTCTCTACCAAGGGCTCCACGCGGGGTTCCTCGGCGATATCTCGGTGACCCTCGTTCAGTTCGCTTTGCTGCCCAATCTGATGATTTTCGGGATGGCTTGGGGCAACGGGGCAGGATTCGCCGTCGGCCAGGGAACTGTGATTTCGCCCGCCGCGACTCATGCAGGTGCTCTGCCGTCTCTTCCGATCCTCGGCGCCGTTCCGGCAGAACCAACCACGTGGGCCTATGTTGTCCTTGCACTTCCGATTCTCGCGGGCGCCATGGCCGGCTGGTACTTCATTCGGGACGGGGAGAACCATCTCGATGAGTGGCTGACCCTCAAGCTCGCGTGGCGATGGCTGGCCGCCGTGCTGTCCGGACTGATCCTGGCCATTTCCTTGGGGGTGCTTGTCGGCTTGGCCGCGTGCCTGTTCGCGGCGTTGGCACACGGGTCTTTGGGTGTGGGACGCTTCACCGATTTCGGCCCGCATCCCTGGACGACGGGTCTCTGGACCGCAGTGACCATAGCCATCGGTGCGATCATCGGTCAGCTCATTGGCCCGTGGATCGAGCACGACCCGACGACCGATGTCAGCCATGAGCCCCGCCCGGCCCGAGGTGTGAAAGGAAGAGGGAAAGAGCCGTCCAAGCCCAAGATCCCTGCCCAAAATTCCCCTGACCGGAAATCACGAGTTCGGACCATGGCATCGAGACCTGATTCGGAGCCGGTCTCACCCCAGAACGGGAATTCCCCAGAACGACCGGCCCAACCGAAGAATTCCGGGGTCAGAGCCTCCTCGGCCAAAGTCTCCCAGGCACCCGATCCCGGGCCGGAGGCCGCCTCGTCGGCCGCTCCGGAGCCGGAAGCAGAATCGAAGGAGCGCGACTCCGACCAGGTCAGCGCGCTCGCACGATTGCGCAAGTTCCGGCCGGGGCCCGACCAAGCACAGTCGTCGTCCACGGATGACAAGGCGCCGCTTGAACCGCCGGAGGCTTCCGCGGCTCCCCATGAGGAATCAGATCTGCCGTGGGCCGGCCCGGATGCGACGCCGGAAGAACCCTCCACAGAGGAGCAGGAACGGGGACCCAGAACTAAGGCGCCGGAACCCGAGGAATCTGAGCCTTCCGTCCCCGAGAAGCCCCACACCGTTCCGGAAAATCGTCCGGTGATCGCGCGGCCCGGTCGGCGCCGGAAATGAACGATAAGGCGAGGACCTAGTTCTCGTCGGTCATGGCGTTGTCAACGCTGGCATGGAGCCATGGAGCCATGGAGGCATGAGGCAGGAAGCTGGTCGCCGCAGGCGGTGTGCGGGTGATGATAGTTGTCATGGTGGACCCGGGCGGCGACTGCCCGGTCTCTAGCTCAGGCAGCTCGGAGGAGGCTTCAACGTCGGCGCCCCATGACCTGCAAAAGCTAGGACCCGAGCTCGGCGGTGGAACAGCGCTACCGGGCGCCGGAGCCGACATCAACAAGCGCTCCCCGCTGGCCGAGCTGTTCCACCTCGATGCCGCGGTCGCGGGCAGTAGGGCAGCCGTTCCACGGGCAAAGAGGCTCGCCGAGGTTCAGACCGTCGCGGCCCGGTCGAGGTCGGCGAGCATCTGATCGTCCAGCACCAGGGAGCCGGCGGCGATGTTCTCCTCGAGATGATCGACGGACCCCGTGCCCGGGATGAGCAAGCAGGTCGGGAAATGGTGGAGCAGCCAGGCGAGACCGACCTGGGAAGGCGTGGCGCCGAGCGCAGCGGCCACGTCACGAGCCGCGGGGAGATCGCTGACCGAGGGCGTCCCGGGAAATGCGCTGCCCAAGGGGAAAAACGGGACCCAGGTGATGCCCTCCTCCTGGCACAGAGCGCCGATCGCCTCGTCCCCGCGGGACAACAGACCGTAGGCATTCTGCACGCAGACGATCCCAGCGGAGATCGCGCGGCGGACCTCGCTCTCCGGGGCATTGCTGATCCCGAAGTCGCCGATCAGCCCCTCCTCACGCATCGCAGTCATGGCGTCGAGCTGGTCATCCAGGTCCACCGCCTGATCCGCGGGCAGAGGCATGCGACTCTCGTGCTCCGGCCGACGCAGGTTTACGACGGGGATCTGGTCCAGCTTCAGGGTCCGAAGATTGGTCGTGACACTCGCGCGCAGCTCCTCCGGACGCTGAGCCGGGCGCATCGGGAATTGCCCGCCGGGGTTCGGGTCGAAGCCGACCTTGCTGACGATCACCACGCCGTCCTCGGGCCGGATCGCTTCCCCCAGATACTCGTTGACCAGCTGGTCCCCGTAGAACTGGGCGGTGTCGATGTGGTCCACCCCGAGCTCGACGGTTCGGCGCAGTAGTGAGATCGCTGCGGTGCGGTCGGTGCTCGATCGCACGAGCTGCATCGCCCCGTATCCGACCCTAGCGACCGTGCGGCCGGCGATCGACCCCGGACCTCCGGGGCGCTGGGCGTCT
Organism: Rothia uropygioeca; assembly: GCF_004136585.1. Taxonomy (NCBI): domain Bacteria; kingdom Bacillati; phylum Actinomycetota; class Actinomycetes; order Micrococcales; family Micrococcaceae; genus Rothia; species Rothia uropygioeca. Next base: position 299,694 of record NZ_NOIR01000004.1, on the reverse strand, counting down.
GTGTTGTGATGAGCAGGCATGGTGACGACCCTTCATATAGAATGATGAGGTAAAGCGGAGGTTGCTCCGTTTCCATGCCCACAGTAACCGGAGGTTCCTCCGCATGCAAGAATCATCGTCAAAAATCGGCACCACCCCACCCGCCCCGGAGAGACCACTCCGCGCGGATGCACAGCGCAACCGGGAGCGACTGATCAAGGCCGCGACTCACGCCCTGACGGATAAGAACCGCTCTTCCTCCCTCGAGGCAATCGCCGGGGAGGCAGGCGTCGGTATCGGGACCCTCTACCGACACTTCCCAACCCGCGACGCGCTCGTCGAAGCCGTCTACGCGACCCAGCTCGACGCGCTGCAGGACGAGGCCGAAGACCTCAGCCGCCGCCTCCCTGGCGACCAGGCGCTGCGCGAATGGGCCGCGCGACATGCCAGGTTCGCCGCCACCAAGCACGGAATGCTCGACGCCATCCGCACCGAGCTCTCCACGCCCAGACCCTCTCGTCCGCTTATCCGCCGCCGGGTGGCCGAGTCCGTGGAGCTGCTGCTCCGGACCGGCGTCGCGGACGGCACCTTGCGCGGCGACGTCAAGGCGGACGATGTGGCGGTCCTGCTGCTTGGCATCTTCCTGGCCACAGCCCGCGCTGGAAGGCCCGAGCAGGAGTGCAGACTTCGCGACCTCGCGCTCGACGCCTTACGAGTGCGGTAGCACTCCGCCCGCGAGTCCGCCGACTGAGTCCCCGCTGCATCGCCATCCCCGCTTTTCAGCGTCTCGATGACTGTCGACGGCGCTGCATCGCCACCCATCGTGCAATCCAGGGGCTTGTTCCTTCATCCTCGGCGCGGTGACCACAACGTCATGGCCCGCAATGCCTAGCGTCCGGTCAACGAGTTCATCAGCGAGTCGTACAGGCTCTGCTGGCAACCGCTGTTGGATGAGATGGTGAGGGAATTCTGAACGCATTCACGGTATTCCGAGGTAACTGACCACATGGCCAGATTGATACCGGCGTTGGCGGCGAAATAGAAGTTGGCCAGTAGAACGAGCGCCAAGACGAAATAGCCGATCCACTGCCCACGGGCCTTTTTGAGCGCAATCATGGTCAGGATGCACCAGACGGCCGCCAGGATCATCAGAATCATCGACACGACCAGCGCAGCCATGCCATACCGTGTGCTGGAGAGCATCGTGGCCACAAGCCCCGCGACCGAAAGCAGAATAGTGATCCTCGAGCGGTACACCAAGGAACCGCGGTGCTTGGGATTCGGCTGGTCCTGAGCAGGGCTGGGTGATGTCATATCTCAACACTACCGGGCATGTCGGTAAGGTTGAGTTCATGCGCATAGTGGTCATGGTCTCTGGTTCCGGGACAAATCTTCAGTCCATTCTGGATGCAGTGCAGGCGGATCTGCTCGACGTCGAGATCGCTGCCGTAGGGGCGGACAAGCCCTGCCGAGGAATCGAGCGGGCGGCCGATTCCGGTATCGAGAATTTCGTGGTCAGCCCTTCGGATCACGCAGACCGGGCCGCATGGAACCGCGCCCTTGAGGAAAAGATCGCCTCCTACGCGCCGGATTACGTCATCTTCGCAGGTTTTATGCGCATCGTGGATGCGGACCTGGTCGGCCGTTTCGATGGCCGGATCGTCAATACCCACCCGGCCCTTCTGCCGTCTTTCCCCGGGGCCCACGGCGTCAGAGATGCTCTGGCCCACGGCGTCAAAATCACCGGCGTGACTGTTCACGTGGTGGACTCCGGAGTGGATACAGGTCCGATCCTCGCTCAGGCCGCGGTGCCCGTCCTGGATGGCGATGACGAAGAAGCACTTCACGAGCGCATCAAAGCGCAAGAACGTTCCCTCCTTGTAACCACAATTAAGAACCTGTCCGGCGGCGCAATAGACTGAGCGTCGTCACCGGCAGTAGTACGCCATAACCGATGAGTTGGAGTTTCCGTGTCCCTGACCGAGCTGAATCGCGTCCCGTTCAAACGAGCCCTGATTTCCGTTTTCGACAAGACCGGGCTGGATGGCCTGGCCCGTGGTCTGCACGAGGCAGGCGTGGACATTGTCTCCACGGGGTCCACTGCCCAGAAGATCAAGGATGCCGGCGTTCCGGTGACCGAAGTCGCTCAGATCACGGATTTCCCCGAGTGCTTGGAGGGGCGAGTCAAGACCCTCCACCCGAAGATCCATGCGGGCATCCTGGCGGATCGTCGCAAGAGTGACCACGTCCAGCAGCTTTCGGACCTAGGTATCGAACCCTTCGACCTCGTGATCGTGAACCTTTATCCGTTCGTTGACACCGTCGCCTCGGGGGCCGGGGAAGAGGACATCATCGAGAAGATCGATATCGGTGGCCCTTCCATGGTTCGCGCCGCGGCCAAGAACCATCATTCGGTTTCCGTCGTGGTGGACCCCGCTCAGTACGGCCGCGTTGTCGAAGCCGCCCGGAACGGCGGATTCGACCTGGCCGAGCGCCGTCGTCTTGCGGCAGGAGCCTTCTCCCATACCGCAGCCTACGACACCGCCGTGGCAACCTGGACCCAGCAGCAATTCGCTCAGGACCCGGAGGCCAATTTTTGGCCTCCCTACGCCGGAATGGGCTTCGAGCGCTCCGAATCATTGCGTTACGGCGAGAATCCGCATCAGTGCGGTGCACTGTACGTCGATCCGGCGGTAGCACCGGGCATTGCCCAGGCCGAGCAATTGGGCGGCAAAGCGATGTCCTACAACAATTACGTCGACGGGGATGCGGCGCTGCGAGCGGCCTTCGACTTTGCCGACCCGGCTGTTGCGATCATCAAGCACAACAACCCGTGCGGAATTGCCGTGGGTTCGGCGGATGCTGCGGATCCCATGGCTGACGCCCACCGCAAGGCTCATGCATGCGATCCGCTGTCCGCCTACGGTGGGGTCATCGCGGCGAATCGTGAAGTCACCCAGGAAATGGCCGAGACCGTCAAGGGGATCTTCACGGAGGTCATCATCGCCCCTTCTTACGAAGACGGCGCCCTCGAGGTTTTGAAGACCAAAAAGAATCTGCGAATTCTCCTCCTGCCGGAGGGTTTCGAGCGCGAGAGCATCGAATACCGTCAGGTTTCCGGTGGCGCGTTGTTCCAGCAGAGCGATAGGCTTCAGGCCGACGGTGACAATCCCTCTAATTGGACGCTCGTGGCAGGGGAAGCCGCGGACGAAAAAACTCTTTCGGATCTTGAGTTCGCGTGGCGCGCTCTGCGTTCGGCCAAATCGAATGCGATTCTGTTGGCCGAAAGCGGAGCTGCGGTCGGAATCGGTATGGGCCAGGTCAACCGCGTCGATTCGTGCAAGCTCTCGGTCGAGCGTGCCAATTCTCTCGGCGAAGGCAACCAGGAGCGTGCTCGTGGCGCCGTTGCGGCATCTGATGCATTCTTCCCGTTTGCCGACGGCCTTGAGGTCCTCCTGGAAGCTGGCGTGCGCGCCGTCGTCCAGCCCGGTGGATCGATCCGGGACGAAGAAGTCATTGAAGCGGCAAACAAGGCCGGCGTAACCATGTACGTCACCGGGGCACGTCACTTCTTCCATTAGTGCTCCCGAACGAACAAGCGATGACTCCCCGTTTTCCCGAAGAAAGCGGGGAGTCATCATGTTTGCGGCCGGAGCGGTCGCTTCTTCATGCCGAACAGGCGCCTCGGACCGGCTGCACGGCAAGAAACGGGAAAACTGTGCCGAAACGGCGGCAGGATTTTGCCGGTTCGCGACGGGGGTCGAGAATCTAGCCATGCAGGACAACGGAAAAGCCCGCGAATCGACCGGCCCGGCGAGTATCTACGACGTCGCCCGCGAGGCCGGTGTCGCGGCATCGACCGTCTCCCGCACTTTCTCACGCCCTGGAAGGGTCTCTTATGCGACCGCGGAGAAAGTCCGTGCGGCCGCGGAACGGGTCGGATACAGGAATCAGGCGCTGAGGCGTGCGGGCGGGACCGAGCGGAGGCCGTCTTGGATGCTCGGACTGATCGTTGCGGACATATCCAATCCGGTTTTCATCGACATGGTCCAAGGGGTCGAGATGGCAGCGCGGGATTCAGGGATGACGACGATTCTGTCCAACTCGCGCGAGTCCCGGGATCGGGAACAAGAGGCTATCCAGCGAAGCCTCACGAGCGTGGACGGGCTCATTCTTGCCGGTGCACGCTTGCCCGACGCCGCGATCCGGACCTTCGCCAAGCAGAAGGCGATGGTCGTGATGAACAGGGCCGTGCGGGGAGTCGCTTCCGTCGTCATCGATCAGGAACAAGGAACTCGGTCGGCGGTTGAGCACCTGGCGAGGACTGGAGCGCGCAGCATCGCGTACATCATGGGTCCCGAAACGTCGTGGGCCAATGGAATGCGGTGGGCAGCCGTCCGCGACGTCAGCAAGGCCGTTGGGCTGGAGTTTCGCCGCATCGGTCCTTTCGAACCCACAATGTCGGGAGGTGTCCAAGCCGCGAAGGTTTGGCGGGAGCGCCCCACCGACGCAGTAATTGCCTACAACGACCTGATGGCTCTGTCCTTTATGCGGCACGTCCAGTCGACCGGTGTCGTGGTCCCCGACGACCTGCAGATCGTCGGTTTCGACGACCTACTCGCATCAAGCCTGGTGAGGCCGAAGTTGACGACCGTCGTCGGACCTTTCGAACGAATGGGTGCAACCGCGGCCGCCCATGTGATGGCAATTGCCAATGGGGTCAAGGCGTCAACAGAGCGTCCCGTGGTTCTCCCGGCGCGTTTGATTACCCGGGGGAGCACGCGCGGCATCGGTTAGGCACCTCTGCCCCAACTCAGGGAATTCGCGGCAACTTGTGGCAACCGGTATCTGAGTTACGGTCACCGGGCGTGGAATGTCTTTATGACACAGTCCATTGCATTGCACCCCGATCGCCTTCTTCCGGCAGATCCGGCAACACGCAACGTGGCCCGGGATCTGGTTGCGGTCGCCGAAGAGCTGCCGCTGTTGTCCCCTCACGGCCATGTGACCGCGGAATCCATCGCGCGCAATGAAGCCTTCCCTGATCCCGCGGCCCTGCTCATCAGCCCCGACCATTACGTATATCGGCTGTTGAACGCGGATGGGGTGAACCTGGAGAACGTCAACGCGGGCACCGCCGAGGATGCCGATGCCCGCGATATCTGGCGTGCCTTCTGCGAACGGTGGGAGCTCTTCGACGGAACGGCCTCCGGGTACTGGCTCCGAAGAGAATTCGCGACCGTCTTCGGGGTCGACGATTCGACGATCGACGGTGCCCACGCCGACGAGCTCTTTGACCAGATCTCGGAGGTGCTGGCGCGTCCTGAATTCCGTCCGCGTGAATTGTTCCGAGACTTCGACCTCGAGGTGCTGGCCACCACGGACGACCCGTTGGATGATTTGGCGGCCCACCGGGAATTGGCGTCCGACCCGACCTTCGACGGGAGGGTCCTCCCGACTTTCCGACCCGATGCTTTCGTCAAATTCTGGAACCCTTCTTTTGCTCGGAATGCGGACCGGCTCATCCAAGAGGCAGGAGACGGGCTGACGGGATACGCAGGTTATCTGCGTGCGATGGCCAACCGCAGGGCCTACTTCGTGGAAAACGGTGCCGTTTCGGCAGATCACGGAGTGTGGACCCCTGAGTCGGTCAAGCTCGGGGACCAAGAGGCCAATGACCTCTTCGAAAAGGGCCTCGCGGGAACGGCCACCAACGCCGAAGCCCTCCGCTTCGAGGCCAACATGACCTATCAGTTCGCTCGGATGTCCTCGGAGGACGGGCTGACCATGACGATTCATCCGGGATCCTACCGAGACCACAGCTCTCGGACCGTTGAACGTTTTGGGCCGGATACCGGCAACGACATCCCGTTCGGGGTGGATTACACGCGCGGGTTGCAGCCCCTGTTGTCGGATTTCGGCAATTCGGACGATTTCAATCTGGTGCTCTTCACCCTGGACGAGACGACGTTCTCGCGGGAAATCGCACCGCTGGCCGGCTTCTACCGCGCCGTGTACGCGGGCGCCCCGTGGTGGTTCCTCGACGAACCCGACGCGATGCACCGTTTCCGTTCGGCGACAACCGGAACCCTCGGTTTTTCGCGAACTTCGGGATTCATCGATGACACGCGAGCGTTCTGTTCCATCCCCGCCCGTCACGACGCCGCCCGCCGGGTTGATGCGGGGTTCTTGGCCAAGCTCGTGGTCGAGCACCGCATTACGGAGGAGCGTGCGCGCTCCGCGATCGTGGAATTGACCGATTCGAACCCGCGGAAGGTCTTCAAGCTATGAGCACGTCGCTGAACCGGATCACCGCCGCCCGGCACGTGGGCGATCCCGCCCCCGTCCGTGTGGTCCATCTGGGGTTGGGCGCATTCCATCGTGCCCACCAGGCCTGGTACACGCAGCACGCGGAGTCCGACGCACGTGATCCGAAGTGGGGTATTGCGGCGTTTACCGGTCGCAGTCCCGTCGCGGCCGAAGAACTCGCTCCCCAGGAAGGCTTGTATTCGCTGGTTGAGCGGGCCGCCGACGCGGATTCCGTGGAATTGATCCAGTCGATCGTCGAGGTCCGCCCGGCCTCGGATTCGAAACGTTTGGTTCAGCTGCTGTCCGCTCCGGAAATTGCACTCGTCACGCTGACCATCACGGAAGCCGGATACCACCTAGATCCGGCCGGAGAACTGAAAGCCACCGACGAGGACGTGGCCGCCGACATCGCAATCTTGCGTGAGGCTCTATCGGACCCTTCACAGGACCCGCCGTTGCTCACGGCCGCGGGCCGATTGGTGCTCGGCCTCGATCGTCGCCTCAGGTCCTTGGGAAACGAAGCCGGAATCGCGGTCGTATCCTGCGACAACATGGCTGACAACGCGACCGCGACTCGGAACGCGGTTCTCGGCACGGCCCACGCATGCAAGGACGGACTCGCGGAGGAGATCGATCGGGTGGTCTCCTGGGTCGGGACTTCGGTGGACCGCATCACGCCCGCGGCGACGGAGGAACTCGCTCAGTTCGTTGCCGAGAAAACGGGGTTCGATGACGCGGCGCCGGTCGTCGCGGAGCCCTTTCGTTCTTGGATCTTCTCGGGAGATTTTCCGGGGGGTCGCCCGGAATGGGAACGTGCAGGTGCCCAGTTCGTGGACGATCTTGAACCCTTCGAGCGCAGAAAACTGTGGCTCTTGAACGGTACTCACAGTTACATGGCCTACGCCGGCCAGCTGGCAGAACATCGCACCGTGGCCGAAGCGATCGCCGATCCCGCGATCCTGTCGAAGATCGAAGCTTTTTGGGACGAGGCCTCGCGGCACCTGACGGACCCACAACTCGATGTGCCGTCCTACCGGGAGGATCTGCTGACCCGGTACCGCAATCCCCGGATCCAGCATTTCCTGGCTCAAATCGGTACCGATGGGGCCAGCAAGTTGCGCATTCGCGCCCTGCCGATCTACCAGGCCGAACGCGAGGCCGGCCGCGACGGCGCCGCCGCGGCCGGCGCGATCGCCTCGTGGATCGCTTGGCTCATCACCCAAGACTCCCGGGACATCAAGGACTCGGAGGTGGATTCCATCCGTCAGGCCCTCGCCTCAGACGACACCACGCGTGCCTTGCTCGATGTGCTTCAACCCGGGCTGGGGCAGGATACGCACCTTGTCTCGCTCGTGCGGTCCCATAACTGACCCCTCAGAATACGGTTCCACGGCAAACGAGCCACCCATCGAACCTCGTGTTGCCCCAGAAAGGACTTACCCCACATGTTGCGACCCCAAGACACATCGACTCGTCAGCGAGTCAGCCTGGATGGTCTCTTCGACTTCGCGGTCGACTGGCACCACGACAGCTTTGAGAAGGGCTGGGCCCAGCAGTTCCCGAAACAAGGGTTGAAAGCGCCGGTGCCCGGGTCTTTCAACGACCTGTATGCCGATAGCGCGATTCGCGAGCACGTCGGTTGGGTCTGGTATTCCCGTGATGTCCGAGTTCCGCGCGGATTCTCGACGGGTAGGACTCTCCTCCGCTTCGACTCCGCGACCCATCTCGGAGTGGTCTTCGTCAACGGTCAGGAAGTGGTCCGCCACCAGGGCGGTTATATGCCGTTCGACGTCGACGTCACCGAGCACGTCCACCCCGGTGAGGTATTCACTATGACCGTCGCCGTGAACAACGAGTTGTCGCACGAGACTCTTCCTCCCGGGGAGGTAACCCAGGACGGCCAGGGCCGAAAACATCTCGCGTACCGTCACGACTTCTTCAATTACGCGGGCCTTCACCGTAGCGTGTGGCTTTGCAATGTCGCCGACGTTCGCCTCGACGATGTGACTGTAGTTGCCGAATTCGAAGGCGGTGAAGGCGGCCGAGGAATCGTGCATTACACTGCGAAGTTCACCGGGGATGCCCCGGAAGCGGCCGTTCAGGTCCTGGACGCGGAAGGCGATGTCGTCGCAGGTGCAGAGCGAGCCGCGGCGAGCGACTCGACCCTGGACGGTGAGTTGTCCTGGTCCGGAGTTGAACTCTGGAAACCAGGACGAGGCTACCTCTATACGCTGCGCGTGCTGACGTACGACAACGGTGAACTCGTCGACGAATACGATCAACGTTTTGGCGTACGGACCGTTGAGGTACGAGGCAAGCGGTTTCTCATCAACGGGGAGCCTTTCTACTTCACGGGTTTCGGAATGCACGAGGACCACGAGACGATCGGCAAGGCCCACTCGAACGCCCACATGGTTCAGGACTTTGGCCTGCTGAATTGGATCAACGCCAATTCCTTCCGCACCTCGCACTACCCGTACGCCGAAGAAATCATGGAGTACGCCGACGAGCGCGGAATCGTCGTCATCGACGAGACCCCGGCGGTTGGACTGAACTGGCATATGGGTGCCGGAATCATGGACCAGGGAGGCGGAAACACCTTCGATCCCGGCAACGTCGACGAGAACACCCAAAAGGTCCACGCCCGTGAAATCCGCGAACTCATCCAACGGGACAAGAACCATCCCTCGGTGGTTCTGTGGTCGATCGCCAATGAACCAGACTCCGGGGCCGAGGGCGCGCGGGAGTACTTCGAGCCGCTCGAAAAGCTGACCCGCCGACTCGATCCCTCACGGCCTGTCGGGTTCGTCAACGTCATGTTCGCGCCCTGTGGAGTCGACAAGATCTCGGATCTGTTCGATGTGCTGATGCTGAACCGCTATTACGGCTGGTACGTAGACGCCGGAGACATCGTCGCGGCCCGAGGTTCCCTTCGCAAGGAACTCGAGGCCTGGGACGAGCAATACGGCAAACCAACCATCATGACCGAATACGGCGCGGATACGATCGCGGGTCTCCACTCGGTCTTCGAGATCCCCTTCACCGAGGAATACCAGACAGCACTGCTGCGCATGTATCACGAGGAATTCGACCGCGTGGAATGCATGGCCGGTGAGCAGGTGTGGAATTTCGCGGATTTCCAAACCAAGAACGGGTTCGCGCGCGTGGACGGTAACAAAAAGGGAGTGTTCACCAGGGACCGCAAACCCAAGGCTCTGGCCCATGAGCTCCGGAGACGGTGGTCGGAGAAACTCGGCCGTTGACCCCTGGTACGTGACGATGCTGCCGGTCCGCCACGGGCTCACCGATGAGAACGGTCAACCCTGGCGAGGTCGAGACACCGTCCCAGCCATCTCCATTAAGCCCTTGTAGGGCACCCCAGGCAAAGGAGCCTGTCATGTCAGAAATAGCTACTTCGTCCATACCTCACGTGGCCCACGAGCATCTGCCCAAGAGACGCATCGCGGGCTACGGTCTCGGAGACGCAGGATGCAACGTCGCGTTCCAAATGACCGGCGTGTTTCTTCTCCTGTTCTACACGGACGTGGTGGGCATCCAGCCCGCGCACGCGAGCGCGATCTTCCTGTTCGTGAAATTCTGGGACGCTTTTGCTGATCTTTTTGCCGGTCGCATGGTCGACCGGACCATGACCCGGTGGGGCAAATTCCGTCCGTTTCTGCTGTGGTACTCGGTTCCGCTTCTGCTGTCGAATGTTCTCTGCTTCTGGATTCCCGTGGACTCGTACGCGACCAAGATCGTATGGGCGACCGTAAGCTATGCCCTCTTGGGACTGCTGTATTCGATGGTCAATATTCCGTTCGGGTCGCTCGCGGGGGCCATGAGCCAGAATCCGGTGGACAGGTCGCGGCTCGCTTCGGCGCGCATGGTCGGCTCAGGGGCCACGATTCTTCTGCTTTCCGTATTTCTCGCACCCCGGCTCAAACAGGCTGAGGACCTCGCGACCACCTTTCTTGTCACGTCCATCGTCTTCCTGGTGATCGGCGCGATCTTCTTCTACACCACGTTCCTCACTTCGAAAGAAGTGGTGTTCCGTGAGGTCGAGAAGGTGAGCTTCAAGGAGACCCTGTCCACGATCCGGCGGAACGGCCCCTTGCTGAGGTTGTGCGCCTCTTCGCTCTTCTACTTGACTGCGCAGTCGATGATCGGTGCGCTCACCATTTATCTGTCCAACGTGGTCCTCTCCCGGTACACCTCTGGAGGCTGGGTCGCGTCCGTCTCGATCATCATCACCACGGGAGCGGTATTGTACGTCGGCCCGTTCGGCCCTATGGTCACCCGCGCGATGGGGAAGAAGAGAGGGTTCGTCTACAACTGCATGGTGGCCGCCGCGGGCGGTGTCCTGTTCGCGTTGAGCAATTCCGTCTGGCATTCCTTGGCCATGAGCCTCATTGGGCTGTTCCTGATGGGTGTCGGGATGGGGCTGCTGAACACCATGACATGGGCGCTCGAAGCCGACACCGTTGAATACGGTGAATACCGGACCGGTGTCCGGACTGAAGGAGCCACATACGCGGCGTTTTCCTTCACACGAAAGGTCGGGCAAGCCCTCGGACAGTCCCTGGGCGGCATCGTGCTGACCTGGGCCGGATATACCGCCGGGAAGGGAAGTCAGGGCGACGGAGTCGTGTCCGGTTTGGCCATCTACGGTGGCCTGATTCCGGCGGCCATATTTATTCTCGCAATGCTGATCATGACCGGTTATCCCCTGACCGAGGCAAAATTCACATCGGTCATGAAATCCATTGAGGCAAACCGGAGGCAGCGTCACGAAGGCCTGGAAACAGGAGCGATCCCGACCTCGGTCGAGACCTCCTCGGACCTCAATGGTCCTACTGCTCGTGCGTCCCATCCCGCCACCAGCTCGCAGGAGGCCGTGCCCGGGAACGATCAGGCCCAAATCCACATTGTCGAGGATCAGTCCGGGGACAATTCCACGGACGATGATTCGCACCACGACGACTACCCAACGAAAGGACAATAATGCGCATCGAGAAGGCAGAGGTCTTCGTGACGAGCCCGTCCCGCAACTTCGTGACTCTTAGGATCACGACGGACGAGGGAGTCACCGGTATAGGCGACGCAACCCTGAACGGGCGTGAACTGGCGGTTGCCGCTTACCTCAAGGAGCATGTCTGTCAGCTCCTGCTGGACAAGGATCCCAGCACTATCGAAGACACATGGCAATTCCTGTATCGGGCGTCGTACTGGAGACGCGGCCCGGTCACCATGGCCGCGATCGCCGCCGTCGACATGGCTCTCTGGGATATCAAGGGCAAGGTCGCCGGAATGCCCGTGTACCAGTTGCTGGGCGGGGCCTCGCGCCGCGGCTGCCGGGCCTATGGCCACGCGTCCGGAAGAGACCTTGAACAGCTGTTTGACTCGATCCGGGAGGAACTCGAGTTGGGCTACAAGTCGATTCGGGTGCAGACCTCGGTACCCGGAATCGAGAAACTGTACGGTGTGGCCGCACAGGAACAGTCGACGGGAGAGCGGTACGACTTCGAACCAGCTAACCGCGGGACCCAACCCGTCGAGGAGGACTGGGACACCCGGGCCTATCTGCGGCACGTCCCCACCGTCTTCGAGGCCGTGCGCAACGAGTTCGGGCCTGAGCTGCCCTTGCTGCACGACGGCCACCACCGGATGACACCTCGGGAGGCCGCTCAACTGGGGAAATCACTGGAACCGTATGACTTGTACTGGCTCGAGGACTGCACGCCGGCCGAGAACCAGGAAGCATTGCGACTGGTCCGTGAGCACACCACGACCCCTTTGGCGATCGGTGAGGTCTTCAACTCCGTCTACGACATCAAAGATCTCATCCAGGAACAGCTCATTGACTACGTGCGGTGCGCCTCGACGCATTTCGGCGGAATCACGCAGCTCAGGAAGGCCATGAATTTTGCCGAGATGTACCAGGTCAAGTCGGGATTCCACGGTCCTACGGACGTCTCACCGATCGGATTCGCGGCTCAACTTCACCTCGGATTGTCCATCCACAACTACGGGCTCCAGGAATACATGCCCCATTCCCCGTTGACACGTGAAGTCTTCCACGAGGGGCTGACCTTCGAAGACGGATATCTGCACCCGGGTGACGCTCCGGGACTCGGAGTCGAATTCGATGAGGAAGCCGCGGCCCGTTTCCCCTACGATCAGGCATATCTCCCGTACAACCGACTTGCCGATGGGACCGTACACAATTGGTAGAAAATCAACATACTGAGCCGCCGCTGATCGTGGTCATGGGGGTTTCCGGCGCGGGCAAAACGACCATCGGATCCCTCCTGGCTACTCGCTTGGACGCCGAATTCGTCGATGCCGACTCGCTGCATCCTCTGTCGAATGTCGAGAAAATGGCGGCTGGTCACCCGCTCACGGATGAAGACCGGTGGCCGTGGCTGCGCGTCGTCGGCCAGAAGCTGCACGATGCCGCCCTCGCCGACCCCCAGAGCACCGGACTGGTCATTGCGTGTTCGGCACTCAAGCGTGTCTATCGCAAGACGATCAGCGCGGAGTCCCCGGGGACATTCTTCGTTCATCTCGCCGGCGACGAAGAAACGCTGTCTCACCGTCTCGAGGGTAGGAGCGGACATTTCATGCCTCAAGGACTTCTGCGCTCGCAATTGGACACGCTCGAGGAACTTGAAGACGACGAGCGGGGTGCGCGCATTGACATCGATGCGTCGATAGACCACATCTTGGACGAATCAGTGCGAGCAATAGCCCGTAGGGCCGCCGGCTGGTAGAGATATCACATGAACTCCACCGACCAGACCACGCCGTCACCGACCAAGAATTCTGAAGAGCGCAGCGCTCTGTACGCCGTGACGATCTTTCCGTTATTGATCCTTGGGGCCGGAATTCTCGGGTTCTTTCTCCCGGGGTTCTTCTCGGGGTTCTCTGGATGGGTCAATCCACTGCTGGGCGTCATCATGTTCGGAATGGGACTGACACTGACGGGCCCTGACTTTGCGCTCGTCGCCAAGAATCCTGTCCCCGTCATCATCGGTGTGGTCGCACAATTCGTCATCATGCCGCTGCTCGGGTTCGTTATTTCGTGGGCTCTGCAGCTTCCGCCCGCGCTCGCGGTCGGTGTGATCCTGGTCGGCTGTTGCCCTGGGGGTACGGCTTCGAACGTCGTCTCGTACCTCGCCAAGGGCGATGTCGCGCTTTCCGTTGCGATGACCTCGATCTCGACGTTGATCGCGCCTTTTCTCACGCCGCTCCTGGCGATCTGGCTGGCGGGTGAACGGATGAACGTGAGCGGCAGTGACATGATGCTCTCGATCCTCGAGGTCGTCCTGATTCCGGTGGTCCTGGGCCTCGTGGTGCGCTGGCTCGCGCCCGGCGTAGTCCTCAGAGTGACCCCCGCGTTGCCTTGGGTTTCGGTCGCGGCGATCTCGGTGATCGTGGCGATCGTCGTCGCCGGGTCCGCGGAAGCGATCGTGTCGGCGGGACTCCTGGTTCTGCTCGCGGTGATCCTGCACAACGGTCTGGGCTACCTTCTCGGCTACGGGGCGGCGAGCCTGTTCCGGGTGCCAGTCTCCGCTCGTCGTACGACCGCGATCGAGGTGGGAATGCAGAATTCGGGTCTGGCGACGTCATTGGCTCGAACCTATTTCACCCCGGAGGCCGCCCTGCCGGGAGCGGTCTTCTCGGTGTGGCACAACGTTTCGGGAGCTCTCGTGGCCGCGTTCTTGCGCCGCAGGTCCGCTTCTCGCGACTGAGATACGGCGTGGTCCCAGACGCCGCGGCCGAAACGACACAAGACCCCGGTTTCAACTCGAAACCGGGGCCTTTTCAGTCGCTTGGGGTCAGCGTGTCGGGCGAGGTGCCCGAGAGCCCCTCAGCGCGTTACGGAGTGGAGATCCTCGAGCTTGTATTCGCACGAGTCTCCGCCCTCGAGAACCGTTTCGAATTCGCCGACGCGTACCCGTACGGCGCTGGCTTTCTGCGACCGCGCGGACAGCCGAACTCGTTTGGAATCGATGAAAACGTCGAGCAGTTGACCGCGATACTGGACCTCGAACCCGACTGAGCGCAATTCTTCCGGCATGGACGGTTCCAGCTGAATGCAATCCGTGAGCACCTGAACCCCCGCGTAGGCTCTTTGCACGACGTCGAGCGTGCCGCACATCGCCCCGAGGTGAATGCCCTCCTGAGTGGTGCCGCCTTGGGTGTCGTCCAGGTCGGCCATGAGTGCGTCCTGGTAGACACTCCATGAGTGCCGTGGGTCGACTCGGGACATGATCGACGCCGTCACGACTCGGGATAGCGAGGAGCCATTGGACGTCCGGGCCAGATAGTAGCTGATCGTGTCCTCGATCTTGGCCAAGGATACGTCGTAGCCCAGGTGCGCCAACTCCTCCTGAAGGCCCCGTTGCCCGAAGAGGTACACGAGCATCAGGGTATCGGCCTGTTTGGAGAGCTTGTAGTTGTTGGTCGCATCGCCCTCCGATTCGAGAATCAGGTCCATGCGCCCGATATTCCCGTACTTCCGCCGGTAATGGTCCCAGTCGATCTCCTTGAGATCGTCGTACCCCTCGAACTGGCTGATGGTTCCGTCATGATTGAACGGAACCGCAATGTTCGCGGCCATATGCTTCCACGCAGCGAGTTCGGCCTCGGTCACGTTGTTCGCCGACGACACCCGCAGTGATTGATGCTCGGGCAGTTCCTCGAAGATCTCAAGCGTATGGCGGAAGAGCCACGCGGCAAGGACATTGGTGTATGCGTTGTCCTTCAGGCCGCCGCCATCGACTGAGCCGGGGTAGCCGTCGTGATACTCGTCCGGTCCCATCGCTCCTTCGATGTGGTACCGCCGGTCGTTAGGGTCAAAGGTCACCAGCGAGGTGAAGAAACGAGCGATCTCGATCATGAGCTCCGCGCCCTGGTGAGCGAGCCAGCTCGTGTCTGCCGTGGCGGTGTAGTACTGCCATGAGTTGTAAGCAATGGCCAGGCCCACGTGGAATTGGCGCCACGAGTTGTCCGGCATCCAACGGTCCGAATGAGGGTTGTACAACTCGACGGGAGTTTCTTCTCTCCCGTCTGAGCCGGACTGCCAGGGGAACATTGCGCCCTTGGCCCCGAATTCTGTGGCCTTGTATCGTGCCGCTGGCAGGCGCGCCCACCTGTATTGCAAGAGCGACCTGGTCACAAAAGGCAGGCGCATTGTGATGATCGGCAGAATGAAGATCTCGTCCCAGAAGATGTGCCCCCGGTAACCCTCACCGTGGAGGCCGCGAGCGGTCACGCCGGCGTCGTTGAGCTCCATGTTGGGGCCGAGGGTTTGCACAATATGGAAGATGTGGAGGCGGAGGGCCAGCATCGTATCCACATCGGTCTCGATGTCCACGGCGAATCGAGCCCACAATCGGGACCACGTCTGCTCGTGGGGGCCGTAGAGCGCATCGAACCCGGTGTCGGTTCTGTTCAGCGCCTCAACCGCGCCGAGCACCGGGGACGCGATCGCCGAATCGCGTGACGTCACCAGCGCCGTGGTCGTATCGAACACGACGGCCTTTCCGTCCTGCCCGTCTACCCGGTAACGGCGCATTTCGACCCCGCCCGGTCGGATTTCCCGCTCGAGACGCGAGCTGACGGGCGCACGGACTTCGGTGCGTTGAGCGACGGCGATCTCGTGGCCCGACTGATTGGTCCGGACGACGTTGATCAAGGTGTTGTCCGGAAGCGTGGTCGAGGCCTCTGCGACGAGGTGATGACGGGCCAATTCGCGGTATTCGGCAACATTGTTGTTGGTGACGTTCGGGTCGATTCCGCTCCGCACATGAATTCGCCCCGACCAGCCGACCGGTGTCACCGTGGTTTCCATGGCGGCCAGGTGACGATTCGCCATCGAGACGATGCGTCGCTGTTCGACCTGGACACGCCGGGGTGTTTCCGAATAGGGCTCGCCGACCTCGCTGGGAACCTCTTCCAACAGACACCGACGGGAGAGTACTCCATGGCGCAGATCGAGTTCCGTGACTTCGTCGAGGGGTTGCATGCCGCCCTCGGACCACCAGTCGCCGCCCCGCAACCGAAGGTCCAAGAACTGGAAGTTCGGAAGATTGACCATCGACTCGTGTTCGAGATCGCGACCGTTGATATGGGAGACCACACGATTGAACAACCCCGCGGCGTAGGTTCCCGGGTAATGGACCCCGTCGTCGCCGCGCTCGGGCCGGCAGCCACGGACACTCATGTAGCCATTGGCGAGGGTCAGTAGCGCTTCCCGATGGCCTTCCTGCTCCGGGTCGAAACCGTGGTAGATGAGTTTCCACGAATCGTCACGTTGCGCTCCGAGATCGAGCTCCGCGACGTCGTTGTGCACCAGGTCGGCGCCGGCCTCGTCCAGTTCATTGCGGTCGCCGTGTCGGTTGATGCCGACGACGAGACCGAACCCGCCTGCCCGAGCCGCCTGAACCCCTGATACGGCATCCTCGATGACCGCGGCATCCTTTGGGGCGACGCCGAGTTGTTTCGCCGCGGCGAGGAACATATCGGGCGCCGGTTTTCCGGGGACGTTGTTCTCAAGAGCGTAAGTACCGTCGATGATGAGGTCGAAGAGGTCCCCCAGATCCGCGGCCTCGAGAACCGACGTCGAATTTCTGGACGCCGTGACGAGGGCGATCGGCACGCCGCTGCGCTTGAGGCGGCGAGCCAGTTCAACGGTTCCCTTGAAAACGGTCACGCCGTTGAACTCGAGCTCCTCCTGAAAGTAGTCGTTCTTGAGGCGAGACTGTCCCTGAACCGTCCACTGACCTGCGGAGTCGTTGTCATTGCCTTCGGGGAGAGCCGCGTTGCGGGCCGCGAGTAAGGTTCGAACGCCGTCCTCGCGGGCGCGCCCATCCACGTAAGAGCGGTAGTCCGTCGTGATGCTGAATTCGCTGCGATCTATGTCCCCGGCGTCGTGCCCTTCTGAAGGCTCCAGGCGAGAATCGGACAGGATCGCATCGAAGAGCTTCTTCCACGCGTTCGCGTGCACTGCTGCCGTGTCCGTGACGATGCCGTCCATGTCG
The DNA here is from genome assembly GCF_004136585.1 of Rothia uropygioeca. NCBI lineage: Bacteria > Bacillati > Actinomycetota > Actinomycetes > Micrococcales > Micrococcaceae > Rothia > Rothia uropygioeca. Next base: position 282,361 of record NZ_NOIR01000004.1, on the reverse strand, counting down.
AAGATGACGGCCTTCTGGGGCACCGAAAGCGGCAGTTGCGAACGATTTTCTCTCGTAGTGCTCGATTCCGGCCTGTACGGGGAACCGGAACGCAGGTTAAGGGGATCACTGGTTCCGAGCGGGTTGAGAGAGTTCATCAAGGACCTTTCCTGTTGGCTCAGGCACCCATTAAACACGCTCAAGTTACCGATTGGTTCGATACGAGGGTTATTTCTTGGGCCGTTCACGTACGGCTATACACAACCCGTCCTACTGTGAAACGGACCAATGTCCATGGTGTCCCATGTCCTAGAATGATGCAGAAGCCTTTCGCGTGCCACGCCGGGCCCGGTGTGGAGTCAGCCCAACAGGAGAACTATGAGCAACTCGTCCGCGCAGGATGTCAACAACCGGCCGCTCGCCGAACTCGACCCCGAAGTTTCGAAAGCCATTGACAACGAGCTGAGCCGACAGCGCAATACCCTGGAAATGATCGCTTCGGAGAATTTCGCTCCTCGGGCGGTTCTGGAAGCGCAGGGATCGGTACTGACCAACAAGTACGCGGAGGGTTATCCCGGCCGTCGTTACTACGGCGGCTGTGAGTATGTCGACGTCGTCGAGGACCTGGCTCGCGAGCGCGCCAAATCGTTGTTCGGCGCCGAGCACGCCAACGTGCAGCCGCATTCCGGCGCCCAGGCCAACGCGGCCGTGATGATGGCACTCATGCAGCCGGGGGACACCCTGATGGGCCTTTCACTTGCCCATGGTGGCCACCTGACCCACGGGATGAAGCTCAACGTCTCGGGCAAGTTGTACAACATCGCCGCTTACGAGGTCGATCCGGAAACCGGCCGACTCGATATGGATCGTGTGCGAGAGGTTGCTCTGGACGCCAAGCCCAAGGTCATCGTCGCAGGCTGGTCAGCGTACCCGCGAGAACAGGATTTCAAGCGTTTCCGTGAGATCGCCGACGAGGTCGGCGCATACCTGTGGGTCGACATGGCGCACTTCGCCGGTCTCGTCGCCGCAGGGATCCACGCGAACCCCGTGCCCCACGCTCACGTCGTGACGTCCACTGTCCACAAGACTCTGGCCGGTCCCCGCTCGGGTGTGATCCTCTGCACCGAGGAACTGAAGAAGAAGGTCGACTCGGCAGTTTTCCCGGGACAGCAAGGGGGACCGTTGATGCACGTTATCGCGGGCAAGGCCGTCGCTTTCAAAATTGCCGCGAGCGAAGAGTTCAGGGACCGACAGAAGAGGACCGTTGAGGGTTCCAAGATTCTCGCGGACCGTCTCACGCAATCCGACGTCGCCGAGCACGGAATCTCCGTCCTCTCCGGAGGCACCGATGTGCATCTGGTTCTGGTGGATCTGCGCAATTCAGAGTTGGACGGCAAGCAAGCCGAAGACATCCTGCACGAGGTCGGCATCACCGTGAACCGCAATGCGGTCCCCAATGATCCTCGTCCGCCCATGGTGACGTCGGGGCTCCGCATTGGAACCCCCGCCCTGGCGACCCGTGGATTCGGTCGGGAGGAGTTCACCGAGGTCGCGGATATTATTGCCGCGGCCCTGAAACCGGGTGTCGACGTCGAATCGCTGCGGAGCAGGGTCGAGAAGCTGGCCGGAGAATTCCCTCTCTACGAGGGCCTCGAGCAGTGGTGACGGTAACCGAAGAACAAAAAGAAAGAGAATCCGAAATCAGCGATATGGCCAACCACGGCAATTCCCCGAAGATCCTCGATGGCACCGCGACGGCTGCGGCCATCAAATCAGAGCTCCATGACCGGGTGGAGGTTCTCAAGGGAAAGGGAATCACGGCCGGACTCGGGACGGTTTTGGTCGGTGACGATCCGGCGTCGCACTCCTATGTGGGTGGCAAACATCGCGATTGCGCCGAGGTGGGGATCGCGTCGATTCGCCGAGAACTGCCTGAAGACGTGACCCAGGAAGAGCTCGAAAGAGTTGTCGAGGAGCTGAACCAGGATCCGGAATGCACCGGTTACATCGTTCAACTGCCGTTGCCACCGCATATCGACACGAACCGAATCCTCGAGAGAATCGACCCGGACAAGGATGCCGACGGTTTGCACCCGACCAACCTGGGGCGGCTCGTGCTGAATGTCTACGGGGATATCGATTCTCCGCTTCCGTGTACGCCGAACGGCATCATTGAGCTGATGCATCGGCACGGAATCGATTTGGTTGGAAAGAATGTGGTGGTCCTGGGCCGCGGAATCACGGTCGGGCGCCCTCTGGGGCTGCTGTTGTCGCGCCGAGACATCAACGCGACCGTGACAATCGCTCACACGGGAACCAAGAATCTCGACGACGTTCTGTCCCGTGCGGACATTATTGTTGCGGCAATCGGAGTTCCGCATGCGGTGCGGCCGGAACAGGTCGCTGACGGGGCGATTCTGTTGGACGTCGGGGTTTCACGAGTTCTGAACCCGGAAACGGGCAAGAAGAAGCTCACCGGGGACATCCATCCGGAAGCGGCGGCCAAATCCTCATGGTATTCGCCCAACCCGGGCGGAGTCGGTCCGATGACACGTGCGATGTTGCTCGTCAACGTCGTGGAGAGAGCCGAAAGGCTGGCGGCAGACGCATAACCGGCCGCGGTCGTTTTCGCTACTTAGAGTGGCCGCTTGGCGAGCGATCCGTGGAGGAATCGCACGCGTCAGGCGGCCACTTTTTCGTAGGGGATGGTGGTCCGTCGGTCTGTGGCCGTAGGGCTTCTCCACAGGCTCGTCCGCCACGTGTTTGTGTATAAACGTCCTTGTACAATAGGCACCATGCAACCGATCGGAAGTTCAGGCCCCCGCGTGGGCAATGCAAGTACCAACAGTGCAACGAGCGGAAGGGCCTTTTGGGCCACCGTGATTGGCATGGCGGTGATGGTTCTGATCTTCGTGTTTGCGGTGATCACCGCGGCCAATGAGCAGTCGGTTCTGGGCTGGATCCTGGCCGCTATTGCATTGGGGTGGCTTGCCCTCGCGGCCTATGCTCTTTTCCTCGTCCGAGGAACGTTGCGCTTCGGCAAAAATGCTGTCAGAAAGTTGCAGAGCGACCTCGAGGACGCTCAGCTCCGGGCGCCGTCTTCGGGAACATCGTCCGTGCCCGAAGCGGACGCCATGCGGGACCAAAAACTCGCGCATTCCTTCCAGATCGTGCTGGTCCAGAACAAGGTCCTCAAAGAGGAAATCGCCAAAGGCGAGCAGGCTGATCGGGAAGTCGTCGACCGTGCGATCGATACCATCAACTTCACGGCCAAGAACGGGATGGGTATGGTTCAGTCGCAGGACACGGTGGACGGCACGGTCGTCGACTGACACCCACTACGAACATCGGCACATGCGCCAGGGCGCCTGAGGACGCCTCGCGCCGGCAATTCGAAGGATCATGAGGAAGGCCCCCCACTACATGAATGAGAGCACTCGAGACGCCAAAAGTCTGCGCATCGCGACCGTCAACGTCAATGGAATCCGTGCAGCTTACAACCCCAAGAAGAAGCAGACGATGGGGGACTGGCTGGCAGATCGCGATATCGACATCCTGTGCATGCAGGAGGTTCGTGCTCCGGACAAGAACCTCCGCAACCTTCTCGGTGAAGACGAGTGGGACATCCTCCATGCTGAGGCCGAAGCCAAAGGGCGCGCCGGAGTCGCGATTGCTACTCGCAAGGATTCGGCCGAGCGTCCTTCGCGTCTGTCCGGTCAACCCGTAGCCAAGAGGGAGAACATTGGAGTCGACTACTTCGCAACGTCGGGCCGCTGGGTCGAGGCCGATTACGAGCTTCCCCATGGTGAAACCCTGACGGTCGTCTCTGCCTACGTCCATTCGGGCGAAGTCGGCACGGAGCGTCAAGATGACAAGTACCGTTTCCTGGACGTCATGCTCGAGCGCCTGCCTGCGCTGGCTCAGCATTCCGACCACGCGCTGATCGTAGGCGACCTCAACGTCGGCCACACCGAACTCGATATCAAGAACTGGAAGGGCAATCTCAAGAACGCCGGATTCCTCCCGGAAGAACGGGCCTATTTCGATCGGTTCTTCGGCGACCTCGGATACCGCGACGTTGCCCGCGAGCTGGCCGGCGAGGTGCCCGGCCCGTACACCTGGTGGTCCTACAGGGGCCAGGCCTTCGACAACGACGCCGGCTGGCGGATCGACTACCACATGGCGACTCCGGCTCTGGCCGAAGCAGCGAAGTCCGCAGTGGTCGATCGTGCGCCGAGTTATGACACCCGTTTCTCCGACCACGCGCCGCTCGTGGTCGATTACCAGTTCTAGGAATACCTAGCCCATCCGTCGATGACCGGCCATGCTGGGCAGGTATTGAAGAGAGTAGAAAAGACAAGAATGACTGAACGCACTATTCCCAACGCATCCACCGGCGCGCCTCGAGTATTCTCCGGTGCGCAGCCCTCCGCTGATTCCCTGCATCTGGGAAACTATGTTGGAGCGGTCCGGAACTGGGTGGACATGCAGGAGGAAAACGAGTGCATTTACTTCATTCCTGACCTCCATGCCATTACTGTGCCGCAGGATCCCAAACAGCTCGCGGAACGGACTCGGAAGACGGCGGCGCAGTACATCGCGGCAGGCATCGATCCCACTAAGACGCCGTTTTTCGTGCAGTCGCACGTTCCGGAGCATACGCAGCTGGCCTGGTTGCTGAACTGCATTACGGGTGACGGCGAGGCCCGTCGCATGACGCAATTCAAGGACAAATCCGCCAAGCAGGGATCCGAGAACACATCTGCCGGTCTGTACGCGTACCCGATGCTCATGGCCGCCGATATCCTGCTGTATCAAACCGACCAAGTCCCGGTCGGCGAAGATCAGCGCCAGCACCTCGAATTGACCCGCAACCTCGCACAACGCTTCAATGCACGTTTTGGGGAGACCTTCGTGGTCCCGGAGGCCAAGATCCTCAAGGACACCGCCAAGATTTACGATCTGCAGAACCCGTCTGCCAAGATGTCCAAATCGGCGGAGTCCGAGAGCGGAATCATCTGGTTGCTGGACGATCCGAAGAAGTTGGCGAAAAAGATTAAATCCGCGGTCACCGACGACGGCACGGAAATCCGTTTTGACAGGGAATCCAAACCGGGTGTTTCGAATCTTCTGACCATTTATTCTTCGCTCACCCGGCGTCCGGTCGATGAAATCGTCGCGGAATACGAAGGCAAGATGTACGGACATCTGAAGGTCGGACTGGCCGAAGTCGTCGCTGAGGTCTTCGGGCCGATCCGTGAACGCACGCTGGAGATCATGGATGATCCCGCTGAATTGGACAGGCTCCTGGCGATCGGAGCCGCCAAAGCCCGGGAAATCGCGGTTCCGACCATCGCGTCAGCTTACGAGCACATGGGATTCCTGCCTCCGCGGGCCTGAAACCTCTTGGAAACCATGGTGCCCACTTCTGACGTGAACAACGGCAAGATTAGTGTGAGTCCGACCATCATGCCTGGTCGCAGCTATCTGAGTTTGGTTCTGGATGTGCCCCTTCAAGTGCACGAGGACGTTATTCGCTGGCGTTCGGAACACTGCACGGGCACTGGGGTTCCGCTCCACATTACGGTCTTCATTGCGGAGCTGGGCGAGAATCCTGAAGAAGAAGCCACGCGCTTCATCTCCGAGCTGCGCGAGAAATGCCGCGGTCTCGCGCCGGGGAACCTCACACTGTCCGGCACCGGGACTTTCCGGCCCATGAGCGACGTCGTGTTTCTCTCCGTGGGGGAGGGCGAGGACTTCTTGACCGACCTGCACGAGCGGTGCCTGTCGTTACGGGAGAGCGCCTCACCGTTCCTTTATCATCCGCACATGACACTGACCCAGAACGAGAACCGCAAAACCCTCGAGGCGGCCTTGTCCGACTTCCGAGATTACAGGGTCACGTTCCCGCTTCGAGGAATGGATGCCTATATCGGTGAAGTCAGCGGTTGGCGACCGTTGGGAAGAATCAACTTCGGCTGAGGCGCTGGTATGGACCGGCACCGAGGGCAGTCAGAGCCGCCACCGTCTTCCGCAAGAGACTGGGGCGGCTTCGAGGTTTGCGGGCCCCCAGAGGCCTTCGGGTTCCGCGAGGACGATGCCTTTACAGGACGTCGGTGTCGCCGTTCTCCTTGAGTGCATTGACAGCGTTCTTGACCCGTTGAGCGTGCTCCTGAGTGGTCACCAACAGGGCATCCGGGGTATCGACGACGACAATGTCCTCAACCCCGATCAACGCCACGATGCGGCTCGTGTCAGAGGCGACGATGCCGGAGGCGTTATCGGTCATCACGCGCTTGTTCTTGCCGATGACCGCCACTTCGTCCACGTTGACGGCGCGGTTCAGCCGGCTGATGGCGGCGAAATCCCCGACGTCGTCCCAGGTGAAGGACGCGGGAACCATGGCGACGTCGCCCGCAGCCGCGGCGGGCTCCGCGACGGCGTAGTCGATAGCGATCTTCGGAAGATTCGGCCAGATGCGGTCCATCACCGCATCTCTCTGTTCTGTCTCCCATGCTTCGGCGATCTCCATAATGCCTGCATGCAACTCGGGCTGGCTGGCCTCGAGATGGGCCAAGAGGAGCTTGGCAGGCGCCACGAACATTCCGGCATTCCAGGTGTATTCGCCACTGCGGACGTAGGCCCGCGCGGTGTCTTCATCCGGTTTCTCGACGAATTCGGCGACTTTGAGTGCCGATGGAGCTGCCGGGACGTCGAGTCTCTCGTTGGCACGGATATAGCCGAAGCCGGTGGAAGGGGACGTCGGCGTGATACCGATGGTCACGATCCGGCCCGTGGCCGCGGTCGCGATGGCTTCCTCGACGACCCTATGGAATTCATCTGTGGGTTCCACCACATGGTCGGCAGCGAACGAGCCGATAATGGCTTCCGGATCTCGCAGGGAAATGATGGCCGAGGCCAGGCCGATGGCCGCACCCGAATCCTTGGGGGAGGGCTCCAAGACCAGATCCGACTCCGAGCATTCTGGCAACTGCTGGCGGACGGCCTGGGCGTGAGAGCGACCGGTGACAACCATCACACCACTTGAGCTGAGATCGATCAGCCTGTCGAAGGTGGAGCGCAGAAGCGAATGGCCCGATCCCGTGAGATCCAGGAGAAATTTTGGTGCGTCTGCCCTGGATAGGGGCCAAAGGCGGGACCCAACCCCGCCTGCCGGGATAAATGGGTGGAAGTGTTTGTGTGGTGATTTCATCGCTCACATCGTACCGGTTGCGTTCGTCATAATTCTCAAGGCTCGGGGAGGAGCCTTTGGGGTAGGTCGACCAGGCCGCCTGGGAATTTCCCGGGAGCCGATCGGCGGAAACAGTGGGAAGCAAGGTATTAGGTGATGAAATTGTTGCTTATTGCCCCCAGAATTCCGGGGAAGGGCGGCGTCGACATGGTGTCAGCAAGCCGTCTGGCTGCTGGTAATCTGACAAGAGAACTCGCTCACTCATGACTCACGGGCCTGCCCGGTCTGCGCAGTGGCAGTGTAAACGTGGGCCCCTCGCCGGATGGAAGACCGACGCCGCGGCCCTCCGGTTGATGAAACAGGGAGGTTATTCAGTGCCGAATACATCCAAGGGCACCCTCTATCGAGGCCGCCAGGGCATGTGGTCCTGGGTGGCCCATCGCGTCACAGGCATCGCTATCTTCTTCTTTTTGCTTGTCCACGTACTTGATACGGCCCTCGTGCGGGTTTCCCCCGAGGCTTACAACCACGTGATCGCCACGTACAAGAACCCGATCATGGGTCTCGGCGAGGCCGGCTTGGTTGCCGCTATCGTCTACCACGCCTTCAACGGTCTTCGGATTATCCTGATCGACTTCTGGAAGAACGGCGCCAAGAACCAGAAGGCGATGCTTTGGGGCGTTCTGATTCTTTGGGTCATTGCCGTTGTGCCGTTCCTCATCCGCCATCTCGCCATCGTCTTTGGAGGTCACTAACCAATGGCAACTCCGTTGAAAACTCGGATCGCGGTTCCCCGTAGCCGTGACAACAGCGTCGATGGCATCAAATACAACCGCTCCGGTTCCAAGCGCAATAACTTCGAGATGTTCGCATGGTTGTACATGCGAGTCTCCGGTGTCCTGCTGATCGTTTTGATCTTCGGCCACTTGTTCGTCAACCTCATGATGGGCGACGGCGTGCACGCGATCGATTTCGGCTTCGTGGGCGGCAAATGGGCCAATCCGTTCTGGCAGACCTGGGACTTGATCATGTTGTGGCTCGCCATGATTCACGGAACAAATGGCGTTCGCACCGTGATCGACGACTACGCCGAAAAGGACAAGACCCGCTTCTGGCTCAAGACTCTGCTCTTCCTGGCCTCCGGGTTCATCCTGCTCGTCGGCACCTTGGTGATCTTCACCTTCTCGCCGTGCCCCACGGGCGCAGACCCCTCGCTGGTTCCGTCCTTCTGCCCGGCACCGTAGTACCGGCCGAGGCACGACGTCGGGGGATTCGGCCGACCGCCACCCCCACATATACAGAGACTCAACAAGGAAAGAGCATCGAAGAATGCAGCTTCACAAGTACGATGTGGTCATCGTCGGTGCCGGCGGAGCCGGTATGCGCGCAGCCATCGAGTCCGGCCAGCGCGCCCGCACCGCCGTACTGACCAAGATCTACCCAACTCGTTCGCACACCGGTGCGGCGCAGGGTGGTATGTGTGCGGCACTCGCCAATGTCGAGGAAGACAACTGGGAGTGGCACACCTTTGACACCATCAAGGGCGGCGACTACCTGGTGGACCAGGACGCTGCGGAGGTCATGGCAAAGGAAGCCATCGACGCCGTGCTGGACCTCGAGAAAATGGGTCTGCCCTTCAACCGCACGCCCGAGGGCCGCATCGACCAGCGTCGTTTCGGCGGCCACACCCGCGACCACGGCAAATCGCCCGTGCGTCGTGCATGCTACGCGGCCGACCGCACCGGGCACATGATTCTCCAGACCCTGTACCAGAACTGCGTCAAGCACAACGTCGAGTTCTTCAACGAGTACTACGTCCTGGACCTGGTCATGACGGAGGTCGACGGCGAGCGTCGCCCGTCCGGCGTCGTCACCTACGACCTCGCGACCGGCGAAGTCCACGTTTTCCAGGCCAAGTCGATCGTTTTCGCTTCCGGCGGGTGCGGGAAGATTTTCAAGACCACCTCGAATGCGCATACCCTCACCGGTGACGGGATGGCCATCGCTTTCCGCAATGGCCTTCCGCTCGAAGACATGGAGTTCGTCCAGTTCCACCCCACGGGACTTGCGGGTCTGGGTATTCTCGTCTCCGAGGCCGCCCGAGGTGAGGGCGGAATCCTCCGTAACTCCGAGGGCGAGCGCTTCATGGAACGCTATGCCCCGACCATCAAGGACCTTGCGCCGCGTGACATCGTGGCCCGCTCCATGGCCAATGAGGTGCGGGAAGGCCGTGGTTGCGGCCCGAACAAGGATTACGTCCTGCTCGACCTGACCCACCTCGAACCGGCGCACATCGACGCAAAATTGCCTGATATCACCGAGTTCGCACGCACCTATTTGGGCGTCGAGCCGTACACCGAGCCGGTCCCGGTGTTCCCGACCGCGCACTACGCGATGGGTGGTATTCCCACCAATATCGACGCCGAGGTCTACCGGAACTCCGAGCAGACTGTCCCCGGGCTGTTTGCCGCGGGCGAGGTCGCCTGCGTGTCCGTTCACGGTTCCAACCGTCTCGGCACCAACTCCCTGCTGGACATCAATGTTTTCGGCAAGCGCGCCGGCATCAAGGCCGCCGAATACGCCGCGACCGCAGATTTCCTGCCGGTTCCGGAAGATGCCGCGCAGCCAACTCTCGATTTGCTCGATCTGATGCGCAATGGCAAGGGCGACCAAAAGGTTGCTGTCCTCCGCAAGGAGCTGCAGGACGTGATGGACGCCGATATGCAGGTATTCCGCACGGCCGACACCATCCACAGCGCCCTGGACAAGATCGCTGATCTGCAGGAGCGTTACAAGCACATACAGATCCAGGACCAGGGCAAGCGTTTCAACCTGGATCTGCTCGAGGCCGTTGAGCTGGGCTTCTTGCTCGAGCTCGCCAAGGTCATGTCGGTCGCGGCCTTGCACCGTGAGGAATCCCGCGGCGGTCACTTCCGCGAGGACTTCCCCAATCGCGATGACGACAAATTCATGAAGCACTCGATGGCCTACCTGGACGAAAGCGCCGAGACCGACAGCGTCGCCGGCATTCGTCTCGAGACCAAGCCGGTGATCTTCACCCGCTACGAGCCGATGGAGCGTAAGTACTAATGACTACTCAGGAACAGGAAGCTGCCGAGCCGGCATCGAAGGTTGATCTACCGGGTGAGACCGGTGGCGGGGGAGAAATTCCCACGTATGATCTGACCTTGAAGGTCCGGCGTTATAACCCCGAAGTTTCGGATGAGGCTTACTGGGACGAGTTCGAACTCGAGATGTTCGGTACGGACCGTGTTCTGGACGCACTGCACAAGGTCAAATGGGAGATCGACGGCTCGCTCTCCTTCCGCCGCTCGTGCGCTCACGGAGTGTGCGGTTCGGACGCGATGCGTATCAACGGTCGCAACCGTCTGGCCTGCAAGACCCTTCTCAAGGACCTCGACCTCTCCAAACCGGTCACGGTCGAGGCCATCAAGGGTCTTCCGTGCGAAAAGGACTTGATCGTGGACATGGAACCGTTCTTCCAGTCCTACCGCGAGATCATGCCGTTCCTCATGAACGAGGGCCACGAGCCCGAGCGGGAACGGTACCAGTCCCAGGAAGACCGTGAACGATTCGATGACACCACCAAGTGCATCCTGTGCGCCGCGTGCACGTCGTCCTGCCCCGTCTTCTGGACCGATGGGCAGTACTTCGGTCCCGCGGCGATCGTCAATGCGCACCGTTTCATCTTCGATTCGCGTGACGACGCCGGCGATCTTCGTCTGGAGATCCTGAACGACAAGGAAGGCGTGTGGCGTTGCCGCACGACCTTCAACTGCACCGAAGCATGCCCCCGTGGGATTCAGGTGACCAAGGCCATCGCCGAGGTCAAGCAGGCCGTACTGGCTCGCGCGTTCTGATCCAACCACCACCTGGCAATATCACGACGCCGCCCTTCCCCGAAAAAGGGGAGGGCGGCGTCGTCATGTTCTGACACGGATGCAACGTGGGCACGATTGCCTTTCAGGGCGCTAAGGTCGCTTGTATGGCAAATAGTCCGTCTCCATCAGCATCTGGTAGCCCGCTCCACGTGACCCCGCTCGTGGGCAAGTTCGTCGACGAGCTGATCGATTTCAGACGCGTGATTCACCGCCACCCGGAGCTGTCTTTCCGAGAACACAGGACGACGGACAGGATTGTTGAGCGTTTGGAAGAGGCCGGCCTGCACCCCGTCCGGTTCAAGTACACAGGGTGCTACGTCGATATCGGCAACGGCCCCCTTGCCGTTGCTCTCCGCGCGGACATCGATGCTTTGCCGATCGAAGAGAATACGGGCCTTGATTTTGCGTCGATCAACGAGGGCGTGATGCACGCGTGCGGTCACGATATTCACCAGACCGTCATGCTCGGTGTTGCACTGACCCTGGCGGACATCAATTCTTCCGCGCCCCTGGCGGGTACCGTGCGGATCATCTTCCAACCGGCCGAAGAGAAGCTTCCTGGTGGCGCGATTTCCGTGATCAAAGAGGGCGTTCTGAAGGACGTTCCGAGGGCATTTGCCCTGCATTGCGAGCCGAAGGTCGACGTAGGGCAGGTCGGCACGCGTATCGGAGCCATCACCTCCGCGACCGACACGATCAAGCTGACCGTGCGCGGACACGGCGGGCACACGTCCAGGCCGCATCTGACGGAAGACCTGATCTACGCGATGGGTCAGATCGCGATCAACGTTCCGGCGGTACTGTCCAGAAACTTGGATGTCCGCTCGGGGGTCCTGGTGGTCTGGGGACAGATCGAGGCAGGCGTGGCCCCCAACGCGATACCCGCGACCGGTTATATGGCCGGGACTATGCGGTGCCTGGACGCTGATGCGTGGTACAAGGCAGCAGAAATGCTCGACGAAGTCGTCGAGCAGGTCGCAGCGCCCTATGGCATAGATGTGGAACTCGAACACGTTCCTGGCGTTCCGCCCGTGGTCAACACCGAAGCCGAGACGACGCTATTGGAAAATGCCGCACGGGCGGAACTGGGCGAAGACTCCGTGGTGCTCATGGAACAGTCCATGGGCGGGGAAGACTTCGCGTGGATGTTGCAAGAAGTTCCCGGTTCGATGATGCGATTGGGAACGCGCCCTCCGGGGGGTCCGACCTACGATCTGCACCAAGCGGACTACGTCGCCGACGAACGAGCCATAGAATGCGGCGTGCGTGTCATGACAGCCACCGCCCTGCGGGCCATCAACTACCAACGTCGGAGTGACGAGGACAAACGTCGGTAATTAATGCTGTCAGCTGTCAGCGAATGACGGAGTGACGGTTTAGACTATGGGGCGTACCGCAGATCACTCGCTGCCGTCACCCTCCTGCATCGTCAATGGAGACCCGGGGAACGGCGCACCCGGAGGTTTCTCATGCCTGCCCTTTACCCCATGGGCCCGCGCCGTGCCGTACTGGCAGGTGGCGCCATCGTCAGCGCAACAGCGTTGCTACTGACTGGTTGCGCCCCCGCACCGGACAAAGACGCGGATATTGCCAACGACCGCTCGGATTACACGGGATGCATCGTCTCCGACTCCGGTGGATTCGATGATCGCTCGTTCAACCAGAACTCGTACGAAGGCCTGCTCAAGACCAAGGACGATTACGGCATCCAGACCAAGCAAGCCGAATCCCAGGCGGTCACGGACTATGAGCCGAACGTCAACTCCATGGTCCGGGGCGGCTGCGGGCTGACCGTGACGGTCGGCTTCAATCTGTCGGACGTTACCAAGTCGACCGCACAAGCCCACCCGGACAAGCATTTCGCGACCGTCGACGACAACTCGATCGACCTGCCGAATGTGCGTCCGATCATCTACGACACCTCGCAGGCCGCCTTCCTGGCGGGGTATTTGGCCGCCGGTTCGACGAAAACCGGCAAAATTGCGACCTTCGGCGGACAGGAGATTCCGACCGTCACGATTTTCATGGACGGCTTCGCCGAGGGCGTGAACTACTACAACCAGCAGAAGAACAAGGATGTGTCGCTGCTGGGGTGGGACGTCCAGAAGCAGACTGGCAGCTTTACGGGCGATTTCGAGGATACGGGCAAAGGCAAGACCACGACCCAGAACTTCCTCAATGAAGGGGCCGACATCGTGATGCCGGTTGCGGGCCCCGTCGGCAACGGTGCGATGGATGCGGTGAACGGGTACAACGCCGACGAACCGAAGAACCCCGCCCGCGTCATCTGGGTGGATTCGGATGGTTACGAAACCCTGGCTGGCGGGCAGGAATATTTGCTGACCTCGGTGATCAAGAAAATGGGCGACGCGGTCGAACAAGCCTATGTGGATGACATGGATGACAAGTTCACCAATACCCCGTACGTCGGCAACCTGGAGAACGATGGTGTCGGGCTGGCCCCGTTCCACGATCAGGACGGCAACGTCTCGGATGAGATGAAGGACGAGCTGAAAGACCTCAAGAGCAAGATCACCAGCGGGGAAATCACAGTGCACTCGCAGGCCAGCCCGGTGAAGAACTAGTAAGGACCCCCGACGATGAAACTCGAATTGCGGTCCGTGACCAAGCGTTTCGGTACTTTTGCAGCGAACGACTCGATAGACCTGACTGTCCAGCCAGGGACCGTCCATTGCCTTCTCGGAGAGAACGGCGCCGGCAAATCGACGCTCATGAACGTGATCTACGGATTGTACGAACCGAGCGCCGGCGAGATCATGATCGACGGCCGCGAAGTCAGATTCTCCGGACCCGGCGACGCGATGCGCGCCGGGATCGGCATGGTCCACCAGCACTTCATGTTGGTCCCCGTATTCACGGTCGCGGAGAATGTCGCGTTGGGCGCAGAATCGATGCGCGGCTTGAGCCTGGATCTGGACCAGACCCGACGCAAGATCCGCGAGATCTCGGACCGGTACGGATTCCGTGTTGACCCGGACGCCGTCGTCGAGGACTTACCGGTCGGCGTCCAGCAGCGCGTGGAGATCATCAAAGCACTCGTCCGGGACGCAGAAATCCTGATCCTGGACGAACCCACCGCGGTTCTGACCCCGGCGGAAACGGACGAATTGCTCGCGATCATGGCTCAGCTGCGAGACGACGGCAAATCCTTATTGTTCATATCGCATAAATTGCGTGAGGTATGCGCCGTATCGGACGAGATCACTGTGATCCGACGGGGCAAGGTCGTCGGAACCGTGGAACCCACGGCGTCGACCACGGAATTGGCGTCCATGATGGTCGGTCACGACGTCAATCTGACGGTCGCCAAGGATGAGCCGCAGTACAGTGACTCCCGCTTCTGCGTCCGAGGACTCTCCTTGGTCGCTGAATCCGGGGTCAAAGTCCTCGACGAGATCGACCTGGACGTCCGCGGAGGCGAGATCGTTGCGGTTGCGGGCGTCCAGGGCAACGGACAGACGGAATTCACGGAGACCGTTCTGGGGCTGCACCCTAAAGCGTCGGGCAAGATCATGCTGGACGGCAAGAACCTGCTGGGTTCCTCGACCAAGAGGATCATCGAATCCGGAGTCGGCTTCGTCCCCGAGGACCGGACGGTCGACGGACTCGTGGGTACGTTCAGCATCGAGGAGAACTTGGTTCTGAACCAATTCGACCACAAGAAGTTTTCCGCGGGGCCGTCGCTTCGACGAGGAGCGATACGGTCCAACGCCCGAGAGAAAGCCGCTGCTTTCGACATCCGGATGAACGCGGTCAGCGATCAGGTCGCGACCCTTTCCGGCGGCAATCAGCAGAAGGTCGTGGTCGCCAGAGAGCTGTCCCGTCCCCTGAAACTTTTCATCGCCTCGCAACCGACCCGCGGCGTCGACGTCGGGTCGATCGAATTCATCCACGAAAGGATCGTCGCGGAGCGCGACGCCGGTACTCCCGTAATAATCGTCTCGACCGAGCTCGACGAGGTGTACGCCTTGGCTGATCGGATCGCCGTATTCCACCACGGAAGACTCATGGGGATCGTGGGGCCTGATACCCCGAGGGAAGTCCTCGGTCAGATGATGGCCGGTGCGACCGCCGAGGAAGCCTTCTCCGAAGCCCAGGACCACACCGCCCAAATCACCGTCGAAGGAGAGCACGCATGAGCTCGACCGAGTCACAGCAGCCCGTTGCGGCCCCGGCCGACGGCTTGGGAGCAACGCCGGAGGCGCAGTCCTCGCCGAGCCCGGTAACGCCTCCGTGGGCCACCGGGCCGGAGAAGCCGTCGCTGGCGTACCGGATTACGTCTTCACCCCTCGTCCTGTCCGCGGCCGCACTGATCGCCGCTCTAGTCGTCGGTGGGCTGCTCATCATTTTCACGGACCAGCGCGTGCTGACCCGGATGAACTACTTTTTCAATCGTCCCAGCGACACTTTCGAGGCCGCATGGAAAGCCTCCAGCACCGCGTACGCCGCGTTGTTCGAAGGCGCGATCTTCAATCCGCACGGTGGGACTTTTGTCGACAAGATCTACCCGCTGACTGAGACACTGACTATCGCGACTCCACTGATCTTTGCCGGTCTGGGCGTGGCGATTTCCTTCCGTTCCGGCCTGTTCAACATCGGCGCACAAGGCCAGATCATCCTCGGTGCGATCGTTGCGGGCTACATCGGATTCAGCTGGCACTTGCCCATGGCGATTCACCTGCTACTCGTCGTACTCGGTGGCGTCATCGGCGGTGCGATCTGGGGAGGACTTGTGGGGCTTCTCAAGGCCAAGACGGGAGCTCACGAGGTCATTCTGTGCATCATGCTCAACTACGTTGCACTCAATCTGGTGCTGTACGTGCTGACGACGCCGGGGTTCCAGCGGCCGGGATCCACGAACCCCATATCTCCCCAGATTGATTCCAGCGCGCAGTTGCCCAAAATGTTCGGTGATTCCTTCCGGTTGCACTGGGGCTTCGTGCTGGCGATTCTCGCGGTCCTCCTGGTCTCTTGGATGATCAATCGTTCGACGATCGGCTTCAGGCTGCGTGCCGTAGGGGCCAACCCCGAGGCCGCGAAGTCCGCCGGTATCAACGTGACCGCGGGCTACATCATCGTCATGCTGATGTCTGGTGGGCTGTCCGGGATGGCGGGCGTATCGCAGATTTCAGGTACGGAAAAGGTCTTGACCGGCGACGTCGCCGCTTCCTTTGGATTCGACGCGATCACCGTCGCGCTCCTGGGCCGTTCGACCCCGTGGGGAACGTTCTGGGCTGGTTTGCTCTATGGTGCTTTTCGCGCCGGCGGTGTCGCCATGCAGACCAATACGGGAACCAACATCAATATCGTTCTGGTGGTCCAGTCCCTGATCGTCCTCTTTATCGCGGCTCCGCCGCTCGTCCGGGCGATCTTCCGCTTGCCCGACCCCTCGAAAACCCGCAAAGCCAAGCGCCGCATGCCCGCCGCACGGAAGGCAGGAGCCACCCAGTGAGCACCTCCGTTCAGGAACTAACGAATCCCTCCAGCCCGTCCCGGCAAGCACCTCCCAAGACGATCGTGCGTCAGTGGCGCAACGCGGTCATCTTTACGGTCTTGGCCGTGGTCACCCTGGTGGTGTGCGGCCTCAATTCGATCGAAGACACCGTAGTCTTCCGATTGTCGGAGTCGGGGGATGCGATCAGACTGGGCGATGTTCAACTTGCCGCGACCCCCACCGGCTGGGTCCTCGGCATCGTGACCGCGATGATGGCCGTGATCGCTTGGGTGCTCGGCGTCCGGGGCCGCAAGGTTCCCAAGTGGTGTGCCGTCGTTTTCTGGGCAGCATTCGTGATCGCGATGCTCGTCTGGGCGGTCAGTCACGCGGACAGCAATAGCTTGTCCTTGCCCGGTCTGCTGGGCGGGTCGCTAACACTCGCGGTGCCCCTGATCTTCGGTTCGATGTCAGGTCTGCTCTGCGAGCGGAGCGGCGTCGTGAACATTGCGATCGAAGGGCAGCTTCTTTTCGGTGCTTTCGCGGCCGCAGTCGCGGGATCCGTGGCGCACAATGCCTGGGTCGGTTTGGTGGCGGCAATGTTCGGCGCGGTCCTGGTTTCTCTGATCCTCGCGATCTTCACGATCAAGTATCTGGTCAATCAGGTGATCGTCGGCGTTGTCGTCAACGTGTTGGTCTCCGGGCTGACAGGCTTCTTGTACTCGACCGTCCTCTCTCGGTCCAATGTTGGTCTCAATGCTCCGGAGCATCTGCCCAGTTTTTCGATTCCCTTCCTGTCCAAGATCCCGGTCGTCGGCCCGGTCCTCTTCGATCAATCCGTGATCGTGTACTTGATGTACGTGGTCGTGTTCCTGATCTGGTACGGGCTGACCAAGACCCGGTGGGGATTGCGGACGCGGGCCGTCGGCGAGCACCCGAAGGCAGCGGACACGTTGGGCGTCAAAGTCAACCGCTTGCGCTTCTGGAACGTGCTTCTCGCCGGCGCCGTTGCGGGCATGGGTGGCGCCTTCTTCACCCTCGTCTCCGTGTCTTCCTTCAACAAGGACATGACCGCTGGTCAGGGGTATATCGCCCTGGCGGCCCTGATTTTCGGCCGTTGGCGTCCCTTCGGCGCACTGTTTGCGGCCCTCCTATTCGGATTCGCAACTAATCTGCAGTCCGTGCTGTCCCTCCTCGGAACAACGGTTCCGAGCCAATTCCTCGCGATGCTTCCGTACCTCGTCACGATCGCAGCGGTGACTGGGCTTGTCGGTCGGTCGCGCGGTCCGGCCGCAAGCGGCGTCCCGTACGTCAAGGAGTAGAAACGATGAATCAGCCTTTGCTTTCTGCCGATGATTCCGTGTGGAAGTCTCTGCTGGCCGCGGCCCGTCAAGCGCTCGAGCAGTCCTACAGCCCGTATTCCCGATTTCCGGTAGGTGCTGCGGGGCAGGTCGACGACGGCCGGATCGTGGTAGGCGCCAATATTGAAAATGCCGCATACGGGGTGACCCTCTGCGCGGAATGCTCCATGGTTTCGGACCTGTTCCGGACCGGCGGCGGGAAATTGACGGCGTTCGTCTGCGTCAACGAGCCGGGGGAAGTCATCATGCCCTGCGGACGCTGCCGGCAGCTCCTGTACGAGCATCGCGCACCTGACATGCAGATTCTGACGCCGGAGGGCCCCTGGAACATGGACCGGGTGTTGCCCCAGGCCTTCGGGCCTCAGGACATTGCCGGTTACTCGGACCGGTGAGCACGCCCTTCCGGTGAATCGCACGCAGGAACACCCAAGTCGAAGAGCAAAGGACACAGAGCAATGAGCGAAGCATTCGACGCGGTGGATGTCATCCGCGCCAAACGAGACGGACAGGAACTCAGCGGCGAACAGATCGACTGGGTCTTGGATGCGTACACCAGGGGTGTAGTCGCGGAGGAACAAATGTCCGCGCTGGCGATGGCGATCTACCTCAACGGCATGAGGCGTGAAGAGATCGCTCGTTGGACGCAAGCCATGATCGCAAGCGGAGAGCGGCTGGACTTCTCTCCGATCCTCGGTCCCAAGGGCAAGATCGCAACCGCGGACAAGCACTCGACGGGCGGCGTGGGTGACAAAATCACACTGCCCCTGGCCCCACTCGTGGCCGTCTACGGGATCGCCGTTCCCCAGCTTTCTGGCCGTGGGCTAGGGCACACAGGCGGGACCCTGGACAAATTGGAATCGATCCCAGGATGGCAGGCTTCCGTCAGCAACGAGCGCATGATGCAGATGCTGGGAAGCGTCGGGGCGGTCATATGCGCGGCCGGAACGGGCCTTGCCCCAGCAGACAAGAAACTGTACGCGCTCCGGGACGTGACCGGAACGGTAGAAGCCATACCCCTGATCGCCTCATCGATCATGTCCAAGAAGATCGCCGAAGGCACGGATTCCTTGGTTCTGGACGTCAAGGTCGGATCCGGCGCGTTCATGAAGGACGAGGAAGCCGCGCGCGAACTGGCTCGCACCATGGTCGCCCTCGGAGACGAATCGGGCGTTCGGACCAGCGCATTGTTGACGGATATGTCGACGCCGCTCGGTCTGACCGTGGGCAACGCGATCGAGGTCGAGGAATCCGTCGAGGTCCTCTCGGGCGGTGGCCCGGACGATGTCGTGGAGCTCACCGTCGCATTGGCCCGCGAAATGCTGCTCGCTTCGGGGGTCGACGAGGATCCGGCCGAGGCCCTCGCGGACGGACGGGCCATGGACGTCTACAAGGACATGATCCGGGCTCAGGGCGGAGATCCGGATACGGCACTTCCCGTTGCACGGGAATCACACGTGGTCAAGGCACCCGAAACCGGTACGTTACAGAGTTTGGACGCGCTTTCGGTCGGCGTGGCTTCGTGGCGGCTGGGTGCAGGACGGTCCCGCAAGGAAGACCCCGTGCAGGCCGGCGCGGGCGTCCGTCTTCACGCAAAGCCCGGCGACCACGTCGCCGAGGGGCAACCCCTGATGACCTTGCTGACGGACACACCGGAGCGCTTCGAAAGAGCCCTGAATACTCTGAATGGCAGCTTTAAGATTGCTCAGTCCGGCCCGGCCGATGTCGAAAGGCGCCTGATCCTCGATAGACTGTCGGCAGAATAGGGTTCAAAATTCATGCCTCGATCGACTGAGGCAGATCTCGAGGCGCCTCACGGGGGCGCAGAAAACAAGGTGAGTCGTGGCTTTCAAGCTTTTCCGCAAGAACTCAGACGACGACGCCGCGCGGCGTTCAGACGACGAGCTGAACGACGCGGGGCGGCAGGAAGAAACACCGTCGAGCTCCGAGGTTCGTGCCCTACCGGACCGCCCCGAGCTGCCGAAGACGAATGGTCTTCCCGAAATCGTCACGATGATGGAGTCCAACAGGGTCGCCACGCTCCAGCTGAACCAGCAGGGCAACGAAATGACCGCCGTGATGGACCCCAGCGAAAAGCCTGAGCGCAAAACCACCGTGGATACCCAGTCCACCTGGTTCGACCCGGTGGCCAAGCTCTACACGGCGGCTCAGGCCAGCGAGAACGGACCCTGGCGGCGCGCCGAGATCATGATTTCCTCGGTCAGGAACGGAAAGCGGTCGGTCGAGATCGAGTACACCTACCCGAACTCGGATGAGCAGGTCCGTGAGGCGTACACGCAGACCGTTCCGACCACGCTCTCACGCGGTGGCGAAGCGAGCTCGGTCGATGCAGAGGCCAATCAGGAGTCGGGACGCTCGGAGGGCAGCAAGGTCGCCGCGACCGGCGCCGTCGCCGGGGGAGCCGCTGGTGCTGCCGCATCGAACCCGGCCAAGTCTTCAGACGAGACCGAGCCGTCCGTTGAGAAGGACCGTAACGAAGCCCTCAGCGCCGTGGCGGACGATGCCGAAGCGCGCAAATCCGGAGATGACCAGGCGAGCTCCTCGTCCTCCAAGCCCTCGGTCCTCGGTACACCCGAGGGATCCGATTCTGGGGCCAAGTCAACGACCTCGAGCGATTCGAGCGCAACCGTAGTTTCTGGAACCGAGAAGACCTCGGCCGTCACGGATGCCCCGAGGGATTCGAAGGATGCCACCAAGACCTCCTCGTCAGCGCAGACGAGCAGCTCTTTTTCGGAGGCCAATGCCAAGGGATCGAAGAAACAGAGCGACTCGGCTTCCGGCGTAGCCGTAGGAGGCGCCGCCCTGGGTGGTGCGGCCGCTGGTGGAACCGCGGCCGCTGTGGCCGATTCCGGCAAGGATTCGAAACAAGGCGAAGAAAAGGCCGCACAACAGACGGCCCCGTCCGCCAAGGACGTTGATAAGGGCGCGGACACAGCGACCACAGACGGTCAGACGACGGCCGAACCTGTTCCCGCCGTGGTCGAGGACTCCCACTGGGAAGGCGAGGAAAACCGTCCCGAGGCCGGTGCTCCCTCTGCGGTAGCCGCCGATTTGCCGGATTCCGTCCCGTCCACGGCAGACCAGACCGATGTCGCGCCGTCGTACTCCAGCTCCGGCCAGTCCGCTCCGCAGAAGCCATCGACCACGCAGCTCGCACCGGGCAACTTGGTCCTGACGGAAGCCGACGTTCTGCAACGTATGGGCGAAGCCCAGAAGACTCTCTTCGGTGCAAACGGTACGGCCCGCGATGTCTCGACCGTGTTGATTCGTGTGCGCGCTCTCGGCTCCTACTACGACGCTTTGACCCACGTTCGCCGCAATGGCTTCTGGGATCAGCGCAAGACCTTCGATCTCGTCCCCGAAGAGGCCCTCCACATCCTGGAGCTCAAGTCGGATTCGTACCAAGAGGGCGCGGGCTCACCGATCGCGATGATGTTCCGCTTCACCCCGGGCGTGCCTCCGCTGGTTTCGTTCTCCTACGAGGACGAAGAAAGCTTCGTCAAGTACAAGGATCGCCTTCCGGCCCAGCAGTACATCGAGGAACTCCGGATGTTCCCCCGCACAGGAGCAAATATCCCCGAGCACATGACCGATGCGCTGACTCAATGGAGCCTCTGAGCGGAGAATGACAGTACGGATCCGCCGGCGAGCTGCGCAATGAGCGCGCAGGTTGTGACGCCGCTCTTCGACAACGCTTATGACGAAGGGTGGATTGCCTCCCTTCCGAAGGTATGTCTGCATGATCACCTGGACGGTTCCTTGCGTCCGCAGACCGTGATCGAGCTGGCCGCCGAGGTCGGCCACGAGCTTCCGTATACCGACCAGGCCCGGCTCGAACGGTGGTTCTCAGAAGCAGCGGATTCGAGGTCCCTGGCTCGCTACCTCCAAACTTTCGAGCACACCGTCGGCGTGATGCGCACCGCCGAAGCGCTCGAAAGAGTTGCCAGGGAATACGTGGTCGACGCCGCCGCGGACGGGATTATTCACGGTGAGGTGCGCTGGGCGCCCGAACAACACCTCAGCGAAGGGCTGGACCTCGACGCTGCGATCCACGCGGTAGAGCGCGGGATCGTTGCCGGAGAATCGGACGCCGCGGACCGCGGCCACATCATTTCGATTCGTCAGATCGTCTGCGCGATGCGCCAGAACGATTGTTCCCTGGAAGTTGCACGGGCCGCCGTGCGTAATCGATCGAGCGGCGTCGTCGGATTCGACCTTGCGGGTCCCGAACTTGGTTTCTCCGCTGAACTACACCGCGAGGCGTTGGACTACTGCGCGAGGCATTTCCTGCAGGTTACCCTGCACGCAGGAGAAGCAGACGGGGTCGAGTCAATACGTCAGGCTCTCCACGAGGGCAGGGCTGCACGGCTCGGGCACGGGGTCCGGATCGTCGAAGACCTGACGCGCAGGCAGCGTCACGCCGCGCTCGCGGACAACGTGGCGCGTTTACCGCATAGCCACGATGTCTCCTTGGTGCCTGCGACTTCCCTGTACTCGATGGGAGAAGTTGCGGCCTGGGTCAGGGACCGGCGCATCCCGCTCGAGATTTGCCCCTGTTCGAATCTTCAGACCGACGCTGCCCCTCGTGTGAGCGATATCGGGGTCACGGCGCGGACAGGGAATTCGTCGACCGGCTGGGCCAGAGAGTACAGAGAACACCCCGTCGAGCTGCTGAGGAGCCTCGGTTTCGCCGTGACGATCAATCCGGACAACAGATTGATGTCCCGCACGTCGATGACACGCGAATTCCTCAAACTGGCCCATGAGTTCGGATATGAACGCGACGATTTCTTGAGTGTCACGTTGATCGCGGCAGAAAGTGCTTTCCTGCCCTTGGACGAAAGAAACGACCTCGTCGACCGCGTGCTGGCCGGATATTCCACATCCCCGGAGGTCGGTTCATGACCACATCACAGTTTCCGCGGGGCAAGCCCGACGGGCCGGAACTCGAACCCGAAACCCCGACTGCGGCTTTCGAAGAGCTCGTGGCCATCATGGACCGCCTACGGTCGCCGGGCGGTTGCCCCTGGGACGGCGAACAGACACATGCTTCATTGGTCCGTTACTTGATCGAAGAGTCCTACGAAGTCGTCGAGGCCATCGAGGCACCGAACGGAGTCGACCGTGCTCTTCTGCAGGAAGAGCTCGGTGATGTGCTCCTCCAAGTGGTCTTCCATGCGAGGGTCGCGGAAGAAGTCCCCTCGGAGGCCGGCGGTTTCGGAATCGCGGACGTCATCCAAGGGCTCAATGCCAAATTGATTCGACGGCATCCCCACGTATTCGGGGGATTCGCCGACGCCGAGGATGGTCCCGTCGGAGAACGGACTTTGGCTAGCGACGAGCTCGAAACGCTCACCCGGCGCTGGGATGAGATCAAACGCGCCGAAAAGCCCGAACGGAAAGGCCCTTTCGACGGAATACCACCGGCCTTGCCGGCTCTGGCGCTCGCGGAGAAGACACTGAGCAAGGCTGCCAAGGCATCCTTGCCGTTGCCCGAAGCGGTCGAGACCCTGGAACACGAGCGCTCTTCCGAAGTCGTCGCGTCCTCCGACCATGATCGTCCGCAGACTCAGGTTTCTCCGGAGTCGGTGGCACCCGGAACCACGGATGACGCCGAGGAAGAGATCGGCAGACACCTGCTGGGTGTAGTGGCCCATGCCCGTGAACGGGGCGTGGATCCTGAAAAAGCTTTGCGGCGCGCGGTTCGTCATTTCGTGGATTCCTCAGGTGGGAATGCCTGAGAATATGTGTGCTTATGTGGGAATTGGATAGTATGGGAAGTGAGAACGGGCCCACTGTGCGGGAACAGTTCAGAATTTCCCACAAACTCACTAGGCTCGGTACAGAAAAGCCAATTCATTCTTCACGATTTTTAGGAGCATCCAGATGGCTATCATCATCGACGTTCATGCCCGTCAGATCCTCGATTCCCGAGGCAACCCGACCGTAGAGGTCGAGGTTCTTCTCGAAGACGGAAGCTTCGGTCGCGCCGCCGTTCCCTCCGGCGCATCCACGGGCGAGTTCGAGGCGGTCGAGCGCCGCGACGGAGACAAGAGCGTCTACCTGGGCAAGGGCGTCCTGGACGCAGTCAAGGCGGTCATCGAGGAGATCTCTGAGGTGGTCATCGGTCTTGACGCCACGGACCAGCGCCTGGTCGACGCCGCCATGCTCGAACTCGACGGTACCGACAACAAGGGCAAGCTGGGCGCCAACGCAATTCTGGGTGTGTCCCTCGCCGTTGCCCGTGCGGCTGCCGAAGCATCGGACCTGCCCCTCTACAAGTACCTCGGCGGACCCAACGCCCACGTTCTGCCGGTTCCGATGATGAATATCCTCAATGGTGGCTCTCACGCCGACTCCAACGTGGACATCCAGGAATTCATGATCGCCCCGATCGGCGCGCCGACTTTCGCGGAAGCCTTGCGCTACGGCGCGGAGGTCTACCACGCGCTCAAGTCCGTCCTGAAGGACCGCGGGTTGGCGACAGGCCTTGGTGACGAAGGCGGTTTCGCTCCCAATCTCGATTCGAACCGGGCCGCACTCGACCTGATCCTCGAGGCCATCAAGAAGGCCGGTTACGCACCGGGCAAGGACGTTGCCCTGGCTCTGGACGTCGCCTCTTCCGAATTCTTCAATAAGGAAGACGGCACCTACTCCTTCGAAGGCGGCCGCAAGACAGCCCAAGAAATGACTGCTTACTATGGCGAACTCGTCGATGCGTACCCGCTCGTGTCGATCGAGGATCCGCTCGACGAAGACGACTGGGACGGCTACCAGACCATCACCCGTCAGCTCGGTGCGAAAGTTCAGATCGTCGGTGACGACCTGTTCGTGACCAATCCCGAGCGGCTCGGCAAGGGCATCAAGATCGGAGCCGCCAACGCCCTGCTGGTCAAGGTCAATCAGATCGGCTCGTTGACGGAGACCTTCGACGCGATTTCTCTGGCGCAGACCAACGAATTCCGTTGCATGGTTTCTCACCGGTCCGGAGAGACCGAGGACACGACGATCGCAGACATCGCCGTGGCAACCAATTCCGGCCAGATCAAGACCGGCGCCCCTGCACGGTCGGAGCGGGTTGCCAAGTACAACCAGCTTCTGCGTATCGAGGAGGAGCTGGGCGGCGCGGCGACTTACGCCGGAGCCTCCGCTTTCCCGCGTTTCTCTGCCGAGTAGTATCGACGCCGGATATCCGATGACGACGCCCCGCCGGGTTCTTCCGGGCGGGGCGTCGTTCGGTAGAGTGAGGGTTCGAAAGCTCCTTCCCCTGCTTCGAGAGGTCCGATCGCTATGAAGAACCCCTTCTCAGCCGCGGCTCGCCGTCTCGGTCGCAAGAGGGCGGATAGCTCGAACCATTTCTCGGGCGACCCGTACGAGACCCGTTCCGAATCTTCGTCGAGGGAATCCCAGACGCTGGGGTTCGGATCGTGGCGACAGAAGCGCGTCGTCGAGCGCGCGGAGCCTCGCGGCAGCTCCGCATTCCGTGACCCGGAATTCTCTAAAGAGGATCAAATCGGGCGAGAGGACTGGGGCGACGTCGAGGACACCCGGGAACCCGTGGCTGCCAGGACTTTTTCAGGCAGGACCGTGTTGCTCCTCCTGATCATCCTGGCCCTCGTGGTTCCTTTGGCCCCCACGGTGCACCGGTACTTTGCCCAGCAGGCAGAGATCAACAGTTTGCAGCAGGATATTTCCCACCTCAAGGATGAGCAACAGGATCTCAAGGATCAGAACGACCGCTGGAATGACGACGACTACGTCCGGCAGCAGGCCCGAGAACGGTTGTTCTACGTCAACCCCGGGGAAACACCGTATGTGGTGACGGGCAAGGATAAGCAGAGCGACCAGGCGGACGACTCATCGGCCGAAGCGACGACGTCTACGCCGCCCTCGTGGGGAGAAAACCTGTGGGCCTCACTGTCGGAGTCGTCGAAATGACCTACGCACAATCCGTGAAAGCAGCACCTCGAGAAGGAGTTCGGTGACTCAGAAATCAGCCGCTCAAGAACCCGGCGGATTCGGCGCCAGCCAGGACACCCTGGACCCGACCCAGCAGGATCTGCTCGTTCTCTCGCGCGAGTTGGGGCGGACTGTGCGCGACGTCGTCGAAATTCCGGCTCGGTGTGTCTGCGGGAACCCGCTCGTTGCCGCAACCGCACCTCGATTGTCGAACGGTTCGCCTTTCCCGACCGTTTTTTATCTGGCCCACCCGGTCATTACGCAGGCCGCCTCCCGGTTGGAAGCCGCCGGCCTGATGTACGACATGACGGACCGCATCACGCGGGACCAAGCACTGGCCGAGGCCTACCAGGCCGCTCACCAGAATTACCTCGACGAGCGTGAACGGGTACGTGTCAAAGCGGGCACCGATCCGGTTCCGGAGATCGAGGGGATATCCGCCGGCGGGATGCCACAACGGGTCAAATGCCTTCACGCGGTGCTTGGCCATACACTGTCCGTCGGCGAAGGAATCAACCCCTTTGGGGACGAGACCCTGCATGCCATTGAGCAGTGGTGGATGCCCGAACAATGCGCCTGCGACCCAGCGTGGCGCGAAGAATCGTCACCGTCGAACCAGGTCTAAGGAGCACGGACAACTATGCGCGTTGGAGCTATAGATTGCGGCACCAATTCGATTCGCCTGCTCATCGCGGACGTCGAGAAGAATCCGTCGGAGGGGACGCACCCGAAGGTCACCGACATCGTCCGGCAAATGCGGGTCGTTCGGTTGGGCGCGGGAGTCGACGCCACCGGCTGGCTGGCACAGGCTTCCCTGGACCGGACCTTCGCGGCCGCCGAGGAATACGCGGCCTTGATCAAGAAGCACAAGGTCAAGCACGTTCGTATGGTCGCGACGAGCGCGACCCGAGACGCGGGCAATCGCGATGCCTTCGTCGAAGGAATCACGGATCGGCTCGGGGTCGCTCCTGAAGTCATCTCGGGTTCGGAAGAAGCCGAGCTGTCCTTCTACGGTGCCGCCGCGACCATCAAAGCCGCCCACAGCGGACGGAACCTGATCGTCGACGTCGGAGGGGGATCCACGGAATTTGTCCTGGGGGACGAGAACGGCGTGATCGCGTCCCGGTCGGTCAATATAGGTTGCGTTCGGTTGACCGAGCG
Organism: Rothia uropygioeca; assembly: GCF_004136585.1. Classification (NCBI taxonomy): domain Bacteria; kingdom Bacillati; phylum Actinomycetota; class Actinomycetes; order Micrococcales; family Micrococcaceae; genus Rothia; species Rothia uropygioeca. Next base: position 255,337 of record NZ_NOIR01000004.1, on the reverse strand, counting down.
GCACCTGAGCTCTAATCCGCCGACCGAAGGCCAGATTCGGCGACTCCTGGACGACGTCGATGTTGCCGTCACCACGGCGCTCGACTCGGTGCCGATCGGAACCGCAACGCGCCTGGTCGGTGTGGCTGGCTCCGTCACAACGGTCACCGCACAGGCCCTTGGCCTCAAAGAATACGATCCGGACCGGATTCACGGCAGCGAACTGAGCATCGAAGCGGTCTCCGAGGCCGCGCGGATCCTGACCAACATGTCACGTCAGGAACGTTCCGAACTCGGGATCATGCACGAGGGCCGCGTCGACGTGATCGGTGCGGGCGCTCAAATTTGGGCACGTATTGCGGAAAGAACCTCCGAACTGACCGACGGTCGCATTGCCACGTGCATCGCGAGCGAGCACGACATCCTGGACGGCATCGCCCTGTCCGTCGCCGCGGCTCGGAAGAAGCCCTGAGTCATCATGCGGCACGGGCGCGGAATGCGGGTCTTGGCAGCGGCTCTGGCAGCGGGAATTGTCTCCGTCGCGGCCGTGACGTCTGCCCATGCGGAACCGGGTCCGTTGCCCACCGTCCCGGTCGTATCCTCCCATCCCAAGGGCGACGACGTCAGAGACCACGAGTACTGGCTCGACGAATTGGGCATCCGCTCCGCGTGGAAACAAACGACCGGCAAAGGCGTCAAAGTCGCCGTGATCGACACCGGAGTGGACGGAAACCACCAGGACCTCACGGGAAATGTGGAGTCGGGGAAGGACGTGTCTAAGGGAGGTAGCTCGGACGGCTGGAAACCGATCGGAGCCGAACCCGAACACGGCACCCTTGTAGCGTCGATGATAGCGGGGCACGGCCACGAAGGCCGCGATGCGAGCAAGGCTCCTGAGGGGGAGCCGGGGCACGGCGCCGGCGTGATCGGCATTGCTCCCGAAGCCAGCATCGTCCCGATCTCCGCGTGGTTGGGAACCCAGAACCCCGGCGGCGTCGCGGTCGAAGACCAGATTCCGCGAGCCGTGCGGGAAGCCGTCGATTCGGGGGCCAAAGTCATTAACCTTTCGGTCGGTTCGTCAAAGACCGATTGGCCGGACTCGTGGGATCAGGCCTTTGAACATGCGCAGGACCACGATGCCGTGGTGGTCGCCTCGGCTGGCAACCGAGGCTCGGGGGTGACGCAGGTTGGCGCGCCGTCGACTATCCCCGGGGTACTCTCAGTGGGCGGCGTGGATCGCCAGGGAAAGGCATCGTGGGATTCCTCGGCGCAAGGGATCTCGATCGCCGTTGCGGCTCCGAGCGAGGATCTCATCGGCGCAATGCCCGAGAACAAATATGGACTGTGGTCCGGTACATCGGCATCGGCACCGATGGTCTCCGGGGTGCTCGCCCTGATGAGGCAGAAGTATCCCGACGAATCCTCAGCCCAAATCATCAAGCGGCTCATCGACACGGCCAGGGACCAGGGCCCGCCGGGCCGTGATCCCCAATACGGGTACGGGGTCGTCGATCCGACCGCCGCTCTGACGCGAGACGAAGACGTCTCGGGGGTCCGAGACAATCCGTTGGGTTCCGTCGCCGCGTGGGCGAAGGTTCATCGTCGGGCGGATCCGACGGACGAGCCCAGCGATCCTCCGGCGGAAGAACACACGGTGGGGGAGAAGATCGATCCAGTCGCCGCCCCCGAGGCGGCCCCGGGTTCACATGTGAACCTTCTGCTGCCGATCGGGCTCATTGCCGCGGTTGCCGGCTGGATGTGGTTGCTGGCCGCTGGAACCGTCGCCAGACTGCGGAGAATTCTGGGTTCGCCGCCTCACCCTCCGAGGCGAGTCCTGGCCGAATACCTTGGGCTGGGAAAACGCAGCCGGAACTCTCATGGGGTATCGGGAGATCAAAGAAGTACGGATTTCTGGGGGCGTAGGCAATAAAGCGGCGGAAACCCGGATAGCGGCGTAAGGTTTTGGATGGCAATATGGGGAATCGAGACCATCGCAGTCCACACATCTTAAGGGAGTAGCATTTCTACCATGTCTTTTAACCAGGTGGCGAACGATCGCCCTCGCGTTCTGATAGTTGGCGGCGGATACGTCGGTTTCACCGTAGCAACCAAGATCCAGAAGGCCATCAAGGCTTCGGGCGGCGTTGTGACCGTGGTCGACCCAAACCCGTACATGACCTACCAGCCATTCCTGCCCGAGGTGGCCGCCGGCAGCATCGAGGGGCGCCACGCAACCGTTCCGCTGCGCCAGCACCTTCAGGACTGCGAAATCTTGGGTGCTCGGGTCGAGAAGGTCGACCATGAGTCGAAGACCGCTACCGTGCGCGGCAATGACGACGGTGACACATACGAGCTCAAGTACGACCAGATCGTGATCGGCGCCGGTTCCGTAACCCGTGCTTTCCCGATTCCTGGTTTGGCCGAGGCCGCGATCGGCATGAAGACCGTCGAAGAAGCCGTCCACGTTCGTAACTGGGTGCTTGACCGCATCGAGACCGCGTCCCTGCTCAAGGACGAGGCGGCTCGTCGTCGTGCCCTGACTTTCGTGGTGGTCGGCGGTGGTTTCGCCGGCGTCGAGACCATCGCAGAGCTCGAGGATATGGCTCGCGATGCGGTTTCCCGCAACTCCCGCCTTCGCGTTTCCGACCTGCGTTTCGTGATGATCGAGGCCATGGGCCGGATCATGCCGGAGGTCCCGGAGGACCGCGCCGAGTCGGTGGTCGCGCACCTGCGTTCGCGCGGCATCGAAGTACTGTTGAACACCTCCTTGGGCGAGGTCGACGGAGACACCTGCAAACTGATCAACATGGGCGACAAGTCGCCGGCGGGTGAGGTCGAGACTCAGACGCTGATCTGGACCGCCGGTGTCATGGCCGCCCCGTTCCTCAAGAACTCCTCATTGCCGCTCGATGAGCGCGGCCGTGTCCGTGTGGGCGCAGACCTGCGCGTCACCGGTGACGACGGAGTCCTCGAGGGTGCTTGGGCTGCTGGCGACAACGCTGCCGTTCCGGACCTGACCGGAAAGGGTGTGGGCGGCTTCTGCGTCCCCAACGCCCAGCACGCGTCGCGTCAGGCCGTAACGCTGGCCGAGAACCTGTTGGCCGCGCGCAACGGTGGGGAGCTCAAGGACTACTACCACGAGAATCTGGGCGCCGTAGCCGGTTTGGGCGTCTATAAGGGCGTCGCCAACATCAAGGGCCGCTCCTTCGAAGGCCCCGTGGCTTGGCTCATGCACCGTGGATACCACGGCATGGCGATCCCGACCGTCGAGCGGACCACTCGCGTGGCCGCGAACTGGTTGCTGGGCACGATCTTCGGTCGGGATACCTCGCCGATCCGCAATGAGCGTTCCCCGCGTCTGCCGTTCCAGGAGGCAACCGGAACCGCTCCGAAGGAAGAGAAGGCTCGACTCTGAGTCAGCTTCGGTTCCCGTAATATCGGGGAACAACCAATGACGCCACCCCGCACTTTCGCGCGAAAGTGCGGGGTGAGTCTCGCCCCAGTAGCCCAATCGGCAGAGGCAGCGGACTTAAAATCCGTTCAGTGTGGGTTCGAGTCCCACCTGGGGCACCAGATATAGCCATCATTTTCTCGCCCGAGAGCGGAATGACCAGTATTGCCCTGATGTCCTGGCGCGCCATTCTGTAGAATGGAAAAAATCCCGGGTATGCTTCGGCCGGTGCAACAAGCACGGTGCGGCCGTCTCGGGAGACCACCGCTTGAGAATCGAGGAATCCCATGGGACGTGGAAATCCCCTGATCAGGCGCATGAACAATGATGCGCAGCGAACCGACCATGCTTATGCTGGCCAGCCGCAGCAGGACCAGTACGGGCAGAACCGCTATGGCCAGCAGCAAGGCGGCCAACAGGCGCCGAGTGCCGCGTCTTTGAACCAGATGTACAACGCTCCCGCGGCGACATCGGCGGATATGCAGCGGGCAACCATGGACGACGTCGTGGTCAAGACTTTGAGCATGCTCGGTCTGATTGCCGTCGGCGGAGCAGTAGGCTGGTTCTTGGGCGGAATTTCCGCTCTCTTCGGGATCATCGGATTCGTCCTGGCGATGGTCGTGATCTTCAAGCGCAAGACTTCACCCGCCTTGGTCATGGCTTACGCGGCGTGCGAGGGTCTCTTCCTCGGCGGTATCTCTCGTATATTCGAGTCCCAGTTCGGCGGCATCGTCTTGATGGCTGTCGTATCCACCCTGGTGGTATTCCTCGGCATGCTGGCCCTCTATGCGAAAGCCGGGGTCAGGATCTCGGGCAAGACCGCGAAGGTCTTGGCCATCGGGATGGTCGCCTACCTCGTCTTTATCGTCGGAAACCTGATTTTCGGCGCCTTCACCGGCTCGTCAATGCGTGACTTCACGATCTTCGGCATCCCCGTGGGAATCATCATTGGTTTGCTCGCCGTGATCATGGCCTGTGCATGCCTCATCCAAGATTTTCAGCAGATCGACGGCGCCCTGCGCGCGGGGGTTCCCCAAAAGGAATCTTGGCGACTCGCATTTGGTTTGATTGTCACGCTCGTGTGGCTGTACGTCGAGATCCTTCGCCTCCTCAGTTACTTCATGCCGAGGAATTAGCGGAATCATTTTTCGCATACGTTTCCCAAACTGTCCGGGGCCTCACCTGAAAGGTGAGGCCCCGGTGTCGTCTTCAGAGAAAGAACCACCATCACCTCTATGATGAAATCTATGAACTCGAGTTCGAACGTGACCGCAGAAAACATCTCAGAAGTCCGTGGGGCCAAGAACGGAGGCTCGGAGCGCCCATCGAACGGCCCCGATATCCCATACGCGCTCAATGTCGCGGCCGCCTGGTCGTGGCGGATCATCGTGATTTTGGCGATGGCGGGTGTCGTCGTCTTCCTCTCGCGTTCAGTGAGCACCGTTATTATTTCGGTTCTGGTGGCCGCATTGATTGCCGGGCTGCTTTCTCCCTTCGTGTTGTGGCTTCGGGGGAAGAAAGTGCGAGCCGGTATAGCCACCGCGATCGTTGAACTGGGCGCAATCGTTCTGGTCCTCGCTCTTTTGACCCTGGTCGGTCAGCAGCTGGTCAAAGGTTTCTCCCAGCTCTCCGATCAACTCGTCACCGGCTATCACGAACTCATGCAGTGGCTCTCCGACGGGCCATTGCAGCTGTCGGTGGACCAAGTCGACAACGCCATCAGTTCGCTGACCACCACGGCCAAAGAGAACTCCAGTCAGCTCATGAGCGGTGCGGCGGCCGTCGGCTCGACCGCCGGAGAAGTCGGCACCGGTTTGCTGATCATGCTGTTCACGCTGATCTTCTTCTTGCTCGAAGGAGAGAAGATCTGGCTCTTCATGTTGAAGTTCTTCCCCCGAAAGGCCCGGCAGGCGGTCAACGGCGCGGGACGCCGAGGATGGCACTCTCTGGTTTCCTACACCCGTGTGCAGGTCCTCGTGGCGTTCGTCGATGCGTTGGGTATTGGACTCGCCGCCCTGATCCTCGGTGTGCCGCTGGCTTTCCCTCTGGGCGTCCTGGTGTTCCTGAGCTCATTCATACCGGTTATCGGCGCCCTCGTCTCCGGCGCGGTGGCCGTATTGCTGGCCCTGGTTGCCAACGGACCGATCAACGCGGTCATCATGCTGGCCGCGGTTCTTCTGGTCCAGCAGGTCGAGTCCCACATTCTTCAGCCGCTCGTCATGGGCAAAGCCGTTTCCCTGCATCCTCTGGCGGTTGTACTCGCGGTGGCCCTCGGATCAATGGTCCTGGGCATCATCGGCGCGCTTTTCGCCGTTCCTGTTCTCGCTGTGGTGAACACCGTGATCCGTTACCTGGCCAACCGGGAATGGGAGGACGACCCCAATATTCGAACCACCCCGTACGCCTTTGACTGGGAGATACAGCGGGCTCAAAAGAAGTCCGCGGCCCAGAAGGTCAAGGAAAGGCTCTCCAAGAGCAACGGTTCCACGAAAGCCCCCGCGGCCGACGCCGATGCGCCGGACGTCCAGAACGCGGACGATGAGGGGTCACCCTCGACTCAGGCGTCCTCAGGAAAGTAATTTGTCGTGAGTGGGCCACCGCCCATGACCGCAGTATCCGAAGTAAGGATGGATCAGTGACCCCTTTGGAAAATCTCCCTGTCCAGATCGAGGACATAGAACAAGCGGCCCAGCTTGTGGAAGGGATCATTGAGAGGACTCCTATTGCGCATTCTCGAGCGCTCGAACGGAAGATCGGTTCGCCGGTTTATTTCAAGTGCGAGAACCTGCAGCGTTCCGGATCATTCAAGGTGCGAGGCGCCTACAACCGTATTGCCCAGCTCAGCGACGAGGAGAAGGCCGCGGGCGTGGTCGCGGCGTCCGCCGGCAACCACGCGCAAGGAGTTGCGTTGGCGGCGTCGAAATTGGGAATCACCGCTCGTATTTATATGCCACAGGGTGCGGCGCTGCCGAAGATAGCCGCGACCCAAGGCCACGGTGCGGAGGTTATCCTCCACGGAGACACGGTGGACGAGGCCTTGGCCGAGGCTCAACGATACTCGGACGAGACGGGCGCAGTGTTCGTTCACCCTTTCGACAACAAGAACATCGTGGCGGGCCAGGGAACGCTCGGCACCGAAATTATCGACCAAGTGCCCGAGGTGGACACCATCATCACCGGCGTCGGCGGTGGCGGTCTTCTGGCCGGCGTGGCCGTCGCGGCCAAGAACCATGAGGCCAGAACCGGCAAGAAGATCCGGGTGATCGGCGTTCAGGCCGAGCACGCGGCCGCCTATCCGCCGTCCCTGGCCGCGGACGCTTTGGTCCCGCTCAAGAAGGTCTCGACGATCGCAGACGGTATTGCGGTCGGCCGTCCGGGCCAGTTGCCCTTCTCCATCATCAAAGAGCTCGTCGACGACGTCGTCACGGTTTCCGAAGACGACCTCGCCCGTGCTCTCATCTTCCTGATCGAGCGCAATAAGCTCGTGGTCGAACCGGCCGGAGCCGTCGGAGTCGCCGCCTTGATGAATGGCAAACTCAACGAGAAATACGGCAACCTCGGCTCAACCGTTTGCCTGCTCTCGGGCGGCAACATCGATCCCATGCTGATGCTGAAGGTGATCCAGCGGGGTCTCTCGGCTGCAGGACGCTACCTGACGGTCAAGATCATGTTGACCGACCACCCGGGGGAGCTGCGCGACATTTCCCGTATCATCTCGGACTGCGGTGCAAACGTGACGGGTGTGGACCACACGCGCGTCGGCGGTTCGCTGTCAATGGGAGACGTATCCATCACGATCGACATGGAGACAAAAGGGGAGGAGCACAGCAACGAAGTGCTTCAGGCTCTGGAAGCCGAGGGTTTCACACCGATGGTCGTCGGCTGACGACGTGATCTCTGCGGGGGCCAATCCGCCCCGCAGATGCTCTTACACCACAAAAATCCGGACCCGCCGACAAGCGGGTCCGGATTTTTCATGACGTCTGGGACGGATGGACTAGTACGGCTTGGCCGAGAGGACCTTCAACTGAATGTCCTTTCCGTTGGGTGCCTTGTAGGACAGCTGGTCGCCGACCTTGTGGCCGTGGATAGCCTGACCCATGGGGGACTTCTCGGAGAAGACCTGGATGTCCTGGTCGCCCACGAGTGTCTCGGCGACCTCGCGGCTGCCGAGGAGGAAGGTCAGCTTCTTGCCGCCGATTTCCGCTTCGACAAGCATGCCGGATTCGACGACGCCGTCGTCCGCGGGCTTGGCACCGACTTCGGCGTTCTCGAGCAAGTAACGCAACTGGGCGATGCGGCCCTCATTTTTGCCTTGCTCTTCCTTGGCCGCATGGTAGCCACCGTTCTCGCGCAGGTCGCCCTCTTCGCGAGCAGCTTCGATGCGGTCGACGATCTCCTGGCGCTTGGGACCCTCACGATCATCGAGTTCGGCCTGGAGGCGGTCGTAAGCCTCCTGGGTCAGCCACGTGCCATTTTCGGTGGTTTCTTCTGACATGATGTCTCCTTGGTGCGACGCCGCGGCCGCGATTTTTTCACGGTGGTTCCTGCGAGGAAGGTGTTGACCTCCCCACACGGCGTCTGAACGGATAGATAAAACCCGCCAGGGCAAACCCATGGCGGGAGACGTCAAGGTTCAATTGTAGCTAGTGACGCACGGAACTGAAAACTAATCTTTTAGCTTGACTTCCAGCAGGAATCCACGGTCGCCGTATGGGCTTGTGAAGTAGTGCGAAGGCTGACCCTGTGGGTCGAGGTCTTGTTCTTGAGCTGATCGGCCGGGACATCGCCGATGGTGATCTCTTTCCAGCCCACGATCGCGTGCTGGTCGTTGAGAGCCTGAACGGCGCAGGTGACTTGTTGATCAGGTTCCTTGGTCAGCTCGAAATCGAGCGTGACTGCATCAGCGCGGGAGTCGTCGAAGCTCACTTCCTTGAAGGACGGTGCTTGTGAGTTTCCGTACGCGAGCCACGCCACGAATACAGCCGCCAGCACTACAAGCACGGCGACGATGCCCCACCATGCACGTTTGGAGAGATGACGTGCAGAACGGTTCTTGCCGTATCGCTGGTCTAGAGTGGAAGTGGTCAATTTGGGGAAAACCTGTCCATAGTCTGCGGGCCCGCCCGTGTGAGTCCTGCAAAGGCGCAGGGGGCTGCGGACGGGAACCGTGAAGTACTCTCTACTGTATCGAAAAGAATGAGGTGTCAGTACGTGACAAGCGCTCAAGAATCTGCCTTGACACAGGCGAAGCGCTCTGGGCAGCACGAGCTCGAGTCGGACTACACCGGCCTGAGAATTCTCGCGGTTCATGCGCACCCTGACGACGAGTCGAGCAAAGGTGCGGCATCAATGGCCGCGTACGCGCGTCGCGGAGCCCGTGTGATGGTTGTCTCATGTACCGGTGGAGAGCGCGGGTCGATTCTGAACCCAGGCGTCGAGGAGAACCCGAGATCGCACTGGGACCTGGCAGGGCTGAGGCACCGAGAGATGGCAGGCGCCCGAGAAGCCCTCGGGGTCGAACACCGTTGGCTCGGCTTCATGGACTCCGGACTGCCGGAAGGTGATCCGCTTCCTCCTCTGCCGTGGGGATGCTTCGCGAAGACCCCGTTGGAACGTGCGGCCGCTCCGTTGATTCGTGTGGTCCGCGAATTCCAGCCCCATGTGATCCTTGCCTATGACGAGAACGGCGGTTATCCGCATCCGGACCACATCATGGCGCACAAGGTCGCCATCGAGGCGTGGGAAGCCGCCGGCGACCCTCGCCGCTACCTCGCCGAGGGAGACGCGTGGGAGCCGCTCAAGCTCTATTACGACCGCGCCTTCAACGTGGATCGCTTTCTGGCTTTCCACAAGGCCCTGGAAGAACGTGGCATGGAGTCGCCTTTCGCCGAGCGCATCGCGATGTTCACCGAGTCTGAGCCGGAAGGTGCACCACCGGTTTCGCGTCATCAGACCACGACACAGATTCCGTGCTCGGATTGCTTCGACGTCCGGGACCAGGCCCTGAAATCGCACGTTTCTCAGGTCGACCCCGACGGCTTCTTCTTCGCCGTCACCAACGACCTGCAGCGGGAGATTTGGCCGTATGAAGACTACGTGCTCGCCGCGAACCGGGTTGAGACGGAACTTCCGGAATTCAGCTTCGCCGAGGGCATCGACTACAAACAGGCTCCGGCTACTCGTTTAGGAAATGATCAACCCTCATGATGAACGCCAGCTCTACCGTTGTGCATCTTTCCGCGGGACTTCTCGCTGATGGAGAGTCGCCGAGCCTGAAACCGGGCCTGGACGCAAATCAGGTCTCGCCCGGCGTCGTGGGTTTTCTGCTGACGCTGCTGTTGGCGGTTCTGATCATACTGGTGGCTCTCGACCACACCCGGAGACAACGTCGCCTCAAGAACCGTTTCGACTATGCGATGGCACGTGAGGCGGAAGAGCGAGAAGCTGCCGAGCAGGCCGGCACCGAAACGGCCTCCGACGTCGAGGAATCCGACCGGGATCCGACCGCACACGGGAACCACAATGCCGATCAACACCCCGACTCGGGATCGAGCCGAGAAAGACGCAACTAGAACCGCTCATACGTAGATCGAGAAGACCACCGCGATGTAGTGGCATGCGAAGCCGAGGATCGTGCAGACGTGAAACAGCTCGTGAAACCCGAAGACTTGAGGTGAGAGCACGGGTCGTTTGAGAGCGTAGAAGACCGCCCCGACGATGTAGAAGACTCCGCCCACGCAGATGAGGATTGTCGCTACGGGACTGACCGACCAGAAATCGGCCATGTAGAACAGGGCCATGAGCCCCATAACCACGTACAACGGTGTGTAGAGCATCCGCGGTGCTCCGGTCCAGAAAACCCGGAAGACGATGAGCAAAAGCGCGCAGGCCCAAACGCTCCAGAGCAGGATTGCGGTCCGCGGCTGATCCAACAACGTCAGCGCCAGCGGCGTATAGGTTCCGGCGATGACCAGAGAAATGTTGGAGTGATCCAACCTTTTGAAAGCCATCCGTGCCTTGTCCTGCCAGTAGGCGCGGTGGTACATCCCGGAAACCGAGAAGAGCACGACGCTGGTCAATCCGAATACGGCGCAAGCAGCCGAACGCGCACCGCCTCCGGCCAGGACGATCAGGACGATCCCTGCGGCGAATGCCACGGGTGCGAAGGACGAGTGAATCCATCCCCGCCACAGGGGTTTGCGTTCCAGAACGTCGTGAAAGCGATCCGCCGCCGCAGTGGCGACGTCCTCAGCCTTCGCTGTTGCCGCACGAGCGGCAGGGCCGGCATTCTTCCCGAACGACTTCTGGTGATGTGAACCCGCGTTACCACTGGCCGGCCTGGACCCTCCGGTCGGTCCTTGTCGATTTGAGTTCGAGCTCATGCGTAGGGTCCTCTCGAGCGCGGGCGGTTCATGTGAAGTCTATTAGGGTGCATCGTGAAGCGCCTGTGTGACTGTGGACGTGCACATCGGGCAGGGGCGAGAGAAGGTACGGTTAAGCCACAAAGGATCTTTGGTCGGTTGCTGAACGACGTTGGGATCTGCCATATAAACCTCTCGGGTCAAAGGAACATCATGAAGCTAGTCAAGCCTCTGTACAGCGTGTACGAGCGCAATCTGGCGGCTTCTATACCTTCTGAACGCTTGCCCCACCATGTCGGCGTCATGGTGGACGGGAACCGCCGTTGGGCGGCCCTCATGGGCCAAACCACCAAACACGGCCATCAGAAAGGCGCCGAGCGCATCATTGAATTCCTCGGATGGTGCCGTGAGCTCGGAATCAACGTCGTGACCCTCTATATGCTTTCGACCGAGAACCTGAAGCGCCCTGCCTCCGAACTGGGGGACCTCATCGGGGTCATTGACGATCTTCTGCATGAGCTTGGCAAGAGCCGAATCGCGCGTCTGCAACCGGTCGGGGCTCTGAATCTGCTTCCCGAGGGGCTGCCGGAGACAGTCGCGGGTGTCACGGAACAGACCGCTGACGTGGACGGACTGCACGTGAATATTGCTGTCGGGTATGGCGGACGCCAAGAGATCGTCGATGCCGTTCGGGAATTGCTGAGCGACGCCGTCCACGCCGGTCGCGATATCGCCGACGTCGCCGAAGGTCTCACCGCGGACGACATTTCAAGCTATCTCTACACGAGGGGCCAGCCCGATCCCGACCTGGTGATTCGCACTTCGGGCGAGCAGAGGCTCTCCGGGTTCATGGTCTGGCAGTCGGCCTACAGCGAATTCTATTTCTGCGAAGCCCTCTGGCCTGATTTCCGCCGCGTTGATTTCCTGCGCGCTTTGAGGGACTACGCAGGACGGCAGCGCCGCTTCGGATCCTAGAGCAGCCAATGATCGATGTGATCTGCTCGTGGTGGGGCAGAGGCGGCCCCGGCATCGCCGCCGGAGCGCTCGGCGGCATCTGCATTGCGATCTACGTGCTCGCCATTGGACGGTTGAGCTGGATCGACGCGCATGAGCACCTCCTGCCGCGGCGTATAGTCCGGCCTCTGTATCCCGTGTTGGGCGGTGGGCTCTTCGTGGCCGCCTGGTGTGCGGACGAGGCCGATCGGATGATCACGTCGTTCCTCGGTGCACTGGTGACAGGAGGGGTTTATGCGGCCATGCGCTTGCTATCCCCGCGATCCGTCGGGCGTGGAGATATTAGGTTGGCGCCGCTGCTCGGTGGGGTGTGCGGCTTTGTATCGGTTCCTCACGCGGTTGCGGGCGTTGTGCTGACTTTCTGCGCATGCGGCCTGTGGGCGTTATTTCTGCTCATTCTGCGGAGGACCGAGCCCCATGGGCATGTCGCCCTGGGCCCATGGATGGGTGGCTGCTCGGCCGCGGCATGGTTGGCCTTGCCCGAAAGCATGGTGTGAACGCCCGCGAGTAAGGTGGGTGCTGATGTCGACGTCGTCTCCAGAAGGAGCAAGCCCACATGCCCACACCGGACTTCATCCTGTCACTGCGCGAGAAGATCGGGCATGACCCATTGTGGATGCCCGGAGTGACGGCCGTGATTTTCGATGAGCGAGGTCGAGTCCTTTTGTGCCGCCGCTCGGACAACGGCGCGTGGACTCCCATCACCGGAATCGTGGACCCGGGAGAAGAGCCCGCGGTAACGGCCATCCGCGAGGCCGAGGAAGAAGCCGGCGTCGTGATTGAAGTCGAAGGCCTCGCATCGGTCAAGGCCAACCCGCCGCAAACTTTCACCAATGGAGACCGTGCTCAGTTCCTCGATCTGACTTTCCGATGCCGCTACGTTTCCGGAACGGCTCGCGTGAACGACGAGGAATCCACGGAAGTCGCATGGGCCGACCTCGATGACCTCCCGGAGATGAGCGAGCGGATGCGTTACCGGATTCGATCGGCCTCCGAATTCACCGGCCGTACAGAGTTTTCTTTGGAGGGCCTCGAGTAGTGAACGAAAAAAGCGTTGCGTGAAAAAGGCGGTCTCAGAGAGGGGCCTTTTTCACGCAACGCTGTTATGTGAGGTCGGTTTCTACCTCAGCGCATTGATATTGCGCATATTCGAACGGGCCATCGAAACGGCCTCACCCGCGCCGCGGTTGAACACGATCTTGGACATCGCGGTCGCGAAGCCGAAGACCATGCTGTTATTGATCTGCGGGGGAACCGAGAGGGCCAGCGGATCCGTGATGACCTCCACGACGCTCGGGCCGTTGTACGCGAGGGCATCTTCGTAGGCCTTTTGCAGCTTCCGGGGATCGGTCACGCGAATCGCGTGGAAACCCATCGCCTTGGCCACGTCGGCGTAGTTGATGTCGGGCACGTCGACGCCGTAGTCCTGCAGACCATCGACCATCATCTCCATCTTGACCATGCCAAGCGTCGAGTTGTTGAACACCACGATGTTCAGCGGCAACTGGTACATCGAGGCGGTCGCGAGTTCGCCCAAGAGCATCGAGAGGCCGCCGTCACCCGACATCGAAATGACCTGACGGTCGGGGAAGGCGACCTGTGCGCCCACGGCCTGCGGCAAAGCGTTCGCCATCGACCCGTGCAAGTAGGAGCCGATCAATCGCCGGGTTCCGAGCGGGTTGATGTACCGAGCGGACCAGACGTTGCACATGCCGGTATCTGCGGTGAAGATCGCGTCCCTGTCTGCGACCTGGTCCAGCAGGGAAGCGGCGTACTCCGGGTGGATCGGCTTGTGCTTCTCCACGTTGCGGGTGTAGGCGCCGACGGCCTTGTTCATGATGGTGTCGTGCCGCTTGAGCAGCTTCTCCAGGAACTTGCGATCCGTCTTGCGATCGACGGCGGGCAGCAGCTTCTCCAGCGTCTCCAGGACGCTGCCTTCGATCTGGAGATCCACGTTGGTGCGTCGGCCCATGCGCTCGGGCGCGATGTCGACCTGGATGGTCTTGGTGTCCGGGAGGAACTGGTCGTACGGGAAGTCCGTGCCGAGCATGATCATCAGGTCGGCGTCGTGAATGCCTTCCGCGGCGGCACCATAGCCCAGCAGACCCGTCATACCAACGTCGAACGGATTGTCGTACTGAATGAAGTCCTTGCCGCGCAGGGAGTGCCCGATGGGGGCTGCGATCTTGTCGGCCAATTCGACGACGACGTCGTGGGCGCCCTTGGCGCCGGCACCGACGAAAAGAGCAACCTTGTTGGCGTTGTTGATCTCAGTAGCGAACTCGGCAATCGTCGCATCCGAAGGAACCTTCGGGGAGCGGCGGAGGTTGCCGATGGCCGGTGCCTCTGCGGTGGCGTCTTCATCTGCGAGGTCGCCCGGGAGGGTCACCACGGAAACTCCGGACTGTCCGACCGCGTAGCGGATCGCGGTCGAGAAAACACGCGGAGCCTGGTCAGTCGTGGAGACCAACTCGTTGTAGACGCTGCACTGTTCGAACAGGCGGTCGGGATGGGTTTCCTGGAAGTAGCCCTGACCGATCTGAACGCTGGGAATCTGTGAGGCGATGGCAAGGACGGGGGCCTGGGAGCGGTTCGCGTCAAAGAGCCCGTTGATGAGGTGGAGGTTGCCCGGACCACAGGAACCGGCGCACACGGCGAGTTCACCGGTCAACTGGGCCTCCGCACCGGCGGCGAATGCGGCAGCTTCTTCGTGGCGGACATGCACCCAGTCGATGCCGCCTTTCTTTGCGCCGCCTGTGGCGCGCACGGCGTCCACGATGGGGTTGAGGGAGTCACCGACGATACCGTAGATACGGTGGACGCCGGCCTCGACCAGTTGCTTCACGATCTGTTCTGCGAGTTTCAATGTTCCTCGATTCCTTGTCGATCGGATTCGACCTAACTCAATCACGCTTCTACTCACTTCAACTAGGCCTTTAAACAGACTATTCCGCCCCGGGCCTTCTTGAGGGTCGAATCACACAGAAGGGGGGCGGAATAGTGTTGTGCGGAACATTTCCGCGGTTTTGCGTGTGTTTCCTAGCGTTCGGTGGACTGGTGCACGGCGGACTCGTCCTCCGAGTCGACTCGCGCGGCGTGACGTCCCCTGTATCCCTTGACGGTGTCGTCCTCGGAGGGATCCGAGGATTCTGACTCTTCGGTCGCACCATCCGAGTCTGAGGCGGCGTTGGTTGAAACGACGGGGAAACTACCGGTCATCAGGCCTTGGTAGGCAACCTCTGCTTCTTCGCCGTCAATGGCTTCGCCCCTGGCGACCATTCCGGAGACCGAACGGAGCGGAATCTCCTTGAGGAAGAACGCGAGGACGAATGCCAAGGCCATGAAGGGCAGGAGATACCAGAATACGGGTGCCAACGACTCTGCGTATGCACGAACCACGCCATCCCTCAGGAAATCGGGCATATCGTTGAGCATTTGCGGGGTCAAGGACGAAGCAGAGTTCCCACCAGCGCCTTCAGCGCCGGCTCCTTGCGCAGCTTCCGGCGGCAACGACGTGAACAGATCGCCGAGCTTCGTCGACAGCTGCGAGGTAAACATCGCACCGAAGATTGCGACGCCAACCGAAGACCCCATCTCACGGAAGTAGTTGTTCGCGCTCGTGGCCGTACCCAACTGGGTGAAGGGAACCGAGTTCTGGACGACCAGCACGACAACCTGCATGATGAGTCCCAGGCCGAAGCCGAAGCTGAAGAGCATCGCGCAGATGACCCACACCGGGGTATCTGCCGTCAGTGAGGTCATCCATACCATCACGGCCGAGGTCACCAGGGTCCCGATGAGCGGATAGGCCTTGTACTTGCCGGTCTTCGAGATCAAATTACCCGAGACGATCGAGGTGAGCATCAGGCCCACCATCATCGGCAGCATCAGCAGCCCAGAGGCCGCGGCCGACGTCCCGGTCGACATCTGAAGGAAGGTCGGGATGAAGGCGAGGGCCGCGAACATGCACATACCCAGGAAGAATCCGATCGCCGTCGCGACGATGAAGATCCGGTTCTTGAACAGGGTGAGCGGAATGATCGGGTCGCTGGCCTTGGACTCGGTCAACACGAAGACGAAGCCAGCCAAGAGCGCACCGGCGCCCCACATCCAGGTCTCGATCGCGTCCCAACCGTGGGCGTCGGATCCGCCGAAATCGGTGAAGAAGATCAAACACGTCGTGGTGATCGACAAGAAAATGACACCCAGGATGTCGATCCGATGTTCCGGGCGATGGGACGGCAGCTTCAGGAACACCATCGCGACGATCAGCGCTACGACGCCGAGCGGAACGTTGACGTAGAAGCACCACTGCCACGTCAGGTGGTCCACGAAGAACCCGCCCAGCAGCGGGGCAACGACGGCGGACATGCCGAACACGGAGCCCATGACACCCATGTAGCGTCCACGTTCCTTGGCGGGGATGATGTCACCGATGATCGCTTGGGCCAGAATCATCAGACCACCGCCGCCCAGGCCCTGAATCGCACGGAAGATCACGAAGAACCAGAAGCTCGTGGACAACGAGATGACCAGGGAGGCGCCCGTGAAAATCACCAGCGCGATGAGGAACAGGTTGCGGCGCCCCAAGGTGTCACCGAATTTGCCGTAAATGGGCATGACCAGGGTGGACGCCAATAAATAGGCCGTGGTGACCCACGTCTGGTGCTCGACGCCGCCGAGGTCGCCGACAATAGTGGGCAGAGCCGTCGAAACGATTGTCTGGTCCATGGAAGCCAAGAACATGGCGACCAAGAGAGCCGCGAAGATGGTCCAAATCCTTCGCTTGGTCAGCAGAAACTTACCGTCAGCGTTGGTAAGCTGCTGGTTGCGCCGCGACTTCTTGCCCGCCGCGGGGGCCGCGCCTTGCGCGGAGGTACTGGTCAATTCTTCTCCTGTAGGGTCATGCTCGACGCGTCCGTTACGGGGCTGAACCCGATGCGTGCGACGTCGTCGTAAGTCTTGATGAGTCTCTCCGGCCCATACGTCGTGGACTCTCCGAGATGCTCTATGTAAAGGTGGCGGACCGTCTCGACGGTCTTGAGTGCGATCATGCGCTCTTCGGAGGACAAATGCGGATGTCTCTGTCTGAGGATCTCCGAACGTTCCTGGAAATTGGCTTCGGCCTTCTTGATGAAATGGTCGATCAATTTCGGATTCTCCGTGATGATCCCTCTGACGCGTCGCATGTGCGAGGGTCTAAAACCGTCCAAACGAGTGCGCTCAATGTCGGCATACATGTGGATGATTTCCCCGACGACGGAACTGTCCGAGGAATGGTAATCACCCGAGAGATACCTCTCTCGATAAACCGCGCGGACCTCTTCAGACTCGATGTCGAAGATCGCGTCTTCCTTGCTCGCAAAGTAATTGAAAAAGGTTCGCCGCGAAATACCCGCTCGTGTTGCAGCCTCGTCGACAGTGAATCCGTTGAAGCCGTTTTCCTCCGCGAGGTCCAAACAGGCTTCGTGGATTGCTCGTCGAGTCTCGAATCGCTTGCGCTCGCGGAGTCCGTCGCTCCGAGTCTCGGCTCGCAAATATTCACTTTCTGTCACAAAGTGTATTTTTGCACTCGTGGGGGATGAGTGCAAATAAATCTACTGTGACGTGCAGCTACATGGTGGGCGAACCTCTCCCTGCCAGCGGTTTCGGGCGTAAAAGGGCCGGCGTCCTCGTGGAAATTCGGGAAGTTCACGACGACGCCGGCCCGGTCACGCGCACCGAAGCGCGTAGTTCGAAAGCCTAGTGGTTTCCGAGCATCTTGGTCACATCTAGTGCTTCATCCAGCTGTTCCTCCGTAACCTCCCCGCGTTCCACATAACCGAGCTCGATCACTGCGTCGCGCACGGTTGTCTTGTGGGCAACGGCATGCTTGGCAATCTTGGCCGCGGCCTCGTAACCGATGAGCTTGTTCATGGGAGTCACGGTCGAAGGAGACGCCTCGGCGAGGAACCGGGCGCGTTCTTCGTTGGCCTCCAGGCCATCGATCATCTTCTCCGCCATCACGCGTGTTGAATTGCTCAGGAGTCGAATCGATTCGAGCAAATTGGCGGCCATGACCGGGATGCCCACATTCAGCTCGAAAGCGCCATTGGTCGAGGATAGGGCGACGGCGGTGTCGTTGCCGATGACCTGAGCCGCAACCTGGATCACAGCCTCGCAGATGACGGGATTGACCTTGCCGGGCATGATCGAGGAGCCGGGCTGCAAATCGGGGATGCGCAGCTCGCCCAAACCGGTGTTGGGGCCGGAGCCCATCCACCGAATGTCATTGCACATCTTCATGAGCGAGTATGCGATGGTGCGCAACTGTCCGGAAGCTTCGACCAGGCCGTCGCGGTTGGCCTGCGCTTCGAAGTGATTGCGTGCCTCGGTCAAAGGAAGGCCTGTTTCCTCGGCGAGCAACTCGATCACGCGGGCGGAGAATCCGTCCGGAGTGTTGATTCCCGTGCCCACGGCGGTCCCGCCCAAGGGGACCTCGGCCACGCGGGGGAGGGCGGCGTCGATGCGTTCGATGCCGTAACGAATCTGTGCGGCGTAGCCGGAGAATTCCTGGCCCAAGGTCACTGGCGTCGCATCCATGAGATGGGTTCGCCCCGATTTGACGACGTTCTTGAACTCTTCGGCCTTGTCCTCGAGCGACGTCGCCAACTGGTCCAATGCAGGCTTGAGGTCATTGATCAAAGCACCTGTCACGGCGACGTGCACCGAGGTCGGGAAAACATCGTTCGAGGACTGCGAGGCATTGACGTGGTCGTTCGGATGAACTTGGATGTCTTTGGCCTCGAGTGCGCGGGAGGCCAACGTCGCAAGAACTTCGTTGGTATTCATGTTCGAGGACGTACCGGAACCGGTCTGGAACACGTCAATCGGAAAATCGTCGTCGTGTTGGTGCGCGATCACCTCGTCCGCAGCACTGCGGATGGCCTCGGCCCGATCCTGGTCGAGGACATCGAGTTCCAAGTTGGCCTGAGCCGCGGCCTTCTTGACGCGCGCGAGAGCGGCGATGTGCGCCGACTCCAAGGTTTTGCCCGAGATCGGGAAGTTCTGGACAGCACGCTGAGTCTGCGCACTGTACAGGGCGTTGACCGGTACTCGGACCTCGCCCATGGTGTCGTGTTCGATGCGGAATTCTGTATTTTCAGCCATACCGCCAGTTTAGGCCGACAGTGCTTCTATTTCCGCTCTAGGGCTGAAGATCGTGCGATGAGAAGACGAGCTCGGCCTTCCCGTCCCTGAGGTGGTAGAACATGCCGATGACCGCGGTCCGGTTCTCGTCCACGGCATTCGAGATGATTTTCGACTGGTCAATCATGCGCTCGGCGACTTGCCGCGTGTTGGTGCGGACCATTTCGTTCAGCGTGACGTCTTCCGCATCGGAATTGCGACGAGTCTCGATGACCGCCGGCATGATCTCTTCGACCAGGTTCCGGACAAAGCCTGGTGGCATAGCACCGGTCTCGTAGGAATCCTTGGCGGCGGTCACCGCACCGCACGAGTCGTGGCCGAGCACCACCATGAGCGGAACCTGCAGATCCGTGATGCTGTATTCGAGAGAACCGAGGGAAGCGTTGCTGAGCACCTGACCGGCGGTCCGGACGACGAAGGTGTCGCCCAAGCCGAGGTCGAAGATGATCTCTGCGGCGAGACGGGAATCGGAGCAGCCGAAGATCACGGCGAAGGGATTCTGCCCGCCGGCCAGGGATTCTCGCCGGGCGGCGTCCTGATTCGGGTGGTGGGACTCGCCGGCAACGAATCTGGCGTTGCCGTCCGCCAGTCGTTTCCACGCTTCTTGAGGAGTGATCTGTGCCGGCTTCTCAGACATGTGTTCGGGGCCCTTTCGTGGAGTTTCTTCATGCAGCCCAGCGCGAGTGGACGACTTCAGTTGATATTAGGCCTGGTCAGCCGCTTTGCGCGGAACTCGTTGGGGACGGTGACGTGGCATCGCCGTTCTTGAGGGACTCCAACGACTGGTGCGCCAGATCCTTGAACTCGTCCCGTTCGGCATCGCCGGAGAGAATCAGTGTGGTTCCGTTGACGTCGCCCACGTATGCGGTGGTCCCGTTCCCACCGTTTTTGTCCTGTTTGACACGGGTGCTCCACGTGACGCCGTCAATATCGGTCTTGCCCGTGGCCGGGGCGCTGTCGGTCTTCTGCGAGATCCAGGTCGGGTTGGCCTTGTTGGTCTGCGTGACCGTAATGAAGCCTTGGGACGGTGTCACGAATCCGGCTTCCCAGAACGGCACTCCGTCCGCCGAACCGGAATTCCAGCGGGCGAAATTCGCGTGCCAGGAGTCGTCCAACTGCGGTGCGACGACGGCGTATCCTGCGGTTTCGCTGGCTTCCTGCGCGGTCTTGGTGAGATCCACATCCGGCCGGTACGACTGGTTGTCCGGTCTGGGTACGAGCCACAGGAAAGGGAGGAGAATCAGAAGGAGAGCGATCATCGAGAAAACCATGGCCCGCACGGGTGTGTTGAGACGTTTTGCCTGAGACTCGGTGAGCTGCGGTTTGACGGGCAACTCATCACCGTCGGTGCCGTCCCTGCCCGAGGAGGGCTGGCCGGATGGATCTACGGGATTCTCGTTGTTGGATTCGCTCACCCGGCTATTCTGCCGCAGCCGGAGGGATGCTCAAAGCTGACTCATGAAACTCGCGGGCTCTTTCACGGTCGCACCCAGCGACGAGAGCTCGGCCTGCGAAGAATGAGGGTTGCGTTCGTCAGGGACAACCTTTCGTCATATCGGGCGACCTGAGCCCGGCGTCGGGCAGAGCAAGTAAGCTGGGCAGAGCACCCGTGTTGGGCAGACAGGCCCACGGACACCACGTGGCGCGCCACAGGCCGGTGCGTCGCGGACGACAACTTCGAAGGCGAGGATCTCTGTGTCGGAAGCGAACGAACAGAACAACCAGGCTGACCGCAACCTAGCGCTCGAGCTGGTTCGAGTAACCGAGGCCGCAGCGATCGCGGGCGGCAACTGGGTAGGGGCCGGGGACAAGAACTCGGCCGACGGTGCGGCCGTTGATGCGATGCGTAACATGCTTTCAACCGTGCACTTCAACGGCACCGTGGTGATCGGCGAAGGCGAAAAAGACGAAGCCCCCATGTTGTTCAACGGAGAACACCTGGGTGATGGGGACGGTCCGGCCCTCGACGTCGCGGTCGACCCCGTCGACGGAACCCGCCTCACAGCGCTCGGCATGAACAACGCGTTGTCGGTCATCGCCGTGGCCGACGGTGGTTCGATGTTCGATCCGTCCGCTGTTTTCTACATGGAAAAGCTGGTGACCGGCCCGGAGGCTGCTGACCTCGTCGATCTCCGCCTGCCCGTCAAACAAAACCTCCACTTGGTGGCCAAGGCCAAGGGCAAGCGCATCAACCAGCTCACCGTGTGCATCCTTGACCGGCCTCGCCACGCGGATTTGGTCGAAGAAGTCCGGGCAACCGGTGCACGAACCCGCATGATCCTGGACGGCGACGTCGCCGGCGCTATCGCAGCGTGCCGCGACAACACGGGCGTGGACGTGATGCTCGGAACCGGTGGCACCCCGGAAGGAATCGTCGCGGCCTGCGCCATCAAGGCTACCGGTGGCGTGATCCAGGGCCGGCTGGCGCCCAAGGACGACGAAGAAAAGCAGAAGGCGCTGGACGCCGGGCACAACTTGGATGCCGTTTTGACAACCAACGAGTTGGTCACAAGTGATAACTGCTTCTTCGCTGCAACCGGTGTGACCGACGGAGATTTGCTGCGTGGCGTTCGTTACTTCGGCGACCGCATCAGCACCCAGTCGATCGTCATGCGGTCGAAGTCCGGGACCGTGCGAATGGTCGAAGCTGAGCACATTGCCGAAAAATGGGATAAGTACCAGCGGTAATTCCGACTCATATTTCGCAACGGCCCGGGGGCGCGAGCATTTCGCCGCGTCCCCGGGCCGTTCCGGTATCCTCTCCTGGCTGACGGCGCGTCCACTGCCGGGACGTGCTCGACAACGAGACGGAGCACGAGATCACGTTAACGATCGAATCGTTGCGGGGACACATGACCGTCATCCTCATCGCCCATGGTCTCTCCACGGTCAAGAAGGCGGACGAAATTCTGTTCTTCTCCGGAGGGCGGTTGAAGAACCGAGGCACGATGGCCCGGCTCAGTAAGATCGAGCCGGAGTTCGCCCGACTCGTCGAGCTGGGAAGTCTCGGGGTCTAGGCCTCTGCTCACCGGCGTCGGAAGAGACCCTGTGAGCAGAACATAACGACCGGTTGTTACCGGCGCAGCGTCTTCCGTACCCGGGCGGCCGCGGTAGAGACAAAGCGTTTCGCCTTCGGGAAACCGGTTTCCCGAGCCGAGTACGCGAGCCGGTAGGCCTTGTACGCCAGGTTGTTGACCGGGAGATCCCACGTACCCGGAAGCGTCACGGGGTAGCCGCCGAATGATTTCTTGAAGCCGGTGAACCCCGCCCACGGGTGGTTCGGCTCGCCCTCCGGCGCAATGCCGAACATATCGAACCGAGTCAGCCCTTTGTTCTTGGCATCGAGCATCATGGTCGAGACCAAAGGGTTATTGGCACTGAGTTTGCGGTGCTCGTACGACATCGACGCGTGCGCGTAGGTTCGAGTGTCCTCGGAATCATAGACCATCGCCGCTCCGATCGGCTCGCCATCGACGCGAGCAAGGTAGACCGATGCGGCGCCGAGCGGCATGAGCGACTTCGCGGCCTGCGTCAGGTAATCATCCTTCTGCCGGTTGAATCCCACTCGCTCCGCCGTCTGGTTCAAATACTTCAGCAGAACTGCGATGTCGGCAGGATCGCGCGATTCCTCGAAGCTGACCCCCTTTTTGTGAATGTTCCGGTGGAGGTTCCGGTTGGTGGACTTCATCCCCTTGAGGATCGCGTCCTCGTCCTGAGTGAGATCAACCATCCACGTGTGACTCGGCTGAACCTGTCGGGGCGCGAAATGCATTCCGCGGCTCTCAAGATCCTCGACCTGGTCTGCCCCTTCGGGGAACATTTCATCGCGGGTCGGTTCCACACGGATGAACAGGCACTTCTTGCTGGCGGCAAGCTGCTTGAGATCCTCGAGGGCCCGAGTGAAGGCCTGCGCGGAGTTGGCAATCGGCCCGTACGGGCAATACAAGTAACGCCCTGTACGCCCGCCCTCCAAGGTAGCGAGGTACGAGTAACCGTCACCCGACCTCTGGAATACCTCATGGCCTAGATCGCGCTGAAATTTTGCCCACGCATCGGACTGCAGAATTGTGCTCATTCTTCCCATCTTAGGAGTTACGGGACTGAACAGGTGCCATTCTCGGTGAGGTCGGCGGCAAGCTGAACATCGAGGTTGTCAGCCTGGGCCGTATTGGTCCGGTTGTGGCTGCTCAGGCCCAGCGTCTGGGCCACAGCAAGCGGGGAAACAGCCGATACGGGATTCGCCCCACCTCCGGGAGCCTCCTGAGCGCTCGCGGCCTTGGTATCCGGGGTCTTGCCGTCCTTGGAATCCTGAATGACCTTCGAAACCGACGACTGGAACTCATCGAAATCGGGATACGTCGGGAACTCCTCTGCGAAGTAAGGCGGCGCCATGCCGTACTGGATCAGGTCGTGGTCCTTGGACTTGAGACCAAGGTCCACGAAGCTCGGAAGCTGGTTCTCGGGAATGTCGGTTTCAATGATTTTCTGACCGGCGTCGGAGATGTCCTGGAAACGGGTCAGAAGCGTGCCGGGGTCGAGTTGTTTGAGCATTGCAGACTGCACGCAACGCTGCCGGGCCTCACGATCGTAATCCGAAGCACCCTCACGGGACCGTCCGTACCAGAGGGCGTGGAAACCGTCGAGGTGCTGCTTACCAGGCTCAATGTATCCGTCGATGGGGTTCGGCTCGCCGGTGATCTCGTCGTGTCCGCCGCCGATCGGCACCCGTCCACCGACGTTGATATCGATGCCGCCCATTGCGTCGATGAGGTTGGAGAACCCGTCCATGTCCACCAGCACATAGGCCTGGATGGGGAGCCCGGTGATGCCTTCCGCGGCATCCTTCATGGCCTCAGCTCCGGGGTCAGCGGCATTCGGGTAGAGGTCTTTGTGATCATTGGCGACATCGGGGTACAGGGCGTTGAGGATACATTCGTCGCCGCAGTTGTACCCATCCGGGTAGATGTCCCAGAGCGGAGAATCCTTGGAGAACTGTGCATTCTGCGTATTGCGCGGCAACGAGATCGTCACGGCCTGCCCGGTCTTCGCATCAACGCTGAAGACCGTCATCGAATCGGGGCGTCGACCGACGCGATCATCACCCGCGTCACCACCCATGAGGAGGAAGTTGTACCGGCCGTCCACGGGTTTCATCTTCGCTCCGGAGGCAAAGATTCCGCTGACGGCCCCGCGCCCCACGTTCACCAGATACGCCGAGTACCCGACACCGCCGGCAGTAACGAACAGCAGAACCACGAATCCGATGATCACAGCGGGGCGCATGCCTTTGGCCAGGAGTACGGGCCGAATCAACCGCAAAGTGTCGAAGAACAGGAAGGCCCAGAAGATCGCCAGGGCCACGAGCACGATGACCAGGACGAGCGACATGTAACGCCCCGTGACGAGCTCGATCACCCAGGCGCGATGGATCAGCCACGTGAGGAGCAGGAGAATCAGCAGAACCCACACGGTCAGCGTGACGGTCAGGGCGATCCGCCCCACCTTTCGGTGACCTGCAACGAGCTGGGCCGAGCCTGGGATGATGGTCGTCAGAATCAGGAGTAACCAAGCCCTCTTGGTACGCGTGAGAGCCCCACCTGAGCGGGGATTGCGCAGGGGGTCGGTCATTCGCGAGCTGCCAACGTGCTCGTCCAGCCCGCGTGCGGCCTCGATGTGGTCGGAGGGATCCTGGTTGCTTGGGGGAGTAGTCATGATCGAACCCGATCCTACAGTTTGACCAGCGAAAACACGTGGCTTTGCCGGAGAATTTGGGGAAGTTGAAAGTGTTTACCAGGGTTACGGTGCGTAACCGGCGGGTGGGTCGTCGACTTGCTCTTCGGCAGGAACGGACGGCCGGCGGGGCCTCGAGGGAGAATTCGCTTCGTCGCGCTCCTGGCGGCGTTCCTCGACTTTTTGGGTCAACGCGGCCCCCTTGTCCTGTGCACTCTGCTTGAGATTCTCGGCGAATTCCGAGAGCTCCGTACGAATTTCGCGCGCGTCGCGCGAATCCCCGGACCCCAAGATTCGGAGCGCGAGCAGCCCAGCATTCTTGGCCCCATTGATCGATACCGTCGCAACGGGAACCCCGGCCGGCATCTGAACGATCGAGAGTAGAGAGTCCATGCCGTCGAGGGTTTTGAGCTGAACGGGAACGCCGATCACAGGCAGTGAGGTGACCGAAGCCAACATCCCCGGCAGATGTGCCGCACCACCGGCACCCGCGATGATCACTCGCAACCCCCGCTCCTCGGCGCTCTTGCCATATTCGATCATTTCTTCGGGCATTCGATGCGCCGAGACCACCTGGGCCTCATAGGACACGCCGAAGTCCTCCAGAACATCGGCCGCCGCCTCGAGCGTGGGCCAGTCGGAATCGGATCCCATGACCAACCCGACGAGTGGGGTCTCTTGCGTATCGCTCATTCTGTGCTCCTTCACGATTGATGAGGCCGTGTGGCCCCTAGACCTGACCTTGTGCTCGGTAATCTCGTATGCCCGTAGCGGCGCCGTGCGCGAGTTGACGCAAGCGCGTGAGCTCATCCGACGGACCGGTCACATTGATGTGGCCGACCTTGCGCCCCGGTCGCACCGATTTTCCGTAGGTGTGGATTTTTGCCCCGGGATATTCGGCCATGACGGCCGGATACGCCGAGAACACATTCTGGTTCTCTCCGCCCAGGAAGTTCTTCATCACGGTCACCTGAGCGAGGCGGTCGGTCGAGCCCAAGGGCAGATCCAGAACGGCGCGGAGGTGCTGTTCGAACTGACTGGTCACCGAGCCGTCCTGAGTCCAGTGGCCCGAGTTGTGCGGGCGCATGGCCAGTTCGTTCACCAGAAAGCCGGGGCCACGACCAGGGGTTTCGAAGAGCTCAGCGGCCATGACCCCGGTGACGCCGAGCTCTGATGCGAGGAGCAAAGCCGCTTGCTGGGCTGAGCCGGCAGTCTGAGAGTCGATGTCCGGGGCGGGAACGATGACCTCATCACACACCGAATTGACCTGAATGGATTCCGCGACGTCCCAGGCACACGTCTCGCCGCCGGGACGGCGAGCGACCAACGCCGAGAGTTCCCTCGAGAAATCGACTTTTTCCTCGACCAGAAGAGCGCCGTCGGTCCAACCGGCGTCACCGGCCTTCGCAAACCAGTCGGCGACCTCGGGGGAGCCGACGTCGGCCGGTTCCACAAGCATGACCCCCTTGCCGTCATAACCACCGCGAGGCGTCTTGAGGACAACCGGCCACCCCGCCCTCTCGCCGAATGCACGCAGCTCGTCGGGGCTCGTCACGGCCTCCCACTGGGGGTTGGGCAGACCCAGACGGTCGACGGCGCGGCGCATCTCGATCTTGTCCTGCGCATGCAGGAGGGCCCCGGGTCCTGGGTGGACCGCAACGCCGTCACGAATGAGCGCACGAAGGTGGTCGGTCGGGACATGTTCATGGTCGAAAGTCAGAACGTCGACACTCCGTGCGAATTCCCGGAGAGTACTCAGGTCCGTGTAATCACCGACCGGAGACCGCGGAACGACCGCCGCCGCACACACCTCGGGCGATTCCGCGAGGACACGCAATTCGATACCGAGTTCACTCGCCTCGGGCGCCATCATGCGGGCCAGCTGCCCGCCACCTACTACACCGACAATGGGACCAGTCTTGGGAAAAATCACCCTTTCAGGCTACCTGTTGATCTCGGTCACGGTGACAGATTTCGTGGATTTGTGCATTCGAATCGGGGCTCGCACAGGTAGACTCACTCTGAGCCGTAGGGGTTCTTCTCGAGCGATTATTCTTCGGCCTCGAATGCGCCCTTCCGCGGTCGCCAACTGGAACAGGAGGCGAGCGGCGCTGCGGCGTCCCCTATACCCGATTTCGTGGAGTATGAGTGTCGACCGTTGCTGAGAAAGTCCGTGGGCTGTGGGATCTCTTCCTGAAAGAGGTCCTGAAGTTCGGGATCGTCGGTGCGTTGGCCTTTGTCGTCAACGCGTCTGTCACGTTGCTGCTCATGAACACCTGGTTCCAGGACGAAGGGCACGCCAAAGCAAAGTTCATTGCCGGCGTCGTGGCGACTCTCTTCTCCTGGATCGTCAATCGTCTCTGGACTTTCCGCGACAAGCGCCAGGACAACAAAGTTCGGGAGGCCGTTCAATTCGCGGTCGTCAACCTCATCGGCATAGCCGTCGAATCCGGTTGCGTGATGTTCACGTTCTATATCTTGGGGCTGACCTCGAAAGAGGCCTCGTTCATATCCGGAACAATTGTCGGCACCGTCTTGGGCACGATCGTTCGATACTTCGCTTACCGATTCTGGGTCTACGGCGGACAGAACGAGGCCGAAATCTCGGACGAGCAGGCTCACATGACGCGAGAAGAACGAGTCGGCCGGTTCGTCACCGAGGCCACCGAGATTGTGACGGGAACCCTGGACGCGGACGAGGTCGTGCGGCGCTCGCGAGGGCGAGGTTCATCCGGTTCCTCGCCGACGCCCTGAGACTTGCCCCGCCTGTTCAGTCCAAGAATTCTGCCTTCTCCTCAGAGGCGATGGTGGCAAGCCGCTCTTCGTGGCGACCGACGCTGGAATCCACCAGCACGAGTGCCTTCCCGGCCGCCACGATCCCGCAAACTCGTGCCAAGAAATCCAAGTTCAGCGGCTGGCTGCCCGCATCGACCATGATGCCTTGGCGGTCGTCGTCCGTTTGGGCAACCCGGTCGCACCACGACGAGGCGAGTTCGAGCCACTCGTTCAGTGTCACCGTCTGGTAGGCGCCGTTCACCACGGCGCGGCCGATTCTGTGCGACCCCATGACCGCATCGATCGGATCGAAAAGGTCACCGAAGGATCTGATCTCGGCGCAGTAGTCGAGCGAATCATCCGGCCACTGCTGGACCTCCTGGTCGTAGCTCATGGCCAGGGCGCCGCGGGCCATGAAAACGGCGGTCTCCGCCTCCGCCGCGCGATCGTCGACGTCGAAACCGAGCCAGAAGGTCGATGCCTCGTTATCCGAATTCACCACGCATCCTGCGCGCAATGCGCCGAGGGTCGCGGCTATACTCCTCCAGTGCGGAGGTGCCGCAATGTCCAAGGAATCCCCGTGAGCGGCGTCGAGCTCATCCACGAAGAGATTGGCCGACTTGGCAATCCAGTTTTCGGTGACCTTGCCGGAAAGTTCGATCCGCTCGGAATCGGGCCCGTACCAAATCAGCGCCGGCCTCGAGGATGAGGCGAGAAAACGACTGAATGTCTCCAGATTCGCGAAATTCTGGGGTGAGGGCGTGTGCGTCATGGGCCGAGTCTACCGGCATGTGAGACGAACGCGACATGCGGCGTGAGTTGGGAAACAGCGTCGGTCCTTGACTTTTGAATCACATTCGAGCTTGACGTCAGCGGCTTACACGGTTGTAATTATGAGTGGAATTTTCAAAACCACCGCGCGGCAGGGAGCGCAAGGAAGGACGAGCATGGGCGAAGCAGTGCGGCGCCGGAGCACATCACCCGCGTCCGATGGAAGGGGTATCAGCCCTTCCGTTCCAGTCGACTGGTACGTCGATCCTGCCGATCCTTCCGCCTTAGGTCGAGAGCCCATGAGCTCCCTGGAAGACCAAGCAACTGCTTTTCTCGCCGCGGCCGATGACCGCGAGAAGAAAACCGGTCCGTCGAACGATTCCCACGAGAACCGTGTGGACCTGTTCTCCTCGGACCCGGACGTCCTCAAGATGTGGCAAGCAGCCGCCGGTCAGTATGGCACGGATGACGAAGAAGGTGAACTCGCCTGGCAGGCCGATGCTCTGTGCGCTCAGACCGACCCGGAGGCTTTTTTCCCGGAAAAAGGCGGTTCAACCCGTGACGCCAAACGCGTGTGCTCGGAATGCCCTGTCAGTGAAGCATGCCTGGATTATGCGCTGGCCAAGGACGAAAGATTCGGTATCTGGGGCGGCCTGTCCGAACGTGAACGCCGTCGTCTGCGCAAACGCGCCAGCTAGCCTACGCACACCGTCCTCACAGCCGACGGTAGTAATCTTGGGATCCCATGACTGAGAACATTCGTATGTGCTCGCGCATGATGTGTCATCGCGAGGCAACTTATACCCTGACGTACGCGTATTCGGAATCCACCGTGGTTATCGGACCGCTGGCGACCCGAGTCGAGCCTCACGCGTACGACATGTGCTCCTTCCACGCTGCACGGCTCACTGCCCCACGAGGGTGGGATATAGTTCGTTTGGACGTTGACGATACGTTGATGGCACCGGCTGGGGAAAGCGCTGGTGCTCTGGCGCAGCAGCAAGAGCCGGAAGAATCACCTGCGGTGCCGGACAACGTCACCAATCTTCACTTCTTGCGCGGGCTCGGCCCGCGCTCATAATTGCCTTGAGGTCCGCGTCGGGGGACGCGGTTGCCCTTGTATGCCGCACATTGGAAGGAATACTGCATAGTGACCGAACCGACTCCACAGAACCACCGGTCGGCCGGCCCTCGAAGAATTCGCGGCCTGGCCGGTCAGGGAGAAGGAACACCACATGGCCTGACTCGCCGCAAAGCTGTAGCAGGAGGCGCGCTCGGGATCTTCAGCGCGGCCATCCTCACAGCCTGTTCGAATACCGACGATTCGAGTGCGTCTCCGTCCTCGGGGTCGGCATCGTCGTCGAATGACTTCACTCCTCAAGTTACTGTCAAACCTGCGGCCGATACCGATGAAGTCAATCCCGTGGATCCCGTCACCGTGACCACGGAGGAGGGTCGGCTCGAGCGAGTAACGATAGAAGGCGGTTCCCAAACCGTCGAGGGCCAGGTCTCGGAAGACGGTCTGACCTGGACTGCTCAGGGGCCCTTCGAATTCGATACGCAGTACACGGTCAATTACACCGTGACCAAGGGACCTTCCAGGCACGAGGGAAACAGCAAATTCTCGACCGTCGTCGCCGCCAACGAAGCCGACGCCAAGATCAATGTGGGAGACGGCAAGACCTACGGTACGGGTCAGGTGATCCAGTTCGACTTCTCGGAGCCTGTAACCAATAAAGCTGATATCGAAGCAGCCATCACCGTGACTGGCGGAGGTGCCGGCCCGGGTCGGTTCCGGTGGTACTCGGACACCATGGTCAGGTATCGTCCGCAGGATCTCTGGGCGCCTGGTTCGCAGGTCACCATCAACGCGGATATTCTCGGCAAGAATCTGGGCAACGGGCAGATCGGTAATCAGAATTACCAGGTCACCTTCAACACGGCGGAAAAGCATTATGCCTTCGTGGACAACAACACCAAGTCCATGAAGATGTACGTCAACGACCAGCTCGTGCGCGAGGCGCCGGTGACTTTGGGGGACAAGGACTGGCCGTCCGTAACCGGAAAATTGGTCATCATGGAGCAGTCCAAGAAGTACAAATTCGACGCCAAGACTTTGGGGCTGAAGAAGGGCGACGAACACTGGTACGAACCCTTCGAAGCCACGAACACCAACCGTTTGACGGCCAGTGGTGCGTTCGTGCACCAGGCCGAGCCCTCGGCATACAGCTCGGTGGGCGTGGCCAATATTTCCCACGGTTGCATCGGTCTGTTGCCCGATGACGCACTGTTCTTCTTCGACACTTTCACCGTCGGCGACGTCGTGGAAACCCAGAACACGGGATACGGCCAGGCCAATCCGGATAATGGATACGGTGACTGGAACATTCCCTGGGAGAATTACACGGACACCAGCTGGCACGGCAATTGGTGATTCCGACCGCAATGACGTCACGGTAGCCCAGTTTGGCCTGGGTCCGTGGCGTACTTCGCGGCCCGGCGCCGCATTCTGAGTGAGGAGAAGCATGCCCGTCCCTTCCCGCCCCGATGATCATGAGACTCCCTGGGCGGAGTCTCCGCAACAAGATTGGGACAATCTCCTTCCAGCGGTGAAAGCCGACGTCGCTCCGAAAACCTCCGCGGAGAAGGCCTCTCCGGAGTCGGATACGACCGAGACGGCACAGCCCTCCTACAGCGGGTCGACGGCCTCGTCGCCTGGCGTACCGGGCAAGGCCGCAACCGGTTCCGGCGCGGTGAGTGCACCCTCGAGATCGGGGCATCGTGCGCAAGATGGGAACGAGAAGACCGATAGGGTCTCTGCGCGTGAGGCGGCGCTGGAGGATCGGCCCAAGGCCTTGCGGTTGCGTCAAGTAGTCATCGCGGTTGCCGTCCCTCTGGCGACGTTGATGGTCGGGATCCGGTTGATTGCGACTCCCGTTTTCCTGTGGTTCGAATACCACCGCCCCGGATTCCCGGGGGATTCCTTCGGATTCTCCACGGAAGACAGAATGACCTACGGGTCCTACGGACTGAATTACATCCTGAATTTCGCACCCGCCCGGTACTTGGCCGATGTGGCCACCCCCGACGGCGACTCGGTCTTCACCCCGGCGGAGGTCTCCCATATGACCGATGTCAAGCATGTGATGCTGTGGGCTCTCCTCGTCATCGCGGTATTCTCTCTGATCGCGGTACTGTGCATGAAGGGTCTCCGTCTCCGAGCCCCAGGAGCGATCCGAAAGAGCATTTTCTGGGGCGCGTGGCTGACCTTGGGTGTACTGGCCGTGCTCGGCATACTCGGGGCCCTGGGCTGGGAATCATTTTTCACGGGATTCCATGAGATCTTCTTCTCCGGCGGCAACTGGGCCTTCCGCGTCTCGGACAGCTTGATCCGGTTGTTCCCGGAGCAGTTCTGGGTCGATTCGGCGGTAGGTATCGGTCTCTTCAGCGTCCTCGTCAGCGCCGTGCTTCTCATCAGCGCATGGCCGACCGCATTCCGGCGGCAACGGGCGCTCAAGGCGGCTCATGACCGGCAGGAGATTCGCGAGCGTTTGAGCCGCTAACCCCTTCCGGGCCGCAGGTACTGAGCGCGTTCCGAACCCCAGGGCTCCAGCCGGGGGAGCAAGATTCTGAACGCCCCCCTCAATGCCGGAAACCGCGAGGCAGGCTGCTTCCGGTCCCTTGCGGAATGGATCCCTGACCGCATCTTCCCTACGGGCCCGGACCCCGTTGCTTTCGCATCCGCAGGGCGGGATCGACGTCGGAATCTGAAGAGGGCGCGGAGGGCAATCGAGCTGCGACGTGATTCAGGAGATGTGTTTTGTGCGCTTCGGCCGACCATTCGTCCAGAATCCATGAGCGACGGTGGGGGTCCCATGGCGAGGATGAGATCAGCGCCGTCTGCAATGTCCCTCGTGAGCTGCTGGGCACGGTATATTCCGATGGCGGCACCTCTGCTGATCAGCCGGGCATCTACATCTGAAGCCTCTCCGGACCCTGCGAGGCCCGCCGTACCCGCACCCGCGGAAACCAGTGAGGACGACCCGGAGATACCCCGCGTGCGAGCGTCTCCGCCGACGCCGACCGTGCGAAGTTCCCGGTGCGCACGAAAAACCCCATAGGGAATGGTCGCTGCCGCGTGGGCAAGGACATGAGGAGTCTCGGTTCCGGGCTTGGTCACTCATGCCTCCTGTTCCGGTGGAAGGAAAGCCTCGGACTAGATCCAGGCATCGAACCACATACGCCATCGCCAGTGGTCATACGGGATCATGTGACCTGTCCAAATCGGCCAGAAAAAGTTGGTGATCAGCAATGCCGCGATCAGGAAGACGCCGACGACGGCCAAGCCGAGTCGGCGGCGTCGCACCGAATCACCCGGTCGACCGAGGCCCAGGCCCAGTACAGCCGTCAAGCCGAGAATGAGCCACGGCAAAAAGGACAAGGCGTAGAAGTAGAAAGTCGTGCGATGCGGGTACGCGAACCAAGGGAGGTAGCTGACCGCGAACACCAAGAAAATGGCTCCCATGCGCCAATCCCTCTTGATGATCCACCAGATCAACACGAACAGCATGGCGGCGGCCGCAGCCCACCAGATCAACGGGTTGCCGACGTTGAGGATCGCTTCCGAACACCGCGCCGCCGAGCATCCGGCTTGTCCGGAATCGTACGACTCGTAGTAGTAGGAAGTCGGCCGTCCCAGAATCAGCCACTGCCACGCCGGTGACATGTAGGTGTGCGGTGAATCGAGGTGTGTATGGAAGCTGTACGCCTGTTCGTGATAGGCCCACAGGCTTCTCAAGGCAGGCGGCAGCCACGAGACGCCTTCGCCCGGGTGCTCCGCAGCCCAATGACGGTCGAATCCGTCCGAGGAGACGAACCATCCGGTCCACGTGATCAGGTAGGTGACCAGCCCGATTCCGACGATCGATATCGCGGCCGGCCAGGAATCCTTGAGGAGCGCGCCGGTGAACCAACTTCGTATTCCCACGACCCTGCGTGCCGAAATATCCCAGAGAACAGTCAAGATTCCGAAGATCGCGACGAAGAAGAGCGCGTTCCATTTAACCCCTACCGCTGCGCCGCAAGAGATTCCCGCCGCTATCCGCCACCATCGGACTCCGAGCCAGGGACCGTACTTGAGAAATGCGGGCGATGGGGCCTGAGAGGGCCCCCGACCCCGGGACTGACTCACCAAACGCGCGAGTTTTCTCCGGGCGGATATGCGATCGGCCACCAGGAACGCGAAGGCGAGCAACAACCAGAACATTAGGAAGATGTCCAAAAGCGCGAGGCGGGATTGGACGATGTGAAGGCCATCGATCGCCATCAGGAAGCCGGCGATGCTGGACAGCGTGATCGAGCGGAACATCATCCACGCGACCCACATGATCACTGCGATCGAGAGCGTTCCGAACAGTGCTGCCCCGAATCTCCACCCCAATGGGTTGTCGTCACCGAATAACAGCATGCCGAGCGCGATCATCCATTTGCCGAGCGGGGGATGAACCGCGTATTCCGCTTGCTCGGAGGGTTGGACCGGATTCCCGGCGATGAACGACGCATTCGCGTCCTTGGACCATTGCCTTTCATGGCCGAAGTGGAACAGCGAATAGCCGTCCTTGGCGTAGTAGGTTTCATCGAAAGCCATGGCATTCGGATGCGCCAGGCTCGTGAGTCGCAGGAGCGCGGCCAGGACCATCACCAGGGCTGGGACAACCCACCAATACCGAGGCAGAGCCACGGGTGCCACGCGCAGACGGTCCAGGAGTGCATCGAGCCGGAATGCGCCGGGCGAAAACCTCGGGCCGTTCTTGCCGTAACGGCGCGCCGAGGAGGTCTTGGAGCCAGAATCCGGGGTCGCTGTATCGGTGGTTCTCACTCGTCCTATGCTACGGGAGCCGCCGTAAAGACAGGGAACAAGTTGCCTTGCAGAACCTGACAGCGGTGTCTTGGCCGCCGGATACACTGATCGGTCGTCGACACGTCGCGGTGCCGCACCGCGTACACGTCGTGAGCGGGGGTAAAGACGCAGTTATTGCCGGGGAGTTCAGCCGTGGTGCCGACGGGCTGTACGGGCAAGGAACTCTCCGCGTGAGCCGAGGCCATACACTACTCTTTATCAGCCGGTCTTTTACGGCTACTACGAGGCTTTTTCTGCGGCGTCCTCTCCGAACGGTTTGAAGCCTACCGCCATGTCTGCGACCGGTTCTCGACGCCGGTTCTGAAGATCAAGAACAAGATCCGTTACGAACTTCCGGAGCACCAGGACCGGGAAATGGAGGGCCCGGCCCGGCAGCGTCGGCGTCCGGCGACAACCTCTGGGCCGGCAACGGCTAGTCTGGATGAGTGAACTCGACTCCGGAAACCAACCAAGCCCTCAGGCCCGCCGACGAAGGAAAGCTCGTCCTCGCGGCGACCCCGATCGGAAATCTCAAAGATGCCAGCGAACGGCTCAAGGAGTATCTCGCCAGCGCGGATGTCGTCGCGGTCGAAGACACGCGGCGATTGCGTACCCTCGCTTCCGGATTGGGGGTCACCGTCAGCGGACGCATTGTGACCAACCACGAGCACAACGAGATCCGTCGTGCAGAAGAGCTCGTCACCGCCGTCCACACCGGACAGACGGTCCTTCTGATATCCGATGCCGGGATGCCCACGGTTTCCGATCCTGGGTTCCGCGTCGTCGAGCGCGCCGTTCAGGAGGGCCTCACGGTCTCCTGCGCTCCCGGACCGTCGGCGGTCCTCTCCGCGCTCGCGGTATCGGGCCTGCCATCGGACCGGTTCGTCTTCGAAGGCTTCATCCCGCGAAAGGTCTCCGAACGCCGGGCCAGGTTGTCCGAACTCCTTGCCGAGCGCCGAACCATGGTCTTCTATGAAGCCCCGCACCGATTGGCGCCCATGCTCGGTGCGCTGATCGAGAGTTTCGGCGACGAGCGGCGGGCAGTGATCGCCCGTGAACTCACCAAACTTCACGAAGAAGTCATTCGCGGAACGCTCGGAGAACTGTTCATGTGGGCCGATGAGCACCAGGTGCGTGGTGAAATCGCCGTCGTCGTCGAAGGGGCTCCCGAGCCCGAGGCGGAAAGCCCTGAAAGCTTGACCGACGAGGTCGAGGCACTCGTCGCGGGCGGCATGAGGCTCAAGCAGGCCGTCAACGAACTGGCCGCCTCGCACCACGTCAGCAAACGCGACCTGTACGAAGCGGTGCTTTCCCAACGCTCCGAGGGCGAAGAATAGAATCACTCCACCTCCAGACATTTCAGGAGAAGATACACCCATGTGCACGGATCCCAACGCCACGTGGCGAGAACTTGCCCCCGACGCCGTCGACCTGATGAATTCCTTGTGGACCGATCCCATGCGCCGTCCCGAGGTCGTCACCGGAGAGACGCCGCCGGCATACGAAGCTGAGAGATACACGGGGATCACCGGGGAACAGTCCGGGGAAGGAACTCGCCGAAGGGGCACCGCCGGCGGCGACGGTCGCTCTCGCAACCTTGTGTTTCCGCCCGCACCCGAACCGCTTCCTTCCCCAGTCGTCGACGACCACACGCACATGGACCTCCTGGACGGAGAAGTCGAAATCTCGGCCAAGGATGCGCTCGATACGGGCGAAGCCGTTGGAATCGGCGCTATCGTGCAAGTCGGTTGCGACCTCACCTCCTCCGCCTACGCCGTTGCCGCAGCCGAGGCCGATGCACGTGTTCTGGCCGCGGTCGCGATCCACCCCAACGAAGCGCCCCGTCTGGCTGAAGCCGGAAAGCTCCATGATGCCCTCGCCGAACTAGAAGCCATGGCGGCCTCCGAGCGGGTGAGGGCCATAGGCGAGACGGGCCTGGACTACTTCCGGACCGATGAAGACGGTCGCGCGGCACAACAAGACAGTTTCAGGCGGCACATCCGAATGGCCAAGGAACTAGGACTTGCCCTGCAAATTCATGACCGTGATGCGCATGAGGACGTCGTCGCAATCCTGGAGGACGAAGGCGCCCCCGAGCGTACCGTCTTTCACTGTTACTCCGGTGGGCCGGAACTGGCCGACGTGTGCAACCGAAACGGTTGGTACATGTCCTTTTCCGGAACCGTGACGTTCAAGAATTCTCACGGAGTCCAAGAATCCCTGGAACGTGCCCGAGCAGAACTGCTCCTCGCGGAGACCGACGCGCCCTTCCTGACCCCGCACCCATACAGAGGACGTCCGAACGCCTCATACATGACCAATTACACGGTTCGATACATGGCTCAACGGAGAGAAGAGCATCTGGCGGACCTCTGCACGCAAATCCGGGAGAACTCGATGGACGTCTACGGCTCATGGGGCATCCCCGGATTCTCCC
This sequence comes from Rothia uropygioeca, assembly GCF_004136585.1. Lineage (NCBI taxonomy): Bacteria > Bacillati > Actinomycetota > Actinomycetes > Micrococcales > Micrococcaceae > Rothia > Rothia uropygioeca. The sequence goes on along the minus strand of NZ_NOIR01000004.1, from coordinate 218,729 downwards.
GTGACCGATAAAGCCAAGCTCATGCGCCTGTAGAATTCGTGAAGTGATGGAAACAGCTCTTCTGGGTGCCGCCGAGATCCGAGACCTCGCGGAGCGAGCCGGTATTAGGCCGACCAAGACTCTCGGTCAGAATTTTGTGATCGACCCGAATACGATCCGCAGGATCATTGCGACGGCCAAGATCCAGCCGAACGAGACGGTCCTTGAGGTTGGGCCGGGCCTCGGTTCGCTGACCCTGGGCATTCTCGACTCCGCGAGGCACGTCGTCGCCGTGGAAATTGATCCGCCTTTGGCACGGCAGCTTCCGGAAACCGTTCAGCGTTTTCGGCCCGAGGGCGCAGCTCGCCTGGATGTGGTGCTTTCGGACGCGATGAAAGTGCATGAGCTCCCCGAAACACCGGATGCACTCGTGGCCAATCTTCCATACAACGTTGCGGTACCGGTTCTGCTGAATCTATTGGACCGGTTCCCCTCCATCAAACATGGCTTGGTTATGGTTCAGGACGAGGTGGCCGACAGGCTCGCCGCTCAGCCCGGATCCAAAATCTACGGCGTGCCCTCCGTCAAGGCAGCGTGGTTCGCCGATGTCACCAAGGCCGGGGTGATCGGCACAAACGTATTTTGGCCTGCGCCGAAGATCCGGTCGGGCCTCGTCGCATTCACCCGCCGGGACCAGCCACTGGCCGAGGTCGATCGTGGAGTCCTCTTCACGGCCATCGACGCCGCATTCGCCCAACGCCGCAAGACATTGCGCGCAGCGCTCGCCGGGTGGGCCGGTTCCTCGGCCCTCTCGGGGGAAATTCTCGAGGCCGCAGGCGTCGATCCCTCACTGCGCGGCGAGCGGCTCAACATCCACGAGTTCATCCGTATCGCCCAGGCGGCCCAGACACGGATGGACTGAGCCCGGTTCCGGAAGTGCAGGTGCAGGTCGCAGCCGCCTGACCTTCCTCGCAACTCGCCGAAGTCTCAGCAACCATTGACGCCGCTGGGTCTGCCGGCCTCAGTTCTGCCGGGTCGCCGGCACCGAAAGCGGATTATTGCTGGGCCAGGTTGATCAATTTCTTGACTTGCTCCTTCGGCACGCCGAAGCTGACCAGCCGGCCCACCGGGAGGGAACCTATCAGTGATTCCATGTCTTGTTCTCCTGACGCAGCGCCGTCCGGGGTCGAACCCAAGAAGGTAGTCAGATGTTCTCGCATCGTGGGACCAGCGGTCGGATGCGCGAGGATTTCCGCCAGCGACGACTGCGAGGTGAGGGGGAGGCGTACTTCGTCGCCGTTGAGCTCTACGGTGGCTTCGCCTCGAATGTCCCGGCTGGAAGCTCCGACCTCGACCCGGTATACGCCTGCCTCGACGACGAAACGGTCGACCCGAATGTCCCAGTAGGCGAGGTCCTCCCGGTCGATCGTCAGGGCGACGTCGCGTGACTCGCCGGCAGCGGCCTCGACCGAGGCGAAAGCCTTCAGCTCCCGAGGAGCGCGATCAACGGCTGAATTCTCCGGTCCGACATAAACCTGCACTACCTCACGGCCGGATCGCTGGCCGGTGTTGGTGATACGCACGCGGACCTCGATGTCGTCGTGGTCGTTGACGGAAACCGTGGGGGAGCCGTACTCGAAGTTCGTATAGGCAAGCCCATGCCCGAAAGGAAAAGCTACCTCGAAATTCCTCTTGTCGTACCAGCGGTAGCCGACGTGGATTCCCTCCCCGTAGCGGACGTGTCCGAACTCCCCGGGGAAGTTCCCGAAGGCTGGGGTGTCCTCGAGTCGATAGGGAATGGTTTCGCCGAGGCGTCCTGAAGGGGCAGCCTCGCCGGTCAGGATGTCCACGACCGCCGATCCGCCTGCTTGGCCGAGCAACCAGCCCTCCACAATGGCGGGAACCGAATCTGCGAAGGGCAGAGCCACGACGCCGCCGTTGGAGAGCACGACGACGGTTCGGGGATTGGCCGCAACGACCTCGCCCAGGAGTTCCAACTGATCGGCCGGGATATCGAGGGTTGTTCGGTCGAAGCCCTCGGATTCGGCGGCGTCGGGCAGTCCCAGGAACACGACCGCGACGTCCTTTGTGCGAGCGAGTTCAACGGCCTCGGCGCGAAGCGCCTCGGAACCTTTCCCGTCGAAGGTGAAACCCGGCGCGAAGTCGACCTGCTCGCCAACCTTCTCTCGGAAAGCGTCGAGAGCCGTGTCCACACGGGTCGGGTTGATATGAGAGGAACCGCCGCCTTGGAAACGTGGGGTGCGTGCGAACTCCCCGATGAGGGCGATGCTCTGTCCATCCTCCAGGGGAAGGGTCTGGCCGTCGTTCTTGAGCAGGACTACCGACCGCGTGGCGGCCTCGCGGGCGATGCGGTGATGAGCCTCGGCGTCGAGCGGGCCCGATGGCTTCACCCGCCGGCCGGACCTTTCGACCAGATTGAGAACGCGCTGGGCCGACCGGTCGACCCAGGTTGACTCCAGCCGGCCTGCACGCACCGCGTCGACAACCTGAGCATCCGTAATGCCATCCGAGGACGGCATCTCGAGATCCATTCCCGCCTTGACGCCCGCAACACGGTCGTGAACAGCACCCCAGTCGGAGACCACCATTCCATCGAAGTCCCAGGCCTCCCGCAGCACGTCCGTCAATAACCAGGAGTGTTCCGAAGCGTATGTGCCGTTGATCTTGTTGTAGGAGCACATCACGGTCCACGGCTTGGCTTCTTTGACGACTCTTTCGAAAGCGCGGAAGTAGATTTCCCGGAGCGGGCGGTCGTCGACGTCTGCGGAAACCCGCATGCGGTCTTCCTCCTGATTATTCGCCGCGAAGTGTTTGAGACAAGCACCGACGTTTTGCGACTGGATACCTCGCACAAGCCCCGCGGCAACTGTCCCCGCGTGGTAAGGATCCTCGGAGAAATACTCGAAATTACGGCCGCACAAGGGCGAACGCTTGATATTCACGCCAGGGCCCAGAAGTACCGAGACGTCCTCAATGGCTGCTTCGATGCCCAATGCTTGGCCTACCCGTTCTGCCAAGTCGGGGTCGAATGCGGACCCGAGCGCGACGGCGGGCGGAAAACAAGTTGCGGGAACGGATTCATTGATACCGAGGTTGTCGCTGGAGCCGGCCTGCTTGCGGAGGCCGTGGGGGCCATCCGTGAGCATGATGGACGGTACACCGACTCGGTCGATGTTCTTGGTGGTCCAGAAGTCCTTGCCGCTGAGCAGCTGGGCCTTTTCTTCGAGCGTGAGGTCCTGTGAACTGACCATGGTGTTCTCGCTTTCGTGGGGTTGAATGGGGTCTCGTCGGGTCTTGCCTACCGTCTGAGATCCACCTGGTGCAGAGTCGTTTGCACGGTGCGCCCGCTCTGCCAGGAGTTCGCCTCACTAGCTACCTCTGGAGTGGGAATGTCCTGGCGTTTGTCACGTTGGTGCGGTGTGGAAATGCCGAGTCGGCGGTCGCGTTCGTGGAGGAGCTCCTCAAGGATATTTTTCTGAAGCAGGTTCGAGCTCAAGTCGAGAATTCGGTGTTTCGAGGATTGCCCCTGCTTGTCCTGACGGTGGTCTCCACGGTTCTGCCCATCAGAACGGCTGGCGCCGATCCGATCCCTGCGGCGAGCCCGGTTCCAAAGCTTCTCAAGTCTTGAAGTCCCATATCCGCACACTACGCGCGGGAAGGCAGGTTATGAAGCCTGTCTCCGCCGAGACTCTGTTTGGCCACAGAGCACGCTGATACAACGGTATCAACAGAGCGGGCTCCCGGGGGGGGGCTTGCCCTGATGAAAAGTGACTGTAGCGTATGCTCACGGAGCCGAATTGAAGGCGATAGCACTGGTCTGCACGGTGAAGCCAAGCGGTACGGGGAGGAGCGGACCGGCCCAACGCTTTTCGTGTGTGGTCCGCGCATCATCGCAGGGGATGCGACCAAGGACAGACCGCAGGCTCACGAGTCCTTGACCTCAACGTGCGACCTCACGCACTGGGCGTTTCTGCTTGATCAGCTCGCTGCCGCGGTCGTAGTCCGCGTCTGCCTCATGCGTCAGCACTCCGACGAGCGTACCGTCCCTATCCGCGTACCACACGGTGAAGCCGTTCTCGTATTCGACCGGGTGGTCGGTCGCGTATCCGTCGCCCCAAGCCGCGTACTTGAGCGTGTGCCCGCCGATGACGGACCAGAATCCGGGAACCGCGTCCCATACTCGTGGCTCTCCGACGCCCGTGCTTGCCGCCGCGGCGTTGCGACCAGCAATCTCTCCCATAGACAGCGCGTCTCCCCAGTGTTCGACGGCGAGTTGCCGCCCGGCCACCGCGTGCTGGGCTTGTGCGACATCGCCGGCCGCCCACTCCGCTGGGCCGGTACGCAATTGCTCGTCCACGATCAGGCGGCCTTGCTCGACACGGAACCCGGCATCGGCGAACATGTCCCCGTTCTGCTCGACCCCGACGGAGGCGAGTACCAGGTCGGGAGTGAGCGCCGTACCGTCGTCCAGATGCACCGTGCACGGCGCGCGCACCGTCTCGACCTGCACCTCCGTGCGGAGCTCGACCCCAGCCTCCCGCAACCAGACGCTCACACGGTCTCCGGCAGTCCGCCCCAATCGAGCAGCCTGAGGGGCGGTTTCCGGAGTGACCATGGTCGTCTGTACGCCGCGACCGGCCAGAGATGCTGCCGCCTCACAGCCGATGAATCCAGACCCGACCACCACTGCAGAGCGGGCTGCATCGACTGCGTCCACCAATTCCCGGGCCTGTTGCAACGAGCGCAGCAGATAGACCTGGGCGTCGTCGTCGGCGCCGGGCAGCGCCTTTGGCCGGGAACCGACCGCTATCACTAGCCGTGAGTACCGAACGCTGCGCCGCCCGTCCACGGTGTCGTAGTGCACCGTGCGTCTTTCGCGGTCCACGCCGGTGACCTCGGACTTCAACCGCAACATAACCTGATCAGGCAACGGATCCTCATCGATGGGCTGCGGGTGGACTGCCTGTTCGCCGGCCAACATCTCTTTGCTCAGTGGGGGTCGCTCGTAGGGCGGGTCCGTGTCGGCGGTGACGATCAGAACCGTTCCGGGTCCGCCGCCCTCGGTATAGCTCCGCGCCGCGGTCATCCCTGCCGGCCCACTGCCGATAACCAGCAGAGCTACCTCATCGGGCAGTAAATCGGGCGCAAAGTCTGGATCAATAGCCATGCGGTCAGTATGAGCACCGCGCCCCGAAAAGTCCATGCCATCGAGCAGCCGTGACCCTGCAGGTGGGGCTCGCTGAGAGGCAGAGAGCCGCGTACGAGGGCTCGGTTGGCCGTCCGACCCCCGGTGCCTCTGCTTTCTCCAGCACGCTATCCGGGAGGCGAGGTATACACCTCCGAGGAAGGCGGCCTAGTGTGGAGTCAATTGAGGAGAGGACCCGAATGAACCGCACAATGCAGGTAAGCGACAGCGTGGTGATCCAAGCAGAAGCTGAGACGATCTGGAACCAGGTCGCTGATCCAACGCAGATGCCCCGATGGAGCCCGGAGAATACTGGGGCCGTGGGACCGGAGGGTGGCCGGCCATTGCACGATAGTGAGGTTTTCGACGGCACTAACCATCGCGGCAGGGCCCGCTGGATCACCCAGTGCGTCGTGACCGAATCCGTACCGGGGAAGAGCTTTGCCTTCGAAGTGCGCAAGATTGGGCCTCGTTCGCCCATTCTGCGCGGCGGGATCGCCCGGTGGGCTTACGATTTCGAAGAAGTCGACGGCGGCACGCGTGTCACCGAAACCTGGACTGATCAGCGAACGAAGTGGCCCGACTGGTTGGCCGGTGTGTTCGACCGAGCCGTCACCGGCGGCAAGCCGTTCTCGGATTTCCAACGGAAAAACATCCAACGCACGTTGACGACAATGAAGGCAGAATTCGAGCAAGCGGCCTGACGGACCACGCCGTCATCGACGATGAGTGCCGACGCAACTGGACGCGGCGTATCTAGCGGACGGCGAGGACCACACATGCTCCCGCTTGTGCCAGCGCCCCAGCGGCCGCACGACCGACGCCGCCGAATCCTTTTAACCGTCGATGCGTTGACGTACGGATTCTCTGAGCAGGCTCATCCGAATGTGCAGGGCTTGTTCGAAGTGTTGGCGGGCTATCCGGCGTGCCGAGGCAATGTCTCGGTCTTCGATGGACTTCACCAGCGCTTCGTGCTCTTCCAGCGCTTCGCTCCAGCGATTTCCGACCGAAAGCGTAGATTTTGGAGCGTGTACTACCTGGCCTGTGACTTCGTTGAGCAATGAGATCAGTAGGTTGTTTTGCGTCGCTTGCCAGACGGCTTCGTGGAAATCCAGATTGGCACGGACCAGAGCCTGCTCGTCTTCCTGATCCACTTCCTTGTCTCGAGACATGAGGGCCTGCAAGCTGATCACGTCATTGAACGTTCGGTTCTCTGCTGCCTGTCCGGCGGCCTCTTCTTCGAGCAGAATACGAAGCCGATAGACCTGTACGACCGACTGCGGATCGATACTTTTCACCGCAAGCCCACGATTCCCCCGTACCGCCAAACCGGTCTGTTCCAGCCGCATCAATGCGTCTCGGACCGGGGTGCGGGAGACATCGAACCGGGTTGCGAGTGGAGATTCCTTCAAGGGCGAGCCTTGTTCCAAGGTTCCTTCGATGATCTCTTGACGCAGTTGCTCGAAAATAGCGTTGCGATCGAAGCCGTTCGCCGCCCCTCGTGCCATTTCTTCCCTCGTCTGTTCGATGTCTCCGGAAACCCAAGTCCATAACGATCCGACCGACCGCAGCACGGTCGTCGTCTGGACTGAGGATACAGGGGAGTCGTTTGGTCTCGCTACGCGATCTGTCCGGCCCTGCGGCCGAAGACGCAACCGGCCGCCAAGCCAGAACCCCCAGGATAGTTGTTGGCGAAGAGCCCGCCGAGCATCTCTCCTGCTGCGTAGAGTCCCTTGATGTGTTGCCCGCGCTGGTCGAGAACTCTGCCATGGGTGTCGGTTTTCAAACCTCCAAAGGTGAAGGTGATACCGCAAGTGACCGGATAGGCATAGAACGGCGCAGTGTCGATCTCCTCCGCCCAGTTGCTTTTGGGCGGCTCCACGTCAGCTCTGCGGCCGTCCTTAACATTGGGGTCGAAATCGGCGTCGACGTTAATGCGGGAGTTGAAATCAGAGACGGTTTTTTGGAGCTGGGTGGGATCGATACCGAGCTTTTCAGCCAATTCGCCCACCGTCTCGGCAGTCACCTCCGAAATCTCAGGCATCTCGTATTCTTCTTCACGCAGCATCGGACGGGTCTTGGCATCGAAAATCTGAAAAGCCAAGGCATCCGGCTGCTCGAGGATGCGCTTGCCGTACTTGGCGTAGGTGTAATTGCGGAAGTCAGCGCCCTCATCGAGAAAGCGGTCGCCGTTTTTGTTGACCAGTATGCCCAGAGGATAGGACTGGCGGGTAAGCCTGTTGGTCAGCTCCCGATTGCTCTCATTGTGGGGAGTAAAGGCGTCCCACTGTACCGAGTGACAGCTAGACCAGTCGCCGCCACGTGCGGCCCCAACGGCCAGGGCCGCGTTGAGCATGTCTCCAGTGTTATAGGGCGTTCCACGCACTTTAGCGTGACCCCACCGTTGGCCCAGGTACTGGGAGCGCATTTCTGGGTCAGCTTCGAAACCGCCGGCTGTCAGTATGACGGATTCGGCCGAGTAGTTGATCTCCTTCCCTGCGACCTCTGCCATCACGCCTATTACACTGCCGTCTTCGGTGAGCAGTTCCTTCCCGCGGACTCCGTACTGGATCTCGATACCCAGTTCGCCCGCAACACGTGTGTGGTCGGCCATCAGACCCTGACCGCCGCCGACGTTTCCGACGTGCAACCCGCCCCAGAAGAGATACGTTCCGTCCGGGTTCTGATACGACTGGCGTTCGTACATCAGCCGGTACTTCAGTCCCAGCGAATGCAACCATCGTAGGGTTTCGGTGACTTCGTCGAGGAGCACTTTGGTCAGTTCTTTGTCATTGCGACCTTCCGTGACCCGATCAAGATCGGCGGCATAGTCCTCAGAAGTGTACGGCGGGACCGTGGTCATTGCGTGACGTGCGTCGGGTTCAATGAAATCCTTGAGATCTTCGAGCCCCTGATGCGTAATCCGGGTTGCGCCGGCCGTGTAGAAGCTATTGCCACCAGCATCGTCGCTGGGGCCCTTCTCCAAGAGAAGTACTCGGCGGCCGTTCTTGGCCGCCGCATGGGCTGCCGTGAAACCCGCGTTGCCTCCACCGACGACGATCACGTCTGCCTCGTACTTTTGTTCCGTCCCGGACACTGTCTACCACCCTTCATGACGAGCCTGTATCTATTGAAGTACAAGCGTATACTAAGCGAACCACAAGAATACAGCAGTACTAATAATTGTATGTAAGGATTCGGTAGTATTCTCTAGCCAACAAGTGGACTCGACTGTACGGTGTGTTCATGATCACTGATACACCCGCATACCTTGTCGCGGTCCTGCTCTGTGCCATCGTTGTGTTGATCTTTCTGATCAACTGGCGCACCAAGCTGCATCCATTCCTGGCACTAGTCGTCGTCGCGTTCCTGACGGCGCTGGCTGCCGGTGAACCGCTGAGTGAGATCCCGAAAACATTGACAGACGGTGCCGGAAGCATCTTGGGCGAAACCGGAATCGTGATCTTCCTCGGAGCGATGTTGGGCCGGCTGTTGGCAGACTCCGGGGCTGTAGCCCAGATCGCGGACACCATTCTTTCCCACAGCTCCCCGAGGGCTGCGCCATGGATCACTACTCTGGCCGCTTTTGTGGTCGGCATTCCGATGTTTTTCGAAGTCGGGCTGGTCGTCCTGATGCCGGTGATCTACTCAGTGGCCTTGCGCCTTGAGGTCCAGTCCGGTCGCCCAAAGATGTGGTACCTCAGAATCTTGATGCCGGCCATCGCCGCGCTGTGCTGTTTGCACGGAATGGTCCCGCCCCATCCAGGTCCGGTCATCGCCGTCGACGGGCTCGGAGCCAACATCGGCACGACCATCCTGCTCGGGCTGGTATGTGCGGTACCGACCGTCATACTGTCGGGGCCGGTCTACGCCAAACTCGTCGCACCCCATATAAAACTTGAGCCGCCAGAGCACCTCGTCAAGCAATTCACCGGCACGGACCTCGAAGAAGCGTTTGCCGCTGAATCGTCCAAGAAGTCAACAGGGTCGGTGGCAGCACAACCCTCGGAAGAGGTGGCCACGGCGGTCGTCGAGGTATCGCCGGTCAAAAGCATGCCTAGCGGACTGGCGGTCGTGTGTATCTTGGTTCCGGTCATCTTGATGCTCGTCAACTCCGTGGTCTTGCTCTTTGCCCCCGACTCTCGTCTGGACACCATCACGGAAGCTTTTGGTAATCCTGCGGTCTCCATGCTGGTCGGTGTCCTCTTCGCATCCGTGGTTGTCGCTTACCAGGCGAAGATTTCCGGCAAGCAGATCCGTAAATCCTTGACCAGCAGTATGGGGTCTGTGGCTAGCGTCGTCATGATCGTCGCAGGCGGGGGTGCGTTCAACCAGGCCTTGCAGGACTCAGGCATCGGTGACGCCATTGTTGATATCACCTCGTCCCTAGAGCTGAACCTGATTTTCCTGGGTTGGTTCATCGGCCTACTTCTGTCCTTCTGTACCGGTTCAGCCACTGCGGGTATCGTCGCCGCCACCGGAGTGCTGGCACCGCTTGTCGAAGGATATTCGGATCCATATACCGCGCTCATAGTCATAGCCATCGGTTCTGGAACCATCGGCCTCAACTGGGTCAACCACTCAGGGTTCTGGTTTGTAAAAGAAAGCTTCGGCATGACGCTTGGGCAGGCCACCAAAACCCACATGATGGTCCAAACCCTGGTTTCCGTCTTCGGGTTGATCTTCGCCTATTTGTTGTCTCTGTTCTTCTGACGACGAGCAGCCCTTGGTGTGCTATCTGCCGGATGATCCACAACGCACGCGGGCCGTGACGAAAGCCGAATTGAGGCAGGGCGACGGACGGAATAAGAGGCCCTCAGGCCTCCGGAAGAATCCCGTGAGCCAGACCCGGGAGTGCTCGGCTGGCCGAGTCGATGTCCGGGCGCAGGTCGTGGTCTGCGGTGACGACGGGGATAACCTCCCGCATGTGCAGTATCGCGCGGTTGAGCGGGGAAGATGTCGTTCTGTCGAGCACATCGAGGGCTCTGTGCGCGGACAGCAGTTCGATGGAGAGCATCATCTGGTAGCTGTCCGCGGCCCGCTCGAGCTGATCGACCGCTTGAGTTGCGAAACTGGCGTCTTCCTCGGCACCCTGCGAGAGCACGACGGTGTTTATCGATGCTGGTTGGGCGGTATTTCTCAACTGCGCCATGGCACTGGCTGCGATGTACTCGAGCATCATGTGGCCGGAGGAGCCATCCGTTCCGTCGGCCAAGAATGAAGGCGCACCCGTGTACATCGGGTCATGGAGCATGGTGATGCGGGACATGACCAGGGGCGCGCTTTGGGCTAAGGCGAGGTTCAACCCGTCGGTGGCGAGGCCCAATGAAACCTGGTGGAATCCACCGTGGTGCACTGCGCTTAGTGATTCGAAATCGAAGAGCGGATTCTCCTGGGCCGTCGAGGTCAAGACTTCGACGAGGTTCAGCAGTCGGTCCATGGCTTCCACCACGGCACCCTGCGACTGTATGTAGGCGCGCAGGCCGAATGGATCCTGGATTCGGGCCGGCTCCGATTCTTCCTCGAGGAGACCACGCATTTCTTCCGCGACCCGGGCCACCGCGGGAAGCACGGCGGCGCGGCCTGCTTGGCGCGAGAAAGCTTGCCGGTTGGCCCGGACAGCCGTGGCCGAAAGAGCAGCGACAACGCGCGAGGAACGCTCGAGCTCCCGCAGCCGCGCCAAGCAGCGTGCCGTCCGAGCCAATGTCAGCGCGCTGCTGCTCATGAACGGCAAAGCGCTGTCTCGACCGAAGGACACGGTTACGGACAATGGCCTTGTGGTTGAGCGTTCCCCATTCAAAGCCAGTGCAGTGGAGGCCAACGCCGCCAAGTCGGCTGTCCCGATGCCTCCTATGGTCCTGATAATGGGCAAAGCATCGTCCCGGAGCATTTGTTCCAGGCCTTGGGCAACGTCCGGACTGATCCCGCTTCCGGACGCCGCGAGCTGAGACAAGCGAATCGCCAACATAACTCGGACCGTTTCCGCGGGAACGTCGGAACCGGCGTCGGCGGCGTGACTCCGGAGCAGTCGCAGGCCGTGCTCGCCGTCATGCTCGTCTATCTCGACGAACCGATTTGCACCCACACCCGTGGACTGGCCGTATACGGGTTGCCGCTCACTGATCTCACGGGCTTGTCGGTGCTGCCGACGGAGCCGGTCAAGGGAATCCGGTGCGAGACGAACCCCGGCACCATTGGCAATCCTGTCGAGATCGGCAATTCTCAGTCCGGTTCCGTCCACCTGGACGGGTGGATCCGTATGACCGAAATGGTCGGATTCCTGATGGTCTTCGCCTCGAAATTGCTGGAGATCGGACTGCTCATTTTCGCGCATGCAGCACAGTCTGCCTCAAATTTAAGGTTTTCACTAGACGGTTTTAATGTTTCACTGGATAAAATTGTTACCCGGATCACCCAAGAGACCGAGAGGATCCCATGGCCGAGACTTCGACCCGAACCGTTGAGAGAGCCCTCGATCTGCTGGGGATCGTCTGCGACAAGGGCGCGATGACGCTGGCCGAGGCTGCGCGCGAAGCGGAACTGCCGGTGAGCACCACCCTGCGGCTGCTTCGGACCGTTGAGGCGAGCAAATGGCTCACGCGGGATGATGCCGGGATTTATCGACCAGGGGTTCGTCTCATCCAAGTCGGTGCCCAAGCCTTCAGCGACGATTCCCTGGCAGAGCTCTCCAGACAGCCTATGCAGGATTTGGCGGCCGAGACGGGCGAATCCGTCTACCTGAGCGTCGAGGCACACGGTGACACGGTCCTGTACATCAGCATCGTCGAGGGAAACCATTCGGTGCGGCATGTCAGCTGGGTCGGCCACACGATCCCCGTGCAAGGATCCGCCGCCGGAAGCGTCCTCCAGGGAAAAACCCCGGAGGAGGGTTACTTGGTTTCGGAGAACATCGTCGAGGAAGACGTCACGGCCATCTCGTCACCCGTCTACGGAGGAGACAGACCCATTGCGGCCATGAGCATCCTGGTCCCCACCTACAGATCGACCAAACAGAAGACCAGAAGCTGCGGGGCACTTCTGCAGCATGCGGCCTCCGAAGTTTCCAGGAAATTGCGAACCTCGTCGCAATAGAACTGGCCAGCATCACATAGCTTCCCGCTGAATTGTAGCGGGCCCGGACGAGCGATCAGGAATTCGAATGGTAAAGATATCGGACGCACCCACGACGCAGGCCATAGACGAGATCCCCTTCAACAGATTTCATCTCCGAGTAACCGTCATGACCTTCGGTGCCAATTTCACGGATGGGTACATCCTGGGGATGATCGGGGCCCTCTTGCCCGCCCTGACAGCGGGCTGGTCCCTCAGCGGTCTCGAATCCGGACTGCTGGCCAGCTCCGCGCTCATCGGTTTGTTCTTCGGCAGTCTGGTCCTCGGCCGCGTCGGCGATCTCATCGGGCGTCAGCGCGTCTTCGTCCTCAATTTCGTGATCATAACGGTAGCCTCGGTCCTGCAGTTCTGGGCCGACGGGTTTCTCAGCCTTTTCATTCTGCGCCTCATCATTGGCTTCGGGCTCGGCGCGGACTACGCCGTCGGACCAACGCTGCTCTCGGAATTTTCTCCGAGGAAGTCTCGCGGCATGATGTTGTCTTCCCTGACCGTCATGTGGACCGTCGGATACGTCGCCGCCAACGTCTTGGGAAGTCTCTTCCTCACGGGGGAAGAATCATGGCGAGTACTGCTTGCCAGCGGTGCCATCCCCGCCTTCGTCGTCCTGGTGGTCCGAATCGGTGCGCCGGAATCTCCAGGGTGGCTCATCAGCAAGGGTCGTATCGAGGAGGCGCAAAAGATCGTCGGCAAATATCTCAAGGCAGATATCTCGGCGACGGATTTGGCCGCAAACGCCAGTCCCGAGGAGAGCCATGGTTTTCGCGAACTCTTTGCCTCGGGTCAAGCGAAGTACACCTGGTTCGGCATTGTGTTCTACAGCGCGCTCGTCCTTCCTTACTTCGCCATTTACACGTTCATGCCGACGATCTTCGAGAACCTCGAGGTATCCGACGGGCACGTGCAGGAAGTGGTCTTGAACATTTTCCTCCTCTTGGGCGGGAGCGCCGGGTTGTGGTTCGTCCAGAAATTCTCGCGGCGAGGTGCAACGATCATCTCATTCCTGATCCTCACGGTTTCGCTCGTGCTTCTGGGTCTGCTGGCCGACGGCTCCGTCGCCGTGCTCATGATCCCGTTCGTCGTCTACACCTTCGTGATGTCTGCGGCGTCGAACCTGACGCAGGTGTATCCGGCCGAGTTGTTCCCCACCAGGTTGCGCGCGACCGGTGTAGGACTGCTCAATGCTCTGAGCCGAATCGCTTCCGCGGCGGGAACTTTCATTCTGCCCATCATGTTGACGGCTTGGGGCATCTCGTGGTCGATGTTTGCCCTGGCCCTCGTGCTCTTGATCGGTCTGCTCTTCACCATCAAGTACGCCCCGGAGACCTCGACGAAGCATTTGGTGTAGACCGTAGTTCCGGGGCCACAGAGGCCCGTCGACCTTGGAACAAGTTCTGGGCGATGTCGTGGACATCCGCGGGCGCGTTGGTCGCCACGGCGCTCACCGGACCGCCCGCCGACGGTAGAAGGCACACGAAAAGCCCTCGAACATTCGGGCTCTGAGCCTCGGTGACGAGCTGCCACATCAGTTCGCCTGTGAGCTGGTTGTCCCTCCAGAGCGTCGTCCTGTCCGAAGGTTCAAGGAGAACTCTGTTCATGGGATGCTCCAGACCGATGCCGGCGGCTTTCAGCACCGCCTCCTTGGCAACCCACACCGCCAAACGGCTACGTAGGCGTGCGGACTGCGAATCTGCAGTCGACCGACCTGCTCGCACGCAGGCCATGCTCTCAGTAGGGTGCAGCACGTGATCGTCGAAGCCGGCAAACAAGTCATGGGAACCGCTTCGACGTCCACGCCCAGAGGGGCTTCCGAAGCGTCGGCCCCAACCAACACGGAGGATGCTGAGCTGGATGTGCTCAAGCTGAGACCCGCAACGGATGGTTGTCCGTGGGGGCCCCCGCAACGGTGGCATGAACGATCAATGGGCAGGATCGGTGCCTCCCGTGAGGATTGGCCGCGCAGGTGAGCGGCGAGCAGGCGCAGCGATGCCCGTGAACTGAGCGTTCGGAAGCGGTCCAATGGATCACGACGCCGGCCCGCATATTCCCGATCCTCCGCAGAGGCAGCCTCCTCCAGCTCGTCGGGGGACAGGCCGCCCCAGGGATAAGAACCCCGAGCCAATTTTTCGCAGTCGAACCGCAGGATTGTGATCATCGACGGCTGATGTTGCGATATTGTGCCGAGGCAATAGGCGCGAAGACCGCGATGATCACGGCACAACACACAAACGCATACAACATGGAATTCTGGGCGGGCCAGCCGGTGGCAACTTGGAAGTTCTCCGGAGGCACATTTCCGAACCCATGACGGGCCGCCGTGGCGACCGCGGTCACGGGATTCCACTGTGCGAAGCCTTGCAAGGAGGCAGGCAGCATATCAGCCGACACGAATGCTCCGGATATGAAACAGACGGGGAAGAGCCACAGCAGACCCAGGCTCTGGGCGACTTCGACACTCCGGGCCGTCATCGCAATAACGGCTCCCACCCATGAAATAGCGAATGTGTACAGAACCAGCAAAAACAGGGTCAGGGCAATGTGCAGGGGATCGCCGTTGATACGCCAGCCGATAGCCGTTCCGCATATCAGAATGATCATGATCGACACCATGCTGGTCATCAAATCTGCCCAGACTCGACCCAGGATGACACCGATTCTCGACATCGGCAGGACCCTGAAGCGATCGACCATGCCCTGGTGCAAATCTTTGGCAAGATACACGGCCGTGAACGAGGAGTTGAACGTCAAGGTTTGAGCGAGTATCCCGCCGATCAGGAACTCCCGGTAGTCCTTCCCGCCGAGGGCCCCACCGAAGACGAAAGCCAGGATCAGTACGAAGATGATCGGCTGCGCGAAGCCGGTAACCAGGGCGCCTGGAGTTCTCCTCAGAGTCGTGAGGTTCCTGCGAGCGATCGTTTTGCCGTCGCGGATCGCTGCGAGAGCACTCATGAAAGGACCTCATTTCGAATAGGGTCTTCGCCGAGGGTGTCAGCGGGAGACTGCGCGTCGGTGGGCTTGCCCGTTATTTGCAGAAATACTTCGTCGAGTGTGGGTTGACGCAGTCCCGCTTCGGTGACGTCCACCCAGCGCTTGCCCAGCATACGGAGTACGGAACGGAGGCTCTCAGTGCCCAGAGGCGCTGGCGCCGTGGCGCTGAGTGCCTTCTCATCAAATGAACCCTCCAAGCCGCACTCGGCGAAGGCTTGCCGGACCGGACCAAAAGCTTGCTGAGGGGAGAACCGGACGTCGATCCTCGGACCTCCGGCCTTGGCTTTCAGCGTTTCAGAGGTACCTTGGTCCACAATCCGACCGCTGTCGATGACCGCGATGGAATCGGCCAACACGTCAGCCTCTTCAAGGTATTGGGTCGTCAACAGCACAGTTGCTCCGCTCAATGCCAGAGCGGAGATAGCCTGCCATGTATCGCGACGTCCACGAGGGTCCAGGCCCGTAGTGGGTTCGTCCAGGATGACCACCCTCGGTCGAGCAACGATGGCCCCGGCCAGGTCCAACCTGCGTTTCATTCCGCCTGAGTAGGACCCCGCCAGTTGGCCGGTGGGAACGTCATCGAGCCGGAATTGCTTCAGAAGTTCTTTGGCCCTCGAACGTGCCTGTCGTCGCGCCATTCCATAAAGCTCTCCCACCAACTGCAGATTCTCGAAGCCAGTGAGCTTTTCATCAATAGCTGCGTACTGCCCTGAAACACCCAATCGAGCTCGTACCGCTTGCGCCTGTCGATTCACGTCCTTGCCATCGATGTATGCATCTCCGGAACTCGGAACCAACAAAGTGGTCAGTATTCGCACGATCGTCGTTTTACCAGCGCCGTTCGGTCCAAGCAGACCCTGAATCGTACCGGCAGGGACCTCCAGACTGACCCGGTCCAGAGCGCGAAACGTGCCGAACGTTTTGGTGACCTGGCGTAAGGAAATCATGATTCGCCCAATGGGGAGGTCGGTTGCGGAGTGATGTCTTTCCAGTTCTTCTCCACATAACTCAGGCAGTCAGCACGCGGCGCGGGTCCGAAGACCACTACCCATCCGTGGGGCACTTCTGCATACTCCGGCCACAGCGAGTGCTGCTGGAGATCATTGACCAGAACACGAAAACTCGAGTCCTCGCGATCGAAAGGATTCGTCATGTTGTTGCTCCTCTGTTCAAATATTTGGGTTGTTTTTCGCGTCAGGCCCCGATCCGACGATGTGCGCAATCGGCACGTTCTCAAAAGATCCGGGCGGTAGAGGCATGTT
Organism: Rothia uropygioeca; assembly: GCF_004136585.1. NCBI lineage: Bacteria > Bacillati > Actinomycetota > Actinomycetes > Micrococcales > Micrococcaceae > Rothia > Rothia uropygioeca. The sequence goes on along the minus strand of NZ_NOIR01000004.1, from coordinate 202,166 downwards.
GGTTCACTAGAAAGACGGCTCCGTGACACACAAGTTGAGATCCAAATCCGGTCTCATGACCTGCAGCGCGTGCTCACTGAGCATCTGACCGTGGGTAACCGGAACGGGTCGGATCCGTAATTCACCGGTGACGAAGGGGCCCCAATCATCCGGGGACGGCCTGTCCCCGGGGACGTCCTTCGTGGCTTCGAAGACCAACATGTCTCCCGAGAAGGTATCGATCTCCGCCTCGTCCAGGAGACTCGCGGCGCGATGGAAGCGTTGGAGCAAAAGTTCCATGGTTTCCTCGGGCAACGAACCGAATGGGTGGTCGTGCTGCCGGAAGCATTCTCGGACCGTGCCAGCTGACAGTTCCCGAGGGAGATGGTCCGTGATGCCATTGGCCGACAGGAAGCCGCGCCACATGTCGTCTCGGTCGGTCAGCCTGGCCATGGAATCCGACGAAGGGTAGGCATCCAGTACCGCCAGTGTTCTCACCTCGTCGCCGTCCTTCTGAAGTTTGGTTGCAATAGCCTGCGCGAGACGGCCTCCAAAGGACCATCCGACGAGGTGGTAAGGACCAGTGGACTGCTCTTGGCGGATTCGACGAACGTAACTGTCAATCAACTCGTCGGCGGACACGGGTTCGAACTCCTCCGAACGCTCTGGTGCGATCCCCGGCATCTGCAGACCCAGAATCGGTCTCTTCATTCTCAAATGCGTCATCAAGGACGAGTAAGACCAACTCAAGCCGCTGGCCGGATGCACCGCGAAGAGCGGTTCGCCTACACCGTAATCCCGTAGCGGCAGGACCGGACCGAGACTCTTCTGCAAAGAGGTTTCGCCCGAGTCCGCGAGAGCTGCCAGGGATTCTACGGTCGGTGCTTGGAAGAGAGCCTGAACTGGAAGCTCAGTCCGTAGGGCTTTGTTCACTGCATCGACTGCCGCCTGAGCGACGAAAGAATGCCCTCCGAGCTCGAAGAACGAGTCGTCTGCAGCAATATGTTCTGTGCCAAGGACGTGGCCGAAGGCTGCCGCAACGACCCGTTCAGCGTGCCCCCAAGGAGCACGCCCCACGCTAGCGCGGGTACGAGGCTCCGGCAGCGCCTGATCATGGATTTTGCCGTTGGGGGTCAACGGAATTTCGTCGATCGCTTTCACGGCGCCGGGAACCATGTAGTCAGGTACCTGGCGACGGAGCTCAGCGATCAGCTCGACTTCGAGCTGGGAATCGGTGCGCTCTGGGCGCTTGCCGGCATCCGGAACAACCCAAGCGAGAAGAACCGTGCCCCGGGCCGAAGATCGAGCCCGGACGACCGCGTGTGAGACCAACGGACTGGACCGTAGCACGTATTCAATTTCCGTCGGTTCCACACGATAGCCTCTGATCTTGACTTGGCTGTCCGAGCGACCGCGGACCCTGATGCGCGGTTGATCATCCTCGGTCGACTCACGCACGGTTACCAGGTCTCCTGTCCGGTACATACGGCTGCCATCGGATGTGAACGGGTCGGCAACGAAAGCCGCGGAGGTTGCTTGGGGATCACCAAGATATCCATGAGCCAGCTGTGCACCGGCGATCCACAGCTCGCCTACAGCACCGTCCGGAACGGGCCGCAGGCGTTCGTCAAGGACATACGCCGCAGTGGCACCTGTCGGCGGACCCAGATATGGACAGGGCGCCTCCGTGATGGCGCCGACCAGGCAATCGACAGTAGCTTCAGTAGGACCATAGAGATTCCACGCATGAGTGGAGGGACGCTCCCTCAGCCACGTCCACAGTCCCGGGTCTATAGGTTCACCACCGAGCAACAAGACGAACGGGTCGTCGAGCCCGTGCCCGTCGAGGTATTTTTGCAGGTCTTGATCCCCGGTGAGAGCGGTGATGTAGCTGGGAGTGCTTTCCCAAGCCGTAATGTGGTGTTGGGCGAAATATTCGAGCAATGACTGTGGGTTGCGGCGCGTGGAATCGTCAATCATGTGCAACTCATGGCCCGAAACCATCCAGAGCACCGGATCCATGGCGGCATCGAACCCTACTCCGGTCGTGTGCGCCATCCGTTTTCTCCCGGAACCCTGCCGTGGCAAGACGGTAGAGCGATGTGAAGCAAGCAGGCGGGAGAGGGCCGACTGTGGAACTTGTACTCCCTTGGGTTTGCCCGTGGTTCCGGAGGTAAAGACCGTATAAGCAGTCCGGTCCTGACTCGAAAGGTTGCGGGGCTCAGAGACCGGGACTCGATGCCGAAGGTCAAGAAGCTCTGCCACGTCAATCAACCGGGGCGAGGTACGCTCTGCAGCGTCTGTCGAGGACGACGTCGAGCCGGCGTCAAAGACACTGCCGAGACCTCTTCCGGATGATGCGGCGTCCTCGTGGGACGAGTCCGTGGTGCGGAGGACCAGACTGCTCCCGGAACGGGTGAGCATTTCCGCTATGCGCGCATCCGGCATGGTGATGTCCACGGGCAATGCGCTCGCGCCGGCTTGCCAGATGGCCAGCAGGACGGCCACGGTATCGATCGACCGGGGAAGGCATATCGCGACGACATCCCCGGGAGTCACACCGTGGGCTTGCAAGCCTTTCCGGAGGCTGCGGACGTGTTCGTCCAAGTCCGCATAAGTCATCGACCTCGATCCGGCTACGATCGCCGTGTCTTGCGGTAATCTTCGGACGGTCTCCGCGAACGTTTCCACCACGGAAACTGCGGATTCGTCGGTTGGCCAGGGGGCCAAGGCCGTCGCGGTTCCGTCCAACGACACGGCGTTGATTTTCCTGTCCGGGTCCGTGGTGACTTCCTCCAGGTAGGTCCTCCATTGATCTATTAACCGTCGAGCCGCATTGGGCGTGAACATCGCGCTGTTGTACTCCAACACTCCGTCTACCGCGGTCCTGTCAGCTCGGGGCCGGAGAGTAAACGACAAATCGACCTTGGCGCTGCCAGTGGTTTCTGATTCCAGGGCGGTTGCGGTAACGCCGGGAAGATCCAGCGTCACCTCACCCGGTTGCTCGACCGAAAGCATGGTCTGGAACAAGGGATGACGTCCGAGCTGGCGCTCCGGGTTGTGCGCCTCAACGATTTGCTCAAACGGCACGTCCTCTGTCTCCAGAGCCTCCAGCGTCACTTCTCTCGCCGCGGCGACGGCGTCCGCAAACGTGGTCTCCTCAGGGTCGGTCCTGATCCGCAAGGGAAGCGTATTGACGAAAAACCCCATGAGGTCCGCGACGTCAGGGTCTGTGCGGCCGGCTGATGGCGCTCCGATCACGACGTCGTCGCCGGCGCCTATCCGTTGCAGGTAGGTGGCCAAAGCGGCAAGCCATGCGTGGAAATCGCTCGCAGACTGGGCGGTGGACACCTCGGCGAGGCTGGTAGCCAGCGTGGCCGGCATCTCGAAATGGAGTTGGTCCGCTGGTTGCTCGGCACTGTTGCGGCGAGCGCCCGAAGACGGGAGGGACAGTTCGGCGGGCGCTCCGGCCAAGCGCTCGACCCAACGCCTCAGGTCCGGAAGCTGCAGCCTGCCGTTGCGGGTAAGCTGTGCCTGATCAGAGGCCTCACGGCGTGCAACGTCGGAGAACTGGAGGTCCTTCCGAGACTGCACGCCGGCCGTTCCGCTTTCCCGGGCTCTGTAGCTCCGAGAAAGATCATCGGTCAACGGTCGCAGGGAAGCCCCATCGGTTGCGATGTGGTGGATGATCAGTTCCAAGCGCCAGGTGTTCATTCCGGTGGGCACGACAGCGGCACGGATCGGAAGCTCGCTTGCCAGGTCGAAGCCTGAGCCGTAGTCCAGCGGCCGGTCGCTGACCAGATCCTCGGGCACTTGGTGCACGCGTTGAACGGGGTTGCCCGCGACCTTCGGATATGTGGTTCGAAGAATCTCATGACGTTGAACGACATCGCTGATCGCTCCGGTGAGTGCTGCGGTATCCAAGTCGCCCTCGAGCCTGACACGCAGGAGGACGTTGTATTCCGGAGACTCAGGGTGCAGTTGGTTGAGGAACCACAATCGCGATTGCCCCAGAGTCAGCGGCACCTCCGTCGCATGATCCCGCGGGTGGGCATCGACCCAAGCACCCAATCCAGCCGACTGGTGGATGTTCGCTGACCCGCTCTCGGCGGGTATGTTGCCTTCCCGAATGGCTGCGTGGGGTGAGGCTGGTCCGTTAGAAGTCAGCCATTGCGAGGGCGTCGGCGCTTCGAAGACCTCCCTCAGGGGGATCTGCAGGCCGAGTTCGTCTTTGAGTCGACCGACCAGGGTCACAGCCAACAGTGAATGACCGCCCATGGCAAAGAAATCGTCGTCGAGGCTGACGGCATCCACGCCGAGTACCTGTGCCGTGAGGGCACATACGGCTTGTTCCCTTGTCGTTTGTGGAAGGGAAGCCCCGTGATGGGTCTGGGGCCGGGGGAGACGAGCGACGTCTACTTTTCCGTGAGAGGTCAGTGGAATTGACGCGATATTTTGGATCCGTGTGGGAACCATGTAGTTGGGCAGTTGAGCCAGAATCCGCTGGCGAATATCCTCAGGGTCCCCTTCGCCCACTATCCACGCTGCCAATTGAGCGGTTTCGGAATCCCCCGGAGTGACAAGGCGTACGACCGCGGCCTGGACGCCCTCCGTGTCTTGGAGCACGGATTCCACCTCGGTTACTTCGACTCGGTAACCACGGAGCTTGACTTGATCATCCTCGCGTCGCAGGAACTCCAAAGCTCCGCTGGCCTTTCGCCGCACCACGTCGCCGGTGCGGTACATCCGTGTGCCGTTGCTTCGGGGATCCGCAACGTAACGCGAGGCGGTCTCGGACGGCCGATCCACGTATCCGTGAGCTTCTGAATCCCCGTGGAGATACAGTTCTCCTTCGACGCCCGGAGGAACAGGTGCCAACGTATGGTCGAGCACGGAATAGCTCACGTTGTTGATGGGCTTGCCCAGATGCGGGTGGGGACCAGCGATTTCTCCCAGCAACGCGTCAACCGTGAACTCGCTGGGCCCGTAGAGATTCCAGCCGTGGATGGACGGAGCCTCGGCGATTTGTGCCCACAAGGAATCGGATACGGCCTCGCCCCCGAGAGCGAGAGTCACCTGCTTCCCTTGGGCCTCCACGGAAGCTTCCAGGCCGAGCGCAAGTAATTGTTGCGCATAGGAAGGCGTAGTTTCCAGAATGTCCGCGCCACCGACCTTGTCGAAGACCTCGCTCGTATCCTCAGCTCGATGTTTCGCATCAGCCTCTGCACGGCGAGGGGTAGCCGGTGCTGCCGAATCTCGAGCGAGCGCATCCAGGATCATTTCTGCATCCACTCGCTGGGCCTCGGTCGGAATCAGCAGGGTAGCCCCGCAGATGAGCCAAATAACAGGGTCCCAGGCCGCGTCGAATCCCATACCCGTGGCGTGCAAGACGCGAGGCAATCGTGGAGCCACCGCGCGCTGGTGAGCTCCGACGAGGCCCTTGTGATGTTGGGTCAGTAGATTATTCAGGGCCCGATGTGGGACTTGGATCCCTTTCGGAGTCCCGGTGGTCCCCGAGGTAAACACCTGGTATGCCACGTCCTCGGGCGAAGGCATGGGAGGCAAAGTCGTCTCGTCACTGTCGCGCAGGTCACCTATGGTTACCTGCCGTGATGGAACCGTCAGACTGGAACTGCCCGCCTCCGGCACGAGCGGAGCAGCGTCATTGCTTTCGGTGATGATGAGCCGAGGCTTTGAGGCCTCTTCGATTCGAGCAATGCGTGCCGCGGGGTAGGTAACGTCTATAGGGACCGCCACGCCACCGGACCGCACGACACCGAGCAGAGCAATGATGGAACCGACGCCGCGTGGGAGAGCGATCAACACTGCGTCACCGCGTTGAATACCGTGGGCCGTCAGTGCAGCCGCTACACGGCGGATTTCCCCGGCCAGCCGGACATAGGTGATGTGTTCGGAGCGATCCGCCACCGCAAGATGCCCTGGGTATTGCCGTGCGGTGTTTTCGAATAACTCGAAGACAGATTCATGAGCGGGCGTTCTCAGACCGTGTGAGAGATTCTCCATCCAACTCGTGGTTTCGGCGTCAAGAGCCGTGAGCTCGGAGAGCCGGTAGTGCGAATGCTCGACGAGCGTGGCCAACACCAGATCCACGGCATCCATGATGCGTTGGGCCGTGGACTCGTCGAACAGCGATTCGTCAAACCCCAGGACGGCATGTATGTCTCCGGACTCTCCATCCGGGGTGCTGAAATCAAAGAGCAAATCCGCTTTGACTCCAGCGCTGACGCGTTGGGGTGGTACGGTCACTTCGATATCTTGAAGGTCCACTGCGGCAGCCGGAGTGTTCTGCATCGTGAGCAGCACCTGAAAAATCGGGTGCCGTTGCGGGTCCCTCCGCGGATTGACCGCATCGACCACGGTGTCGAACGGGAGGTCTTGATGGGCGTACGCGGCGATATCCGTCTCCCGGACACGTTGGAGTGCCTCGGAAAGACTCGGGTCCCGATCAAATCTCGTGCGCAAAGCTATCGTGTTAACGAAGAACCCCACGAGGTCCTCGACCTGCGGATCGGTGCGTCCGGCGACCGGGGTGCCCAAAACGATGTCGTCGCCGGCCCCGTATTGTCTCAGCGCGACCGCGACGGCCGTTTGCAGGACCATGAACAGGCTGCTCTGATTCTCGGCGGCGATTTTTCGTAGGTTGTGATGCCGCTGGGCATCAATTCGCAACAGCAACTCCCCGACGCCGTTCGAGGTGCTCTGGTTTTCGGCATCGTGGTCGGCCGCACTGGCCGCAGAACCTGTCAGGCCCGGGGCCCGGGGCCGATCCCGGGGGAGAGCCATTTCCTCAGGCATGTCGCGCAACTCGGATACCCAGAACCGCACCAGCTCGTGAGCCGTGCTCTCAGGATCGGCGGGGTCACCCAACTGTTTCCGCTGCCACAAGCTGAAATCCGAGTAGCTGATTGTGGGCGAAACGAGCGGGTCATTCTTCCCGGAATTCCGCGTGAAATATGCGGTGGACAAATCTCGGGCGAATGGTGCGAGGGACCACCCGTCCGTGACGATGTGGTGCATGACCACCATCAGCGTATGGCGATTTTCTCCAGTTTTTGCCAACACGGCCCGCAACGGAACTTCGTTGGCGATGTCGAAGGGCCTCGTTGATTCTTCGTGTATGACGTGGTCGAGCTGTTGAGGCGGGATCTCTACGCTCGTGAGCCGGGGCCGTCCTGATTCTCCGTCGAGCACATGCTGGATCGGCTCGCCCTCGGGCGAGGGAAATACAGTGCGCAACGGCTCATGCTTGACGACGACGTCCGACAAGGCCTCCTTGAGAGCCCTGACGTTGACGGGACCTGTCAAATGCAGAATAACGGGAACGTTGTATGCCGCTGACGAGGGTTCGAGCTGGCTGAGGAACCACAGGCGTCGCTGGGCCGGTGCAACCGGGATAGTCTCTGGGTGCTCCTCTCGTTGCAAAGCCGGCGTGCCAGTGCTAGCTTCGGCACCCTCGATCTGTGCCGCCAAGCGCCGAACAGTCGGGTTCTCGAAAATGTCTCGTACCGCGACCGGAACCTGGGTCCGGTCCGAAATCAGTGCCGCCAGCTGAGTTGCCAACAATGAATGTCCGCCGGCGGCAAAGAAATCCTCGTCCACTCCGACAGACTCGGCCGGGAGGCCCAGGATCTGTCCGAACGCTTCTGCCAGTTCCATTTCTGAAGCAGTCCGTGCCTCCCGAGTCGAGGCTGGTTCCGTTGCTTCCGGGGAGGGCAGGGCCTGACGGTCGAGCTTGCCATTGGAGGTCAGGGGGAGGGCGTCCACGATGACGATCTGGGCTGGGACCATGTACCCGGGCAGAGTCGAATGAAGGTGATTTTTGACGGTTCGGACATCCAGCGACATCTTGGTATCGCTTCTGGGCCCGGTCGCCAGATATCCGACCAGCCGAACGTCTTCGCCGTAGTTGCTGACCAGCACGACTGACTGGGCGACTCCGGGGACATTCTGAAGCGCTTCTTCTATCTCTCCGGTCTCGACCCGGTACCCCCGGATCTTGATCTGATCGTCGGCTCGCCCCAAGAACTGTATTGTGCCGTTGGGGCGACGTCGGACGAGGTCGCCCGTACGGTACATCCTGGAACCATCCGCCCAGAAGGGGTCCGCCACAAAACGGGAGGCGCTCAGCCCGGTTTGCCCCACGTATCCCTGGGCCAGGTTGAGGCCGGCCAGATACAGTTCGCCTGTTGCGTGAGGTCGAGAGAGGTTCATGTTGGCATCCAGGATGTAATGCCTGGAGTTGCCTACCGACGTGCCAAGATGGGGTTCTTCCCCCGGGGAGATGACGGTCAGCATACTGTCAACCGTTGCTTCGGTGGGGCCGTACAGATTCAAAGCCGTGGTGTTGTTCAAAGCGGCCAAGCGGTCCCACAGTGAGGCACTGATCTCTTCGCCGCCGACGGCCACCGTTGTCGGGTGCCCGTCGCTTTCGAAGAGTCCCGTATCCAACAGGGCCTGGACGAAGGTGGGCGTGGTTTCAATGAAGTCGATGCGCAGATCGTGAAGGTGCTGTGCCAGCCGCTGCGGGTCCCTGCGGGTTTCGTTATCGACCATGACCAACTCGTGCCCCGCGAACAACCACAACATCGGGTCCCATGCGGCGTCGAAGGACAAGCCGGCAGTGTGGGCTATCCGGGCATGCCGGTGAAGTTTGTGCGCAGTCGGGTCGAACAACTCGGTACGGTGCTGTAAGAGCAGGTTTGCTAGGGACCGGTGCCCGACTCCGACGCCCTTGGGGTGACCGGAACTGCCCGAAGTGAAGATGACATAGGCCAAATCGTCGGCAGATACCCGAGGCAGACCGCGAGCATCGGCGCTTTGGTCTTTCCATGAAATGTCGGAGTCCACGATCACGGTCGGCAGATCCCAGGGAGCGCCGGACTCATGATCCGCAGAGGCCTGTTCTTGGCTGGTCAGAAGGAGGGCTGGGTTCGCGTCCTCAAGCATTCCGTGGACCCGTTCAGTGGGGTACTCCGGGTCCATCGGCACATAGGCACCGCCGGCTTTCAGAACAGCAAGGATGAGTAAGGGCAGCAGTACACCGCGTTCAATACGCACCGCCACGGGTTGGCCCGTGTGAAGACCCGAACTGCGCAGATAGTGTGCCAATTGGGTGGACTTCGATTCCAGCTCACCGAAGGTCAGCGAGCCTGCCGGGCTGGTAACCGCGGTTCGGCGTGGTTGTGCCCTGGCTGCTTCTGCAAACGAGTCCATGACGGGCCGTGGTTCCACCCGCTGGGCCGGTCCTTGACCCTGTGACAACAGTTCGCTGGTCCCTTGGGGATCGGTGCTTCGCATCCGCCCGACGACGTCGTCCTGGGCAGTGCGCAGGGCGAGGGCAATGAAATCACGCAAGGCTGATCCGTGCTCGGCCAGGAGCTCGGGCGAGTACAACTGCGCATCGCCTTCGAGAATCAGCGCTGGTTCCGCTGCTGCGCTGTCCAACCCCGCAAGAACTATTGAAAGGTCGTTGACGGGCCCCGTCGAGAGGATATGAACCAAACCTGTGATCTGACCGAAACGCAGATCACCGATCATGGGGAGAAGGTTCACCGACGGGCCGGTACGAGGGGGCGCGGAATCCAACGATTCCAACCTGAAACGTTGGTGCTTGAGCACTTTGCGCAGGACCGTTCCCGTGGTCGCAAAGAGTTGTTCGAGAGTCAATGAGGCTGAAGCGTCCACGAAGAGCGGCAGGACGTTGGAGAGCATCGCCGGGGTGGATTTGGTCACTCGTCCCGAACGCGCCGTCACGGGCAAGCCTAGGCAGACGCGTCCCTGTCCGGTGTGCTGCGAAATATACAACGCAATAATACTGATGATGGTTTTGGGCAGATCCCTGCCGAGGTCTCGGAGCTGTTGGCTCTCTTCAGAGGACAGCGGAATCGTCGCTCGGGTGACCTCATGAGCGACACCATTGACTGTGCCTTCCAGTCCCTCCGCAATAACGTCTCTGCTCGATTCTTCGCGCCAGAAATCCCTGTCTTCTTCGTATTGGTCGGAATTCTGGTATTCGTCCAGAGACTCCAATAAATCGTCATGGCTCGGGAATACGCGCTGATTTTCTCCTGCCGCACGGGAGTCGTCCCTCAGGGTTTTCTCATCGATTTGCCCGGATGAGAATTTCTGGGAAATCTCCGAATAGACCTGAGCGAGGTGCTTCAGGATCATCACGGCTGAATAACCGTCGGCCATGATGTGGTGTACGCGGAGGAAAAACATGGATCGGCCGTTGGGCAATTCGAACACGGTGGTTCCAAAGAGATCGGGGCCGGTCATATCCCTGGGGGTGTTCATTTCTTGGTCCATGCGCTCTTTGGCTCGCTCTATCGCGTTTGACTGACCCATGTGGCGCAAGTCGACGACGTCGAGAACCTCGGCCAGCGGTTCTGGCCGCTCTATAGTCGCGAAAGGACCACGGTCGTCCTCGTGGAAACGCATGGACAGCGCGTCGATGTCTCGCATGGATCGCGCTATGGCGATGTCGAGAACGCTGGGATCCGGGGTTCCGTCCAGATCGAGGTACTGCCCGATCTGGTAATGAGGATTTTGGGTGTCCAATTGCTGCGCATACCAAATACCGTACTGAGCGGGCGTCAATTTCATCCGCTCATGGTTGGTGAGCGGAAAATTGGCTTGAGCCGTCCCAGGTGACATACGGATATACTCCAAAATCGGTTATTCGGTTGCAGGTCGAGGCACTATTACTGGAACTGCCCTATTTGTAGGCCGTTCAGGAGGCCCCCAAAATCCACTAACGGGCCGTTGACGAGCGTCAATGGTGTGAGCGCTAGGTGGTCCAAGGCGGTTTGCAGGACGTTACCGGCAGCTGTGAACAGGGCGGTTAACGGCATGTTGTGCTCCATAAATTGTGTGAGTGCCATTGGCCTGATCGATTCGTCGAAAGGGCTTCATGGCCGGGTTACACAAGGTATTCGGAGGCCAGGGTGACATTGGATTGCCGATTGAGGAAAAGATTGGCACAGCACGGACGAGCCACGAGATCCCGCCGATGAGCCGAACAGACCTTTCCGCTCATGGTTCGAGCAGGCCTGTGGCGCGCCCGTGGACCGAGAAGACCGAGGATGAGGGTGCGCGGAATAACCCAGCGTGGAGCGCTAGCTCGGCCGGGTGGAGATTTCGGACGGTATAGGTCTTAGAACTCGCCTACCGACGGTGCTGGTTCGCAGGGGAGAGGCTACCGGGTTATGCGCACCCCGCACCGATTGTCGCAAGACGCCTGGATGTGGCGGCAAGGAAGCTCTTATTGACTGGAATTCGGGTATCCGGGTCTACGGTCAACGCTGGCTTGCTGCCTCTTCTCCGGTTCTGCGTCGTCTACCCTGCGATCTCGGACAGCTCCAACCAGCGCATTTCGAGCTCGTCGACTTCGTTCTGAATCTCTTGGACCTTGCGGCCGAATTCGGCCAGGCCCTCGTAATCGGACTGGTCGTGCGCGGCCATTTCTTCGTGGAGCTTCTGTTTGGTCTCGCTCAGCCTTGAGAGCTTGCGGTCGATCGCTTTGATCTCCTTCTGGGCCTCGCGGATTTCGGCTCCGGAATGAGTAGCGTCCGTGCGTGAGGCGGCGGTGGCCTCGGACGCGGCAGTTGCCCGCTTCTCCCGACTCACGGTTTCGGCTCGGCCCTGCAGCTCGAGGTATTGGTCGACGCCACCGGGCATATGCTGGAAAGAACCGTTCATGACGGCATACTGCTGGTCCGTCACTCGCTCCATGAGGTAACGGTCGTGGGAGACCACCAGGAGGGTGCCGGGCCATGTATCCAGCAGATCCTCCATGGCCGCCAGCATGTCCGTGTCCAAGTCGTTGGAAGGCTCGTCCAGAATCAGCACGTTCGGCTCGTCCAACAGGATCAGCAGGAGCTGCAAACGGCGCTTTTGACCGCCCGAAAGGTCGCGAACGGGGGTCGACAGATGCGCGTTCGTGAAGCCCAGACGTTCGAGGAGCTGAACGGGCGTCATCTCCTTGCCATCGGCGATATAGCTGGTCCGCTTGCGGCCGATGACTTCCGAGACCCGCTCGTGCAGAACGTCCTTCAGCTCGTCCAGTTGCTGCGTCAACGTCGCAACCCGCACCGTCTTGCCGCGTTTGACCCGACCGTCCGAAGGTGTGACGTCGCCGGTGACGAGTCCCAGCAATGTCGATTTACCGGCCCCGTTGACTCCGAGGATCCCCGTGCGCTCACCTGGTGCGATTCGCCACGTCACGTGGTTCAGCACGGACTTCTCCCCGCCGGAGGGCAGGGGATAGGAGACGGAGACGTCCTCGATGTCGACGACGTCCTTGCCCAGTCGTGAAACGGCCATTTGCGAGAGCTCGACCTTGTCACGAACCGGTGGGACGTCGTCGATGAGCTCATTGGCGGCATCGATGCGGAACTTCGGCTTGGACGTGCGGGCCGGCGCGCCTCGTCGGAGCCACGCGAGCTCCTTGCGCATGAGGTTTTGTCTTTTGGCTTCGGCGGCGGCTGCTTGGCGGTCGCGTTCGACTCGTTGCAGGACGTAGGCGGCGTAGCCTCCCTCGAAGGGATCCACCATGCCGTCATGCACTTCCCAGGTGTCGGTGCAGATTTCGTCCAGGAACCAGCGATCGTGCGTGACCGTGAGGAGTCCGCCTTGAGATTTCGGCCACCTGTTCTTGAGGTGTTGTGCGAGCCAGGTGATCGCCCCGACGTCGAGGTGGTTGGTCGGCTCATCCAGCATGAGGACATCCCAATCGCCCACGAGGAGTTCCGCGAGGGCGACCCGTCGTCGTTGTCCGCCTGAGAGCGAATTGACCGGAGCCGACCAGTCGAGGTCCTGAACCAGACCGGAAATAATGTCTCGGATCTTTGGATCGGACGCCCATTCGTACTCCGGAGTGTCTCCGACCAACGCGTACCCGACGGAATGGTCATCGTTGAGGACGTCGGATTGGTCCAAATACCCGACGCGGACGCCGGAACGAATAGTGACGCGTCCTGCATCGGGTGTGATCCGCTGGGCAAGCAATGACAAGAGAGTCGACTTGCCATCACCGTTCCTGCCGACGATTCCGATGCGATTTCCCTCGGAAACGCCGACCGTGACTCCCTCGAATACGGTGCGGGTAGGAAACTGAATATAGAGCGATTCGCCGCCGAGTAGATGTGCCACGAGCATTAGCCTACGTGTTACCGACTCGCGGACAGAACCGGTCGCATGCTTTGATACGATAGGTAACCGTTCGTGGGGCATGTGACCCCGACGGGTGATCCGCCTTGGTGTAATGGCAGCACAGCGGCCTTTGGAGCCGCTTGTCTAGGTTCGAATCCTAGAGGCGGAACGAGTTGGCGCACCCGCGCTGGCAGCATCCACAGCAAGGAGTCTTACTCTCTTGACCTCTGGTATTCAGGAAGCGCCCTCAGCGGTCATCGTCTTGGCCGCGGGCGCCGGAACCCGCATGAAGTCCTCGTTGCCCAAGGTGATGCACTCGATCGGTGGCCGGTCGATGGTTGAACATGCGATCTCGACCGCTCGCGAACTCTCACCCGAATATTTGGCCGTTGTGGTCCGCCATCAGAGGGAACGTGTGGTCGAGCACGTCAGCGCCTTTGATGACCAAGCGCTGATCGTCGACCAGGATGACGTCCCGGGTACTGGCCGGGCCGTCGAAGTCGCGGTGCAAGCACTGGATAACCTCGGCAACGGGCACATCCAGGGTACCGTGATCGTCACATATGGTGATGTTCCTCTCCTGACATCTTCCACGATCAGTGATCTGACCAGGTATCACCGGGAGCAGGGCAATGCTGCCACTGTCCTGACGACCAACCTGGACGAACCGGGTGGGTACGGACGCATCATTCGCAATGAAGGCGGAGAGGTCACCGCCATCGTCGAGGCCAAGGATGCCAGCCCCGAACAACTTGCTCTGACCGAGGTCAACTCGGGAATCTATGCTTTCGATGCCGAAGCTCTCCGCGAGTCCCTGCGCGCCGTGACCACGGAAAATGCTCAGGGTGAGAAATACCTCACGGACGTTTTGTCCATTGCCCGGGAAAACGGTCGTCGAATCTCCGCATTGACGATCGACGACCGATGGGAAGTCGAAGGGGCGAATGACCGAATCCAGCTCTCTGAGCTCGGAAAGGTTCTCAACCAGCGCATCGCCGAAGATCATATGCGTAACGGCGTAACCATCGTGGACCCTGCAACGACGTGGATTGATACCACGGTGCGCATCGCCAACGACGTCACGATTCTTCCCGGTACCCAGTTGCACGGCAAGACCGTGATCGAGACCGGCGTGACCGTAGGGCCGGATACCACGCTCACCGACGTCGAAATCGGTGAAGACGCAACCGTCATTCGCACGCATGGCTCGGGTGCTCGCGTTGGGCCCCGATCAATCGTGGGACCGTTCGCTTACCTCCGGCCCGGGACCGTTCTCGGCGAGGACGGCAAGATCGGCACTTTCTGCGAGACCAAGAACGCTGATATTGGTGCCGGCTCAAAAATTCCACACCTCACCTATGCCGGTGATGTGGAAATCGGCGAGAATTCCAATATTGGGGCGGCTTCGGTGTTCGTCAATTACGACGGCGTCAACAAGCACCGCAGCGTAATCGGCTCAAACGTCCGCATGGGCTCCGACAACATGTACGTCGCCCCCGTTCAGGTGGGCGACGGAGCCTATTCGGGCGCCGGAACGGTGATCCGCAAGGACGTTCCGGCGGGCGCGTTGGCTATTAACGAAGCTCCCCAGCGCAATCTTGAGGGCTGGGTCGAAAAGAAACGTGCGGGCACGGCAGCGGCGGAAGCCGCCCGGAAGTCACGCGGTGTAGATGCTGAAAACAGCGGCGAGGAAGGCTAGTCCATGACCCAGACCATGACCAACCCAGGGGAGAAGAAGCTGGTCCTGGTGACAGGACGGGCCCACCCCGAGCTCGCGGAGTCCGTGGCCGAGGAGCTGGAGTGCGATTTGCTCCCCGCCTCGGCCTACGACTTCGCCAACGGTGAGACCTATGTGCGGTTCGAGGATTCCGTGCGTGGTGCTGACTGCTTCGTGATGCAGTCCCACCCAGCGCCGATCAACCAGTGGCTCATGGAGCAGATCATCATGATCGATGCTCTCAAGCGCGCCTCGGCTCGCCGGATTACCGTTATTGCACCGTTTTATCCTTATGCGCGGCAGGACAAGAAGCATAAGGGCCGTGAGCCCATTTCGGCTCGCTTGATCGCGGATCTGTACAAAACCGCTGGTGCGGATCGCATTATGAGCGTTGATCTCCACACGGCGCAGATCCAGGGCTTTTTCGACGGCCCGGTCGATCACCTGATGGCTATCCCGCTGCTTGTTGGCTACGTGAAGACTCGCGTGGATCTGAATAACGTGACCGTCGTGTCCCCGGATACCGGCCGTGTCCGCGTGGCGGAACAATGGTCGGAATTGCTCGGGGGCGCACCCTTGGCATTCGTGCACAAGACGCGCGACATTTCGGTCCCCAATCAGGCTATTTCCAAGACGGTCGTGGGGGATATCGAAGGCCGCTCCTGCGTGCTGATTGACGATATGATCGACACTGGCGGCACGATCTCCGGAGCTGTCAAGGTCCTGCAGGAGGCAGGGGCGAAAGACGTGATCATCGCCGCTACGCACCCGGTTTTCTCTGGACCTGCCTGTGAGCGATTGGAAAAGTCCGGTGCTAACGAGGTCATCGTGACCAACACGCTTCCGGTCCCGGAGGAGCACCAGTTCGAGAATCTCACGGTGCTTTCGATTGCGCCGTTGATTGCCCGGGCCATCAAGGAGGTCTTCGAAGACGGTTCGGTCACGAGCCTCTTCGGCGGCGTGGGCTAAACTTCATCCGGTGGCCCGGTCTATCGGTCTGGGCCGCCGAAGAAGAGCTGGATCATTTGGGGGAGATACAAAGCGATGATAACTCTGCCCGTGTGGGGGACACGGACGGCTGACGAGCCCGTTACCGTTGGCTCAGCGGCCCGGGGAATCCATGAATTCAACCTCGGAACGAGGTTTCTGTGAATTCATTTTCGATAGTTATTCCTCATTGCGGAAATCCACAACCGACATTGGCATTGGAGCGGTTTCTTTCGTCTGATGAGGCCTTCGGCTAAGCAGCCCCCCGAGATCATTGTGGTCGATGATCATTCTCCTGAAGCATGTCCGCGCGCAATACCCGAGTGCACAGTGATTCGGCGTGACTCCAACGGTCGGTTCGGCTCCGCAGCGAGTACTGGAATGCGGGCCGCCTCGTTGATTCCGGAAATATGGCAGGGGCATGTGAACAATGGGGAAAGCTGCTCCACTGCTACATGGGAGCGCTTGGAAAAGTGGCTTTAGTAGATTCTCGGCCGCGAGCATTGTGGCTCGTCCCCGTCCCGGATATCGGGGGAGTGGCCCGCCACGTCCTTGACGTGGCACGGGCGGGTCTGCCGGGCTGGGATCTTCACGTTCTCTGCCCCGCCGGTGAGCTGGCCCGGCGACTTCGTGCCCAAGGCTCGCACGTGGAGACCGATGAGTTCGGAACCGAATTCGGCCTTCTCAGATCGGCCCGGACGCTCGAACGTGCTATCAGGCGGCTTCGACCTGACGTCGTACATTCTCATTTGGCCTTCGCGGACGTCGTGTCCGCAACGGTTGTGGGTCTCCGTC
Organism: Rothia uropygioeca; assembly: GCF_004136585.1. Lineage (NCBI taxonomy): Bacteria > Bacillati > Actinomycetota > Actinomycetes > Micrococcales > Micrococcaceae > Rothia > Rothia uropygioeca. The sequence goes on along the minus strand of NZ_NOIR01000004.1, from coordinate 185,515 downwards.
AGGTGATGGGTCGTTTGCCGGGGACCTCCGCAGCACCGTTGTTGGTTACGACGGAACACGGAATCGCACCAGAGGATTCCACATACCAACCCTCGCCGGTGCGGGCGAAAGTCATGAACATCGTTCACTCGAGCCGGCTCAGAATCACTGACCGGGCAATCGCCGTGTGCGAATCGACCAAGTGCGTCATGGAGACGAAATGGCATGCCCGTGATGTCCACGTGGTCCGCAACGGGGTCGACGTCGACGCGGTCCAGAAGGCCGTCGGGCACCACAGGGAGAAGCACGAATCAAGCGAGGGAACGCGATTTCTGACGCTCTCCCGGTTGGCGCCTGAGAAGCACATCGATACGGTGATCCGTGCGTTCGCCGCGGTTCACGAGGTTGATCGTGAAGCAACGCTCGTTGTCGGAGGGGAGGGGCCTCTGAAAGCCGACCTCGAGGCCCTGGCGAGCGAAATGGAACTGGAGGAGGCTGTCACGTTTCCCGGTTTCGTGGAACCGTACCAGGCCTTAGCTCAGGCGGACGTTCTGGTGCAGATCTCCGAGTGGGAGAACTACTCGTACACTCTCTTGGACGCCGTCGCAGCCGGAGTTCCTGTGGTGACCAATGATGTCGGTGGGAACCGGGAGATCGTGGGCGGAGACACTCTTGCTTCACCCGTATCGACTGATGATCTTGTGGAGAAAATGAGAGGCTGTTACCCGGTCATTGGCTCCACGCCTGACTCCGGCGCACGGCCATTGCCTAACCTCAAGACTATGACCGCTTCCATCACGAAGCTCTATCCGCCGAGTGACTCAATGAGGCGAACAAATGACCGGATCTAAGAAGTCGCCGGAAGTGGTGGTTCCATTCGAGGCGGGCATCGTCCGGCAGACAGACCGGGCTACAGCATCGGCCGGCAGGTTGCATTTATTCGAATTCCTCATGGGTGTGCTGATGGTTCGCGTCGGAACCGTCGTTCCTGGATCGCCGGTTGCCATGCCGGTCACCTATGCAGGTGCCCCGACAGGGGTTATCCAGCGGAAAGAGGCCGCCTGGATACCGAGCCCTTCGAGAAATAGGGGACTCCACCGTGCGGGATAGATTCAAGGAACTTGACGGTCTGCGGGGCATAGCGGCGCTATTCGTTGTATTCAGTCATTTCACGGGCGGGTACGATTCCAAGTACGTCGCGAGTGAGCCATTTCGCTTTGATATGTACTGGGGCGCTTATGGGGTTCAGCTTTTCTTCCTGATCAGTGGATTTGTGATCCTCATGAGCGGATGCACATCTCGTCGGCCTAGCGATTTCGTCATATCGAGAGCCGCGAGGCTGTACCCGGCCTACTGGCTCGCGCTCTGCGAGTCAATTGTTTTGTCAGTGGCATTCGCCGTTCCCCATACCGACATCGGTTGGGTCAACCGAATACTGAATTTTGCGATGGTTCAGCGTCTATTTCTGGTCCCGAACGTGGACGAGGTCTATTGGACGCTGGCTATTGAGATGCAGTTCTACATCTTGGTATTCGTGATTCTCTGGATCACTCGGTGCAGGTTGACCGACAAACTGCTCTACTGGATTTCTGGTATCTGGCTGTTGGTTGCATTCTGCATTGCCCTCGTCTTCGGGGGATACTCGCGAGGCCTCGACCCCCAGCTCGTCTGGGTGCCGGTCAAGATGCTCCTCAACGTCTTTGTAGTCCAGTGGGCACCGTTTTTTATCACCGGAATGTTCGCCTTCCGGGCGAGATACAGTTCCGGTCCCGATGCCGGCAAATTTTGGGCTCTCAGCTGTTTGGGCGGAGCGTTCGCGGTACTCATGCACGCCACCCTGCACGGTTGGACCGAGAGTGTGTGGGTGCTCGGTGTGGTACTGATATTCCTGGCCGTTGTCGCCCGCCGGAAGACGAGGGTTCTCCTTTTGGGCCCCGTGCAATGGTTCGGCACGATCAGTTATTCCTTGTACATCGGCCACGTGATCCTGGGAAATCTGGTGATCCACTGGACCGTCGATTCCGTTGGCCGTCCACTGGCAATGTGTATTGCCTTCGTGGTGGTTGGCTTGAACGCGGCGGTGCTGCACTACACGGCAGAAACGAGGGGAAGCCGTCAGACCAAGGAACTGCTTTTGTGCCTTCGAGCCAGAATCGACCGCCGCTTCGGCATAAGAGAGGTGGGTCCTCAATGACGGTTTCTCGTCTCTTGATAGCGACCAACAATGGCGATATTTCCGGCGGGGAGAATATGATGTTTTCCGTGGCTAGCGCCGTCCGCAGCATGGGGCGCGAAGTCGTCATCGTGGCGCCCACAGAACCAGGGGACGTTCTGGAACGGGCGTTCGAAGAAGGCTTCATGCGCCAGGAGATCCAGGCCCGCTCCCGATGGCAGTATGTTCTTGGGCTGGCCTATTTCGGAATGAAACATCGTTCCGAATGGATCTGGTGCAACGGGCTGGTACCTTCATTCGCCCTCGGCGCCCATCGGCGCAAAGTTGTGCATCTCCACCAAATACCCGTGGGAGTCAACGCGTTTCTGGCCCGTATTGCCCTGCGAGCGGCTGCCTCCCGATTGGTTCCCTCCCAGTTCGCCGCGGATCGCGTAGCGGGCACGTGCGCTTTCCACAATTGGGTACCGGAGATTCAAACCGGTAAACGAACGCTTCGCCTTTCTGGACCGGTTCGGGTCGGCTTCATCGGCCGTATGTCTCCGCTCAAAGGTGTCGTGACTCTGGGAAACGCGTGTCGACGTCTCTTGGCAGACGGAACTGACCTCGAACTTCATTTGGGCGGCGGCCGCGACCATGTGGCTCGGGACAATACGGACCAGGTCGAGCTCGCCCTGAGCAAGTTTCCCGAATCCCGTCTGTTCCGGCATGGTGTCCTGCCGGTCGAGACCTTCTTGAGCATGATCGATGTACTCGTGGTTCCTTCTCAGTGGGGCGAAGTCTTCGGGCTCGTCGCCGCCGAAGCGATGAGCGCGCGCGTGCCGCTTGTGGTCAGCGACGACGGCGGATTGCCGGAGGTCGTGGGGCCGGACTACCCATGGACTTTCCCCTCCGGTGACGTCGACGCATTGGAAGCGATGCTTCGTCGAGCAATCACGGCGCTCACCGAATCCCCGGAGTGCGTCGACTCCTTGACCGCAACGGCCCATAACCGTTGGCAGAGGCTCTATTCGCCAGCGACAGGTTTGGCAAGAACCCGCGAGGTCCTCGAGACGATTGACTCCATCGATTGAAATGCCCTTACAAGGAGAACCTATGAGCTCTTCTCTCGCCGCTTCGGTCGTTATTCCAACCCAGGGTGGAAAAGACCGCCTGCATCACGCCTTGGATGCCTTGAAGAATCAGGCCTATTCGGATTTCGCAGTCATCGTGATCCTCGATGGTGATATCGACGCCACGGAAGAAATTCTTCAAAAATACATCCAGAACGGATTCGACAACCTCAAGTATCACATCTTCAAAACTAACCAGGGACGGTCGAAAGCCCTCAACAAGGGAATTGAACCGGCACCAGGAAGAATCATCATCCGTTGCGACGAAGACCTCGAACCCCGGATAGATTTCATTGAACGGCACGTGGCTGCGCATGGGGATCTGAGAATTCCCTCCGCAGCCGGCCTGACTGCCGATCATTGTCCGGATAGCCCCTCCGCGGCCGCATACGGGAGGGACGCCGACGCGAAGTCGCGGGAATCAGCGCTTCAGCTTCCCGCGTCGGAGCGGTGGAAATGTTGGGTGGCCAATTGCTCGGCTGCACGTGAGGCTTACGACCTTGTCGGAGGATATGACGAGCGCTGTCGCCGGTATGGCCGGGAAGCCTTAGCTCTAGGGTTTCGCCTGACGGGGGTCACGCGCGAACGCCTCGTGGCTGGCGGCGCGGTCGACCGGGTCCTCCCGTTCGTACCCCGGGCGGCGGGAAGAATACTGGTGACATTGTGCGTCGAGACCGCGGGCCTCTCCCGGATTCGGTATCCTGAACGCGCAAGAGAGATCTTCTAGGGGACCGGTGTACAAGATCATCGCCCAAGTGGCCCATTGTCTGACAACCAGGAGCTCGGCCCGGGACTTTCCGATCGCCATAGCCCACGACTACCTGACGCAGCGTGGGGGAGCAGAGCGTGTAGTCCTGGCATTGCACAAAATCTTTCCGGAAGCACCCATATACACAACGCTGTACGATCCCGAAGCCACGTTTCCGGAATTCAAAGAAGCCGACGTCCGCACATCCCCTCTGAACAGAATCAGCTTCCTTCGAAGAAGGCACAGGATCGCACTACCGTTTCTTCCCCTCGCCGCCACGCTGTTCCGGGTGCCCGCCAAGCTGACCATCGCGTCATCGACCGGCTGGGCGCACGGTTTCAACGTGTCCGGAGAGAAGGTGGTTTACTGCCATAGCCCGGCACGTTGGCTTTATCGGAGTGACCAGTACATGGGAGACAGAGCCGCAGGTACTCTGACGGCCCGGGTTCTGGACCTCTTGAAGCCTGCCCTCACGAGGTGGGACCAGTGGGCCGCCACCTCGGATGGTCATCCGTATATTGCCAATTCCACCGTGGTTCAGGAAAGGATCCGGTCCGTCTACGGTCTGGAAGCTCCCATCATCTACCCGCCCCACAGCGTGGACACGAACGCCATCCGCACAAGCATTCCCGGTATCGACTGGGGGAGCGATGAATTCTTCCTCGTGGTCTCGAGGTTGCTTCCTTACAAGAACGTCCAGCACGCCATCGAGGCAGTCCGTGGAACACGGCACCGGCTGGTCGTGATCGGCGCAGGTCCGATGGAAAGCCAACTGCGTGCAACGGCTCCCGAAAACGTTCGCCTGACAAGCAATCTCGATGACGCCCAGATGCGGTGGGCGTACTCGCACTGCTCAGCCGTTCTCGCGGTCTCTTATGAGGATTTCGGCATCACTCCGTTGGAGGGTGCGGCCTACGGAAAACCGACTCTCGCACTGCGGGCCGGTGGTTTTCTGGACACGATCGAACCCGGCGTCACAGGTCAATTCATTGACACACCAGAGCCCGAAGCGATCCGGCGGGCAATGGACAAATTCTCACCCTCCGATTTCGAGCCGACTCGTATCCAGCAACATGCCAGATCCTTCGGTCTGTCCAGGTTCGAGAGGCAACTCAGGGAACTTCTCGACAGGTTCGGCGAGGATTTCTAGCCCCTGGTCACAGGGTGTTGGGTCTCCAGGTAACCTTCATCCACCAGCTTCCGAAAGAGTTTGCCGGCTTCGGAGCGTATCTGTGCGGCGGGCACGGAATAAATGGATGACAGGAAGTCGACCGCCTGGTCCAGGCTCTGCCCATCAGCCCAGCACAGCCACAGGTCTACGGCGGAACCGGAAAGCTGGATCGGTTTCTGTTCCGGGACGCGGGCCAATAGGCAGTAATCGTCAGCCGGTCCGGTAGATCGTACCCAAGCTACGTCAGCCGCGATTCTGACCATTGTCCTCATCCCCCGATCGCTGTCCCCACATCTTCACAAGGCGTTGCACAGCCTCGTTCCCCGCATGACGGTTCCTGGCCATCCATTCCGAAGCGATGTCCAGTCTGGAAGGTTTGTGCCCGAGTCGTATCGCCAAATGGTCTTTGTTCACCATGAGTGCCGATGTCACAACCGCAATCTTGCCGCGCATGGTCCTTGCCGCAGTCCAGCGGGCAACCCATTCGTCGAGCCGGGACCCGCCTTGGGACATGAACTTCCATAGCAGGTAGTCGGGGTGGCTCCGGTACTCCTCGAGCTCTCCTAGAGACGCCGCCAGAGCGACCTCCCCGCGGAGCTGTACAGCACGCCGCCGAATATCTTCCATGTCAGCGTCTGAGAGGATGCTGCGGATATAAGCGGCGTCCTGCGTGCCTCGGTAACCGTCCCTGCCCGCATGCAGAAGGATGATCAGCAATTGGTCAAGGTAGGCAGGCACGGTGCACGGAAAATGGGCAATAGGCGCCGTCTGCCGGCCGGCCCACAAAAGGTCGAATCCGTCTTCCGGGGCACGTTGAATTCCCGGAAAATTCCGGTGAATATCCACCGCTCCCCACCAGGAATGACGGTAGGTAGCGGCATGCTGGAAAGCGGAACCTGAGGTGAAGTCCGCTACCCTTTCCCACTTTCGTCTGACCAAGTGGCCGATCAAGTCGTCGACTTGGCTCGGACGAACCAGAATATCCGCATCGGTGCTGAAACGCGACGCCGGGTAAAAACCGTCCAAGGCCGCATAACCTTTGACATGCAGTATGTCGATACCGCATGAGTCCGCAACGGCTTGGAGGCTGGCGTGGGCGAGCTTGATGCGGTCGCCCAGTTCATAAGCGTCCACGAGTCCCCCTTCGTGTTTTCGCTCAATATGTAGAGTCTCGAGAGTTTGTGCCATCGGATCCTGCCTCAGAACCGAAGGTTTGCCCTAGTCATCCTAATAAAGTCCAGTAACGTCATAAGATTCCTTGAGAGTAGCCCCAGTAGTCGCCCTGAAAGTGATTTCGTGCGCTAATTCTACGAAGGCCGGTCGCGTAACATCATGAATAGACCCCAGACCCGCAAATTGGCAGTCACTAATCTAACACTGATGAAGGAAGATACATGTCTGAACCAGTCTTCTTGCCCGGAATTCGTCAGGGCCTTCGGCACACTGGATTGATGCGTCCGCTCCGGAGGTTGGCGGTCACCGTGTTCGCTGTGCTGGTGCTGATCGCGGCAGTGTGCTTCTTCTGGCCGAACGGTGCACATATTGGTCAGATCCTGATCAACATCTGGCTGTTCCTCACCCCGACACCGTGGCTCCGTGAGCACATTTCACCGGCGAGTGTGGAGCAGGGAATGAACGCCATAGTGTTTGTCCCTTTGACGGCGTGCCTCGTATTAGCATTTCCCAGAATCAGAATATGGGTCTGGTGGATTGTCGCAATTTTCGGATCAAGCTTCATCGAAGTCTTTCAGTATGCATTTCTGCCAGGTCGTAAATTCGACCCCATCGACGCAGTGTTCAACTCGGTGGGCGGAATTCTTGGAACCGCGGTGGGTCTGGCGCTCGTCTGGTTAATCCACAAGCTTTGGGCAAGGAATCCCGAGACGATTCAAGCGCAGAGGTCCGGTCCGGCGGACGGGGCCGCCGAAAGCTACGGACCGAGAAACTCGAGGAGATAGTTTCCGTATCTGCGTTCGATGCCGAAGCGCTCGCCGTCCCCAAGAGCCGGCGGAATGGCTCCGTTTCAAGCGGCGTGCTGATGATCAGAACGTCACGGATGCCCGCAAGCATGAGCGTGGACAACGGGGAATAGCTCATCGGCTTGTCATGCACGGGAGTCAGCTGCTTGCTGATACCGAGTGGGATCGGGTGAAGCCAGCTTCCCGTCTTCCGGCACGAATAATGCCTTTCACGGTGTCCCTTCGTCAGCTGCGGCAGGCGCGGGGCTCGTTTCCCAGCGAGTTCTCGTCAACCGAAGACAACATATCCGCAGCTGATAAGGACAAACCACGTTCTGTCTTAGAATCTTGCCCATGGGAAAAATTCTGGTCACTGGGGGAGCCGGTTTCATCGGCTCGAATTTCGTTCATCATTTGGTCAAATGCACTGACCACAGCGTTATAGTCCTGGACAAGATGACGTATGCGGCCAACGAGGCTTCGCTTTCCGGTTTGCCTGAAGACCGCGTAGAACTCGTGCGTGGAGATATCGCCGACGCCGAGGTTGTGGGGGACCTCGTCGGGGCCGTCGACGCCGTGGTGCATTATGCCGCGGAATCCCACAACGACAATTCCTTGAAAGACCCGATGCCTTTTGTCCGAACGAATGTGCTCGGGACCTTCACGCTCCTGGAGGCAGTACGCCGTCACCGCGTGCGATTCCACCACATTTCAACCGACGAGGTCTTCGGTGATCTCGAATTGGACGATCCCGCCAAATTCACGGAATCGACTCCGTACAATCCTTCGTCTCCGTATTCATCGACCAAAGCCGGTTCGGACCTATTGGTCAGGGCCTGGGTGAGATCCTTCGGCATCGAAGCCACGATCAGCAACTGTTCCAATAACTACGGGCCGTATCAGCACATCGAGAAGTTCATCCCACGTCAAATCACGAGCATTCTGTCCGGGCGTCGGCCAAAGCTTTATGGCGAGGGCCTCAACGTCCGCGATTGGATACATTCGTCGGATCATTCCTCGGCTGTGGAGTTGATCCTGAACAAAGGGGAAATTGGCCGGACCTACCTCATCGGTGCTGATGGAGAGCGGAGCAACCTGACGGTCATGCGGACCATCTTGAGACTCCTCGGCCGACCCGAAGACGAATTCGACCATGTCAGAGACAGGGCAGGTCACGACCTCCGGTACGCGATCGACGGATCGCCCCTACGACAGGAGCTGGGATGGTCGCCCCAATACGCGGATTTCGAGTCGGGCCTTGCGGACACGATCCGCTGGTACGAGGAGAATCGGACCTGGTGGATTGACGACAAAGAGACCGTTGAGCGTCAGTATGCCGAGGCGGGACCGTGAATCAGCCCAAAGACCTCAGCGTGACGAAGACACCGATTCCTGGATTGCTCCTCGTCGATCTTCCGGTCCACGGGGACGCCCGGGGCTGGTTCAAGGAAAACTGGCAGCGGCAGAAAATGATCGCAGCAGGTCTGCCCGACTTCGGGCCGGTCCAGAACAACATCTCCTTCAACGCTGCCCGCGGAACGACCCGTGGAATCCACGCAGAGCCTTGGGACAAATTCGTCTCGGTGGCAACGGGATCGATTTTCGGCGCCTGGGTAGACCTGCGCGAGGGCCCCTCGTTCGGAATGACGTTCACCATCGAATTGGATCCCTCGAGAGCGGTATTCGTGCCACGAGGTGTTGGGAATGCTTTCCAATCTCTGCTGGAGAACACGGCCTACACGTATCTGGTCAACGATCACTGGTCGGCTGAGTCTCAGGAAGAATACTCTTTCCTCAATGCGGCCGATGAGACCGCCGCGATCGATTGGCCGATCCCATTGGACCAGGCCGAGCTTTCGGGCAAGGACCGCGCGCATCCGCGTCTCGGAGAGATCACCCCGGTGGGGCCCGCGCCGTACCTGATAACGGGTGCCACGGGGCAACTGGGCCGTGCGCTCCAAAAGATCATGAATGACCGTGGCATTGCATATGAGGCGGTTGGACGGGACCGGCTCGACCTCGCACGGCCTGATCAATGGGTCGACGTCTTCCATTGGCGGGGATATCGGGGAATCATCAACGCGGCGGCTTACACCGCGGTCGATGCCGCCGAAACCCCGGAAGGCCGGACCCAGGCATGGGCCACCAACGCTTCCGGCGTCGGAGCCCTCGCGCGCGTGGCCGGGGAAGCAGACATTCCGTTCGTGCAGGTGTCTACGGACTACGTCTTCGACGGTAGCAAGCCTCGAGGAGAGGTCTACCGGACGGCGGACCCTTTGGCTCCGCTGTCCGTCTATGGGCAATCGAAAGCGGCTGGAGAAGTGGCCGCAGCGACGGCCCCCCGGCATTACATTGTGCGAACGAGCTGGGTCATCGGAGAAGGCAAGAATTTTGTCGAAACCATGCGCTCCTTGGCCGAGCGGGGTATCGGCCCGAACGTTGTCGCAGACCAATATGGAAGACCGACGTTCGCCGCGGATCTGGCCGAGGGGATCCTGCATCTGCTGGACATCGATGCCGAGTACGGCGTTTACCACTTCTCCAATTCCGGCGATGCGATCAGCTGGGCCGATCTCGCCGCAGACGTCTTTGAGCTGACGGGACATGATCGAGGTCAGGTCGCTCCCACGACCACGGCCGCCTACTTCGCTGAGGAGCCAACGCATGCACCGCGTCCCGGGAATTCGGCATTGGATCTCTCGGTCCTCGAAGCGACCGGGTACTCGCCCCGCGATCACCGCTTAGCCCTCCGGGAGTACCTCGGCCGCGGTGAGGAGGGTCGCGATGAGGTTGCACCAGGCGTTCGGGCACCGCATAATAGATAGGTATGCCAAGGCGAGGGAGGGGCAATCCTCCGTAATCGACGATGGCTGGTCAGCGAAACACCGTGGGCAATTGCCCGTATGGAACCGCGCCAGTTCGAATCAACTTGGCGCACTGAAGAACTAGTTCCGATACGAAAGGTGGTTCAGCATGGCTGACCGCACAAAGATCTCCGCGGAATCCCGCGACGAATTCGGTAAGGGCGCGGCCCGCCGCATCCGTCGCGCGGACAAGATTCCCGCCGTGATCTACGGACACGGCGAAGATCCCATCCACATCGTTCTCCCGGGTCACGCCACCATGATGGCCGCTCGTAACCCCAATGCTGTTTTGTCCCTGGACATCGAAGGCAAGAGCCACTTGGCCATGATCAAGGACATCCAGCGTCACTCGATCCGTCCCGAGATCTACCACGTTGACCTCTTGACGGTTCGCCGCGGCGAGCGCGTCGAGGTTGAAATCCCGGTTACCGTCGAGGGTGAGGTTGCCCCCGGTAACCTGTGGACCCAGCCCGAGCAGGTCGTCGTCGTCGACGCCGACGCTTTGGACGTTCCCGAGGAAGTCCTCGTTGACCTCGCCGGCCGTGGCGATGGCGAGCACGTCACTGCAGCGGACCTCGAGCTACCCGAGGGCGTCAACCTTGTGTCAGAGGAAGACCTCATCATTGTGAACATCTCCGAAGAGGTCGAGCAGGACCTTGGCGAAGAGCCCGAGGAAGGGGCCGAAGCCGAAGAAGGCGAAGGTTCCTCCGAAGAGGAATCCTCCGAGGAGGACAGCGAGTAATACTCGTCCTGTCGAAAGGAAAGGCCCGTCGATTGAAATCGGCGGGCCTTTCCCTTGCCTGCCGGTACGAAGAGGTGCTCGGGCGGGTAAGAATGGAAAGAGAATCGTCGACGCCGGGTGGTTCGGACTGAAGGAGGAATAGCGTGGCTGAAACTTGGTTGGTCGTGGGACTCGGAAATCCCGGTCCCCAATACGCCAACACGCGTCACAATGTCGGTCAAATGGTCGTGGACACCCTCGCCCGAAGCATGGGAGCGACTTTCAAGAGACACAAAGCATCCGCCGTGGTGGTCGAAGGACGTTTGGGAATCGGCGGACCGCGTGTGGTGCTGGCCAAGTCCACGGGCTACATGAATACCTCCGGTGGCCCGACCTCTGCGCTCGCGAAATTCTACGACGTCGATCCGGATCACGTGATCGCCGTGCATGATGAGATCGATATTCCGTTCGACACCATCAAATTGAAAAAGGGCGGGGGAGAAGGCGGCCACAACGGGCTGCGCGACATCACCAAGGCGTTGGGGACCAAGGATTATGTGCGGGTGAGGGTCGGCGTCGGCCGGCCACCCGGACGCATGGACACGGCCGACTATGTTTTGAAGCATTTCGCCTCCTCCGAGACCAAGCAACTCCCGCTGCTCCTGGAAGATTCGGCGGATGCCGTCGAAATGGTCATGACGCAGGGGCTTGCCGAAGCGCAACAGAAATTCCATGCACGTTAAGCCGAAAGGCAGCCCCGCTGATATGCGGGTCGGCGGGTCCTAGGATGGAAATCATGAGTAATTCGACCCATCGGAATTCTCCTGCAGCCACAGGTCCACTCGATGATGCCAAAGTCGAGCGATTGATCCGAGACTTTCCCATTCTCTCCCACGAAGTGGACGGGAACCACCTGGTTTACCTCGACACGGGGGCGACGAGCCAGAATCCGGTTCAGGTGCTTGATGCGGAGCGGGACTACTACGAGCAGCAGAACTCGGCCGTGCACCGTGGGGCCCACAGCCTCGCCGTCAGCGCGACCGATGCTTTCGAGGAATCGCGACGCGTCGTCGCCCAATTCGTTGGTGCGGACGAGAACGAATTGGTATGGACCTCCAACGCGACCGAGGCGCTCAACCTCGTCGCCTACTCTTTCTCCAACGCCTCGGCTGGGCTGGGAAAGCCTGAGTCGGAGCGCTTTGCGCTGGGGCCTGGGGACGAGATCGTGACGACCGAGATCGAACATCACGCGAACCTCATTCCTTGGCAGCAACTGGCCGCCCGGACCGGTGCAACGCTGCGCTATATCCCGCTCAACGACCAGGGGCTGCTCGACGAAGAAGCCGCGGAAAGCATCGTCGGGCCCAAAACGCGGGTCCTTGTTTTCACTCACGTGTCCAATGTGTTGGGGTCTATCACGGATGTGCCGCGGTTAGTCGCCCTGGCAAAGAAGCACGACGCGGTGACCGTTCTGGACGCTTGTCAGTCGGTTCCTCACATGCCCGTTGACTTTGTGGAATTGGGCGTCGATTTTGCGGCCTTCTCGGGTCACAAGATGCTGGGACCAACCGGCATCGGGGCGCTCTACGGGCGCCACGAACTCCTCAAAGCCATGCCGCCGTTCCTCACCGGTGGTTCCATGATCACCAAGGTCACCATGGACGCGGCACAGTTCATGGAACCACCCATGCGTTTCGAAGCCGGAACGCAACGTGTATCCCAAACGGTCGCTCTCGCTGAGGCGGTGCGATATCTCGATGGGATCGGGATGGAGAACGTTCACGCGTGGGAAGCTCAGCTCGGCCGTCGCCTCGCCCAAGGGGTCTCCGAGATCGATGGCGTTCGCCTGCTCGGTCCTGCGCCTGGACGCGAAAGAGCGGGGTTGGTTTCGGTCCACGTCGAGGGAGTTCACCCGCACGACGTCGGGCAGTTGCTGGATACCCGGTCAATAGCGGTACGGGTGGGTCACCATTGCGCCCAACCGCTGCATCGTCGCCTCGGCATCAACGCCTCTACCCGGGCCAGCGCGTACATCTACAACACCACCGATGACGTGGACCGTTTCCTCGAGGGATTGAGCGGCGTCCGCGGATTCTTCGGTCTCTGAGAAAGCACAGGAAGTAATTACTCATGAGCGACCTCGACCAGCTGTATCAGCAGATCATCCTGGATCATTCCCGCAAGCGCTCGGGGGAAGGACTGCCGGCTTCGCAGACGAAACACTCTGCCGAGAACCACCAGTACAATCCGACGTGCGGCGACGAAATCAAGGTGCGCATTTCGCTCGACGAACGCGGTCGTCGAATCGACGCTCTGTCCTGGGAAGGAGACGGGTGTTCCATTTCGATGGCCGCCGCATCCGTCCTGTCCGAGATGGCCCCCGGTATGACCACCGATGAGTTCTACAGAATGGTCGACGAATTTCGCGAGATGCTCCGTTCGCGCGGCAGCGTCGAACCGGACGAAGAAACCCTGGGCGACGCCGCTGCGTTCGCGGGGGTCTCCAAATTCGTAGCCCGCGTCAAGTGCGCAATGCTTTCATGGGTAGCGGCCGAAGAAGCCGCAAAAGAAGCGGTTGTCTCCGAGGCCTGACCGGTTTCACGAGCGAGGTCGCGAATCCGTCGAGTCGGGATCGTCCTGGGCCAGGGCCTCCGTTGCCTCGGCCGCATCCGGCTCGTCGCCATCATACGTGTCCACCGGGATTCCTTGTGCGCGAAGCCGCTTGTAGTGGGTATTGCGAATTCCCAACAGAATGCCGCCAAGAATTGCGGAGAGAAGCGAACCGGTCAGCACACCGACCTTGGCATGGTCGTCATGGATGGTTCCTAGGCCGAAGCTCAGTTCGGCGACGAGCAACGCAACGGTGAAACCGATACCGCCCATCATCGCGAGACCGAAGACATCCACCCATTTCATGTCCTCGTCGATCTCGGCCCTTGAAATATGCGTCAGAATCCATGTCGACCCGAAGATTCCGATGGTCTTGCCCAGAACGAGACCGACGACGACGCCGATGGCCACCGGATCCGAGAAGGCGTCGACGATTCCGGACCAGCCGCCCACGGCTACACCGGAAGCGAAGAAAGCGAAAACAGGTATCGCGATGCCATTGGACAGCGGCGCGAAACGGTGCGAAAGACGCGGTGCCAGACCGACCGGGGCTTCTCCCGCACGAGGTTTGGAGCGACGCAGAACGGGAACCATGAAGCCCAGCACGACACCAGCGATCGTAGCGTGAATACCCGCCGAGTAAATGAGGATCCAGGTCAGGACACCGATGGGTAACAGGATGACCCAGGCGCCCCAAGCGCTGTGGGCAAAGAACCGGGGCCACTTGTGGGTCAGAATCCAGAAAAGTACGGCGGGGAGGACAGCCAGGGCCAAGAAGAGGAAATTGACGCCTTCCGAGTAGACGAATGCGATGATCACGATCGCGATCAGGTCGTCGACGACAGCAAGTGTCAGCAGGAAGGTTCGCATCGCCGTCGGAAGTGCGGAGCCGACCACGGCGAGCACCGATACGGCGAAAGCGATGTCGGTGGCCGTGGGGGTGGCCCATCCGCGCAAGGTCGCAGCGTCTCCCCAGACCAGGTTGATCACGGCATAAATGATCGCCGGCATGGCCACGCCGCCGAACGCAGCGACCACGGGCACGACGGCCTTCTTGATGCGTCGGAGCTCACCATCGACGAATTCGGACTTGAGCTCGAGTCCGGTCATGAAGAAGAACACGGCCAGGAGGCCTTCGGAAGCCCACTCGCCGACCGTGTGAAAGGCGCTGTCGACACCGGCAATGCCGAGGTGCGCGTCGCGGAGACCGAAATATCCGTCGGACAGTGCCGTATTGGCGAAGAGCAAGCCGAGAACCATCGCGGCGATCATTAGAAGGCCACCAGTGTTGCCCTCACGCAGTTTCATACCGAATTTGCTCTGGTGATAGCCCTCTTGCGCGAGTGTCGTCGTCATTTCTTCCTCATGGTGCGATCTTGGCGGTCCTTACTTACGCTAGCGGCGCCTTCCGGGCACTGCCGAATTCAGCCGAAGATGAAGACGTGCACGCTGGACGGAAGACGCCGCTGTATCACCGCGAGACGGGGCTAGCTGTGGTTCTTGATCCAGGCTTCGGCGGTCGTGCTCTGCAAGGAAAGCGCCTTGCCGATGTACGGTTCGGCGGCGGCGGAAATCTTCTTGCCGACCAACGGGATATTTGCTTTGACATCGCCCTCGACCTCGACAACGGTCTGTTCGCCCTGGGACTTCAGATCCTGGTGAGCCGTCGCAGAGACCGGGAGGCCTGCGACGTCGATCTTGGTCTCGACCGTGCGCGAGCCGTCCTCTCGAGGGGCGCTGTATTCATCCACCTGAGTCAACTTGACGCCGTTGCTCACGAACTTCTGAGCGACGCTGGGAACTTTGTCCGCGCCGACGCCGCGCACGGTGGTCACGGTGAACGGGCCCGAGGTCTCCCCGTCAACGGAAAGGCTCTGGAACTCGACTCCGGCCTTCTGCGCTACGTGTCGCGCAAAGTCTTCCGAGCTGAAGGCTTCGATGACACGGTCGATCGAAGCGTTGATGGTGTGTGATTCCTTCATAGCCATGAATAACTCAATTCAGTTCGGTGAACAGATTCAGGGCTCAGTCTAGCGGGAAGAACGCGGCCGAACCCGGGCCGAGCCTTGCCGGGCGGTTAAGCCTGGAGCAAGGGCCCGTGGAGCGGGATCGTCGACGGGCGTAATGTAGGGTTCGTTCGGTTCCATGCCGAGCGTCGCCCGTACGTCTCGAAAGAATTCGGGCGCTTTTCCGCGTGCCCAAAACTGGGTGCAATCCCAGACCCCGACCATTCAAGGATCGCGTTTTATGAGCCTCATCGGGTTGCGAAAAGCCCTCGACAAGGAACCGACTTTCGCCAATGTTCTGGCTCAGGCGTCTCGAGCGTCCGCCGAGCGTTCCTCGGAGACCGTGATCGGTGCCGCGGAGGGGCTCCGCGCGCCGCTTGTGGCACAAATCACTGATGGGCTGGGCGTGGCGGCCGAACAGGGCCTGATCGGGGAAACGGATCAGCACGCACCTGTGGTCCTGGCGATCACCGCCACCGATCGTGAAGCCGAGGACCTCGAAGGGGTCTTGGGATCCTACCTCGATCAAGGCAGCGTGACACGTTTCCCGGCGTGGGAGACGTTGCCTCACGAAAGGCTGTCGCCGCGCTCGGACACGGTGGGACAGCGTTTGGCCGTGCTACGCAGGATCTCCGAAGTTCAGGACGAGGTGCGCGTGGTCATCGCACCCATCCGTTCCGTTCTTCAGCCTATTTCTGCAAGTTTGGAGTCCATGAAGCCCGTGCGCCTGGGGGTGGGCGAAGAACATGACTTCGAAGAGACAGTCGAGGCACTGGCCGCAGCGGCGTATTCGCGTGTGGACCTTGTGACCAAGCGCGGTGAATTCGCGGTTCGCGGAGGGATTCTGGATGTTTTCTCTCCCATCGAGGATCATCCGGTCCGCATCGACTTTTTCGGCGACGAGATCGACCAGATGAAGTGGTTCGCCATCGCCGACCAGCGCACGTTCACCCCCAAAGACGGGGAAGACCCGAAGGAGCTGATCGCCCCGCCGTGCCGAGAAATCCTGATCACCCCCAACGTCATGTCTCGGGCCGCGACATTGAAGAATACGCTGCCGGGCGCCGAGTCCATGTTGGAGAGAATCGCGGGCGGAATCTACGTGGAGGGTATGGAGTCCCTGGCTCCGCTCCTCGTGGACGAGATGACGACTCTGATCGCCTCCTTGCCGAAAGATTCGATGACAGTTCTTCTGGAGCCGGAAAAGGTTCGTGCGCGTGCCGCCGACCTCGTCGCCACGAATGAGGAATTCCTTCTCGCCGCATGGGAGCAGGCCTCCAACGGGCAACAGGCTCCCATTGACATCAATGAGACGGGCTTGGCCCAGGCCAGTTTCACGTCGGTCTCGGATGCACGAAGCGAAGCTCTGGACTTGGGGCACGGCTGGTGGTCCATCACGTCGTTGGGGGTAGACGAAGCCATCGAGGACGAGGCCGACAGCCTGACGATTTCGGTTCGGGCACCTTTGACCTTCGCGGGGAACGTGGATGCGATGCTCGATGTCGTAGGCGACCACGTGCGCAACGGGTGGCAGGTCGTGGCGGTTACGGACGGTCCAGGCCCGTTGAATCGGCTGACCGAATTGTTCCAGGGCGCCGATCTGCCTGCCGCTCGACGTGCGGACCTCGATGAGGAGCCGCAGCCGGGCATCATCGAACTCACGACCTCGCCTCACGGAACCGGATTCGTCCTCGAGGAAGCGAAGATTGCTCTCCTGACGGAATCCGACGTCCTCGGCAAGGCCAGCCCCTATACGACGCGTGACATGAGGAAACTCCCCGCTCGGCGCCGTCGCAACGCGGTGGACCCGCTCGCGCTCAAGCCCGGGGACTACGTTGTTCACGAGCAGCACGGTATTGGGCAGTTCGTCGAGCTGATTCAGCGGCCCATTGCTGGGGCCATGGTCAAGCCTGGCCAGCCGAAGCCGATGAAGGAGTACTTGGTTCTCGAGTACGCTTCGTCGAAGCGTGGGGCGCCGCGGGACCGGCTTTTCGTTCCGACGGATCAATTGGACCAGGTCACCAACTACGTCGGCGGTGATGCACCCACGCTGTCCAAGATGGGCGGCTCCGACTGGGCGAAGACAAAGTCCCGGGCCCGAAAAGCTGTCAAAGAGATCGCTGCCGACCTCATCCGCCTGTATTCGGCACGCATGGCTTCACGCGGCCACGCCTTTGCTCCGGATACCCCTTGGCAGCGGGAACTGGAAGAGGCCTTCCCGTACGTGGAGACCCCCGACCAGCTGACGACGATCAACGAGGTCAAGGCCGACATGGAGCGGGAAATCCCGATGGACCGGTTGATTTCGGGCGATGTCGGGTACGGCAAAACCGAGGTTGCCGTGCGGGCCGCATTCAAGGCCGTTCAGGACGGCAAACAGGTAGCAATCCTCGTGCCGACGACTCTGCTGGCTCAACAGCATTCCGAGACATTCACCGAACGCTTCAGTGGGTTCCCCGTCCGGGTCGCGACTCTTTCGCGCTTCCAGACCCCCAAAGAATCCAAGGCGGTTGAGTCCGGAATTACCGACGGAACCATAGACGTCGTCATCGGTACACACCGGCTGCTTTCTTCGGATATCACTTTCAAAGACCTCGGTCTGGTGATCATCGATGAAGAGCAGCGCTTCGGAGTCGAGCACAAGGAAAAACTGAAGACGTTGCGGACCAACGTTGATGTGTTGGCCATGTCCGCGACGCCGATTCCCCGAACGCTAGAGATGTCGCTGACCGGTATCCGAGAGACTTCAACGTTGGCAACGCCTCCCGAGGAAAGGCATCCAGTCCTTACTTTCGTGGGCCCGCATACCGAAAAGCAGGTCGCGGCGGCAGTGCGTCGTGAGCTGATGCGGGAGGGCCAGGTCTTCTACGTCCACAACAGGGTCTCCTCGATCGACCGGGTCGCTTCCGACCTGCAAAAACTTGTTCCGGAAGCCCGCATCGCCGTGGCTCACGGACAGATGAGCGAAGCCCGACTCGAACAGATCATCGTCGATTTCTGGGAGAAGCGATTCGACGTGCTGGTATGCACCACGATCGTTGAGACTGGTCTGGATATTTCCAACGCCAACACGCTGATTGTCGACCGGGCCAACAATTATGGACTTTCGCAACTTCATCAGCTCCGTGGGCGAGTTGGCCGAGGGCGCGAACGTGCTTATGCCTATTTCTTGTATCCTCTCGAGAAGCCGCTGGGTGAGGTCGCCCTGGAACGGCTCAAGGCCGTGGCGGCGCATAACGAGCTCGGTGCAGGTATGCAACTGGCTATGAAGGATCTGGAAATCCGTGGTGCCGGTAACCTTCTCGGCGGCGAGCAGTCCGGGCATATCGCGGGAGTGGGTTTTGACCTGTATCTGCGTTTGGTGGGCGAGGCCGTCGCCGATTACCGAGGCGAGGAGCAGGAGGAGGCTCCTGCCGAGATGAAGATCGAGCTCCCCGTGGATGCTCATCTCCCACACGATTACGTTCCGGGGGAGCGGCTCCGGTTGGAGGCATACCGCAACCTGGCAGCCGCGGCGAGTGACGAAGCCGTTGACGAGGTCGGAGCTGAACTGCGTGACCGATATGGTGAATTGCCGCAACCGGCCGAGAACCTCCTCAAGATTGCGCGACTGCGCATCAAGGCGAGGTCGGTGGGGCTCACCGAAATCATGGCCATGGGACCGAAGATTCGGTTCTACCCGGTGGATTTGGCCGAATCCCGTGAGATGCGCTTGAACCGCATGTACCCGAACTCGCTCATCAAGGTCGTGCAAGGTACCGAGCAGAAGCAAATACTGGTCCCTAAGCCGAAGTCCGCGCCTGTGGGCGGCAAAGACCTGGTCGACGACCAGATCCTTGAGTGGGTCGAAGGATTCATCGACGCGATTCTGAGCTAACGGCGGACCGCGGAGTTCAGCCCATACCGATCAATGGGACCGAAGATTCGGTTCTGAGCCGGCGGAGAGCCACTTGAGGTGAAGGCTTCGACATCGCATTTCGGCCGTCCTCAATGAAAAGCCACGATGGATGCTGACCCGTCCAGGTCGGTATCCATCGTGGCTTGGTCCATTCCTCAACGACGTTGCGGGTCGGAGGGAGTGCTTTCCGCAGAGCCTAGAGCTGAGTCAACTCTTTGCCCCCGGGGGAATCCTTGGCGGTTTTGCCCCGAAGGATGTTGAGGGGCACCATGAAGGTCAATCCGTACAGGACGATCGCGATCGCGAAAGGCAACCATGCCTTGGAATCGGAGATCCACAGGCCGAAGCAATAGAAGGACGCGATCAGTAGGATCATGCAGAAGATGAAGGTCAATAGGTTGCTGACCGTATGGCCTTCTCCGGAATGGCTCCGGACCTTCTGGTTCGACGGGTACGCCTCCGAATTCTGCGCGTAGTCGGCTGCCCCTTCCCTGAACGCCGATTCTTCTCCGTGGGTCATGCGATCCTCATTCCTCAAGGTTGGTCACTCAAACATCACTTGGGGTGATGCAGAGTCGATAACGAGTCTTCTCCAGTATAAGAGCTGTCCGGCCGTTTAGCCTGCCCCGATGATTTCGATGCCCTTCGACGCCCCGATCCGGTTTGCGCCGGCCCCAATCATGGCCAGCGCGTCCTCCCGGGTTCGGATACCTCCGGACGCCTTGACTCCGATGTCCGGGCCGACGGTCTTCCTCATGAGCTTGACGTCCTCAGCAGTGGCTCCACCGGTCGAAAAACCCGTGGACGTTTTGACGAAGTCCGCCCCTGCGGCCACGGCCGCCTTGCAGGCGAGGACTTTCTGGGAGTCGTCGAGAAGGCAGGTCTCGATAATGACTTTGAGCAACCCCTCGCGTTCGTGCACGGCGTCCGCCACGGCCTTGATATCCGCTGTCAGTGCTTCCTCGTCCGACTCCAGGGCAGCCGCGATATTAATCACCATGTCGATCTCGCGTGCCCCGTCCGCCAAAGCGGTGGCGGCCTCGAAAACCTTGGTGTCAGTGCTGGTTGCACCAAGAGGGAAACCGACGACCGCGCAGGCAACAGCCGCGCTGCCTTCAAGCTCCTGCGCGACCACCTTGGCCCATACCGGGTTCACGCATACGGACGCGAAACCATGATCGCGAGCTTCCTGGCACAGACGCAACACGTCCGCCGTGCGAGCATTCGGCGCCAGAATGGTGTGGTCGATCATGCCCGCAAGATTCTCGGGAATGTTATTGGTTTCGGTCATGAGTGCTCCATCTTCAAAGAGTCGGTGCCCCGGAAACGGGGCGAAAAATAATGCCCAGGGAGAATCCTACGACTCCGTATCCACGCCAAGGGCCCGCGCGGTATCTTTGCGGAGCTCCGACAAACGCTGCTTGGCCACCGCACGAGCTTCTGGAAGACTCTCCCGCCCTTCAACCGGAACCACGGCCTCGAGGTAGCACTTGAGCTTGGGCTCCGTGCCTGAAGGGCGAACGATGACACGCCCACCGTCTTCGGTGAGGTACAAGATGCCTTCAGTCGGAGGGAGACTTTTGGAACCTTGCGCAAGGTCTCGTACCTTGACCACGGGCGAGCCTCCGAGCTCCTTCGGCTGCCCCTGGCGCAGACGCTCCATCATTGCCCGGATGCGAGTCAGATCCTCCACTCGAACCGAGAGCTGATCGGTCGAATAAACGCCGTGTTGGACGGCAATCTCGTCGAGCACGTCCAAGAGCGACTTCCCGGCGTCCTTGAGCTTCGCCGCGTAATCCGCAACGACGAGGGCGGCCGATATGCCGTCTTTGTCCTTGACCAAGTCAGGTGCCACACAATAGCCCAACGCCTCTTCGTAGCCGTAGACCAGGCCCTGCACCCTTGCGATCCATTTGAAGCCCGTCAGGGTTTCCCGATGCTCAATCCCGTGCGCCTTGGCCATTTCCCCGAGCAAGCGGGAGGAGACAATCGAATTGGCGAAATAACGACGTGTCCCACTCGAAGCCGGTAGACGCTCGAGCATGATTCGTCCAATGATCGCACCTACTTCGTCGCCGCGGAGGATGCGCCAGCCGCCCTCCGTTTCCGCATCCGGCACAGCGAAAGCAACTCGGTCCGCATCCGGATCATTAGCGATAACGAGGTCCGCACCCCGATCCCTGGCCAATTGCAGGGCCAGATCCATCGCCCCAGGCTCTTCGGGGTTCGGGAACATGACCGTCGGGAACTTGGGGTCGGGCAAAGCCTGTTCCGGAACCACGTGCAAACGATTGAATCCGGCACGGGACAACACGAAAGACATCACCTCGCCGCCCACGCCGTGCATCGGCGTCAGGACCACGCTCAAGGAGCGGCTCGCGGGGGCCATTCCAGGAATCAGTGAAGTCACTTCATGCTCGTAGTCGCGCGCAATGCGTTCCGGAAGCATGGTCCACCCAGAACCGGCTCGCTCGATGCGATCGACCGTGGGGGCCTGAGCGATTTTCGCCGCGATTTCGGAATCCGTCGGTGGAACGATCTGAGCCCCACGAGCATCTTCACCAACCGCTTGCCCGCCCAAATACACTTTGTACCCGTTATCCGAGGCAGGATTGTGCGATGCCGTGACCATAACCCCGACGTCGGCCTTCAACAGACGCGTGGCCCACGCCAACACTGGGGTGGGCAAAGGAAGCGGCATGAGGAATGCGTCGAGGCCAGCCGCCGTGAAAATTCCGGCCGTATCGCGTGCAAAGGCATCCGACTTGGTGCGAGCATCGAAGCCGATGATCGCTCTCGGGGTCGAGCTCCAATTCTCCT
Source organism: Rothia uropygioeca (assembly GCF_004136585.1). Lineage (NCBI taxonomy): Bacteria > Bacillati > Actinomycetota > Actinomycetes > Micrococcales > Micrococcaceae > Rothia > Rothia uropygioeca. The sequence continues at coordinate 163,458 of NZ_NOIR01000004.1, read as the reverse complement.
TGGCTGCCCGTTCCTTCAGATAGGTCGCGACGCCGTACGCCGCCTGGGCCACCACGGCACGGTTCATACGCATGGGTCCAGCACCTAGTGCGGCACGCAGCCCAGCAGTACCGAATTGGAGCGTCCCGGAGAAACGCTCGCGCAGTTCCGCTTCCCCTTCTGCGGTCTCGGCACGGCTGACCAAGTCCAGGAGCTCGCGCTGAGTCTGAGGATCGGGATCAGCTTCGACCCACCGGATGGCTTCGTCGATCAGTTCGGTCGTCGTTGTCATGGATAAACCTCGTTGTTCTCCTGCAGGGCCTGGGTTCTAGCCGTCCAAGCGTTCGATGATCTGCGCCAGCAACTTGGAGATCCGAGGGCCGGCGTTGCGCCCTTCCTCTAGTACCTCATGGTGGTTCAGTGGACTGTCCGAGATGCCTGCGGCGAGATTGGTGACCAGGGAGATCCCGAAAACTTCCAGACCAGCGGAGCGGGCTGCGATCGCTTCCAAAGCCGTCGACATTCCGACGAGGTCGGCGCCCAGGGTTTTCGCCATACGAATTTCCGCCGGTGTCTCGTAATGGGGCCCCGGAAGCTGAAGATACACACCTTCCTCAAGGCTCGGATCGATTGAGCGTGCAATATCCCGAATGCGAGGCGAATAAAGATCCGTCAGATCCACGAAATGCGCTCCGACCAGCGGAGATGTGGAGGTGAAATTGATGTGGTCCCTGATGAGCACGGGAGTCCCCGGACTGTACGTGGGCTGAAGCCCGCCGCACCCGTTGGTCAGGATCATGGTCGAGCAACCGGCTGCCGCCGCAGTCCGTACACCGTGGACCACCGGGTCGACGCCGCGCCCCTCGTACAGATGCGTGCGCGCGCCGATGACCAGTGCATGGCGACCCGACGGCGTTGTGATGGACGACAAGGTGCCCGAATGACCTGCGACGTCGGAGGCGTGGAAACCAGGAACATCCGCGGCCTTGAGGACGTGCGTGGTCTCACCGATCAATTCGGCGGCACCGCCCCAGCCCGACCCCAACGTCAGGGCATAGTCGTGCTGCTCGATGCCGGTTTTCGCGGCGATGTACTCGGCGGCCTCCTGGGCCAGCCGATTGGGCTCGAACGCCATATCCGAGGAGTTGCCCGGAAGCTTCACGGGAAGGGTGTTTTTGCTCGTGGTCACGTGTCCAAACCTAGCAGGATACGGCCGGATATGAAGGGCCGAAGAGAATCCCACAGGGCAAAACACCGGTGGAGTTCAAGAGAACTTATCTCATCAAGAGTTGGAGGGTCTCGGGGCTGTGGTGAAGAATGAACCACGTGAGCGAAGCTATTGCATTTACACCACAGAAGATCATTATTATCGGCGGCGGCCCCGGAGGATACGAGGCCGCACTGGTAGCGGCAAACCTGGGTGCCGACGTTACCCTCGTCGAGAAGAAGGGGATGGGCGGCTCCGCGGTGATCACGGACGTCGTGCCGTCCAAAACCCTGATCGCGTCGGCCGACACCATGAACCGGTTCAGCGAAGCACCGGCCCTGGGTATCCGGACGCGCGCAGGCGATGAACTCGTGGAGCTCGAAGTTCATATCGACAAGGTCAACCGCCGCCTGCTGAACCTTGCGAAAGAACAGTCCAAAGACATCCGGCGAACGCTCGAAAAAGCCGGCGTCAAGATCATCGACGGGACCGGCCGACTGGTCGATGAACGCACCGTTGAAATCCATGACAGCAAGGGTCTGACCTACGAGCTTCAGACGCACGCGGTCCTGCTGAGTGTGGGCGCGCACCCTCGTGAACTGGACACCGCAAAGCCAGACGGGGAGCGCATCTTCAACTGGACGCAGCTGTACCAAATTCGAGAAGTCCCGGAGCACCTGATCGTGGTGGGCTCAGGTGTGACCGGTGCCGAATTCGCTTCGGCCTATCGCGGGCTGGGCTCGGACGTCACACTGATCTCCTCGCGCGATCGAGTCCTGCCGAGCGAGGATGAAGACGCCGCCAAGGTTCTGGAAGACGTGTTTGACCGCCGCGGTCTGAACGTCATGCCACGTTCGCGCGCCGCTTCTGTCGAGCGGGACGGCGACGGCGTCATCGTCACGCTCTCCGATGGCCGCAAGGTATCCGGGTCGCATTGCCTCATGGCCGTCGGCTCGATCCCGAACACGCACGATCTTGGGCTCGAAAATGCGGGGGTCACCATGACCGAGTCGGGTCACATCGCCGTGGACGGCGTCTCCCGCACCACTGCCCCCAACGTTTATGCCGCCGGCGACTGCACCGGCGTCCTGCCTCTCGCATCCGTTGCGGCGATGCAGGGGCGCATAGCTATCGCCCACCTTCTGGGAGACTCGGTCTCGCCGCTGAAGAAGCATCGCGTGGCCTCGAACGTTTTCACCTCTCCTGAAATCGCCACGGTGGGAGTCTCCCAGGCGGACATCGAGAGCGGCCGTTACCAGGCCGATACCGTGATGCTGTCGCTGTCGACCAACCCGAGGGCCAAGATGATGGCCGTGGAAGACGGCTTCGTCAAGATCTTCGCTCGCAAGGGGTCCGGCACGATTATCGGTGGAGTGGTCGTCGGACCGCGGGCCTCCGAACTGATCTTCTCGATCTCCTTGGCAGTCAACAACAAAATGTCCGCCGACGAGTTCGCAGACACCTTCTCGGTATACCCCTCGTTGACGGGGTCGATGTCCGAGGCGGCGCGTCGTCTACACAAGATGCCTTCCTAGAATCACGCCGCATCGAAAAAACGCCGCCGTGCTCACCCCTGGTGGGAAAGCACGGCGGCGTTTGGTGTTCCAGGAGGAACGGCTTACTCAGCCTCGGAGCTGACGGCAGCCAGGTCGACGTCGCGTGTCTCGTGCGAAATCAGCAATGCGATCATCGTGATCACCGCGGCACCCGCGAGGTACCAGCCAACGGCGCTCACGCCGCCCTGCGCGTTCAACCAGACCGCAACATAGGGGGTGATTGCGGCGCCCAATATCGACGCGACGTTATAGGAAATGCCTGATCCCGTGTAGCGCACGTTGGTCGGGAACAACTCGGGCAGGTAAGCGGACATCGAGCCGAAGGAGAGCCCCATGATGGCCATTCCGATCGAGATGAACAGGATCAGACCGGGGATATTCGCATCGGTTCCCGTGCCGATGACGGAAGGAGCCATGAAGAGGCCGAAACTGAGCCCGAACAGCAACATCAGCACATTTGTAATCAGCTGTTGACGACGGCGCCCGATCTTGTCCGCTAGCCACCCGGACACCGGCACGAAAGCCGCGAAGAACAAGACGGCCAAAAGCTGAACCTGCAAGAACGTGTGGTAAGGGACTCCCAGTCCGGCACCCTTGGAGGGCTTGCCGATGCCGTAGGAGAGGATCCAGGCGGTCATGAGATAGAACAGCACATAGCAGGACAACATGATGAACGTTCCGAGGATCATCGGCTTCCATGCGGTCTTGAAAGCGTCCACCAAGGGCGTTTTGACCTTTTCACCACGTTGGACGGACTGTTTGAAGACAGGGGTCTCTTCCAGACGGACGCGAACGTAGAGACCCACGGCGACCATGATGACCGAGAAAATGAACGGTACACGCCAGCCCCAGATCAAGAACGGGGAATCCATGGCCGCGGCGTCCTTGGTCGAATCGAAGTTCATCCACGTGGTCAGCAAAAGGACGAAGGCATTGGCGAGGATGAACCCGATGGGGGCACCCAGCTGAGGCCACATCGCGGCGCGGGCCCGTTTGCCCGGTTTCGCATACTCAGTCGCCAGCAGGGCGGCCCCGGACCATTCGCCTCCCAGCCCCATGCCCTGGGCGAAACGCAGAATCGTCAAGAGCGCCGGGGCCCAAAACGAGATCTGGTGGTATGTGGGTAACAGGCCGATCAGAAAGGTCGCCAAACCCATGGTCAGGAGCGCGCCGACGAGCGTGGCCTTGCGGCCAATGCGGTCACCGAAGTGCCCGAAGACCACCGAACCGATGGGACGCCCGAAGAACGCTGCAGCAAATGTGGCCATCGAGGCCAGGAGCTTCGTGGTATCATCCTGCCCCGTGAAGAAGAGCGCGGGGAAAACGGCAACGGCCGCCGTGGCATACACGTAGAAGTCGTAGAACTCAATAGTGGTGCCGACCAGCGAAGCCGTAATGATGCGGTGCTGGGGGACCTTGTGTTCAGCAGGCGGCGCTTCGGCCGGCTTCGAACCGGTCGGAACGGACGTGTCAGGAAGTGACATCGAGGCTCCTTAAAACTCAAAAGACGCCGCAATCGGGCGCCAGGGTGCGTGATCGTCTTCTTACCCTAGAGTCAGCATCTACATGCTGGACAAAACGTTCCATATACTGAGAGCCGTGGTCCCGTGCGTGTCACTCTTCACAAGCTCATAGCGCACTCTGCCTCATCCACTCACAGGCGGGCTGTAGGTGCGGGTCCGGTGAGTCGACACAGCGGCCCCGGCTCGGTGGGAAAGCGGTGGTTTCCGAGGGCTCGGCGAAGAAAGGCGGCGGGTCCAAGGTGAGGCAGATACGCAGCGCGGGCGGCGTCGTGGATAACGACGCCGCCCGCGCGAGACGAGGTGACCCCGATGGTCACTTGATGGTGGCGATCACCGATCCGGCCGTGACCGTGTCACCCGGTTTGGCCTTGAGGCCGGTGACCTTGCCCGACTTGTGCGCTGTCAGAGGTTGTTCCATCTTCATGGCCTCAAGAACCACCACGAGGTCGCCTTCACTGACCTTCGCGCCATCCTTGACCGCCGTCTTCACGATGGTGCCCTGCATGGGCGAGGTGAGATCGTCTCCGCTGGTCGCCGCCGTCGCGGTTCCGGAGCGGTTTTTGCGCTGGCGTGATTTCGACGCCTTGGATGAGGAAGAGGAGGCACTCTGGACAGAGGGGATGAGAACCTCAAGTCGTTTGCCGTTGACCTCGACCACGACCTTCTGTCGCTCGTCGTCCTCGCTGTCGACCGATCCAGGCATGCCACCATACGGCTCGATGGTGTTGTTGAACTCAGTTTCGATCCACCGCGTATGCACGGAGAACGGTTCCTCGCCTTCCGGAGCGAACGCCGGATCCTCCACGACGACGCGGTGGAAACTCACGGCCGTGGGCATCCCAGTGATCTGAAGCTCGGCCAGAGCGCGGCGAGAGCGTTCAAGGGCCTGCTTGCGGGAATTCCCGGTCACAATCAATTTGGCCAGCATCGAGTCGAAATTGCCGCCGATGACGTCGCCGCCGATAACGCCCGAATCCCATCGAACGCCGGGCCCCGAGGGGACCGACAAGGTCTCGACGGTTCCCGGTGCGGGCATGAAATTGCGGCCCGGGTCCTCACCATTGATGCGGAATTCGAAGGAGTGCCCACGCAGCTCGGGATCCTCGTAACCGAGAATTTCGCCGCGGGCGACCCGGAACTGTTCGCGGACCAGGTCAATGCCGGAAACCTCTTCCGAGACGGGATGCTCAACCTGCAAACGAGTGTTGACCTCGAGGAAGCTGATCACGCCGTCCTGGCCGACTAGGAATTCGCACGTTCCCGCGCCCTGGTACTCGGCCTCGCGAAGAATTGCCTTGGACGACTCGTAGAGACGATCCAGCTGTTCATCCGAAAGGAAAGGAGCCGGGGCCTCTTCGACCAATTTCTGGTTGCGGCGCTGCAACGAGCAATCGCGACTGGAAACCACGACGACATTTCCGTGTGCGTCGGCGATGCACTGTGTCTCAACGTGGCGCGGAGCATCGAGGAACCGCTCGATGAAGCATTCGCCTCGTCCAAAAGCCGCCGTCGCCTCGCGGACGGCTGAGTCGAACAGCTCCGGGATGTCATCCCTTTCACGCGCTACTTTGATCCCGCGTCCGCCACCGCCGAAAGCGGCCTTGATTGCGACGGGCAGACCGTACTGATCCGCGAAATCCAAAACCTCTTGTGCATTGGCCACCGGATCCTTGGTTCCGGGAACCAAAGGAGCGCCGACCTTCTCGGCAATGTGGCGAGCGGCAACCTTGTCACCGAGCTCGGTGATGGCCTCGGGCGAAGGCCCTATCCACGTGATTCCGGCTTCCCGTACGGCTCGGGCGAATTCCGCATTTTCGGATAGGAATCCGTAACCGGGGTGAATGGCGTCCGCTCCGGAACGCTGGGCGGCATCGAGAATCTTGTCGATGACGAGGTACGAGTCGGCGGCGGTGGAACCCCCTAGGGAGAATGCCTCGTCCGCGAGCTTCACGTGAAGCGCTTCGCGATCGGGTTCCGCGTACACGGCGACGGTTTGCATGCCTTCATCGGCGGCGGCGCGAATCACGCGAACCGCGATTTCACCACGGTTTGCGATCAATACTTTATTGACCGGTCCGCTCGTGTAGCGGGAGCTCGCGCTTCCCTTGTGCTCTGACTCAGTGATGGTCACTCATCCACTCCTTTTAATCCTCCCGTGAGCTTAGTAGCAAATGTGTCATTTGACTAAGTATTCCGGGTCCACAATTGAGCTATTTCCAAACCGCGCTCTCGGAGCAGGTGTTTGAGGGCATTGATGCTGAGGCCGAGCACCGTGTGAGACTCTCCCCGGATCCCCGTAATGAAGGCTGCCCCAAATCCTTCAATGGTGAATGAACCCGCGACTTCCAGGGGCTCTCCCGTGGCTACGTAGTCGCGGATTTCTTCGTCGCTCATGTCGTCGAATGTCACGTCGGCGGAGCGAACCTCGCCCAAACCTGTCGGTCCATTCGAGCCGTTGACACTATCCCGGACATCGATCAACCAGTGTCCCGTATGCAGCGTTCCTGTGGTCCCACTCATATCGCGGATTCGCGAGACGGCAACCTCGGGTTCGTACGGTTTCCCGAAAGCCTCGCCGTTCAACTCGAAAACGGAATCGCAACCGAGTACCAGACAGCCTTGGCTCGCGGGGAGAGCCGCAACTGCTTCGGCCTTCGCGCGTGCGAGGGTCAATGCCGTTTGTGCCGGAGACAGGGGTGCACCCTGCTCCTTCTCCGCTCGCTCGACCGCAGCGTCTTCATCGACCCCGGAAACGATGGTGCGAAAGTGGAGCCCCGAGGCCGACAAGATGGAAGCCCGCGCGGGCGACTGCGAGGCCAGGATCAGGTCAGGCGCGCTCGCCTCAGGAACGGAACCGGGTTCGGAGACTTGCTGATTCTGCGGAGACGACATCGGGGTGCACACGAGGACCAGTCTAGGCCAGTCGTGTGCACCCCGAGGGTCACCTGTGGATCAAATCTAGAAGAGCCCGGTCGGCTCCTCCGAATAGGAGATCAACAAGTTCTTGGTCTGCTGGTAATGATCCAGCATCATCAGGTGATTTTCCCTGCCGTATCCGGACTTCTTGTACCCGCCGAATGCGGCATGGGCCGGATACGAATGGTAGTTGTTGACCCACACACGGCCCGCCTGGATAGCCCGACCTGCCCGGTATGCGGTGTTCTGGCCGCGGGTCCATACTCCGGCGCCGAGACCATAACTGGTGTCGTTGGCGATTTGAATGGCCTGGTCATAGTCCTTGAACGTGGTCACACCCAATACCGGGCCGAAGATCTCCTCCTGGAAGATGCACATCGAATTGTCTCCCCGGAACACCGTCGGTTGGATGTAGTAACCACCCTTGAGGTTGCCGTCGAGCTCCAGCGACTGGCCACCGAGAAGGACCTCAGCTCCTTCCTGCGGTCCTTTCTCCAGGTAGGCGGAGATCTTCTTGAATTGCTGCTCGGAAGCCTGGGCTCCGACCATGGTTTCGGTGTCCAACGGATTTCCCTGTTTCATTTTTCGTGCACGCTCGAGGCCGTCGGCGACGAATTGGTCCGCGATGGACTCCTGGACCAACGCACGCGAGGGGCAGGTGCACACCTCGCCCTGGTTCAGGGCGAAGGATACAAAGCCTTCGAGGGCTTTCTGGTAGAAGGAGTCATCCTTGGCCGCGACATCCTCGAAGAACAAGTTGGGAGACTTGCCACCCAGCTCAAGGGTCGAGGGGATGATGTTCTCCGCCGCGGCCTTGGCAATGACCGAGCCGGTGGTGGTCTCCCCGGTGAACGCGATCTTGCAGATACGCTCGCTCGTGGAGAGGGCCGCGCCGGCTTCCTCGCCGAAACCGTTGACGATGTTGAGAACGCCTTCGGGCAGGATGTCCTGGAAAATTTCCGCGACCAAGAGGATCGATGCAGGTGTCTGTTCGGCTGGCTTGAGGACCACGGTATTGCCCGCGGCCAGAGCCGGAGCAATCTTCCACGTTGCCATCAGAACCGGGAAGTTCCACGGAATGATCTGACCGACGACACCGAGGGGTTCGTGGAAATGGTAGGCGGTTGTATCTTCGTCGAGCTGGGAGATACGGCCTTCCTGAGTCCGAATGGCCGCAGCAAAATATCGGAAATGGTCGATGGCGAGGGGAATGTCGGCGGCCAAGCACTCTCGGACGGGCTTGCCGTTATCCCAGGTCTCCGCGACCGCGATGCGTTCGAGATTGGATTCCATGGCATCGGCTAGTTTGAGGAGGATTCCGGCGCGTTCGGCGGCCGAGGTCTTGCCCCAGGTTTCAAATGCCTTCCATGCGGCATCTATCGCCAGCTCGACGTCTTCTGCCGTGCTCCGTGGAACTTCGGTGAATACCTCGCCCGTAATGGGAGTCTTGTTCTCGAAATACTCGCCCTTGGTCGGCGGCAACCACTTGCCTCCGATGAAGTTCTCGTACCGGGCGCGGAATGCTGCGGGTGAATCGGATGAGCCGGGCTGAGCGTAAACCGTCATGGTGTCTCCTTTGACGTCCAATTAACGTGACGGACATTACTATAGCGGCCGAGGGGCACGGAGGTCACTCCTCCCTGCCCCTCGGATGCGCCACAGGAAACTGGTGACGAGGCGGTCAGCGCAGGGAAGACCCTGCCGGTTCCCGATTCGAATCCACGGCTTCTTCCGGGGCAGCCTCCGACGCCGTCCCGAGATCCGGTGCGGATTCGCCGTCAGCCGGGGAGCCCTCGGCGAATTCTGCGGCAGACAGATCCGACTCGAACCAATCGCTCGAGCGGCGCGCGTTGTACAAACTCTCGTCCAGGATGCCTTCCCGCTTGGAAATGATGGCCGGGATCAGCGCCTGCCCCGAAACGTTGAGGGCGGTACGGCCCATATCGATGATGGGGTCGATCGCAAGAAGCAGACCGACGCCGTCGAGCGGCAGTCCCAAAGTCGACAGGGTCAGCGTGAGCATCACGGTTGCACCTGTCGTACCGGCCGTGGCCGCGGATCCGAGTACCGAGACCACCACGATGAGAACGTACTGTGCGATGCTCAGGTCAATTCCGTAGAACTGGGCAACGAACGTTGCTGCCAACGCCGGATATACGGCGGCGCAGCCATCCATCTTTGTTGTGGCGCCGAAAGGTACGGCGAAGGATGCATAGGCCTGGGGAACGCCGAAGTTTCTTTCGGCAACACGCTGGGTCACCGGCATCGTGCCGATCGAAGACCGCGAGACGAAGCCGATCTGAGCGGCCGGCCACACACCGGAGAAGAACTGCTTGATCGAAAGGCCTTGAGTTCGCGCCAAGATCGGGTACACGACGAATCCTATGATGACCAGCCCAACGTAGAGCAGGATCACGAACTTGGCGAGCGACCCCATGGTGGTCCAACCGTACGTGAAGACTGCCGAGCCGATCAGGCCCAGGGTCCCCAGCGGCGCCAATCTGATGATCCACCAGAGGACTTTCTGGATGATGGCCAAAGCGGAGCGGATGAAGGTAAGGAACGGCTCGGCCGCCTTGCCGACCTTGAGGGCCGCGATGCCAATCGCACCGGAAATCACCAAGATCTGGAGGACGTTGAAATTGGGCGTCGAGGTGAGGCCGTCCGCGCCGGCATCCTTGGTGCTCACGGTGAGTCCCAAGAAATTGGCCGGGATGATACTCGTGACGAAAGCCAGCCAGGACCCGGTTGTGCCGGAGTAGGACTCAGGAGCGGACAGGCCAGTGTTGGCGCCCGGGCGGAAGATCGCGCCGAGCAGAATGCCGATGATGACGGCGATCAATGCCGTGCCGGCGAACCACAAGATCGTCTTCCATGCGAGCCGAGCCGCATTGGTCACCTGGCTGAGGTTCGCGATCGATGAGATCACAGCGGTGACCACGAGGGGGACAACGGCGGCCTTGAGGAGGGAAACATAACTGGTGCCAATCGTATCCAGCGTGGTCATCAGCCAGTTGGGGTTCTTTTCGGCATCACCGCCCAGGGCAAGGGCCAGGAAACCCAAGGCGACGCCGAAGGCGAGGCCCAAAAGGATTTGCACACCAAAATTGGTCATCCACGAGGGAAGTCGATGAGCACGTTGCGACGATGCTGGCGCGGAAGAATCACGCGGATTAGGGGAGGGGCGAGTAGACATGTCCTCAACCCTAAGCTTTGAACTAATAACACAGAAAAGGACTGAGAAGAAATGTTACGGGAATAAAGCGCGAGGGTGTTGTGCGTCATACTCTTGCGCGACGTCGGTGGGGTAAGTTCCGGATCATTCACGGGTGCCTCACACCGCAGCACGGTGTTCGGAAAGCCCGCGCTACGCGGACAAGGCCCGTTTGAGGGTGTCGAGTCCGACGGAGCCGACCTTCAAGGCCCTCGTGTGGAATTCCTTCAGGGACTCACCGCGCGCAACTGCCTCGTCGCGAAGCTGCTCCCACATGCGCTGGCCTATTTTGTAGGACGGAGCCTGCCCACACCATCCGAGGTACCGGTTGAACTCGAAATCCAGTTGACCTTGGGGGATCGCCAAGTTGTGGCGCAAGAATTCGTAGCCCGAATCCGGCGACCATGTACCCGGAGTGAGGTCGAGCTCCTCGACCCACCGCTGGGGGATCTCGAGTTCGCAGTGCACCCCGATGTCGAAGACCACGCGGGCCGCGCGCATACGTTGGCCATCGAGCATGCCCATCATGTCGCCGGGATCGTCCAGGTAGCCGAGTTCGGCCATGAGCCGCTCGGCGTACAGTGCCCAGCCCTCGCCATGACCCGAATACCACAGGCCGTTGGCGCGCCACCTATTCATGCTCTCGGCCATCGCCGCCGCGGTCGAGATTTGGAGATGGTGGCCCGGCACGCCCTCGTGGTAGACGGTCGAGGTCTCGCTCCACGTGGTGAATTCCGATTCGCCTTCTGTGATGGACCACCACATCCGCCCCGGCCTGGAGAAGTCTGCGGACGGGCCCGTGTAGTAGATGCCGCCTTCTTGGGTCGGCGCGATCATGCATTCCAGGTCACGCATTGGGCCTTCGATCACGAAGTGCTCTTTCGCGAGGTCCTCGACCGCTCGGTCGGAGAGTTCTTGCATCCAATCGCGCAGCTCTTCCTTCCCGTGGAGCTTGCGCGAGGGGTCTTCGTCGAGAACGGACTTGGCTTCTCGGATGGACGCCCCTGACTTGATTCGATCGGCGACTCTTTGCTGTTCCGCAATGATCCGGTCGAGTTCGGCAACGCCCCAGGCATAGGTTTCATCGAGGTTGACCGCGGCACCCAGGAAAGCTCGCGAATGCAATCCGTAACGCTCACGGCCCACGGCGTCGCGCTCAGGAGCCTGCGGAAGGAGTCGAGTCCGGAGGAATGCGGCGAGATCGGCATAGGCCGTTCGCGCGCCCTGTGCCGCGGCACGGGCGGTGTTGTCGAGGGTCGGATCCGATGCGGCGGCACGCTGGGCCAGCTGGTCGAAGAATCCATCGGGCTCCGTGTAGGCGCCGAATTGTTGGATCAGGAGGCGAACCTGGCGGGCCGCCGCAATTCTCCCCTGGCTCGCGGCTTCGGCCAAGCTTTCTCTGAAGCCCGCGAGCGCCTGGGGAACGTTTTTCATTCTGCCTACGATGTGCAGCCAATCTTGCTGCGTGGACTGGGGCATGAGGTCGAAGACCTGCCGGACGTCATGTGCCGGCGTCGCCAGGTTGTTGAGCTCCCAGTCGCCGAGGCCGGCCTCGTGCATTTCGATGATCAGGCCGAGGCTCTCATTCATCGCGTCAAGGGTCACGCGGTCGACGTCGTCCTGGGGGTCGATCTCGTTGACTTGCTCGAGAGCCTCCCGCGCTGCCCGGATGAACTCGAGTGTTCCGGCGGGGGAGAGGTCGCCGTACTCCGTTTCGTGCCCGGGTATGCCTTCGATGGTCGCGGTGGCGGGGTCCAACTCCATGAGCTTGTCATAGTAACTGTTCGCGACCCGGTCGATGTCGGTGGTCTCGCGATCGAGTTTCAGGGCTGCGGGCAAAGGCGAAGTCATGTCGGCCAGTTTATATGCACATGCTTCAGATCACAGCCGATTCATGCAGAAAGCCCCTCGAGGAACCAGTGGGTTCCGAGAGGGGCTTTCTGTGGAATGTGCTTTACCTCGGTTTGGCTCGCCGCCATGAACCCGGTCCCGGGGGCAGGCCCGCGCCGATGCGTTGACGGCGCGAGAGCAGACGGCCGACCTCGGTCAGCGGCTTCGCGGATTGCCTGGACTTCGTGGCAGTCTGCGGCCGTTGGGTTTGCAGCACGGCGATGGTCAGAGCCGCGATCTCTTCTTCGCTCGCCGAGCCCTTGACCACCGAGAACAACGGCTGTTCCGACTCTTGGAATTCCTCTTCGGGTGCCATACTTCCTTCCCCCTAGAGCGGGATGTTGCCGTGTTTCTTGGCGGGCAGAGCGGCTCGTTTGTCGTGAAGAGCGCGCAGGGACTTGATGATGTTCACTCGTGTTTCGGATGGAGCGATGACCGAGTCGATATAACCGCGTTCCGCGGCCTGGTAAGGATTCAGGAGCTCTTCTTCGTACTTTTGGATCAACTCGGAACGCAGAGCCTCGACGTCGTCGCCGTTCTCCTCCGCGGTCTTGAGGTCCCTGCGGTACAGGATATTGACGGCGCCCTGTGCACCCATGACCCCGATCTGAGCCGTGGGCCACGCAAGGTTGATGTCCGCACCGAGCTTCTTAGAGCCCATGACGATGTATGCGCCCCCGTAGGCCTTGCGGGTGATCACCGTGACGATCGGCACCGTGGCTTCCGCGTAGGCGAAGATCAGCTTCGCCCCGCGTCGGATGATTCCGTTGAACTCCTGTTCGGTGCCCGGCAAGAAACCGGGCACGTCCACGAAAGTGAGGATAGGAATATTGAAGGCATCGCAGTGGCGCACAAAGCGCGCGGCCTTCTCGGAGGCCGCGATATCCAAGGTCCCCGCAAACTGCATAGGCTGATTCGCGATGACGCCGACGGTCCGCCCCTCCACCCGACCGTAACCGGTCATGATGTTGGGGGCGTACAACGCCTGCATCTCGAGGAAGTGGCCGTCGTCGACAACTGTCTCGATCACCGAACGCATGTCGTAGGGCTGATTGGCGGAATCAGGGATCAGGCCATCGAGATCCAGATCGTCCACCGTGATCTCGGGTTCTTGGTCGTGCTCGACGAGCAGACCGTCCTGAAGATTGTTGGACGGGAGAAACTCCAGCAACTCCCGGAGGAAGTCGAAAGCATCATCCTCGTCTTCGGCGAGGTAGTGCGAGGTGCCCGTCACGGAGTTGTGCGACTTCGCACCGCCCAAGGTCTCCATGTCTACCTCTTCGCCCGTGACGGTCTTGATGACGTCCGGGCCGGTAATGAACATATGGGAGGTCTTGTCGACCATAATCACGTAATCCGTGAGGGCAGGAGAGTAGGCTGCACCGCCCGCGCAGGGACCCATGATCACGGAAATCTGGGGCACGACCCCCGAAGCGCGCACATTCATGCGGAATATATCCGCGAACATGGCCAACGAAGCGACGCCCTCTTGGATACGTGCGCCTCCGCCGTCGTTAATGCCGACCACAGGGCAGCCGTTGCGCAACGCAAACTTCTGGACCTTGACGATCTTCTCTCCATTGACCTGAGACAGGGAACCACCGTAGACGGTGAAGTCCTGGGAGTAGATGGCCATGAGTCGACCGTCGACCGTCCCGTAACCGGACACCAGCCCGTCACCCAGAGGCTTCTTCTTGTCCATCCCGAATGCGGTGGTGCGATGAGTCGCCAAGGCATCGAATTCGACGAAAGAATCTTCGTCCAAAAACATTTCGATGCGCTCGCGGGCGGTGTTTTTGCCACGGGAATGCTGGCGCTCGACGGGAGCTGGACCGGTAGGCATCCACGAGGCCTCGCGGCGCGCGTAAAAATCGGCGATTTTGCCGGCCGTGGTGGTGAGGTCCGGGCCTGGCTCGTTCTGCGCGTCGTCGGAATCCTGGCGGGAGAGATCTTCGGTCATCTTGTCCTCTGTACGAGCTGCTCGGACCCCATACCTGATGCAATCGGGTATCCCAGCGGAAATTACTCTTGTTACCTACTGAACCAAGGTAGCAAACGGTGAATGGTCGTTGATGCCGGCTTGCCGCCGGAACATCAGGCTGAGTAGGTCGTTGCCTACCCTACCGATCCGAGCACCGGATTCCATTCACGGATCTCGTGTGCGGTCACGACCTTGTTGACGTACATCGGGTCCTCGTTCAGAAGCGCTTCAACGGCCTCCGCAGAATCGGCCGAAAAGATCAGCAGCGCGCCCTCGTCGCCGCCATCGACATAAGGCCCTGAGGCGAGCAATGATCCCTGCTCGAGAAGGCTCCGCAGGTAGGCGCGGTGGTCTCCGCGGTATTTCGCCTGTTCTTCGACGGGACCATATGAATAATGCACGGCGAAGTGAGCCATGATGTTCCTTCCAAGCGGAGTTAGCTTTCCGCCTCTAAACTAGCTCACAAGATCCCACTACCCATGGCACGACCAGGCGCCGAGCGAGAGAGAGCACCGCTTTATGAACACGACGACCGTGCAACCCCTGGACGCCGGGCGTTTGTTGCCCGGACCGAACCAGGATTATCGCGTCATCGCAGCGCCGGTCGAACTATTGGACGAAGTCGGGTCCACGAATGACGAGCTCGCCAGCAGAATGAGCGCCGGACGCGAAATTGACCACCTGACTGCTCTGCTGACCGAGCATCAGATCTCCGGGAAAGGTCGCAGAGAACGAGTATGGACGGCCCCGAAATACAGTTCTGCTGTGGTCTCCTTCGTGGTGCGTTCCGAACAGGGGGAGTCCCGGCTGCCTGCGGATTCATTGCACTGGGTGACGCAAATGCTGGCCTTGGCCGGGCGGGCCGCGGTCCGGGAGACCACTGGGCTGCCGGCAACATTGAAATGGCCCAACGACCTGTTGGTCCACGGTCGCAAAGTAGCCGGCATCCTGGCTCGCGTGGTTCCCACCGGCTCCCAGACGCTCGACGTCGTCGTCGGAATCGGCATCAACGTCAACATCGATGCCGCGGATCTGCCCGTGGAAACGGCCACCTCACTCCGGACGGAGACGGGCCAGGACGTGGACCGCACGGAACTGCTGATTCGCCTCATCTGCGAGTTCCGCGCCTATGTAAACGGGTTCTTCTCGGTCGGCGGCGATCCGTCGCTGTCCGTCGGCAAGAAACCTTCCCTCCTCGACGAGGTGCGCGCGGCTTTGGACACTCTCGGACGTCGCGTTCGCGTGGAACTCGTGGACCCTGGCTCGAACTTCACGGGCCTCGCGCGCACGATCGACGACGACGGTTCGCTCATGGTGCTGCGGGACGACGGAATGATTGAAGCAGTCTCGGTGGGCGACGTCGTACACCTCCGCCCTGAGAACGGCACATGGGCGGACGCTGCCGAATCGGAGTCGCCGTGAAATTCCGGGATACTTTGGAGCCAGGCGAGCACGTCATCACGTGCAACCGGGCGCACCCGCTCAAGTTGCTTCGGCCGGCCATCGTTGTGTTGGTCGCGATTTTCCTCGTGAATCTCCTGCAGGTCGTCACCGCCAACTATCCGGGGTGGTCGGCGGTGGGACCGATTCTCATGATCGCCGCTCTGGTCTATGTCGCGGTCCGCCTCATCAAATGGCTCACCACGGGCTATTCGTTGACCAACCGGCGTATTGTGGTTTTTCGCGGTCTGGGAGGCGGCCGCCCGATTTCGATCCCGCTCGAGTACGTCGCCGGGGTCGTGGGTCCCAAGGGGACGGCTCGTCTGACCGGGTGCGGAACCATCAGGATCTCCGCCCAAGGACAGACTTTTGAGCTGACTTATCAGAAAGAACCCAACAGGTTTTCAGCCCTTTGTTACGAGGCGCATCTGCGCCGAGTAAACGCCCTGCGTTGGCCGTGAAGATCCAGGTAAAACTACCCGGAAGGACCCTGTGATCTGTAGCATGACAGTGAGGCCTCGAGCCTCATTCTCAGCCGAGCGCGCTCTACGCCAGTGGGCTCGGAACCAGGAAAGCGTTGAGGAAGGTGGAGCACTCTAGTGCCGCAGGAGGAACCCGAAGGCAGGCCGGTCTATACCGGACCACAGACGAGTCAGCTCAACCTGCAGAACCCTGCACAGTTCAATCTGTACAAGTCCGACGACGCCAAGGCAGCGGTCGGAGCCCTCGAGCGCGCCTTGCTCGGGGAAAATCGTTCGATGACGCGGCGCGAAGCCGCACATGCGGGGGACGTCTCCCTGCTGTCCGCTCGGAAGATATGGCGGGCCCTTGGAATGCCGAACCTCAAGGACGGCGACGTCTACTTCACGGGCTCCGATTCGGAAGCCCTGGGAACCGTCTCGGCCATGGTCCGCAGCGGGCACGTGACCGAAGACGGTGCTCTGTCGATCGTTCGCTCCGTCGGGCAGATGATGGACCGCATGGTTGCCTGGCAGGTCGAGGCTTTCGTGGAGGACATGGTCGCCCACCACGGAATGAGTGACGCCGAAGCTCGCCGAGAACTCCTCAACGTTTTGCCCGAACTCCTCAACGAACTCGAAGATCTGATGCGCTACGGATACCGCCGGCAGTTGAATGCGGCGGTGGTGCGCCTCGCGCTCAAGGCGGAGAAGCCGGTCGTCGGCAACGACGACGCCGTCACGGACTATCGCGCCCTCCCGCTCGTGCGTGGCATTGGCTTTGCCGATCTGGTGTCGTTCACATCGTTGTCCCGCCAAATGAACGAAAAGACGCTGGCCAGCCTGGTACAGCATTTCGAACAGCGGTGTGCCGAGGTCGTCGCCGTGGGGGGCGGTCGCATCATCAAGACCGTGGGCGACGAAGTCTTGTTCATGACGGAATCTCCCGAAGCGGGTGCGCGCATTTCGCTCACGCTGTCGCAGATCATCCGTGAGGATCCCAACCTGCCCGAGGCACGCGTTGCTTTTGTCTGGGGAAGAATTCTGCCTAGGCTGGGGGACGTGTACGGTCCGACCGTCAATCTCGCTTCGCGTCTCGTCGCGCTGGCTGAGCCTGGCGCCGTCCTGACTGACGCATCCACCGCCAACGTGCTCGAGGGCGACGAACGTTTTGTGATGGCATCTCAAGGTGTGCGCAACGTCCGTGGCTTTGGAGACGTCCGACCCGTGTCACTCGCGCCGGGTGTGGGAACCGAATTGGAGATTGACTTCGAATGACCGAATCGCTCGACCTTGCGACTTGCGTGGGGGCCACGACCAACCAAGGCAGTCATCGTTCCAACAACGAGGACTCCTTGATTTCAAAAGGAAATCTGTGCGCCGTGGCCGATGGAATGGGTGGTCATGAGGCCGGTGAAGTAGCCAGTGCGATGTGCGTCAACACTTTGGCTGCCGCAGAGCTCTTCGGAACTCTTTCCTTCGACGTCGAACCCACCGAAGAGCACTCCGACGATTCCCGAGGGATCTTCAAAAGGCGCCGCAAAGCGACCTCGAATCTCAACGCAAAGATTATGGAGATCCTCAACGAGATTAAGGGCGTGATCGGGGAGGCCGACGAAAGTATCAAGTCGGCCGCGGCCATGCGAGCCGGCACCACCCTGACCGGCGCGTGGCTGGTCAAAATCGGCGGCCAGAACATGTGGATCATTTTCAATGTAGGTGATTCGCGTACTTATCGTTTGCGGAGGGACACCGACGAGCCGATCAGCGACAAACCCACGTCCGTCTCGCAAACCCCTATTGAGGGAGTAAGCCTCGAGCAGGTCACAGTGGACCACTCTGAGGTTCAATACCTGGTGGACACGGGACAGATCACCGCGCTCGAGGCCTTGACCCACCCGCGACGCAACGTGATCACTCGCGCGTTGGGCACCGGAAACTACTGGGAACCCGACTTCTGGGTCATCCCGGCCAAGCGCGGTGACCGCTTGATGATGTGCTCGGACGGTCTTTCGGGCGAATTGTCCAATGAATACATGGCCCGGGTGCTGTCCACCGTGGTGCATCCGAAGGATGCTGCCGCAGTTCTCCAAGCTGCGGCAATTCGCTCGGGCGGTCGGGACAACATTTCGGTCATCGTGGCTGACTCCGTGGAAGCGGGAACCTGCCAGAACCACGGTTGCGACGGAGACACCAACGGCGTGCACGAGTCGGAGCCCGAAGAAGGCGTCATCGACCTGGACAACTGGCACAACAACGACCTCCACGATCCGCAGAAGACGGGGGAGACCCCCGACGGACCGCTCGCCGAGAACGAGCAAATACCTCGTTCTGCAGACGAAGAGCAGTAGCCGAGTCGGCAGAATTGGCGCCGTAACGCCAAACTTTTCCCCAGCGGGGCGCGAGAACCTCTGATATGCGCAAGAATGGTCTCTTGTGAGTAGCGCTGAAGAACAACGAGCACAGCAGGCCACCGGGGAGAACGAGCGTGAAGTTCCCGCGGAGGATCTCAAGGAACGGTACGCCCAACTGACCCAGCAGGTCAGGGACGCGCGCGCCGCATACTATATTGAGGATTCCCCGAGGATTTCGGATGCCGAATACGACGCTCTGTACCGGGATCTGGAACGCATCGAGGCCGAGAACCCGCAGTTGAAGGCCAACGACTCACCGACCCAGGAAGTCGGAGGGGAGCCGTCCGAAGCATTTGCCCCGGTTCAGCACCTCGAGCGGATGTATTCGCTCGAGGACGTTTTCTCGATCGACGAGCTCAAGGCCTGGCTCGAACGTGCGGAAGCCTCGATCCAAGAGGTTCGACCCGGGCACGAGAACCGGTGGCTGACGGAGC
Source organism: Rothia uropygioeca (assembly GCF_004136585.1). Classification (NCBI taxonomy): domain Bacteria; kingdom Bacillati; phylum Actinomycetota; class Actinomycetes; order Micrococcales; family Micrococcaceae; genus Rothia; species Rothia uropygioeca. The sequence goes on along the minus strand of NZ_NOIR01000004.1, from coordinate 144,446 downwards.
TCAAAATCGACGGACTCGCGATCAACCTCCTGTACCGGGACGGTCAGTTGGTACGAGCCGCAACTCGCGGCGACGGAACAACGGGGGAAGACGTCTCGCATAACGTCGCCACCATCGATACCGTTCCGCAAAATCTCGTGGGCGAGAACCTCCCGGAAGAAATCGAAGTCCGGGGCGAAATCTTCATCGCGTCTGCGGACTTCAGGGAACTCAATGAGGCCCTCGTCGCGGACGGCAAGGCGCCCTTCGCCAATCCGAGGAATGCCGCTGCCGGATCCCTGCGTCAGAAGGACCCCAAGGTCACGGCGCGTCGCAAGCTGTCGATGTTCGTCCATGGAATCGGTGCTCGTGAAGGATTGACTGCCCGCTCCCAGGGAGAAACCTATGATCTTCTCACCTCGTGGGGACTGCCCGTCAGTCCCTATACGAAGCTGTTGTCCGGGGTCGACGACATTCTCGAATTCATCGCAGACTACGGAGAACACAGGCACGACCTGGTCCACGAGATCGACGGCATCGTGGTCAAGGTCAACGATTTCCGGACCCAACAGCTTCTGGGCCATACCTCACGCGTTCCCAGGTGGGCGGTTGCATATAAATACCCGCCCGAAGAGGTCAACACCAAGCTCAAAGACATTCAGGTCAGTGTGGGTCGCACCGGGCGCGTGACGCCGTACGGTCTCATGGATCCCGTCAAAGTCGCGGGATCGACCGTCGAAATGGCGACACTGCACAACCAGGATGTCGTCAGGGCCAAAGGCGTCTTGATCGGGGACACCGTGGTGCTGCGCAAAGCCGGCGACGTGATTCCCGAGATCGTGGGCCCCGTTGTTGCCCTGCGGGACGGGAACGAGCACGAATTCGAGATGCCGACTCACTGCCCGTCGTGCGGCACGGAGCTTGCGCCGGCGAAGGAAGGCGACGTCGACATCCGGTGCCCCAATGCGCAGTCCTGTCCGGCACAGCTGTGGCAGACGCTCTTCCATACCGCTGGGCGAGGCGCATTCGACATCGACGCCTTGGGGGAAGAGGCCGCCAGGGCCCTGACACAACCCGCCGAGCCGGAAAACCCGCCGCTGACCAGCATTGCGGGCCTTTTCGATCTCACTCCGGAGGACCTGGCCGATGTGCGCATCGAGCGTGCCGTCAAGAAGAAGGGCGTGGAAACCGGTGAAACGGAGTTGGTGCCCTACTTCTATACACGCGGTACTCCGAAGAAACCGTCGGCGCCGTCTGCGAATACCCGCAGAATGTTCGATCAGATCGAGGAAGCCAAATCCCAACCGTTGTGGCGTGTTCTGGTGGCCCTCTCGATTCGGCATGTGGGGCCCACCGCATCTCGGGCGCTCGCGACCGAATTCGGTTCCATGCAAGCGATACGCGAGGCCGACGAGTCCCGGCTTGCCGATACTGACGGCGTCGGACCGACCATTGCGAGTGCAGTCAAAGAGTGGTTCGCGGAAGAGTGGCACCGTGAGATCGTGGAGCGCTGGGCCGCCGCCGGAGTGAGGATGGAAGACGAGAGGGACGAATCGGTGCCCCGTGTCCTCGAAGGCCTTACCCTCGTGGTGACCGGAACGTTGGAAGACTTCACTCGCGACTCAGCCAAGGAGTCGATCATCCAGCGCGGGGGCAAGGCGTCAGGGTCTGTGTCGAAGAACACAAGCTACCTTGTAGCTGGGGAAAATGCCGGAACCAAGCTCGACAAGGCGGAAAATCTCGGCGTGTCGGTCTTGGGTGAGCAAGAATTTAAAACCCTTTTGGAGGGCGGCCCGGACGCCCTGGATCGCACTGATGCCGCGGCTTCCGGTCACGAAACGATCACGGAATAGTCACAACCTTGTGATTCGGAACATGTCGCACCGGGTTGCATCGCCTCAAGAGGCCTCATAGGCTGACACGCGTGCCTACGGATCCTGGCTGGTAGCCGGATCGGGTACCAACCAAAAAAAGTTTCGCTTCCATCAAGAAATTGGTTGCAAACTCCAAAATCGTTACTGTATCGTTATAAACAGTTCGTCACCGAGAGGTGACTCCTGAGCTCACGCACATACGCGAGAGCTAGAAACAACAATGCTAGGTGCTGCCGTAACACCGGACGTCGTCTACAGGGCAGACACCTGAAACTTGACCTAAAACATCTATAGGTAGACGACGGCGCCAAGAAGTCCAGGGATGGATGGAGCGTAGGTGGCCTGAGGAGCATCGTGAACAATACTTCCACTTTCCGACGCAATGCCCGCCGCGGTGCAGCCGCTCTCGTGATCGGTGGCGCTGCCGCTGGTGCACTGGCTACCGCTCCCGCCCAGGCCGACAGCCTCGATTGGGATGCCGTCGCTCAGTGCGAGTCCGGCGGCGACTGGTCGACTTCGACCGGCAACGGATTCTCGGGTGGACTCCAGTTCACCCCGAGCACCTGGGCAGCCTTCGGTGGCCAGGGTGACCCCCAGAACGCCTCCAAGGATCAGCAGATCCAGGTTGCCGAGAAGGTTTTGGCCGAGCAGGGCCCCGGCGCATGGCCGGTCTGCTCGCAGCAGGCTGGTTCGGCTCCCTCCAGCAGCTCTTCGGATGACTCTGCGCAGCAGGCTCAGCCGCAGCAGGAGCAGGAGCAGGTTCAGACCCAGTCTGAGTCCACTCAGGCTTACGAGGCTCCCGCCGAGCAGGCTCAGCCCGAGGCCCAGCAGGCACCGGTTGAGCAGGCTCAGCCCGAGGCCCAGCAGGCTCCCGTCGAGCAGGCTCAGCCTGAGGTTCCTGCACAGCAGACCTACGAGGCTCCTGCCCAGGCCCAGGTTGCCGCCCCGGCTCAGACCGCTTCGGCTGGTTCCTACACCGTCGTTGCCGGTGACACCCTGAACAAGATCGCCAACGATCACGGTGTTTCGGTTGATGCCCTGGTTCAGACCAACGGCTCGATCGTGACCGACCCGAACATGATCTTCCCGGGTCAGGTTCTGGAGATCCCGGCTAACTAATTGAAGTCAGTGCTACTCGTCTAGACGAGCGAGTACTCTTCTTGAGATCGTGCCCCGCCCTGTCACAGGGCGGGGCACGATTGTTTTAACCACTTCCCGCCCATGACTAGACTGGTACGGGACCCGCGCGCTCCCGCCGGAGGAGGCGCGCAGGGAATAGACAAGCGCCAACGGAGCAGGAGAATTCATGACTGCCATTACTCGTGACCAGGTCGCGCATCTCGCGTCACTGGCTCACATCGAGATGGACAATACGGAACTGGAGTCCATGGCCGCGGAACTCGATGTGATCGTCAACGCGGTGCAATCGGTCTCGGAAGCGCCCATTCAGGACGTTCCGCCGACCTCGCACCCGCTTCCTCTCTCCAACGCTTTCCGTGACGACGTCGTGGGACAGACGCTGACGAACGACGAAGCGCTTCTGAACGCGCCCGATGCTGAAGACGGCCAGTTCAAGGTACCGGCCATCTTGGACGAGGACTAGGGGCGTGAGCAATACCATGAACCAGAACGAACTCATCAAGCTTTCCGCAGCGGAAGCCGCGGGCAAATTGAACCGAGGCGAGATCACCTCGGAACAACTGACACAGGCGCACCTGGACCACATCGAGGCCACTGAGGGCTCACCCGTCGACGTCGAGGACCGATCACAGGGCAAAACGGGTCTCAATGCATTCCTCAACGTGAGCGCGGAGACGGCCCTTGATGAGGCCCGCCAAGTGGACTCGGACCGTGCGGCGGGCAAAGAGCTGCCGCACTTGGCCGGCGTGCCGATCGCCGTCAAAGACTTGATCGTCACCAAAGGTCAGCCCACCACCGCAGCCTCGCGCATGCTCGAAGGCTGGCTGAGCCCCTACGATGCAACCGTCGTGCGCAAGGTGCGCGAGGCCAGACTTCCTGTTTTGGGCAAGACCAACCTCGACGAATTCGCCATGGGTTCTTCGACCGAGCATTCGGCTTTCGGGAACACTCGCAACCCGTGGGACCTGGACCGAATTCCCGGAGGCTCGGGCGGCGGCTCCGCGGCTGCCGTGAGCGCGTTCCAAGCCCCGTTGGCACTCGGAACGGATACGGGCGGGTCGATTCGCCAGCCCGCATCTGTCACGGGATCCGTCGGCGTCAAACCGACGTACGGATCCGTTTCCCGTTACGGCGTGATCGCCATGGCGTCGTCGTTGGATCAAGTCGGCCCCGTGACGCGCACCGTCCGTGACGCAGCGATGCTGCACGAGGTCATAGGCGGCTACGACGCCCACGATTCGACATCAATCAACGAGCCTGTTGGTCCCTATCTTGCCGAGGCCGAAAAGGGCGCATCGGAAGGCGGGCTCAAGGGCCTCAAGGTCGGCATCGTGAAAGAGCTCACCGGAGAGGGCTTCCAAACCGGTGTTTCCCAGCGGTTCGAGGAATCACTCGACCTTCTGCGAGCGGCCGGGGCGGAAATCGTAGAAATCTCGACCCCCAATTTCAAACACGCTCTCGGCGCCTACTACCTCATCATGGCCTCGGAGGTTTCTTCCAATTTGGCGAAGTACGACGGCGTTCGCTTCGGGCTCCGCGAACTCCCCAAGGAAGACCCGGTCACGATCGAACGGGTCATGTCCGCCACGCGTGCGGCCGGATTCGGCCCGGAAGCCAAGCGCCGCATCATCCTGGGTACGTATGCGCTTTCCGCGGGTTATTACGACGCTTACTACGGTTCGGCCCAAAAGGTCCGCACCTTGGTCCAGCGCGATTTCAAGGACGCATTCGACCAAGTGGACGTGCTGATTTCGCCCACCGCTCCGACAACTGCATTCAAGCTCGGGGAAAAGACCGACGATCCGGTAGCGATGTACCTCAACGACATCGCGACCATCCCGACCAACCTTGCTGGTGTCCCCGCGATCTCGGTTCCGGCTGGGCTGGCGCCGGAAGACGGATTGCCGGTCGGAGTGCAGTTCATGGCCCCCGTCAAGGAAGATGCCCGTCTCTACCGTGCCGGTGCGGGCCTGGAAGCCGCGCTTCAGCAGGAGTGGGGCGGACCGTTGCTCGACAAGCTGCCCAACACAGAGTCCCTCATCGCCGCCCGGACGCAAGGAAGTGCCAAGTAAATGACAGACGAGATTTTGTCCTTCGACGAGGCCATGGCCAAGTACGATCCCGTGCTCGGCTTCGAGGTGCACGTTGAGCTGAACACCAAAACCAAGATGTTCGACGACGCCCCTAACGGCTTCGGGGACGAGCCGAACACGAACATCACCCCGGTTTCGCTGGGCCTCCCGGGGGTTTTGCCCAAGGTCAACGGTGCGGCCGTCGAATCAGCGATCAAACTGGGTCTGGCCCTAGGTTGCGACATCGCACCGGTGAGCCATTTTGCTCGAAAGAACTATTTCTACCCGGATACCCCCAAGAACTTCCAGACCTCGCAGTTCGACGAGCCGATCGCGGAGAACGGATCGGTCGAGGTCGAGCTGGAAGACGGGACCACGTACACGATCGACATCGAGCGCGCCCATATGGAAGAGGACGCGGGCAAACTGAGCCACAAGGGTGGAGCAGGCCGCATCCAGGGTGCCGAGTACTCCCTTGTCGATTACAACCGCTCAGGAGTACCCCTGATCGAGATCGTGACCAGGCCGATTCGTGGTGTGGGGGAGCGCGCCCCGGAACTGGCCAAGGCTTATGTCAAGACCATCCGGGAGATCGTCAAGAACTTGGGAATTTCCGATGCCCGCATGGAACGCGGAAACGTTCGTTGTGACGCCAATGTCTCCTTGATGCCCAAGGGCAGCGATGCACTCGGTACTCGGACCGAGACCAAAAACGTCAACTCGATGCGCGCCGTCGAAAGGGCTGTTCGGTACGAGATCTGCCGGCACGCAGCGGTTCTCGACTCGGGACAGGAGATCGTCCAGGAAACCCGGCACTGGCATGAGGACACGAAACAGACCACCTCGGGTCGCCCCAAGTCCGACGCTGACGACTACCGGTACTTCCCGGAGCCGGATCTGCTTCCCGTCGTGACCAACGAGGAATGGATCGAACGGCTGCGGGCCGAACTTCCGGAGCCGCCGGCCGAGCGTCGTCGCCGCCTGCAAGCGGATTGGGGCTACTCGGACGAGGAATTCCGCGACGTCGTCAACGCCGGCGTGCTGAGCGAAATCGAAGATACCATCGCCGCCGGGGCGAGCGCCCCTGTGGCCCGCAAATGGTGGATGGGTGAGATATCCCGACTTGCCAAGGTTCGTGAGGTCGAACCCGGCGATTTGGGCGCTACCCCGGAGACGGTGGTCGAGCTCGACCGCCTCATCCAAGAGGGCAAAATCAACGACAAGATTGCCCGTCAGGTCCTCGAGTATGTGTTGGACGGGGAAGGGACGCCGACCGAGGTCGTCGAGAAGCGCGAACTTGCGGTCGTCTCTGACGACAGCGCATTGTCGAGCGCCGTCGACGAGGCTCTGGCCGCGATGCCGGACGTCGCGGAGAAGATCCGCGGCGGCAAGGTTCAGGCCGCCGGTGCCGTGGTCGGTCAAGTCATGAAAGCGACTCGGGGCCAGGCGGACGCCGCCCGCGTGCGTGAGCTGATTCTGGAGAAGCTCGGCGTGGAAGGCTAGGTACGGAAATCCACAGCAAAGGGCCCGGCCGGCTCATCGCCTGATGTTCCGGCCGGGCCATTTGCGCATTTGCCCGAGATTCAGCTTTGGATCCCCAGGCAATTCAATAGGAACGAGTACTCCCACGCGGTGTCTTCCCACCTACGGTATCGGCCAGAGCCGCCCCCGTGGCCGCCGTCCATTTCGATGCGAAGCATCACGGGCGCCTGACTCGTGGTCGCCTCGCGCAACTTCGGCACCCACTTCGCCGGCTCCACGTACAGCACTCGTGTGTCATTCAGACTGGTCACGGCCGCTATTGGCGGGTACGGGGCTGCGTGGACGTTCTCATAGGGAGCGTAGGAGACCATGTATTCGTAGACTTCGCGGTCTTCGATCGGATTGCCCCACTCCTCCCATTCCAGAGCGGACAGTGGAAGCTCGGGATCGCTGATGCTCGTCACGGGGTCCACAAACGGAACCGCAGCCAGGATTCCCGAGTATTTTTCTGGCGCCATGTTCACGATCGCCCCCATCAAGAGGCCCCCGGCAGAACCGCCGGACGCCGCAATCCGATGCCCGTCCGCCCATGGTTGGGCGGCCACGTGATCGGTCACGGCAATGAAATCCGTGAACGTATTGATCTTCTGAAGCTTTTTGCCGTGCACATACCAGTCGCGCCCCAACTCGCCGCCTCCGCGCACGTGAGCCACCACGAAGACGACGCCGCGATCCAAGAGGCTCAGCCGGGACACCGAAAAGCCCGGATCAGAGCTCGACTCGTACGAGCCGTAGCCGTATTGGATGACGGGATGGGCAGATTCCAGGTCGAGATCGGCGCGGTGAATCACCGAGACCGGAATTCGAGTGCCATCCGATGCCGTCGCCCATTCGCGATGGGCGACGTAATCCTCCGCACGGAAACCGCCCAGAACCGGAGTCTGCTTCCGGAGTTCGAGTTCACCCGTGACCGGGAAATAATCGTACTGGCGCCACGGCGTGACGTACGAAATATAGCCCAAACCCACGACGGGTGAGTGCAGGGCCATCGAGGTGATCTTGGCGGTGTACAGCTCTTCACCCGAAAACGGCTCGACCAGAGACGGCAAACTGCCCCCACGAACCGACGAATCGATCTCGGCGAGGTCCATGAGCGCGACCTTCTCCAGTCCGTCCTCCCGGAGGCTCAGCGCCATGTGCGTTTCGTTGAAATGGAAACCGTTGAGGCGGCGCGTTTCGGAAGTCGGGATGAGGACCTTCCATGCGGACCGCAACTGAGTCATTGTCGCCGCCCCGAAGGCGGTTTCATAATCCACGACGCTGAGTTCGCCGTTCTGGGCCTCGTGGTCGTGGCACAGCAGGATGTACCGTTGCCCGCCCAATTCGATGGGTTCGGCCGAGTAGAGAATGCGCTCGTCGCGTGGGACGACGACGCGCGATTCAGGCCTCTGTCCTGGGCTCGCGGCCTCCAGCGCTGACAGAGCCAGGAGCCTGGTCTCGTTGTACTCGGAGCACCCGACGTCGATGCACAGGTGCTCCTCGTCTGCCGTGATCTCGGCGCCGAGCCACAGGGCAACATCGTCCTCGTGGTGAAGCACCAGATCCTCGCTCACGGGCGTACCCAAGCGGTGAGAACGCAACTCATACGGACGCCATGACTCGTCGACCAACGTGTAGATCAGATGTGAACCGTTGGGCGTCAAGAAGCCACCCGCGAAGACGTTCTTCACAACGTCGGGGAGCAGACGGTCGTCGGCCAAGTCCTTGACGTACTGGTCGAAGCGTTCATCTCCCGAGTCGTCAACGGAATAGGTCAGGTACCGTCCGTTCTCGGTGACCTGGAAAGCCCCGAGGGAAAAGAACGGCAGACCCTCGGCCATGGTGTTGCAATCGAGGATAACCTGTTCGCCGTCGAGAGGTTCGTCGACCGGGACCTCGGGAGGCGTCCATTCCGTCCGTTGATCGCCTGTACGACGAGCCGGAACACGGCAGAAGATCGCGTAGTTCTGGCCTTCTCTGGTCCGCCGGAAGTACCACCAGTCGCCCAGGCGGTTCGGAACGGAAAGATCGGTTTCCAGGGTCCGTGACTTGATCTCGCCGAAAATCGCGGAACGCAGTTTCCCGAGGCCCGAGGTCAACGACTCCGCATAGTCGTTCTCCGCCTTGAGATGCTCAATCACCTCGGGGTTTTCCTTGTCACGGAGCCACTCGTAGTTGTCCACGAACTCATGCCCGTGCATCGTACGAGTAGTCGGGCTCTTGCGGGTCTCCGGAGCCTCGGCGTCGGTGTTCCAGGTGGGGCGCGGGGCCTCTCGGGATTCTGCTGAAGTCATGCCTTCCACCTTACTGACGAGGGCGCAATTCGCGGGGCCGTCGCCCCAGTGGCTGGGGTTGCCCCTAGCGAACGGCCGGCGGCTCAGAGCCCCGGCGAGTCCGGCGCGTCAGCGGGTAGGTGACGGCCAGGAACACGAGCCATACGGCACCGATGACCAAGGAAACTCTGGTGTCCTCGAAGAAACCGAGCAGCACGACGACGCCGATCATAAAGGCGAGTGCGAGCCATGACGCGACCGGCCATAGGGGAGTGGGAAACTTCGACGGGCCGACGCCTTGGGCCTTGCGCCGGCGCCGCATCGCCAAGTGCGTCACAAGAATCATGACCCAGACCAAGACGGTCGCAAACGTCACCAGAGTCGCGATGTAGAGAAAAGCGTTCTCGAAAAAATGATTGACGAGGACCCCGACGATGAGCACCAGCCCCATGGCCGCAACCGTCATGGTCGGGGTTCCGCGTGAGGAAACACGGTTGAAGGACCGCGGCGCGAGCCCTCTCTGAGCGAGTCCGTACAACATGCGGCCGGCACCGTAAATATCCGAATTGATCGCGGAGACGGCAGCGGTCAGGACCACGACGTTGAGAATATGGGCCGCCGCGGGGATACCCAGGCCGGAAAATATCTGAACGAAGGGTGAGCCTTCATTGCCGATGTTCCCCCACGGATACAAGGACATAATGACGCCCATGGTCAGAACGTAGAAGAGGAGGATGCGTACGGGGACGGTGTTGATGGCTCCCGGAATCGACTTCTCGGGGTCCTCGGCTTCGCCAGCGGTGATTCCGATGTTCTCGACGCCTCCGAAAGCGAACATGACCACGGTGAAGCACGCGAGGAAGCCGGAGAACCCATTCGGAAAGAACCCGCCCTGCTCCCAGAGATTGGTCACGGACGGCTCGACTTCCTGGTGGAGCTGGATGCCGAAGACAATCAGCGCGAGCCCACCCACGATCATCGCAACGATGGCGCCCACCTTGATCAGCGTCAGCCAGAACTCGACTTCCCCATAAACCTTCACCTTGGTCAGGTTGATGGCCATGATGATCGCGACGACCGAGACGATCCAGATCCAGCTGGGCGTGTCCGGGAACCAGAACCGCATGTACAAGGAGAACGCCGTGACATCCGCGACCGCAACCAGGGCCATTTCGAATGCGAAGCTCCACCCGGTGACGAATCCGGCCCACCGGCCAAGGTATTCAGTCGCGTATTCCGAAAAGGAACCCGGAACGGGGTGGACCATGGCCATCTCTCCCATGGCACGCATGACCATAAATACCGCGGCGCCACCGACGATGTAAGCCAACAGGACCGACGGGCCCGCGAACTGTATCGCGTCCGCGGAGCCGAGAAACAGCCCGGTTCCTATAGCCGAACCCAACGCAATGAACCGGATATGTCGCAGAGTCAGCCCGCGTTTGAGCGCAGATTCCCCGCCGAGCACGACGTCGTCCGCGCGCGAAGTTTCGGTAACTTGATCTGAGGGGTCCTGTTCCTGATTCAAGGCAGTCCTTCGAGAGCTCGACGATGCATGCGCCCCGTCCTGGCGGAGCGGGCCATGAGCCAGATTACGCAATGGCCCACTCCGCGTCATAAATGTCACGGCGTTTCATGTAAGCGTAGTTTCCGTCTCCTACTTGACGTGTCGGTCGGCCGTAGGAAAACCTGGATATGGGTCAAGAGAGCCAGTGACAAGCCCCAGCTTGCTGGCCGGCAACCCTCCAACCGCGGTGGGGTGCCCTGGGTGAGGACCTGGTGATCGCGAACAACGCGATCACAAGCGCGGGCGCGGTGTGCCCGGTCGTCACGAAGAGTGAGACTCGTATTCCCCGGTGAACCAGAGGGTTCCGGGTCGACCCGGGTGCTCGCTTTTGCGAGACGATCGGTCGCTCCATGCCCTTGATTCAACAGGAGCAGAATATGACCACGGCCTCTCACAGCCTTCCGACTCCTTCCAGCCCGCAGGGATGGAAGTTCGAGACACAACAGATTCACGCGGGCCAAGAGCCCGATTCTGCAACCGGTGCACGGGCTCTTCCGATCTATCAGACCACATCGTTTGTGTTCGACAACGCCGAACAGGCCGCAAACCGCTTCGGGCTCAAAGAACTCGGTCCCATCTATTCACGCCTGACGAATCCGACCCAGGAGGTCGTCGAGAATCGCATTGCTGCCCTCGAAGGAGGCGTCGGAGCGCTCCTCGTGGCTTCAGGGCAAGCGGCCATCACGATCGCGATCCTCAATACGGCGCAGGCCGGTGACCACATCGTCGCCAGCCCGAGCCTCTATGGCGGCACGTACAATCTCCTCAAGCACACCTTGGGTGCATACGGTATCGAAACGACCTTCGTGGAAGATTTCGACGATCCCGAGGCCTGGCGCGCGGCGGTCAAACCGAATACCAAAGCCTTCTACGGGGAAACCGTTCCGAATCCTCGCAGTGACGTCTTCGACATCGAAACTCTCGCGAACCTTGCCCACGAGGTCGGGGTACCGCTGATCGTGGACAACACGGTTCCCACCCCATACCTGGTGCGCCCCTTCGAGTGGGGTGCCGACGTCGTCGTGCACTCCGCAACCAAGTACCTCGGCGGCCACGGCAACAGCATGGGCGGAGTGATCGTGGACTCCGGTCGATTCGACTACTCGAAGTACCCGGAGCGATACCCGCAATTCAATACGCCGGATCCGAGCTATCACGGCTTGGTGTTCGCCGAGGACTTGGGGCCAAACGGGGTCTTCGGAGTCAATCTCTCCTACATCCTGCGTGCTCGTGTCACGCTTCTGCGCGACCTCGGTTCGTCGATCTCACCGACCAACGCCTTCAATATTTCCGTCGGCCTGGAGACCCTGTCCCTCCGCGTGGAACGCCATGTCGACAACGCGCTAAAGGTCTCTCGGTGGCTCGAAGCGCGTCCCGAAGTCACCCGAGTGCACTATGCGGGGCTCGAATCGTCGCAATGGTACGAGCGAGGGAAGAAATACGCTCCGAACGGGGTGGGCGCGATCGTCGGATTCGAACTCGAAGGCGGCTCCGAACCGGCACAGGCCTTTGTGGACTCCCTCGTGCTCCACTCGAACGTCGCGAACATCGGAGACGTGCACTCGTTGGTCATTCACCCGGCCTCGACCACGCACTCCCAGCTCTCCGAGGACGAGCTGCGTGCAGCAGGGGTCGCGCCGGGATTCGTGCGTCTGTCCGTGGGACTCGAGCACATCGACGACATTGTGGCCGATCTCGAACACGGCTTCGACTCGCTGGCAGCCGCGGAGAGCCCGCAGTCCTCGACCGAGACGGTGTCGGCTAAGTACTGAGGAAACTGGACAAGGAGAAAATGTGACGATCGTTGGCACCGGGGCTCGGAAGGCTCAGACCAGGGGAGACGGAGTAGTCAATTACTACGACGTCGGAGACCTCCTGGTCGATTCGGGGTCCGTAATCCCTGATGCGACTCTCGCATACGAAACGTGGGGGACCCTCAACGAGGACGCCTCGAATGCGGTTCTGGTGTTGCATGCCCTCACCGGGGACACGCACGCGGCCCACGGGTACGCGGAGGACGACGCCAGCGACCTCGAACGTCGTGCCGCCGAAGAAGAAGGCTGGTGGGAAGGGCTCATAGGCCCTGGTGCTGCGATTGACACGGACCAATTCTTTGTGGTCTGTCCCAATATCATCGGCGGCTGTTACGGTTCGACCGGGCCGTCGTCGCCCGCACCGACATCGATCGATCCGGAACGGAACCCGTGGGGGTCGCGCTTCCCGCTGATCACCATCCGCGATTCGGTCCGGGCAGAAGCCGTGCTCGCGGACGGGCTCGGCATCGACCGGTGGTCGTTGGTCATCGGGGGGTCGATGGGCGGCGCAAGGGCGATCGAATGGGCAGTGACTTTTCCGGACCGCGTTCGGCACTGTGCCGTGATCGCCTCCGGGGCCGAGTCCACGGCCGAGCAGCTCTCGTGGGGCCAAGCCCAGACGCTCGCGATTCGGCAGGACCCCAATTTCGCCGGGGGCGATTACTATTCGGGGATCTTCCCCGTCGACGGCCTCGGACTGGCCCGGCGCATCGCGCACATCACTTATCGATCGGCCACCGAGTTACACTACCGCTTCGGCCGGCACCCTCAGGACGACGAGGACCCCACGGGGCCCTGCGTGAACCGGCGCGGTCGGTACAGGGTCGAAAGCTATCTCGACCATCAAGCATCCAAATTGGCCGGTCGATTCGACGCGAACTCATATCTGTACGTCAATGACGCTCTGATGAGCCACGATGTTTCCCGCGGCCGAGGTTCTCTCAAAGAGGCGCTCGCGCGTTCTACCTGCGGATGGACGATCGTGGCGGTGGACTCCGATCGGTTGTTCTACCCCAAAGAATCCGAGATGCTCGCCCACGCCCTGCCGCAGCCCGTTGAGGTCGGGTACATTAGCTCTCCCAGCGGGCACGATGGATTTCTGATCGAAACCTCTCAGATCAGCAAATTCCTGCGTGACGGTGATGCATTGAAAGGTGCGGTCCTCGGATAGCTGATGCGGCGTGGGCGGTGTCTGTGAGAAGCTCCCGGCCATGCATAGGATGGGAATTATGACTCAAAATCCCGTCGTCGAATTCTCCCGTCCCGAAGCCGAACGTCCCGGAACACACCTCGTGCTCATGCTTCACGGGTACGGATCCCATGAGAAGGACCTCCTTGGACTTCTCCCCGCCCTGCCCGAAGAAGGCTTCACCTACGCGGCCATGAGGGCGCCGGGAGCCATGCCCGGCGGAATGCCGGGCTACAGCTGGTTCGAGCTCCAAGGCACGTTCGGGGAAGACATCACCGCCGACGCTGAGGAAGTCGAGAGGGCCGCTGCCGACGTGATCGCCTGGATCGATGAGGCATCATCCGACTACGCGGATGTCACACTGTTCGGATTCTCTCAAGGTATGGCGATCGCCAGCTCGGTGATTCGCCATCGACCGGACTTGGCCTGCGCCGTCGTCGGACTGTCTGGGTTCGTGCTCGATTCGGCAGACGAATTCTTCGACGACGCCGCCCTCGCAGCCTCTTCGCCGCGTATACCGTTCTTCTACGGGCGAGATCAGGAGGATCCCGTGATCCCCGCCGATATGGTCGCGTTCAATCTCGATTGGCTTCGCGATCACACCGATGTGACCAAAGTGCTTTATGCCGGGATGGGCCACGGCGTGAGCAATCAGGAGATCAAACACGTCTCCGAGTTCCTGTGCCACGTCCTCCGGTAGCGTCCCTTTTCTCACGAACCTGCGCGTTGATGAGGGGAAACGGCGAGTAGTGTGTCGGGCATGACAAATATGATGATGGTGCGAGTTCCCGAAGCCAATAAGAATTTCGAAATCGTCAACGTCCCTATCCCGGAGCCGCGTGCCGGCCAGGTTCGTGTCAAAGTCCACGCGTGCGGGGTCTGCCATTCGGATGCATTCACTGTGGCCGGGGCGATGGGCAATGAGTTTCCGCGGTCGCCCGGTCATGAGATCGCGGGCGAAATTGATGCCGTCGGTGATGGCGTCACCGCGTGGTCTCCCGGTCAGAGAGTCGGGGTCGGCTGGTTCGGTGGCTGTGATTTTACGTGTGAAGCGTGCCGTCGCGGTGACTTCGTTTCGTGTGAGAACGGCGAAATCCCGGGGATCCACTACGACGGAGGCTACGCGGAATACGCCGTCGTGCCGGCGGAAGCGCTCGCTTCGATACCGGACGACCTCTCTGACGTCGATGCGGCTCCGTTGCTTTGTGCTGGAGTGACCACTTTCAATGCATTGCGGAAATCCTCCGCCAGACCGGGCGACGTCGTCGCGGTCCTGGGCGTCGGAGGCCTCGGCCACCTGGCAGTTCAGTACGCCGCGAAAATGGGGTTCGAAACCGTCGCGATTGCTCGGGGTACAGCGAAGAAGGACCTCGCCCTCGAGCTCGGTGCTCATCATTACATCGACTCCACCTCAACCGATCCGGCCGAAGAGCTCAACAAGCTCGGTGGTGCGAATGTGGTGTTGGCCACCGTGACGGCGCCGGATGCCATGACCGCGGTCCTGAGCGGCCTCAAACCCCGGGGCGAGCTCATGGTCGTCGGTGCTTCAGCCGATCCGATGCAGATTCCGCCCTTCGCATTGATCCCAGGATCCCTCGCCGTACAGGGTCACGCATCCGGAACTTCTCAGGACTCCGAAGACGCCATGCGTTTCAGCGTTCTGACAGGGGTCAACGCCCAGATCGAAACCGTTCCCCTCGCGAAGGCCCAGTCTGCCTTCGACAAAATGATGGCCGGTGACGCCAGGTTCCGCATGGTCCTGACCATGGACTCCTAGCCGGCGGCGGGGGAATCTTCCCGCTCAATGCGGATTGTGACCTCTCCGAGTGCAACGGTGTCGCCCGGATGCAGCTGCTTCCCGCGCTGGAATTCGGGCTCACCGTTGACGAAGACGTGGCCCTCGGCGATGATTTCCCGTGCCTCAGCGCCATCCTCCACGAGGCTCGCGAATTTCAGTAATTGGCCTAGTCGAATCATGTCTTCACGAATTTCGACTGGCTGAGCGTCTTGAGTGGTCATGCGCATGAGTCTATCGGCACGCACTAGGAGGGCGACTATTACCGTCTTTTTCCGGGCCGCTGTCCTCTGACGAGAGGCCGTGCCGTTCGGCGCCGAAACCGAAACCCGTCCCAGCGTCGCGAACCGGTAGGCTGGTAGGCGAATCAAGCCCTTGCACGCGTCGCAAACCGGCGGCGCGCGACGACTAATGGAGTGAACAATACCTATGGCACCAAAGTCCACGCTGGATAACGTCATCACGCTGGCCAAACGCCGCGGATTCGTTTTTCAGGCCGGTGAGATCTACGGCGGTTCCCGGTCGGCGTGGGACTACGGCCCGCTCGGAGCCGAGCTGAAGGAAAACATTCGCCAACTCTGGTGGCAGAACTTCGTGCGATCGCGCGAGGACATGGTCGGGTTGGACTCTTCGATTATTCTGCCCACGCCCGTGTGGGAAGCGTCGGGCCACGTCGAGACGTTCACCGACCCGCTGGTCGAATCGCTCCACACCCATCGGCGTTACCGTGCCGACCACCTGATCGAGGCCTACGAGAAGAAGCATGGTCATCCGCCGGCCAATGGCCTCGCGGACATCAACGATCCGGAGACTGGCCAGCCAGGGAATTGGACAGAACCGCAACAGTTCTCGGGTCTGATGAAGACTTACCTGGGAGCCGTTGACAACGAGGAAGGTCTCCACTTCCTCCGTCCAGAAACCGCGCAAGGCATATTCGTCAACTTCAACAATGTGGTGACTGCTTCTCGCAAGCGCCCGCCGTTCGGAATCGGCCAGATCGGCAAGGCCTTCCGTAACGAGATCACGCCGGGCAACTTCATCTTCCGGACCCGCGAGTTCGAACAGATGGAGATTGAATTCTTCACGCACCCTGATGACGCCCCCAAGTACTTCGAGACCTGGGTCGAGGACTGCTGGAACTGGTTCGTGGACCTCGGCATCAACCCGGACAACATGAGGAAGTTCGACGTCCCCGAAGACGACCGCGCGCATTACTCCGCCGGGACCATCGACATCGAATACAAGTTCGGTTTCCAGGGCAATGAGTGGGGCGAACTCATGGGTGTGGCCAACCGCACCGACTACGACCTCGGTGTCCACAACGAACATTCCAATACGCGTCTGGAGTACTTCGACCAGGGTACGGGACAGCGTTACGTTCCGTACGTGATCGAGCCGTCCTTCGGACTGACCCGCTCGATGATGGCTTTCTTGGTCGACGCTTACACCGAGGACGAAGCGCCCAATACCAAGGGTGGCGTGGATACCCGCACTGTCCTCAAATTGGATCCGCGCCTTGCGCCGGTCAAGGCCGCGGTCTTGCCGTTGTCCAAGAAAGAGACGCTGACTCCGACCGCGGAGAAGCTCGCCTCGGATCTGCGGAAGAACTGGAACGTCGACTTCGACACGTCCGGCGCGATCGGTCGCCGTTATCGCCGCCAGGATGAGATCGGAACGCCGTTCTGCATCACTGTGGACTTCGAGACTCTCGAAGACAACGCCGTCACGATTCGTGAGCGGGACTCCATGGCTCAAGAGCGCGTCAGCTTGGACCAGGTCAAGTCCTACCTCGCGGGACAGCTGATCAAATAACTCAAGGGAGAGCGGTATGGCGGACTACACGATCCGTGGGTGGCAAGAGGGCGACGACCTGCAGTTGATGCAGATCTGGCCCGATGCCGACAATATTCAGGCCTCCGTTTTCCGCGCGAAGCTGGGGCCGGATGGCGAGCAACCGTGGCAACGGACTGTCGTCGCCGAACACGACGGCGTTCCCGTCGCCGCCGGGACGGTCTACGAGACCTCGCTGCATTCGTCCCGGCTGTGGGCCTACATCGAGGTCGCGCCTGACCATCGGAGGTTCGGCCTGGGAAAGCGTCTTCTCGAGGCGCTTCGGGAAGCGGCGCAAACTGCCCCGTCGGGCATCACGGCGTTGCGTACCAAGATTGTGCCCGAGACTTCTGGTGCCGGTTTCGCCCAGTGGGCCGGGCTCGGCTCAATCCAGCGGACCCGAATGATCCGAGTCGAGGCCGGGGCCCTTCCCCAACGGCCTTTGCGAGTCGACGGTGACGGCAACCTCGATCAAGCCATCGAAGACTTGGCGACAGGGTCGCTTGAGCTGACCCAGGCCGTCTGGGACTTCTACCGTCGAGTCCATGATTGGGACCCGCCGGCCGAGCAGTCCTTGGGTCGGGTCAACAGGCTGTTCCTCTCCGACGAAGCGGAAGCATACGGCGCAATCGTGATGCGGGACGGCGTACTGGAGGCCCAAAAGAACGGGTCAAAAGCTCCGATTGCCGCTTTTGCGGTCAGCTACCGTGCCTTGGACGCCGACGCCCCTGGGCGCGAGGTATCCGATGAGGAGGCGACCGAGGTTCTCCTCGGCTACGACCTCGATCGAGTCCGCTCGGGTGAAGACGTCGAACAGTTGCTCGCACTGCTCGTGGCCCAGTACCCCGTGGTCATTGAAGTAGACGATTCGATGCGCATTCTCACGGAACTGGTTGAAGCTCTCCTCCACAGGGGAACGGCTAGCGTCGAGGAAGAGGCCCTCGTGGTCGCGGACCATTAGGTCGCGGTACCCCGGGGAACAGGATGGACGATCTGCGCGTTGAACGTATTTTGCGCGCCGTGGAGTGTGTTCCCACCGGCCGCGTAGCGACCTACGGTCTCATCGGTCGGATCGTAGGAGAGTCTCCGCGCGTCGTCGGAAATGTTCTCGCGCGGTGGGGCTCTTCCGTGCCCTGGTGGCGTGTCGTCAATGCCCAAGGCGTCATCCCCGGGCACGGTGGGGAGGCCTACGACCATTGGGTTCGGGAGGATTTGCTCGACCTGGCTACCGCCCGCCCGGATCGCTCGGGAGCGGGCGGCGTCGTCCGGGTCCGGGTCAGAACCTTGTTGGCCGAGGAAAGCTGCTTGCGCCTGGCCTGGGCCCGCGCGATCAAGAACCTCGACGATGAAGGCCCCGCCGACCCTGGAACAGCTGCCGGCTAGTTGGTCAGGACGTTCGCTGGCCAGGTGTAGGCCATGACCCCGCCGTCCACGGTGATGGTTTCGCCGGTCACGAAGGAAGAGTCGTCGGAGGCGAGAAAAGCCACGACGGCAGCGACTTCTTCCGGCTTGCCGAGTCGTTCGAGCGGAGTGACGCGGGCCTGCTGCTCCCGGAAACTCTTGCCCTCGGCGTCGGCGCCGCCCACCAGCTCGTCCACGAGAGGGGTCTCGATGGTTCCTGGACAGACCGCATTGGCGCGAATGTTCCGAGAGCCGTAATCCGTGGCGGTGGCCCGAGTAAAGTTCACAACCCCGCCCTTGGCGGCGTTGTACCCGGAGCGGTCGGCATCTGCGGCGAGCCCCGAGAAGGACGCCATATTGACGATCGCGCCCTTGCCCGTGGCGAACATCAGGGGAACGAGGTACTTCGTCATGAGGAACGTTCCTCTGAGATCCACGGCGATTATTTTGTCGAAAAGCTCCGTGGGATATTCGTGGACCTTCCCGCCTTTGTTGTCCACCCCGGCATTGTTGATCAGCGCGTCTACGGTGCCCCACGTTTTGCCGAGTTCAGAAGCCAGACTCTTGACGGCTTCTTCGTCCGAGATGTCCACGACGTGGGTCTGTGCCTCGGCCCCGGTTTCTCGCACCGAGTCAGCAGTCTTGGCCAATTCATCGGAATTGACATCAACGAGGGCCAGGGTTGCTCCTTCTTCACCCAAACGGCGGGCCGATGCCTGTCCAATTCCGGTGGCCGCTCCCGTGATGACGACCCGGCGGTTCTGAAATCGTTGCATGGTCTGTCCTTCTTCAAGAGGGGACTGGCTCCTCGCCAGACCGGGAACGTCCCGGCACTCCAACCGTAGAAAGTCGACCGATCAACCGTCGAGACCTGTGGCCGAATTCATCGCAGGGACGAATAGAATACCTAAATCAAGTATGTTCGGCGAAAGCCACGCGGAGGAGACCTGAGTGAATACCACCGGTACAGGAATTTCGGGACCCAGCCAGGCCGAGATCGCCGAGGGGCGGCGAGCCTATGATCTTGACCGTGAGCATGTGTTCCATTCTTGGTCCGCACAGGCGGCTTTGAAACCGATGACCGTGACGAAAACCGAAGGCCCTTTCGTCTGGGACGGGGAAGGACGCAGACTGCTCGATTTCTCGTCCCAAATGGTCAACACCAATATCGGCCACCAGCACCCAGCGGTGGTGCAGGCCATCCGGGACCAGGCGGAGAAGATCTGCACGATCGCACCTTCCCACGTCAACCCGGCCCGCTCCGAGGCGGCGCGGCTTATCGCCGAACTCGCGCCGGGCGATCTGAACCATATTTTCTTCACCAACGGAGGAGCGGATGCGAATGAGCACGCGATCCGGATGGCCCGGCTGCACACCGGCCGCCGCAAGGTGCTCTCCGCCTACCGGAGCTACCACGGTGGGACGGAACTTGCGGTCAATGTGACGGGGGACCCCCGGCGATTCGCGAACGATCACGGCGACGCGGGCGTCGCGCACTTCATGCCGGCCTATCCGTACCGTTCCTACTTCAATTCCACCAGCGAGACCGAAGAGACAGAGCGAGCACTGCGGCATCTGGAGGACGTGATTCTGCTCGAGGGCCCGCAGACAATCGCAGCCATCATCCTGGAAACAGTTCCCGGAACGGCCGGAATATACTTGCCCCCGCCCGGATATCTGCAGGGCGTGCGCGAACTGGCCGACCGATATGGAATTGTCTACATAGCCGACGAAGTGATGGCCGGGTTCGGCCGCACCGGCGCCTGGTTCGCGGTCGAGCACTGGGATGTTCGTCCCGACCTCATGACCTTCGCCAAGGGCGTCAATTCCGGTTATGTTCCGCTGGGTGGCGTCGCGATCTCCGAGGTCATTTACCAGACATTTGCGGAACAGCCCTATCCGGGCGGGCTGACGTATTCGGGGCACCCGTTGGCCTGCGCCGCTGCGGTGGCCACCATTGAGGCCATGACCTCCGAGAAGATGGTCGACAACGCTGCGCACCTGGGGACCGACATCTTTGGGCCGGGTCTGCAGAAGATCGCCGAAAGACATCCATCGGTTGGAGACGTGCGGGGCCTTGGCTGTTTTTGGGCGATCGAATTGGTCAAGAACCGCGAGACCAAGGAGCCGTTGGCCGAATACGGAGGCTCCTCACCCGAAATGAACGAGCTGATCGGCGCTCTCACGGCGGCCGGCATGCTGCCGTTCGCCAACTTCAACCGCATACACATCGCGCCCCCGTTGAACCTGACGGACGAGCAAGCGCGGGAAGGACTCGAGATCATCGACACGGCGTTGACTGTGGCGGACGCGCACACCCTCTGACGCCGTCATAGGGGTAGGCGAGGCGGAACCTGTGGGCGTTCCGGCAGCCGTCCGAGCGCCCGGTAGTGCGATCTCACCCTGGGAGTCCAGCCGAGACCGCGCACGAACACCTCCGACTGTGAGAAAATTGGCCCGTGACTACAGCAATTCCCACACGTCTCGCATTGCCTCCGCTTCAGCTCGGCCACCTCACGGTGGACGTGCCGGTGGTCCTTGCGCCCATGGCGGGCGTGACCAACAGGTCTTTCCGGAGACTTTGCCGGGAATACGGTGGGGGGCTGTACGTGACGGAGATGGTGACCGCCCGGGCGCTGGCCGAGCGACGCCCGGAATCGTTGCGCATCATCGAGCACGACGAGGACGAAAAGATCCGTTCGATCCAGATCTACGGAGTGGACGCCGTCAACGTCGGAAAAGCCGTGCGGATGGTCGCGGAGGAGGGACGTGCTGACCACATCGACCTCAATTTCGGGTGTCCCGTTCCCAAAGTCACCAAAAACGGTGGCGGCTCGGCCCTGCCGTGGAAAACCGACCTCTTCGAAGCGATTGTGACAACCGCGGTACGGGAGGCCTCACGTGGCGAAATCCCGGTGACGGTCAAGATGCGCAAAGGCATAGACGACGAGCACATCACGTTCCTCGACGCTGCAAAGACCGCCCGTGATGCCGGGGTAGCCGCGATTGCCCTGCACGGACGTACGGCGGCCCAGCACTATTCGGGCCAGGCCGATTGGGATTCCATCGCCGAACTCCGAGAAGCGATCCCGGATGTTCCGGTCCTCGGAAACGGGGACATCTGGTCCGCAGAGGACGCTGCGCGCATGGTCGAGCAGACGGGAGTCGACGGCGTCGTCATCGGGCGCGGATGCCAAGGACGACCGTGGCTTTTCGGCGATCTGCAAGCGGCCTTCGAGGGTCGGGAAGACCGATTCCGCCCGGGTGTCGCGGAGGTTGCCCAGATCATCTACCGTCATGCCGAATTGCTCGTAGAGACCTTCGGCGAAGAGCACCGCGGCATGCGCGAGATCCGCAAGCACATCGCGTGGTACTTCAAGGGGTACCCCGTGGGCGGGGAACTGCGGGCGCAGATGGCCCAGGTCGAGCGCCTTGAACAGTTCCGTGAATTGCTGGGCCAGCTGGATCTGTCCTTGCCGTATCCGGGTGCCGACGTTGAAGGGCCTCGTGGGCGCGCGGGTTCGCCCAAGAAGCCGCATCTGCCCGACGGCTGGCTCGACTCTCGAATTCTCGGCGATGCCGAACGCTTGGGCCTCGCTGACGCGGAGCTCGATATCTCGGGAGGCTGATATCGTGCGGCTTGCGGTGTTGTTGTGGACAAACACCGTGCATCCGCGGAATCGCGCGGTACTGTGGGGTTTGTTCGATTTCTCCGACAAAGGTGCACGCGTCCATGTCTTCCCCGACTGAACCGAATCAGCCCGGCTACTCGCCGCGCGATGCAGACCGGTGGTTGCCGGAGCACCACAAAAACCTCTACCGGAGTCAGTTCGAGCGCGATCGGGCGAGGGTTCTCCATTCCTCGGCCCTGCGCCGCCTGGGCTTCAAAACCCAGGTCGTCTCGCCGAGTTCGGACGACTTCATCCGCACCCGCCTGACGCACTCGCTCGAGGTCGCCCAGGTGGGTCGAGAGGTGGGGCGCATGATCGGCTGCGACCCGGACGTCGTCGACGCCGCATGCCTGGCCCACGATCTGGGGCACCCGCCCTTCGGACATAATGGAGAGGCCGCCCTGGACGTGATCGCGGCACAAGCAGGCGGATTCGAAGGCAACGCCCAGACCCTTCGCCTCCTGAGCCGACTCGAGCCCAAAGTGATCATGCCCGATGGCCACTCCGCGGGCCTGAATCTGACCCGCGCTTGTCTCGACGCCGCGTGCAAATACCCGTGGACCAAGGAAGACGCACCGGTCACCAACGGTCGCAAGAGCCGGAAATTCGGTGTCTACGAGGATGACCTGCCTGTCTTCGAATGGTTCCGGGACGGCGCACCTCCAGGCCAGAAATGCTTGGAAGCCCAGGTCATGGACCTCGCCGACGATATTTCCTATTCCGTTCACGACGTCGAGGACGCCGTCTTCGGGGGTCATGTGCAGTTGGGGTGGATGGATCGACCAGCGGAACGCGATCGGGTCATGACATGGACCCAGCGCTGGTACATGCCGGATACCGACCCTGAGGAACTCGAAGCCGCGCTGGTGCGGCTTCAGCATCTGGACGAGTGGCTGCCCCTGATGACCGGAACGCGGGCATCGATGGCGGCTCTCAAGGCGCTGACGAGCCGACTCATTGGGCGGTTCGCGGGAGAGGCCATTGCGGCGACCCGTGCGGAGTACGGCCAGGGCAATTTGACCCGTTATGATGCCCAGTTGCGTATTCCGCGGGACACCCTCACGGAGATCGCGGTCATGAAGGGGATCGCTACCGCATACGTCATGGCAGTCAGGGATCAGGGACCTTTGTACGAGAATCAGCGCGAAATGCTTGCCGTGCTGGTCGAGGCTCTCATGGATACCGACGGACTCTTCCTTGACCCTGTGTTCGCTGCGGATTGGCGGGAGACGGATCGGCAGGATGAGGCTGGTCGGTTGCGGTTGGTCGTCGACCAGGTTGCATCGCTCACAGATTCCTCGGCCGTACGCCTTCACGACCGCATCACCGGATTGAATTGGCGCATCGGAGACAAGCCTCTGTGGTGAATCCTCCACGGTCGGAGAATTCGCGCGACGACGATTTGTCAGGCCGGATAAACTGGCCCTTGTGGCTGGTTTGATTCGACGCGAGGACATAGACGAGGTGCGCTCTCGCACCGACATCCGAGAGGTTGTCGAAGGCTACGTCACGCTCAAATCCGCGGGCATCGGCTCTTACAAAGGACTGTGCCCTTTTCACGACGAGCGGACCCCTTCATTCCATGTCCGCCCCCAAATGGGTACCTACCACTGCTTCGGGTGCGGTGAGTCGGGCGACGTCATCTCCTTCCTCATGGAGATGGATCACACCTCTTTCTCCGAGACGGTCGAGCGGCTGGCGGCTCGTATCGGTTTCGAATTGCACTATGAACAGGGCACCGGCCCGACTCGGGAAGAGAAGGGGCGTCGGCAGCGTCTCATCGACGCGCACAAAATTGCACAGGAATTCTTCGAGAAAGCCTTGTACACCCGTCAAGCCTCGGTTGCCCAGAATTTCTTGGGTGGTCGCGGGTTCGACGGAGAGGCCGCCCGGAAATTCGGCATCGGTTATGCACCGCAGGGCTGGTCGAATCTGCTCAAACACCTTCGGGATCGGGGATACACCGACGAAGAGCTCAAAGCCACCGGAATGTTTTCAGAGGGGCAGAGAGGCCTGTACGACCGTTTCCGAGGTCGTCTGATCTGGCCTATCCGAAACATCACGGGGGAGACCATAGGTTTTGGCGCCCGAAGACTTTTCGAGGATGACAAAGGTCCCAAATACCTCAACACGCCGGAAACGCAGCTCTACAAGAAGTCCCAAGTTCTCTACGGGATCGACCTTGCCAAACGAAAAATCGCCCAGGGAAAGCAGATCGTCGTCGTCGAGGGGTACACCGACGTGATGGCCGCGCACCTGGCAGGTATCGAAACAGCCGTCGCGACGTGCGGTACCGCATTCGGAACGGAGCACATCAAGATCGTGCGACGTCTATTGGGGGACGACGGAAGCGGTGGAGAAGTGGTGTTCACTTTCGACGGGGACGAAGCCGGGCAGAAGGCGGCCCTCCACGCTTTCCAAGAGGATCAGCGGTTCACCGCACAAACCTACGTGTGCGTTGCACCTGACGGGATGGATCCGTGCGACTTGCGGCTCAAGCGGGGGGACAGAGCCGTTCGGGACCTGCTCAAGGCCAAGCGTCCCCTCTTCGAATTCGCGATACGGGTTACGCTCCGGGATTATGACCTGGAGAGCATCGAAGGTCGTATACGCGCGATGCGTGTGGTCGCGCCCATGGTGGCCTCGATTCGGGACTCGGGGCTTCGGCAGGCCTACCAACGCGAGGTTTCTCGCTGGATCGGCGTCGACCTGCAGGAGCTCGACGGGGCAGTCCGCGCGGCGGCCAGGCAGCCGGCGGAGCGACGTCAAGAAGAGATTCAGGCCGCGTCCGCCGAGCACGAAACGGTTCCCGGGCCCGAGGCAGAGATGCCGGATTACAGGAACGATGCCGCAGCCCGCCGGGAGAAGCAGGCTCTCGAAGTGCTGGTCCAGGTGCCTGACTTAGTCGAACAGTCGCAATGGGAAGCCCTCGGCTCTATCAGAGTGCGGTACCGGATTCACCATGAGATCCTGCGAGGGGTCCTGGCGGCTCACGAAGACACCGAGACCGCCCCCGGCACCCGTTGGATCAATGGCATCCGCAACCACACTCACGATGCCGCACACCCCTTATTGGCGGAGCTGACTGTGGCTCCTTTGCCGGCCACGACGCAACGGCAGCTCGAGAACCATGCCGTGTCGATTCTGAACAGGCTGCTGGCGCAAGAGCTGAGCGTCCGACAACGAGACAAGGTGCGTGAGCTCGAACGGGTTGATTCCGTGGTCGAGGCAGAGCGTTTTCGGAGCATCCAGCGGGAGATCCTCGACCTCGAGGCCAAGCGTCGGCAGTTGTCCGAGGTTCGGTGACCAGCGTCACTCGCATGCGGTTTTGCGTCCCAGCGGCGAACGCTGTAAAGTCTAATGCTGTTGCGGACGTTGACAAACGTTCGGTAGCGGTCCCCCGTAGCTCAATTGGCAGAGCATTCGACTGTTAATCGAAGGGTTACTGGTTCGAGTCCAGTCGGGGGAGCAGTGGCCATCGCATGTGCGGTGTGAAGTAACCCGGTATCATGAAAGTGATGCCGGGTTTTTCTTTTGTCCAGTTGAACGAATGCACGTGCTTATTTCTGGACTATTCTCTTTCAAACCAAATAGAACGGCGCCCCGGCAGGCTATGGGCAAACCGGGGCGCCTAGGGGTTGGATGATGTGGCAGCGGGTCGAAATGGGGGATAGACCCACCGTGACATCCGTCGGACCCCTTCCGACATTCCCCAAGGATACTTCTATAACTGCCGATAGCTCAATTGAACTCGCTCAGGGATTCGACGTTCTTTTCCAATTCGTCACATCAATAAAGTACCGTCTAACGGGCTATAGCCTCGCGACCCAGGAAAATTGCGATGCCGATGAGGCTGTCCGGCCCTCCCCGATTGCGCTCGATTAGACGATCTGCAAGACCGCCCGAAACATTGAGTTTTCTGCGCGCGTTCTCTGCCGTCGGACCGGGTCGTGTTTATTGGCGTCGGTCACAGGGTTGTGGCCCGCGTGTAAGGAACCCGGAGCGCCTGTATCTGTTCGGCTTTCGGGGTTTGTTCTCGATTTGAAACATTGTCACGTGGCGTGCCGGCGTCCAGGCCAGTGGCCGGGAATATTGATAATTCCTGAGGTTCAAGTGGCGCAACTCTCGGTATTGGCCCAAAAATGATAGGTTTGGCTGTGAAGTTCACCGGCATTCACTAGGGAGGCTTGATGTCTCACTCCATCGACAACGGAGAGACCGCTAACTACCAAAAGCCCCGTTCGTATCGGGGAGGCTTCAGCTCCCTCAAGGCTGGGGCCAGTCAGGTACTGGGTATCGGCAAGGTGGCCTCCCGACTGGGCCCCAAGCAGATCAAAGACGAAATCCAAATTGCAAAGCTCGAGCTGAAAGACAAGGGCATCAAGCTCGGCGTCGGCGCGGCATTCGTCGTCGTAGGGCTGGTTTTCCTGCTCTTCGCGACGATCGCATTGATCGGGGCCGCCATCGCCGGCCTCGCGACCGTTATGCCGTTGTGGCTTTCGGCCCTGCTCTTCGCCGCGCTATTTATCGTTCTTCTGGCGATCTTCGCTCTCGTCGGTTTGATGAAGATCAAGAAGCAGATGCCGCTCAAACCGGAATCTGCGATCTTCGGATTCCTCTACGACCTTGGCGTGGCCAAGGAAGGCTCGTCCTACACCTCGAGCCGTGTGCGTCGTGAGATGCAAGAGAAGCAAGAGGCCAAGGCCGACGAGAAGCAGAAAGCCAAGGAAGAAAAGAAGCGCCAGGAGAAGTCCGGCCAGGCTCCGCAGAATGCTCAGCCGACGCAGGACCAGCTGGAGCAGCGCACCAAGGCGCGTCGCGATCACCTCAAGTCATTGCGGGACGACTTCGGAAACCAGTTCTCCTCGGTGCAGTCCTCTGCTACTGGCCTGGTGGACAAGTCCAAATCGGATGCCCAGTCGGCACCGGATCGCGCGAAGTCTGCCGCATCGAACTTCACCGCGAACATTTCCGACCCCGAGAACCTCAAGGCACGCTGGAAGCCGCTCACTGCCTTCGCAGTGTCGGCCGGCGCGTTCTTCGTGTTCCTCGGACGCCTGTTCAAGAAGAAGTAAGGCAACGGTCCCCGGTACCAACCGGACCTTGATTCACGAGGACGCCCGCTCACCCTTCGGTGGGCGGGCGTCGTTGCGTTGTGCGGGGCCTCGGAACCATGAGCCACGCCTCAGGGCGGCCTCGGCGACACTAGGTGTGTGATCGGTAGACTGTTGGGGACCGCGTGGACGCCACGACCCTTCGAACAGACGACGGAACGCCACCGACTTATGACTACCAAGCCCCTCAAGATCCTCATTGGCGCGGATACTTACCCGCCCGACGTCAACGGTGCGGCCCAATTCGGCCATCGATTGGCCATGGGAATGAAGGACCGTGGCCACGAAGTCCACGTCGTCGCGGCTCGTACTACCGGTGGCGCCTCGTACGACATCGAGATCGACGGGATCAGGGAGCATCGCCTGCGGTCGCACCACCCGCCGACGCACCCCTATTTCCGGTTTTGTTTTCCTTGGGAGATGCAATTCCGTGTGGGGCGGATCCTGGACCAGGTCAAGCCGGATGTGGTCCACATCCAATGCCACTACATTATTGGTCGGATGCTGTCCTGGGAATGCAAGCGTCGAGGGATTCGGATGGTTGCGACCAACCACTTCATGCCGGAGAACCTCAATCCTTTCCTGCCGTTTCCGCAGATTGCGCTGGACTTCATCTCGAAGTGCTCATGGAAAGACATGGAAAGGGTCCTCGGGCGGGCCGAATACGTCACCACGCCGACGCCGATCGGCGCGAAGGCGATGCACGATCACGGTTTCAAAACGCCGGTCATTCCGGTTTCCAACGGCATCGACTCGTCCGTCTACGAATTGGAGCACGGGGAGCAGATCGACAAGAGGGACTATCCCGTGATTTTCTTCGCCGGCCGGCTCGCGGTCGAGAAGAATATCGACGTCCTGATCAAGGCACTGTCTCTCTTGCCTGCCCATCTGAACGCCCACGTCGAATTGGCAGGAAGCGGAGAGATCGAGGATCAGCTCAAAGAAGTTTCTCGCGAAGTCGGGGTCGAGGACCGTGTCGATTTTCTGGGCTTCGTTTCGGACGCCGAATTGCGCGCCGGATACCTTCGTGCCGATATCTTCTGCCAGCCCGGGACCGCAGAATTGCAGTCACTGGTCACGCTCGAGGCGATGTCGGCCTCCACGCCCGTAGTTCTGGCCGATGCTTTGGCATTGCCCCACTTGGTGCGCGAGGGCGAGAACGGGTATCTGTTCGAGCCCGGGAACGAAAAGGACCTCAGCGAGAAGCTCTTGCGTATCTTGACGGCCTCGGAAGAGACCCGACGCCGAATGGGCGAAATCAGTCACACCATGGTCAAGCAGCATTCCGTGGAGAAGACGTGGGATGCTTTCGAGGCCATGTACAACGGTTCCTACAATGGGCCCGTGGGGCAGTGATCACGGCCAACCGTATTTTTGCGGTACGCAAGGACGTGAAGAACGGCCGACGATCCGAGGTGGCCGTGAGCGGGCTTTACATGCGGTATTCTAGATAGCTGTTCGGCCCTGTTCACCGCGGGACCGGGAAAATATCATTCGGGGGGTTAGCTCAGCTGGTCAGAGCAGAGGACTCATAATCCTTTGGTCGCGGGTTCAAGCCCCGCACCCCCTACCGAAAGAGCCCGCTTCCGGCCGCCATCGTGCGGCCGCAAGCGGGCTCTTTGCTATTTGGGGGGGGCCTCGATCTATTTTCCGGTCCGCGTCCAGTCGACTTTTCGCCCGATGCTGGGAGCCCACTTCTCGATGGTTTCTCTCTTCCAACCGAACCATTCCGATGCCTTGGACCCGTGCAGGATGGCGTCAGGCTTGGGCATCGTGCCCGCGTTGTGCCGTTGTTGAATGGCCGCAGGTGTCATCCCCAAGGCCACTGCGATCTTGTGTCGGCTGACGTAGTGCATGGTCACGAGTGATCGGCATCCTTTCCCGCGAGAGGCTCTGAGCGAAGCTTCGCACATTCACACTAAGGGATTGAAGAGTTCCTGGCATGTACAAATCCACATCATGGAATGGGAAGACAGAAGTCTTCGGTTATAGCTGAAGATCAGAGGTCTGGGCCGCGGGGGAGAGGCCACAGGACGGAGGGGCTAAGGGCTCCCACCAGCAAGAGCGGGTTCACGTAGTCACCGCCGTGTCGAACTCCCCAGTGGAGGCAAGAAGAACACCCCTCGTGTGATTGTTCCCAGTCCCGCCTCGCTATGACATCTCCCGAAGAGACTCTGGTGCCCCGTGGCAGCTGTTCGGTCACGGGCTCGAAACTCGTGAGATAGCCATCGTCCGTGGTCACCGTGATAACGCCACGGTCCACGACCCGACCGGAAAAGGTCACGGTCCCGGACGCCGGCGATCTGATCGTCTGCCCGGGTTTCACGGCAAGGTCCACGCCTCGGTGACCGGGGTCCCACTTCCGGGCGGGTTTCTCGAATTTTCTTTCGACCGCGGGCGCGGGCGAGGTCGGCCATACCCATCGGGGGACCCAGGAAGGCGCGCGAGCCGGTATTGCAAGCTCGTGCGCCCCTCCAAGGACGGCGGCGAGGACAAGGGCAAGGATTGTGTTCATGCCACCATCAAAGGTCCTCGCCACGAGCAGTTTCGGAAGAATTCGGTGTGAATGCCTACTCCGGTGGAAAAGTGTGATTCAGATCGGTGGATATTCGGACGGTGGAGGGCTTTGGCGTGCTGTATAGTTGCCGTAGCAGTGGAACAACTATGTCCGCTGACTTCGCGCGGCCAGCGCGCCCTTCGCATACGGAGGGCGGTGCCTACCAACGGTCCGTCGCCTTTCAGGAGGCGGTAACGGTAGGTTCTGGATCCAGTCGGGCAACCGGCTCGGGAATCGCAGGTCGCTAGGAATGGGGCGAGTCACATGCTCGCTTCATGGAAAACCGATAACTACTAGGCCGATGCGCTGCCCTAAAGTATCTGGGGCGCATCGCACAAAGGAGACGACATGCCCGTCGTAACTATGCGTCAGTTGCTCGATTCCGGTGTCCATTTCGGCCACCAGACCCGCCGTTGGAACCCGAAGATGAAGCGTTTCATCTTTACCGAGCGCAACGGCATCTACATCATCGATTTGCAGCAGTCGCTCGAATTCATCGATCGTGCCTTCGAGGCCGTCAAGGCAACCGTGGCACACGGTGGAACCATTCTTTTCGTGGGTACCAAGAAGCAGGCCCAGGAGGCCATTGCCGAGCAGGCCACCCGCGTCAACATGCCTTACGTTAACCATCGCTGGCTCGGCGGTATGCTGACCAACTTCGCAACCGTCTCCAAGCGTATTGAGCGCATGAAGGAACTCGAGCAGGTCGACTTCGACGACGTCGCCGCATCGCAGTACACCAAGAAGGAACTGCTCCTGCTCCGTCGCGAGTTCGAGAAGCTCGAGAAGACCTTGGGCGGTATTCGCAACCTGTCCAAGACCCCGTCGCTGCTGTGGGTCGTTGACACGAAGAAGGAGCACCTCGCCGTCGACGAGGCCCAGAAGCTGGGCATTCCGGTCGTGGCCATCCTGGACACCAACTGCGATCCGGACGAAGTCGCCTTCCCGATCCCGGGCAACGATGACGCCATCCGCTCCGTGAACCTGCTGACACGCGTTGTTGCCGACGCCGTGGCCGAGGGTCTTCTCGAGCGCAACAACAAGCAGTCCGGCAAGGCTGACGCCGCAGAGGAGCCCATGGCAGAGTGGGAGAAGGAACTTCTCGAGCAGCACGAGGCTCAGAAGGCATCCGAGACCGCTTCCGAAGCCGAGAAGGCTTCAGACTCTGAGGGCTCGGAGAAGACCGAGGCTGAAGAGTCCACCGAGACCTCTTCCAACTAATCCGTAGCTGACCGGTCCGCGCTTGATCGGACCGCACAGTATCCGCAAGGCCGGGCCGCACCGGCCCGGCCTTGCGTTCACGTGCTCATCAAAAAACCTAAGGAGTTCACATGGCGAACTACACTGCAGCCGATATCAAGGCGCTGCGCGAGCGCACCGGTGCCGGCATGCTCGATGTCAAGAAGGCTTTGGACGAAGCCGAGGGAGATCAGCAGAAAGCTCTCGAGATCATCCGCGTGAAGGGCCTCAAGGGCGTGACCAAGCGTGAAGGTCGAGCGACCGCCGAAGGTCTCGTCGCTGCGCGCGTTGAGAACGGTGTCGGCTATCTCGTCGAGGTCAACTCGGAGACCGATTTCGTGGCGAAATCGGCCCCGTTCATCGAATTCGGCAACTCGGTTCTCGATGCGGCAGTGAGCGCCGACGTCGACAACCTCGAGGACCTTCTCAAGGCCACCTCGAATGGCAAGACCGTGGAGGAGCAGGTCACCGAGGCCGGCGCCCTTCTCGGTGAGAAGGTCGTTGTGCGCCGCGTTGCTCGCCTCGAGGGCGAGAACGTTGCCGTCTACCTCCACAAGACGTCGAAGGACCTCCCGGCCCAGGTCGGTGTCCTGCTCGCCGTCGATGGCAAGGACGCGGACGAGGTCGCACACGACGTCGCCGTCCACATCGCAGCGATGGCTCCCAAGTTCCTGGACGAGTCGGGCATCCCGGCCGAGCAGGTCGAATCCGAGCGTCACATTGCCGAGGAGACCGCGCGTTCCGAGGGCAAGCCCGAGAAGATCATTCCGCAGATCGTTCAGGGCCGCCTGAAGGGCTTCTTCAAGGAGAACACCCTGGTCGATCAGGACTTCGCCAAGGACTCAAAGAAGTCCGTCGGACAGGTGCTGGAAGAGGCAGGTGCCAAGGCCACCGGCTTTGTCCGCTTCCGAGTTGGCAACTGATCAACGAAGTGTTTGAGGGAGCGTCCACCATGTGTGGACGCTCCCTCTTTGCGTAAGCTAGCTGGGGACGACCAGCCCAACCACGAGAACGCAGGGTCAAGAGCCCAGGAGGATCCATGTCCGTCAATACCGCCCCTTCAGCCGAACCGCAGCGCCGCAGGGTCTTGCTCAAGCTTTCCGGGGAGGTCTTCGGCGGCGGCCGCGTCGGTATCGACACGGCCGTGGTACGGAAGTTCGCCGAACAGATCGCTTCGACGGTTGGTCAGGCTGAAACGTCGATCGTCGTCGGTGGCGGCAATTTCTTTCGGGGCGCCGAATTGTCTTCCGCGGGCCTCGATCGGTCCCGCGCCGATTACATGGGCATGCTCGGAACGGTCATGAATTCCCTGGCGCTCCAGGACATCCTGGAGCAGAGCGGTGTGGACACTCGCGTGCAGTCGGCCATCGAAATGGCTCAGGTAGCGGAGAATTACATTCCGCGTCGGGCCATCCGGCACATGGAGAAGGATCGTGTGGTGATCTTCGGGGCAGGGGCAGGTCTTCCATATTTCTCGACCGACACGGTCGCGGCGCAACGAGCCTTGGAAATCCGTGCGGACGAGGTGCTCGTGGCCAAGAACGGTGTCGACGGTGTCTACACTGCCGACCCCAAGGTCGACCCCACCGCGGAACGTCTGACTCACCTGACCTACGACGAGGCCCTGCAACGGAACATTCGCGTCATGGACCAGACGGCATTCAGCCTCTGCAAGGACAACAACGTCACGATGCGCGTATTCGGCATGCAGGGCGAGGGCAACGTTGCCCGCGCGATCCTCGGTGAAGAAATCGGAACCCTAGTCACTGCCTAGCGTGACGAGGCCGGATGGGTTCGCCCGTCCCCGAATCAGGTCGCTAAACTGAATCAAGGAGACTTTAGACGGTGCCGTACCCGGTCTTTCCTGGCCGGTCGGCGGCGGCTGTCTAGGCCACATCCGAATGGGTGTGACTACACCGAATGAGGAGATCGAATTGATCGAAGATTCCCTGTCCGAAGCCCGTACCAAGATGGGCAAAGCGGTCGACACGGCGAAGGACGACTTCGCCGCGGTACGTACTGGCCGTGCCAACCCCTCGTTGTTCTCGGGCGTCCTGGTGAGCTACTACGGAACCCCGACACCCTTGCAGCAGTTGGCTTCCTTCCAGAACCCGGAAGCACGTACCCTTCTCATTACGCCTTTCGACAAGTCGGCCCTGGGCGACATCGAGAAAGCTTTGCGAGATTCCGATATGGGCGCGAATCCCGCCAACGACGGCAATGTGATTCGCATCGTGATGCCCGAATTGACCGAAGAGCGCCGCAAGGAATATGTGCGCATGGTTTCCGGCAAGGCCGAGGATGCCCGCGTGGCCGTTCGCAACATCCGCCGCACGGCCAAGACCGCGATCGAGAAGATCGTCAAGGACGGGGACGCGGGCGAGGACGAAGGCAACCGCGCCGAAAAGGAACTTGATTCCATCACCAAGAAGCACATCGACC
Organism: Rothia uropygioeca; assembly: GCF_004136585.1. Lineage (NCBI taxonomy): Bacteria > Bacillati > Actinomycetota > Actinomycetes > Micrococcales > Micrococcaceae > Rothia > Rothia uropygioeca. The sequence goes on along the minus strand of NZ_NOIR01000004.1, from coordinate 110,968 downwards.
AGATCGACGATCTGTTCAAGCGCAAGGAAGCCGAGCTTCTCGAGGTCTGATGTCGTCTCCTACAGAGTCTTCGTCGACCCCAGAGAAGAAGTCTCGGGCAGGTAGAGACCTCCCTGCGGCTATCGGGGTCGGCGCGACCCTGGTGGTCGTCGTCGTCATTGGGCTGTTCTTCGTTCCGATGGTGATCGTGGCCGTCGCCGCTCTGGCGGCGGCCGTGGGAACCTGGGAGGTCGGCCAAGCTCTGAACCACAAGCGCGGGATGCGCGTGCCGATCATTCCAGCCGTCGTCACGGGCGCCCTGCTCCCTTTCGCCGCGTATTTCGGCGGGGGAGAAGCGCTGATACTTTCCGTGTTGGGCGCCGTCAGTCTCTTGACACTGTGGCGAGCGTTCGGGCAGAAATCCGGGATGTTGCTGTCCATCATGGGCGGGATCTTCGTGATGTGCTGGGTTCCGTTCATGCTCGCGTTGGCAGTCCTGATTTTCCGCGAGGACAACGGTGCTGCAAAGGTGTTCACGATCGTCCTCATGGCCATAGGTAATGACACCTGGGGCTACATTGCCGGCGTGTTCTTCGGTAAACACCCCATGGCACCTAGGATTAGCCCCAAAAAAACCTGGGAAGGCTTTGCCGGGTCCATGATCGGGTCCATGATCGTGGGAGTATTGTGCGCGGTCTTCCTGCTGGGTGCGCCATGGTGGAACGGCATTGTGATAGCCGTCCTTCTGGTGGTCGCTTCCACCGTAGGAGATCTGTCCGAATCCATGGTCAAAAGAGAAATCGGGATCAAGGACATGAGCAACATCTTGCCTGGTCACGGCGGCGTCATGGACCGGCTCGACTCAATCGTCTTCGCAGCCGCCATTGGATACGTCATCTTTGCAGCACTTCTGGTCTGACCCATTCAACGCTCACTGGAGGAATACATGCCCGGCTCATCCGTTCCGGAACAGAACGACGACTCTATTTCGGCTACACAAGAACTAGGCCGAATCGGTCGGGTCGCTCCCAAGAAGAGCGGGTATTCTGTTCGACAGGTGCGGGATATTCTGGATCGGTGCGGCAGGGACGTGGAATTGCTGCGACAAGGTCCATCCGGGGGCGCTATCACCGCGGCCGAGATCCGCGCTGTGGAGTTCGAACCCGAGAAGGGCGGATACGAACCCGCGGACGTGGACTTCGCATTGGAGTCCTACGAGGACAGATTCGCCGCTGTGGAGAAACAGACATCGATTCAGCGGAACGGTCAAGAGGCGTGGCACGAGTACGCCTCGCAATTGGCTGACCTCGTGATGGGTCGCTTGAAGAGAAGTGACGGTGAGCGATTCAGGCGACCGGCGCGACGTCGCATCGAAGGCTACTTTGTGGGCGATGTCGACAGCCTGTGCGCGGACCTGTTGGAGTATTTCCGTCACAGCGACGATGTCAAGCCGACCTTGATTCGACGGGCCTCATTCCGAGCGGCCACATCCAAACATGCCTATGACGAAGCGCAGGTGGATGCCTTCCTGGAGAAGGCCATTCAGCTGACCCAAGCATTGCGCTGACGCGTGGCACGGCGGTGCACAGCCTTTACCCTCCGGGGCCTGAGGCTGAGACCGCCGTGATCCTTCCGGCACCACGACGTCGTGCTTTGGAAGGAGAAGTACTATGCGGAGCATATTCCGCATCATGAAGGCCACCGGATCCCTCTGGCCGTTTTACGTCGGTATCCTCATCTGTTCGGTCTTGACGGCAATCGCTTCCCTGGCGACGCCATTCGTCTTGAAGTTCGCGACGGATGCTGTGGTCGCGGCCCTCAACGGGCACGGCGACTCGACCGCTCGCATCATCTTCACGTTTGCGGGCCTCTATCTGATCATGCAGCTGTTCAGCACCTTCATCTCCAACTACGGCGGATACCTGGGCGACATCATGGGGCAACGGATGCGTTCCCTGCTATCTACCCGGTATTTCCACAAGCTGTTGAGCCTTCCCCAGAGCTATTTCGATACTCAACTCACCGGGTCCGTGGTCTCCCGGCTGAACCGGTCGATCGCGGAAGTCACCTTCTTCATCAAGTCGATGTCGAACAACTTCTTCTCGACGATCATCACCACCATCGCCGTGCTAGTCATCATGTTCGTCTATTACTGGCCCCTGGCGGTTCTCCTGCTGATCATTTATCCGATGTATCTCTGGCTGACCGGGTTGACTAGCAAGAAATGGCAAGTCTGGGAGCGGGACAAGAACGAGCACATCGACCTGGCTGGGGGCCGATTCAACGAAGTCATCTCCCAGCTGAGGGTGGTCAAGTCCTTCGGAACCCAAGCCAGGGAATTAGCGGCGTTCACCCGTCACTTCACGGACACCGTATCCCTGACGAAAGACCAGTCTCGGCATTGGCACCGCATGGACAACTACCGGAGGTCCGTCCTCAACCTCGTGTTCTTCGCGATGTACCTGCTGATCTTCTGGAAGACACTCGAAGGCGATTTCTCCTTGGGCGACATGGTGCTCATGATCCAGCTCATGGCCATGGCGTCGCAGCCGGTCGCGATGCTCTCGTGGATCATCGACTCGGCCCAGCGCGCGATTGCGGGCTCGCGGGAGTACTTCGAGGTCATGAATCTGCCGAATGATCCTCGCGCCGGCTCCGTTGTGGCCCCGACGGTGACCGGAACGATCCAACAGGTTTCGCCCGAAACACCTGCCGTAGCTGAGCCGGCGACCCCGCGCACTGACCGGCTGCCGGACCCCGTCATCACCTTCGACCGCGTCTCTTTCGCCTATGACGGCGAACAGGCGGTTCTCGAAGACATCACGCTCTCGATCGCCCGTGGAGAGAAAGTAGCCTTCGTTGGCGAGTCAGGAGGCGGCAAATCGACCCTGATGTCCCTTCTGCAAGGTCTGTACATGCCTACGAAGGGAAAAGTAGCCGTCGCGGGGTTCGACACCTCGACGTCGACCCTTGGCCAATTGAGGGCCGCGATGGGAATGGTCTTCCAGGACGCCTCCCTCTTCTCGGGAACAATCGCGGAGAACATCGCCTACGCTCGGCCCGATGCGAGCCGTGAAGACATCGTGAAAGCTGCGGAACAAGCCAACGCTGACATCTTCGTCCGGAAATTCGCCGACGGCTACGACTCGCTGATCGGGGAGCGGGGGCTGAAGCTTTCGGGCGGACAGAAACAGAGGATCGCCGTAGCCAGGGCGATTCTCAAGGACGCGCCGATCCTGATCCTTGATGAAGCGACGAGCGCCCTGGATACTCGGTCCGAGCGAATCGTTCAGGATGCCCTCGACCGACTGATGGTCGGCCGAACGAGTCTGATCATCGCGCATCGACTGTCCACGATCTCGGCTGTCGACCGCATCGTGACACTGGAGAACGGCAGGATCCGTGAGATCGGAACTCCCAGTGAGCTTGCGTCCTCGGGCGGGATTTACTCTGAATTGTTGCGATTGCAGATGTCGGCCACCGCGGCGGACCGCCAACGTCTCAAGAAATTCGGCATTGTGGGATGAGCCCATGCGTGGTCGTCGGTGGTACACCGGTCCGTAGGAGCCATTAATGCGGTCGAGAGTCCGTAGAATCGAGCGCGGGGGCGGAAAACCGTCCACGATGGGAACGGACGGGAGACTTTAGTGGATCTTTCTCAAGTTCTGGGCGGGTCATGGCTCATGTTCGTGGTCGGCGTCCTCATCATGGCTGTGGGCATCGCTCTGTCGATCGCGCTCCACGAAGTCGGACATTTGGTGCCCGCCAAATTATTCAATGTCCGGGTCACCCAATACATGATCGGTTTTGGCAAAACCATTTTCTCCCGGCGAAAGGCAGAGACCGAGTACGGGCTCAAGGCCATACCGCTAGGCGGGTATATCTCGATGATCGGGATGTATCCTCCGGACAAGAACGGCGAGAAGATCACGAGCGATTCGACCGGGCTCGTCCAACAGATGGTCTCGGAAACGCGCAGCATGGAGGCCGAGCGCCTGCAACCGGGGGACGAGAACCGTCAGTTCTACCAATTGCCGATCTACAAGCGAATCATCATCATGCTGGGCGGGCCCTGCATGAATCTCTTGATCGGAATCCTCTGCCTGAGTGTCGTGGTTCTGTCCTTCGGGACGGCCCAGCCGACCACCAAAGTTTCGGCGGTCAATCAATGCATTCAAAAGGTCCAGGCCGGTCAGGAAGAGCAGAAAACCGAATGCGGGGCAGACGACCCAGCGGCACCCGCCTATGAGGCCGGGATCAAGCCGGGCGACAAGATCGTGCGTTTCGCGAATCAGGATATCGACTCCTGGGATCAGCTCAGTCGTCTCATTCGTGAACACGGCAACCAGGACGTACCCGTGGTCGTCGACCGGGACGGCCGCGAAGTCAGTCTGAGCATGAGCCCGATGATCACCCAACGTCCCGTGACCGATGCCGCCGGTGTCCCCCAGACAGACACCGAGGGCAAGACCCAGACGCAAGAGGTCGGGTTCATCGGGATCAGCCCCGAGCAGGACCTCAAAGCCGGGAGCATTTCCGAGATTCCACCGGTGATCGGGCAAACCTTCAACCAGATCGGCAGCGTCATCATCAAGCTTCCGCTGCGGGTTTGGGACGTAGGGGTTGCGCTCTTCACCCAGAAAGAACGACCTGCCGATTCTCCGATGTCGGTGGTCGGAGTCGGGCGTGTGGCGGGAGAAGTGGCCTCTACTCAAAACATCACCACCAAAACCAAAGCGGCCTACATCGTCTCTGTTCTGGGAACCTTGAACTTCAGCCTCTTCGTCTTCAACCTGATTCCGCTTCTGCCTTTGGACGGTGGTCACGTTGCAGGCGCCCTATGGGAAGGAATACGGCGGTTCTGGGCACGGTTGAGAAAGAAAGCCGACCCCGGTCATTTCGACCCGATCAGGTTGCTGCCTCTGACCTACGTGGTTGCGGTGGCCTTCATGGGGATGTCGGTCCTGCTGATCGCCGCGGACATTTTCGACCCGGTGAAAATCCTATGACCCCGGGAGCCATGACTTCGTGAAATTCCTGACGCAACGCGCAGATCGTATCTCGGGGCCGACCGTTCGTCCCTTGACCGTCGACGATACCGAGAGCCTCCTCGGATTGATCAACCAATCTCCCGTGGCCAACCTGTTCCCGCTGGAGCATTATGAGCGCATCGGTCTGCCGCGCCCCTCGTTCCTGACGCGGATGCATTCTGCCTCGCCTTTTCTCGGCGTCTTCGAACCGTCTGAAGAGATGGGAAAAACCGAACTCTCCGAGCTGACGGGAGCAGTGTGGTTCGGCGCGAATCTGGTCCCCATCCGTCTGGAACGTCACCACTTCTCCCGGGTTGCGGATTACGTCCTGCGGACCCACAAAAGGCCCGCCTCCTTGTTCGGCCCCGCAGAATTCGTCATGCCCCTGTGGGATCTGATTCGCGGCGGCCTGCCCCGGCCTTTCGACATTCGCCCACAACAGCCGCTCATGGCCCTGGTCGATCACGAGACCGCCCGTCGCGTGGCGCACCGGGAAACCACGTCCGGATTGTCCCCGGTACGGTGGGCCGTACCGAGTGACCTGGAAGCGCTCCTGCCTGCGAGCGTGTCAATGTTCACCGAGGAAGTCGGGTACTCGCCGATGGAACACAACCCGGAGGGATACTCACAACGAGTTCTCGAGACCGTCCGATCGGGCCGTACGGTCGTTGCCACGGACAGGAGGGGAGAGGTGATCTTCAAGACGGACCTTGGCCTCGCAGCGCAGGACATGTGCCAGCTCCAGGGCGTGTGGCTTGCTCCCCGGCTCAGGGGCCAAGGACTTTCCGAAGCGTTCATGGCGCAGGCTTGCGAGCTGATCGCCCCGCGGTTTTCGAGGATCAGCCTGTACGTCAACGACTACAACGGTCCGGCTCGCGCGCTGTACCGAGCCGTCGGTTTCCAACAGGTCGGCACCTTCTCGACGATCCTGATGTAACCGGCGCCTCCTGTCCTGCTGGTATGTACTCCACGGTGGGCTCCTTTAGACTTATCCGAGAGACAACCGGCACCTCAAAGAAACGGACTTCATAGTTGGCCATTCGCCTATCCTCGCTTTTCCTCCGCACCCTTCGCGAAGACCCGGTCGACGCGGAAGTGGATAGCCATAAACTCCTGGTGCGCGCCGGTTACATCCGCCGAGCGGCCCCCGGCATCTATTCGTGGTTGCCGCTGGGCCTACGGGTCCTGACCAAGGTCGAGGCGATCGTCCGCGAGGAAATGGATGCGATCGGCGCCCAGGAAGTCCACTTCCCAGCATTGCTGCCCCGTGAGCCGTATGAAACGTCCAACCGTTGGGTGGAGTACGGAGAGAATCTCTTCCGCCTGAAGGACCGCAAGGACGCGGATTACCTCTTGGCGCCTACGCATGAGGAGATGTTCACGCTCCTGGTCAAGGACATGTATTCCTCGTACAAGGATCTGCCGGTGACCTTGTACCAAATCCAGACCAAATACCGTGATGAAGCACGCCCCCGTGCGGGTCTTCTGCGCGGTCGTGAATTCATTATGAAGGATTCCTACTCCTTCAGCGTGGACGACCAAGGCCTCGAAGAGGCCTACCAAGCACATCGAGGCGCTTACCAGCGAATCTTCAAACGCTTGGGTCTGGAGATCGTCATCGTTCAGGCGCAGTCCGGTGCCATGGGCGGCTCACGCTCCGAGGAATTTCTGCACCCGACGCCCATCGGCGAAGATACCTTTGTCCGTTCCGAAGGGGGATACGCGGCCAATGTCGAAGCCGTCACGACCGTGGCCCCCGAGGCCATCGACATCGAGGGACTGGCGGCCGCGCACGTCGAGGAAACGCCGGATTCGCCGACCATCGATACCCTCGTTGCCCAAGCCAATGCGCTTCACGCGAAGGACGGTCAACAGTGGACGGCAGCGGACACCCTGAAGAACCTTCTGGTGGCCGTAACCCTTCCGAGCGGGGAGAAACAGATCGTCGCCGTCGGCGTGCCCGGGGATCGGGCCGTCGATCTCAAGCGACTCGAAGTCAGCCTCAGTGACGCCCTGGAAGTCGGCGGCGAAGTCGAGGTGAACCAAGCCGACGACTCCGATCTGCGTAGCTACCCGATGCTCGTCAAGGGCTACATCGGGCCCGGTCTGAGCACCGATGCCGCTACTCTGGGCACCGAGTCGACGACCGGCATTCCGTATTTCGTGGATCCCCGCGTGGTCGAGGGCTCCGCCTGGATAACGGGCGCGAACCTGCAAGGTCGACATGTTTTCGATCTGGTCGCCGGTCGCGATTTCACCTGGGACGGTGTCGTCGAAGCGTGCGAAGTCCGTGAAGGCGACCAGGCTCCGGATGGTTCGGGGCCTTTGCATACCGCTCGCGGAATCGAGATGGGTCACATCTTCGCTCTCGGTCGCAAATACGCGGATGCCCTGGGGCTTCGCGTACTGGACTCCAACGGCAAACTCGTCACCGTGACCATGGGTTCGTACGGTGTCGGCGTCACCAGAGCGCTCGCGGCCATTGCCGAATCCAATCACGATGAGCGGGGTCTGATCTGGCCCCGCGACCTGGCGCCTGCGGATGTTCATGTGGTCGCCGCCGGCAAGGGCGAGGAAATCATGAGCGGTGCCGAAGGCATCGTGGAGCAGTTGGAACGAGCTGGCTTGCAGGTGATCTTCGACGACCGAGCCAAAGCGTCTCCCGGTGTGAAGTTCGGTGACGCCGAGCTGCTCGGTGTTCCGACGATCCTGGTCATAGGACGCGGCTACAAGGACGGCAAGGTCGAGATCAAGGACCGGATCAGTGGTGAATCCCGCGAGGTCGACATCTCGATTGTGGTGGACGAAGTGGTGAAAGAAACCAAGTCGGTCGCTTCCGACGGCTGAACCGCGATCTATGACGTGAGCCGCTGAACGAAAGAGCTGAATGAAAGAGGGGTACTCGGAAGGTGATCGCGGGAATCGAATCCCTGGATCCGAGCACCCTGGTTCTTGTACTCGTCGGCGGATTCCTGGCCGGTTGGGTTGATGCCGTGGTGGGCGGTGGCGGTCTGATTCAATTGCCCGTTGTGCTCATGATCCCGGGCATGACTCCGGTGCAGGCCCTCGCAACCAACAAATTCGGTTCGCTGCTCGGAACCAGCACCAGCGCGGTGACGTACTTCCGTCGCACGACGACGCCTCTCCGGCCCTCGTTGCCGATGGCGGGCGTCGCCTTCTTCGGCAGTTTCGCGGGAGCCGCGGTGGCCGCATCCCTGCCCCAAGCAGTTTTCAAACCCGTGATCCTCGCGGCCCTGGTCGCGGTGGCCGTGTTCACCGTGCTCAAACCGAATGCGGGGACATTGACCAAGCCCACGATGGATTCCCGGACTGTGCTCGTTCGTTCGACGGCGCTGGGACTCGTCATAGGTTTCTACGACGGTGTTCTCGGCCCAGGAACGGGGTCATTTCTGATCATCGGTCTCATCACGCTGCTCGGCCAGAACTTCTTGCGGGCCAGCGCGCAGGCCAAAGTCGTCAACATGGCGACGAATCTCGGTGCCTTGGCGTTTTTCGGGTTCCACGGTTCGGTGGTCTGGGCTCTGGGACTGCTTCTGGGAATCGCCAACATGGCCGGAGGCTATACCGGGGCCAGAAGTGCCGTGTCTCAAGGGAACAGGTTTATCCGCGTCGTGTTCCTGGCCGTGGTGGCCGTTTTGATCGTCAAAACCGGCTGGGATGTTTACGGCGACGTGATCGCATAGGGACGAGACTTGTTCAGCGCCCGATTCCAGTACCCCGCTGTGGGGCCATCCGTCAGGAAATTCCGGGCAGGGCCGGCACATCCCCGCTGATCTGGGTCGAGATCGCGGTGTTGAGAGCCAGCGAACGGGCACCCCAAGCGGTCCAGGAACCAGATCCCTGAGCATCGGACTTACCCGGCTTCTGGGATCGGATCACCCCGATCGATTCGCTGCCGAGATGATCCGCCTGTTCGGCCATGATTTTCCCCGGGTCCCGTGCAGCACCATGGGGGAGTTTGTAGGCGGCCTTCGGCTGCGGCATCGCGGAGCAATTCTGATCCAACCCGGCACGCAGCTGCTGAAGCTGAGAAGAATGAATCTTGGCGGCGACCACGATCCGGTCCGAGGTGTCTTTCGGTATGTTGTCGACGTCCTGGCGGGCCTGGAAGTAGGACTCGGACCAGGTCGACGTATAGAGACCCGTCAGAACCTTCGTGAGGTTTTCGGAATCTTCCGCATTCGATCCGTCGTCGGCTTGTTGGGAACCAGCGCCCCCGGAGGCCTTGTCCTTGGCATCGTCGGACATGGCAGGGCACAACCCGTCGGCCTTCAACGCCTCGTTCTGCCCTAAACCGGTGAGGTCCTTGAGCTCCCTGCTCGCCGCCGACGACGGGTCATCGACCTCGGCCAAGGTCCCATTCAAGAGCTGGACCGTGGCCCATTGACCGACCGAGATGGAGGTCAAAGTGGCGGACTCGTCCGAGGACAGGCCTGTGTTTGAAGCGAGATCGTAAATGCGTTGTGAGCTCTGAGTCATCCGTTGTGCCAGGCCGGGTACGTCCTGAGGCGCGTGATCCTCCTCAGGCTGGGCGTCCTCGACCGCTGAACGATTCAGCGCATCGAGCTGCTCGTGGAGATCCGATTCGAGGCTGTCCTTCTGGGACCCGGCGACACCCGAACTCCGGACGGCCGCTTGAAGACTTTTCAGCTCCGCCGCCGCCTGCTGTTGGGCTGCGACGCCGCCCTGATTGTGTGTGGTTCGCCACCAGACGAACCCTGAGACTGCTGCCAGGAGCAAGAGCACGATCAGCAAGAAAACAAAAATGGTCTTTGCGGCGGAAGTTTTCATCCGAACGTGTTTCCTCTGATGCGTTGCGGTCCTGGGTCAACTCACCATCATGGCATGTCGGGCAGGGCTGTGGGCGCTAACCTGGGGAGAGGACATGACATGACCATTACAGGAGGTCTCTTGGCCAACAACGGCTCGAACCCCAAGTCCACCACCAGCAAGAACACTTCTCGTCAACGCCGTCGGACCGCTCGGATGAAGGCCAACGCCGGATACTCGGACCAAGCTCATCCGAGGAATTCTCTGTCCGACACGCTGGACTTGCCTTCCTTGCGGGAGGCCATTGCGCCGGTCGTCGGGCAGTTCAACCTGGTTCTCGAAGAGGTCAGCGCCCGCGGCGCAGGAAAGAACCAGACCGTGACGGTCGTCGTCGATCTTCAGGAAGACGAGGAAGGCAGCGTCAGTCTGGACACCATCGCCGAGGTCTCCGGAGCAATTTCCGAGACCCTGGACCGGACCGAAGGAGACCCGGAAGAGACATACCTGCTCGAGGTGACATCCCCCGGTGCAACCCGCATGCTTTCCGAGCCTCGTCACTGGAAGCGGTCGCGAGGCCGGCTCCTCAGTCTGCGCCTTTCGGGCGGCGAGACCTTCGTCGCGCGCCTCGAAGAAACGGACGGTCGTACCGCGACGATTGCACGTCGGAGACAGACTCCCAAAGGCGTTCCGGCGAAGTATCTGGAACCGGAGGAGATCTCGGTTGAGGACGTCGAAGCGGCCCAGGTAGAAATCGAGTTCAGCCACTAGGACATCCCGGCTAGAATAAGTCGGAACACAGGGGCCGCCCAGCACAGGATCCAGGCCCAGTCGGGTACCGGAGCGCTGAAGCGTTCCGGTGCTTTGGCACATAGAGCAAGGAAAGGCCAGCAATGGACATCGACATGAGCAACCTCCGACTCTTGGAGAAGGAGCGTGACATCCCAGTCGGTCAGCTGATCCAGATGATCGAGTCCGCTCTATTGCTGGCGTACGAGAAGAACCCCGGTGCGATCCGCAACGCGCGTGCCATCGTAGACCGCGATACAGGGCACGTGCGCATTATGGCTCCGGAGATCGACGAAAACGGCGAGGTCATCGGTGAATTCGATGACACTCCGCGCAACTTCGGTCGCATTGCTGCGGCCACGGCCCGGCAGGTGATTTTCCAGCGATTGCGTGAAGCCGAGGACAATCAGGTCCTTGGCGACTTCCGCGACCGTGAGGGGCAGCTCGTCTCCGGGCAGATCCAGCAGGGCGGTCGGAACAACATGGTCCAGATCGACCTGGGAACCGTGGAAGGTGTTCTTCCCCCGCACGAACAGGTGCCCGGCGAAAGCTACTCTCATGGATCCCGCATCCGCGCATTCGTCGTCGAAGCCCGTCGCGGGTTCAAGGGCCCATCGATCACGCTGTCCCGCTCCCACCCGGACTTGGTTCGACGTCTTTTCGAACACGAGGTGCCGGAGATTGAGGACGGTTCCGTCGAAATCATGTCGATCGCTCGCGAGGCCGGTCACCGCACCAAAATTGCAGTGAGGGCGACGAGGGAAGGGATCAACGCCAAAGGTTCCTGCATCGGAGAAATGGGCTCGCGCGTCCGAGCCGTGACTTCCGAACTCAACAACGAGAAAATTGATATCGTCAGCTACTCCGAGGACCCCGCCGACTACATTGCCGGCGCTCTGAGCCCTGCTCGAGTCGCCTCGGTCGAGGTGGATCCCCAGGGCAGGTTCCAGGCCCGGGCCATCGTCCCGGACGACCAGCTCTCCCTGGCGATCGGAAAGGAAGGCCAGAACGCACGTCTGGCCGCGAAACTGACGAATTGGCGCATCGACATCGTCTCCGAGTCCAAGGCGCGGGCGGCGGATCTCGCCGAATAACCGGTCATTCTGGTAACGGTCCTCACACGGGACGGTGTATTTTGCCGAATCTTTGGGGGAAACGCCCGGTGGGGGGATAGACTGGAATGCGGTCATCGACTGCGAGCGACGGCCCGAGCAAGCAGGAGCGGTCCGGAAAGGGGAAAGCCTATGTCTTCCCCTCCCGGTATTCGTACGTGCATCGGCTGTCGGCGGAGCGAAGATCAAACCGCACTAGTACGTGTGGTCCTGCAACGGTCGCAGGGAGCGCAAACTGGCGTCGTCGTCCTGGATCCCAAAAGGTCCTTTCAAGGACGTGGCGCCTGGTTACACCCTGACCAGGAGTGTTTGGACCGGGCGGTCAAGACCAAGGCATTCGCCAGATCTTTCCGTACCCGAGTCGATTCCGAACACCTCGAAGGTCAGTGGTGCGCGGAAGAAAACGCCGTCCTGCGGCGTTATGCGGCCACTGAGGAACACCCCCTAGCTCAATCAACGGACGCACAAGCGTCTGAAGAAAGCGAGTAGAAAACCGATGGAAACCCGATGAGTGCCGCGCAATGAGTACTTCACTGTGCTCTGCAAACGGCGAGTCCCAAGGCAATTATGTGATTGCCGGGAGCCTTATACGGAATTAAGCGGTTTGTGCCTGTTTCGGCGCAGACCGAGACAGGAGTAATGTGGCCAAGCCCCGCGTTCACGAGCTCGCGAAAGAGCTCAACATCACCTCGAAGGAAGCGATCGCCAAGCTTCAAGACTTGGGCGAATTCGTTCGTGGTGCATCCTCCACGGTGGAACCCCCCGTGGTGAAAAAACTGCGCGCCGCGTTTGCGGACCGCGCACAGTCACCTTCTGAGCCGGGCAAAAAGTCCGGAGGCAAGAAGGCGTCCACTACATCCGAGCCCTCTGATCAGAAGGCCGAGACCAACAAGGCCGAGGCGCCTGCACCGGCGACGCCGGCTGCACCCAAGCCCGGCGCGAAGCCCAAGCCTTCCGGGCCAACCCCTGCTACAGCAGGGAAGCCGGCCCCCAAGCCGGCAGCGGAAGAAAAGGCGGCCGTTGCGGAAGAGAAGCCCGCAGCACAGCCGGAACCGACTCCGTCGCCGACCGAGGCTGCATCCGCGAAGTCCGACGAAAAGGCCCAGGAAAAGTCTGACCAGGACTCGGCTTCCAAATCGGGCAACGCGCCCAAGCCCGGGACTCGTCCCGGCAACAACCCGTTCAGTTCCCAGCAGGGCATGCGCACGGATTCCTCCGCGCCCAAGCCCGGCTCGGTGCCGACCCCAGGACCCCGTCCCGCAGCATCACGTGGAGGTGCGCCCAAGCCCGGTGCCCCGCGTCCCGGCAACAACCCGTTCAGCTCCCAGCAGGGCATGCGCGGCAGCAACAACGGCAATCGCCGCGGTGGCCCGCGTCCCGCCCAGGGACAAGGACAGGGACAAGGCGGACCGCGTCCCGGTGCACCGCGTCCCGCCCAGGGACAAGGACAGGGACAGGGCGGACCGCGTCCTGCCGGACCTCGGCCCGCCGCTGGCGCGGGTGCAGGCGGCCAGCGGGGGAATGCTCCTCGCCCGGCCGCATCCGGTGGAAATCGTCCTAGCCCGAACATGATGCCGGCCAAGATGCCCTCGAACGTCGGCGGACGGCCCGGTGGCGGCAGCCCCGGCGGGGGGAATGGTCCCCGTCGTGGTGGCCCGAGTGCCGGTGGTCCTCCGCGCGGCGGCGGTCGCGGACGTGGCAATGCCCAGGGTGCTTTCGGACGCGGAAATTCACGTCGGAAGCAGCGCAAGTCGAAGCAGGCAAAGCGCCATGAGTTGGAGCAGATGCAGGCACCTGCGGTGGGCGGCGTCGTCGTTCCCCGGGGCAACGGCGATACTGTCGTACGCATGCGTCGCGGGGCTTCGGTCATGGACTTCGCGGAGAAGATCAACGCCAACCCGGCCGCACTGGTCACCGTCCTCATCCACTTGGGTGAGATGGCGACACAAACCCAGTCCTTGGACCAGGAGACGTTCGAATTGCTGGGCGAAGAGCTGGGCTACAGGGTCCAGATTGTCTCGCCCGAGGACGAGGAGCGCGAGCTCCTCGAATCCTTCGACATCAACCTCGACGCCGAGCGTGAGGCAGAGACCGAAGAGCAGCTCGAAGCGCGTCCCCCCGTAGTCACCGTGATGGGTCACGTTGACCACGGCAAGACCCGTCTGTTGGATGCCATCCGCCACACCAATGTGATCGAAGGTGAAGCCGGCGGCATTACCCAGCACATCGGCGCTTACCAGATCACAACCAATGTGGACGGCACCGACCGCCTGATCACTTTCATCGATACCCCAGGTCACGAGGCGTTCACCGCTATGCGTGCCCGCGGTGCGAAGGTCACGGACATCGCCGTGCTCGTCGTCGCCGCCGATGACGGCGTCATGCCCCAGACCGTTGAGGCCTTGAACCACGCCCAGGCGGCCAACGTGCCGATCGTGGTCGCGGTCAACAAGATCGACAAGGAAGGCGCGAACGCGGACAAGATCCGCGGACAGCTGACCGAATACGGTCTGGTGCCCGAGGAATACGGTGGTGAGACCATGTTCGTCGACGTTTCGGCTCGTCAGAACCAGAACATCGAGGAACTGCTCGAAGCCATCTGCCTGACCGCCGACGGCGCGCTCGAACTGCAGGCCAACCCTGATAAGGAAGCCCGCGGTGTCGCGATCGAAGCGAACCTGGACAAGGGACGTGGTGCGGTCTCGACCGTGCTGGTCCAGTCCGGTACGCTGCACGTCGGTGACAGCATTGTCGCGGGCGTTGCCCACGGCCGTGTCCGAGCGATGTTCGACGAGAACGGTCAGAACGTCGCAGAGGCCGGTCCTTCGCGCCCCGTGCAGGTCTTGGGCCTCTCCACGGTTCCGCGGGCAGGCGACACGTTCCTGTCGACACAGGAAGAGCGCACTGCTCGTCAGATCGCTGAAAAGCGCGAGGCGGCGGACCGCAACGCTCAACTGGCCAAGCGCCGCAAGCGCGTCACGCTCGAGTCCTTCGACGAGGCCGTGGCCGAAGGCAAGATGGACACGCTCAACCTCATCATCAAGGGCGACGTCTCGGGTGCCGTGGAGGCTCTCGAGGATTCGCTGCTCAAGATCGAGGTCGGAGACGGCAATGAGGTTCAGCTGCGTGTGATCCACCGTGGCGTCGGTGCTATCACCCAGAACGACGTCAACTTGGCCACCGTGGATAACGCGATCATCATCGGCTTCAACGTCCGTCCGGCCGAGCGAGTCACCGAACTCGCCGACCGCGAAGGCGTCGAGATGAAGTTCTACAGCGTCATCTACCAGGCCATCGACGAGGTCGAGCAGGCCCTCAAGGGCATGCTCAAGCCCGAGTACGAGGAAGTCGACCTTGGTTCCGCAGAAGTCCGCGAGGTCTTCCGCTCTTCCAAGTGGGGCAACATCGCCGGCTCGATCGTGCGGAGCGGTCTCATTCGCCGCAATGCCAAGGCTCGCCTGGTGCGTGACGGCAACGTGATTGCGGATTCGCTCAACATCGAGTCGCTGCGTCGCTTCAAGGACGATGCAACCGAGGTCCGTGACGGTTACGAGTGCGGTATTGGGCTCGGATCCTTCAACGACATCAAGGAAGGCGACATGATCGAGACGTGGGAGATGCAGGAGAAGCCCCGCGACTGATCGCGTGGTTGAAGGACCTGCCGCCTAAGTAGCGGTTGAAGAAGCATCGGGCCGGTGTCCAGGAGTAACCTGGACACCGGCCCGTTTTCCACGGAATGCACAATTTTCCGCGCCCATCAGGGCGCAATGACATGAGGAGAGATCATGGCTGACGCAGCCCGCGCGGCTCGCATGGCGGACCGCATCAAGGTCATCGTGGCCCAAGCCCTCGAACGCCGAATCAAGGATCCCCGCCTCGGCTTCGTGACGGTCACGGATGCTCGGGTCACCAATGACCTTCAGCACGCCACTGTTTACTACACGGTCTACGGGACCGAAGAGGAACAGGCAGGCACCCGCGCCGCCCTCGAATCGGCGAAAGGCATCCTCCGTTCGGAGGTCGGGAAGAATATTACGGCTCGCCTGACGCCGACGCTGACTTTCGTCGCGGACGAAGTTCCCGTGAATGCGAGCCACCTCGAGGAAATTTTGAGGCAGGCCCGTGCCCGCGACGCCGAACTGGCCGAGGCCGCCGAAGGAAAAGCTTTCGCCGGTGATGCCGATCCATACCGACGCGAGGACGAAGAGACGGAAGCACAGGGCACGGACGACGCCGTCGCGACGCCCCACATGGACGCTGCCCGCGGGGACAGCGACAACCTTCGAACCGCCTACGATCCGGTCGAGGAAGACTTCGGAGACGGCTCCAGCAGCGATCCCGATTCAGGGGCCAAAGAGGTCCGCGAGGCACCGGAGGATACCGAGTAGGTGGCACGGCATCGCGACCGCCACGATGACGTTCCCTCGGGCCTCGTCGTCGTCGACAAACCAGCAGGCCTGACCAGCCACGACGTCGTCGCCCGAATGCGGAAGATAATCGGTACGCGGCGTGTCGGTCACGCTGGGACTTTGGACCCGATGGCCACCGGCGTACTCATTCTGGGCGTCAACAAGGCCACCAAATTGCTCACCTGGGTCAGCGGCGAGTCCAAGACCTACAGTGCGACGATCCGACTGGGGCAGGGGACCGTGACCGACGATTCCGAGGGCGAGGTGAGCATCACCGCTGACCCCGCCACTGTGGACTCCCTCGAAGAATCCGCGATCAACGCCGCGGTCACCGAACTGACGGGCCGGATCCTGCAGGTTCCGTCGTCGGTATCCGCGATCAAGGTCGACGGAGTCAGGTCGTATGCCAGGGTCCGGTCGGGGCAGGACGTCGAGCTCGAGGCCCGTCCGGTTACGATTGATTCCTTCGACGTCCATGACATTCGGCGCGTCACGGCCACATGCGAGGGCTCGAGGGAGACATCCGTGGTCGACGTCGACGTCACGGTTTCGTGTTCCTCCGGCACCTATATTCGGGCGTTGGCCCGCGACATGGGTGCACGGCTCGGTGTGGGAGGCCATCTGACGCGCCTGAACCGATTGAATATCGGCGAGGTATCTATAGACGACTCCTCGACGCTTGAAGAACTGGCCCAGGCGAGGGACAAAGGCCGTACCATCCCCATGCTTTCGGTCGAACGTGCGGCGGAGAGAATCTTTGTGCGCCGGAATCTGAACAATGACGAGGCAACCTCGCTCTCGAACGGCCGGTGGATCACCCCAAACGCTCAGACCGAAGCAGGTGCCTCCGAGGCCAGTGGGAAGCGAGCCAACGACATCGTTCCGGCATGCGAATTGGCCGCGGGTTTCGCCCCGGACGGGACCTTGGTTGCGCTGGCCCAGAACCAGCGCCGCCGAGGGCTCGATGTCGCGGTTCCGCACCTCGTGTTTCGATCGGGCACGACTTTTCCGGTCGAAGCGGAAAGGACGGCTGATTCATGATCGCGGGTTATGATCTGTGGTTCTGGATCGCTCTGGTCCTGGGCCTCTTGTCGGCGCTGGTCTGCTTGGTGCAGTTCCTCCGCGGCAAGGTTCCGGACGACTTCTCACAGGGCTCCGTCCTGGTCCTCGAGGCTTTCCTCGTGGTGTATCTGATCGGCTCGATTGTGATGCAAATAGTGACCGATGGGCCCTCGGGTGATGCCTGGGAGTATTACGGTTATCTGCTGACCGCAATGCTGATTCCCGCAGGGACTTTCGTGTGGTCGCTGACCGAAAGGACCCGGTGGTCAACGCTGATGTTGGCCGTTGCCGGACCGATCATCCTCGTGATGGTCCAACGCATGAACGTACTGTGGTATTACTACTGAGTCCCATCCCGAGAGACCCATCAGAGAGGTCATGACTGACATGAACGACGTCGAGGCGAACGCCGCACATCAGACCCGGGGCCCTGCCGCGAAATCCAAAGGCCCCGGAATGCTCCTGGTGGCCGTGTACGCGATATTCTCCCTGTCGGCCGGGGCCCGTGCGCTCTACCAAATCATCGCCAAATTCGATGAGGCGCCCGTCTCCTTCGTCCTTTCCGGAGTCGCCGCCGCGATCTACATCTACGCGACCATTTCCTTGGCGCGCAAAGGTCTGGGAGCGTACTGGGCGGCCGTGTGGGCCATTGCCATCGAGCTGTGCGGCGTGATCGCCGTCGGAATCTTCTCCTACCTTCGACCGGATCTGTTCCCGTTGGCATCCGTGTGGTCGCATTTCGGCTCCGGGTACGGCTATGTGCCTTTGGTCTTGCCTATTATCGGGCTCCTGTGGCTGTATCGAAACCGACCCGGCCGAGGCGTTGAACGCGCGAAGTAGACCATGACCGGCCCCATCGGCCATAAAGTGGTGCAAGACAGATCTGATACTCCGTGAAAGGAGCCAATCGTGACTCATCCGTCCAGCCCGGAGAACAACAACGAGCAGAACGGCCACCCCAGGGGCCCGTGGGAAAACAGCCCGGAATCGGAGTCGACCGGTCCGACCGGAACGTCGCGAGATAGCGCCGAGCCGTCCTCGACTGCAGGACCGGGACGGACCGAGGCATCCGAACCTCGGACGAGGCAGCAACCTCGCCAGCCTCGTGCTGAACAGACCCGGAAGAAGACATCCAGCACCCCAGGGCCGGCCAAGACGTCGTCCAAGCCCGGCAAACAGCAGGACTGGGGAATCTTCCGGACCGTCGTTGCACTCTATGGTTTGGTGATCATTGCATACGGCGTATGGCAGATCTTCGCCGGAACGGCTTCATTGCCTGGTGAGACGGAGGACTCCAGCGCCACCGTGGCCTCGTCGTACGGAGCCCTCGCAGCGGTTCTGTGCGGCGTGGGAGCAGCTTTCGTCGCGATTGCCGTCAAGTTCAAATGGGCCAACGTCCTGTGGTTCGTCTGCCTCATGATCTTCCTCGGCGGAATAGGCCGAATCTTCTCGTGGGCGATTTTCGGACTTCCCCATGCCGTAATGATCGTGGTCATGGTGCTCGACCTCGTGATCCCGCCCTGCCTGCTGGTCTGGCACGCCTGGATCAGCAAGGCCAATCGTATTCGTACCGAAATGTCTCAGGGTGCCCCGCAGGCCGCACCCCGGAACAAACGCGGTAAAAAGCGTTCATAACTGCCCCCTCGGGAACGGCAGTGCGACCGCACAAGGACTAGACTGATGGCCGCGGCTCGAGAACCGAGCCGCGGTCTGGCATGAGGAGATTCGTGGACTGTTTCAGGAGCCTGGACGAGATCCCGGAGGAATTCGGCCCCACGGCGGTGACCATCGGAAATTTCGACGGAGTCCATCGTGGCCATGCACGCGTCATCAAGACGGTCGTTTCGGAAGCCCATTCCGCGGGGCTGCAAGCCGTTGCGATTTCCTTCGATCCCCATCCTGCTTTGGTGCACCGACCGGACGTCCCACACCTACCCATCATGGGCCTGCAAGACAGCCTGGACCTTCTCAAAGAACTTGGGCTGGACGCCCTGGTTCTGCTGCCGTATTCCCTCGAATTTGCGCGCGAGACGCCCGAGGATTTCATCCGGGAAACCTTCGTCGAAGGTCTCCGCGCCAAGAAAGTCGTGATCGGGGCGGACGTCCGGTTCGGCCGCGACAATTCAGGCGATCTGACCACAATGCAGGAACTGGGGGTCAAGTACGACTTTGAGGTCGTCGTGGTCGAGGACCTCTCGACCGACAACGACCTGAACGACCTGCATGACGAAGACCCGCATCGGCGGTGTTCTTCGACCTGGATTCGTGAACTCCTCGCGGCCGGGGACGTTGAGGCCGCAACCCAGTTGTTGGGCCGCTATCACCGGATGCGCGGCGAAGTGATCCATGGTGCTGCTCGGGGACGGGAACTAGGCTTTCCCACGGCGAATATGTCTCCAGTATCCGATGGATTGATCCCTGCCGACGGTGTGTATGCCGGCTGGCTCCATGATGAGGCCGGAATGCGGTGGCCGGTGGCTATTTCCGTGGGGTCGAATCCGACCTTCGAAGGAGTATCACGGCAGGTCGAAGCGCACGTGATGGGGCGGCCGCACGAAGAGGTCGAGGATTTCGACTTGTACGGCCAACATGTGCTGCTGGAATTCGTGGCGCATTTGAGGCCAATGGTCGCCTATGAAGGCATGGACGCGTTGATCCGTCAGATGTCGAAGGACGTCGACGACGCTTGGCGCGTGCTGGGCTCCGACGAAGCCTGAAGGACAATCACCCGCATATACAGAAGCCCCCGCGAGGACATTCCTCGCGGGGGCTTCTGTATATGCGGTGTCTAGAACTCTTCGTGGGTGCGGGGGTCGTACCCCTTGAATGCGATCCCCGTGTGGAGACGCTTGATGACGTCCATCTGCTCAGGGCTGAGATCCCATTCGAAGACGTTGAGGTTCTCTTCCATCCGCTCGGGTGTCGAGGTCTTCGGAATCGGGACGATTTTGTTCTGGACCATCCATCGAAGAACGACCTGGGCCGGGGTCACGCCGATGGTGTCGGCAATATCGCCCAGTTCGGGGGTGTCCTCGAGGCCTTGCATGCGTCCCAGCGGTGACCACGCTTGAGTCACGATCTTATTCTTCTCGTGATATGCACGGAGCTTTTCCTGCTGCTGTCGAACCTGGAGCTCGATCTGGTTGACCACCGGAAGTTCGCTAGTCTCCTCGCCGAGACGGTCGATGTGCTCAGGCAGGAAATTGGAGGTGCCGATCGACCGGACGAGTCCTTCGTCCTTGAGCGCGATCAAGGCTTTCCACGATTCGACGTAGAGATTCACCTTGGGGTTGGGCCAATGAATCAAGTAAAGGTCCAGGTAGTCCAGACCCATCTTCCGGAGGGACTCCTTGGCAGCGGCGATGGTCGGCTCGTATCCGTGGTCCTTGCCCGCGAGCTTGGTCGTCACGAAAATTTCTTCCCGGTCGACGCCGGAATTGTGGATTCCTCGCCCTACGCCTTCTTCGTTTCCGTATTGGGCGGCCGTGTCGATCAAGCGGTGACCGCGCATAATGGCCTCGGCGACATTGGCCTCCGCCTCGGCATTGGACATGGGGTAGGTCCCGAAACCGACGGCCGGGATCTCATGGCCATCGCGCAGGTTGTGAGTAAGCATTAGGGTCTCCTGAAATTCAGTGGTCGTCTCCTGACGCGAGTTTACGCGTCCGGAGCGTGGGTCGTACGGATCACGGCCAGGACGGCCTCCGCCGACCTCTGTGCCACAATCTCCACGGCCATGTGAAAGTCTTGGTCGGCCGACGGGCCGCAAAGATCCGAGATGCCCCTGACGGACAAGAACCGGATTCCGTGACTCGAGCAAACCTGAGCGATCGCGGTGGTTTCCATATCGGTCGAAATGGCGTGAGGAAAAGCTTCGCGTGCATCCTTGACGTTCGATTCGGTGACGAAGGAACCTCCCGCGAGCATCTGTCCCACGTGGTGTGTGCCTTTGCGAGCAGTGACCGAGCGAGCAGCGTCGAGCAAGGTCTCATCCGAAGCGTAGTCGACCGGCATGCCAGGGACTTGGCCTCGTTCGTAGCCGAATGCGGTGGCATCGGCATCCGTGAATGAGTACGAGTCTCCCACTGCCAGATCGCCGACCTCGACGTCCCGGCGTAAGCCTCCCGCGCTACCGGCAGACAACAGTGCCCGCGGCTCGCACATGGCGATCGCCGTAGTCGCGGCGCTGGCCGCGTTGACGAGGCCGATGCCGGACCGGACCAACAGGATCGGGTGCCCCTGATGAGCCAGGGGAGTGTAGCGGGCTCGGCCGAAATCGACCGGCTCACCCAAGTGCTCGCAGGAATCGAGGAAAGGGGAGGCTTCCTCGTCCATGGCGACTTGGACGACAATCCCGCCGGCCACCGCTTCGCACATGTCGTCCGACCACGGGTTGTTGTGGGCTGGGCTCACGCGTAGACCTCGTCCCAGACCTCACGTTGGTCGAGGAAGCCTCCGACCGCGCCCTGGGCCCCGGCCAGGGTGTGGTTGGCACCCCACCCGCACTGGGTTTCGTTGGCCGCGGGAACCTCGGTCGCGTCGAGTATGTCGCGGAACGTCGCTTCCAGTATCGGCAGAAACGCATCTGGTTCGAGTCCGAGCGTCAGGGCGTAGAACCCGGTCTGGCAACCCATCGGGGAGAAATCGATGAGGGCCTCCGTGTGATTGCGCATGTGCTCGGCCGTCAGGTGCTCGATCGAATGAACGACCGGCATCTCGAGGTGACCCTGATTGGGCTGGGAGAACCGGACATCGTACTTGATGAGGGTATCCCCGCCGGGTAGTTCTTTGCGGTCAGCAATGCGCACGTACGGCGCGGCGACCTTGGTGTGGTCCAAGTTGAAGGATTCAACGTTCATCTTCTGCATACATCAATTGTTGCGCACATGTGCGGTTTAAGTCAGGGGCGGCAGGACGGACCGTAACGTGGCTAGGTGGTGAGATCGTCTTCGGTCTCGTCAGGCCAGAGCGCTTTGAGGACCTCTTCCCGGGGAATCTCGAGGATTGCGACGATGTTCATGAGAGATCGCAGTTTGGGATTCGAGGGGCTCCGAGTCGCTCGATCGCTGAACCCGTATTCCATTTGCTGATAGTGCTGGCGGGAGATTCCCGCTTCCAGAGCCACCTTCTCCTGAGTGATACCGAGATCGGCCCGATGGGACTGCAGAAGGCTCCCGAGTCGCAACGCGGTTTGGCGATCAAGGGAGTCGGAAGTCATTGCACCAGAATCGGGTCGCCCGGAGTTCAGGTCTACCAAGTGCACATGGCAAAACTTCGCTATCCTTGTGTGCAAAGTGTACATGGCACGACGTGGGGGTGCAAGAGTGCAAACACAGGCCCACCGGAACGCAGGTGGAGGCCCCGTCGAAACATACGGGCTTACCTGGCCCGGCAAGTCCGAATCCCAGAGGCTGGGGGAGAGCGCGACATCCGCCCGCCTGGTCCCCCATTCCCCGGGGAAAGGTGGAGCCGCCGTCGCGGAGGTGAACCTCGTGATCGAGGGGGACAGCCTCGACGCCCTGAAAATCTTGAGGCGCACGCATGCCGGAGCCTTCGGGCTGATCTACATCGACCCTCCGTACAACGTGGGGACGAAGGCCGACTACCGAGACTCTTTTCACCGGAGTCAGGCTGTCGAGGACCGCGCCGCAGGAGTGCACGAAGAGCCGGAGCGGTGTGCCGCTCGCTCTAGCGCAGGCCGGAGGCATTCGCTCTGGCTGGATCTCATGTACCCGAGGCTTCGAGCCGCGCGCGAGCTGCTCGCCTCCAATGGGGTCATTGCCGTTTCGATCGATGACGCAGAAGCCCCCAGACTCAGGCTGCTCCTGGACGAGATTTACGGAGAGGAGAATTTCTGCGCGACGATCGTCTGGGAAAAGAAATACTCACCGGCCAACGACTGCCGCAATTTCTCGGTCGTCCACGACTACCTGATTCTCTATGCGGCATCACCAGCCTTTCGTCGCAACCTCCTGCCCCGAACCGAGGCCACCAATCGGCCGTACCGCCACGACGACGCCGACGGTCGCGGCCTCTACCGGACGAGTGACCTCTCGGTACGCACGTATTCGCCGGCCGCGGACTACGCCGTGGTGAACCCACTGACCGGGGCGAAGCATTTTCCGCCTCCCGGGCGGAGTTGGGGATATTCGCCTCAGGCCATGCAGCGCTTGATCGACGAGGGTCGGATATATTGGGGCACGGACGGAACACGCGCCCCTCAACTCAAGCGATACCTTGGGGAAGTTCAGGACGGAGTTGTACCGACGACCCTCTGGACTCGCGACTTCGCCGGGCACAATCATCTGGCCAAAAACGACATCAGAAAGCTCTTCGGAACCACGGCCGTATTCGAGACCCCGAAGCCCGTGCGCCTGATCCAGCGACTCCTTCAGGTCACCACCGGCAAAGATTCACTCGTGCTTGACTTCTTCGCCGGCTCGGGCACCACGGCTCATGCGGTGATGCGGCAGAACGCGGAAGACGGTGGCAACCGGAAGTTCGTCCTCGTTCAACTCGACGAGCCGATCAATGCGGCGCGGAAGCCAACGGTGGCCAGCGAATTCTCGACGATCGCGGACGTCACCCGCGAGCGCGTGCGTCGGGCAGCCGCAGCATTGCGCGAAGAATTCCCCGAGCTGGATCCCGCTCAGACCCGATTCGTGGAGCTCAAGGTGGTCTGAATCATCACGTCTCATTGGCGAACATTCCTGTGGTGCGCTATACCGGACAAGTCAGATTGTCTTGAAGGAAAGGTGGCGGAAAATGTCCGCTCTCGCCCCCACGCTGTTCTCTACCGCAGGTTTGATCGGAGGTTACAAAGTAGCTCGTTCAACCGGAAACCGCCCGCTCGGCGGTGCCGTTCTGGCTGTTGCCGGTGCGGCCGCGTTCAAAGGCTGGCAGAAAAATGCGGGAACCGGCACGGCTGCGGCCCTGACCGGTATTTATGTCCTCTCCTTCGGACTGTCCCATCCGCTGGCCAAGAAGATCGGTGCCTGGCCGAGTGTTTACACGGTGACTGCCGCGACCGGCGCCGCGTCGGCCATCTTGGGGCGCGACGTCGCCTCGCGCACCTCCGCCAAGTAGTGAGCACATTGTCGTCCCAGGACTCGGCAGGCGCTGCACAGGAACGCACACGGTGGGACCCCGAGCAGTACCTCAAATTCGGTTCTGAACGAGCCCGCCCGCTCGTGGACCTCCTCCAGAGGATTCCGCTGACCACGGTCCAGAACGTCGTCGACTTGGGCTGTGGGCCCGGTTCCGATACCCCGATCATTCACGGACACTGGCCCGAGGCGGTGGTGCACGGTGTCGACAGCAGCCAGCAGATGATCGACGCTGCCCAAGGGCGCGGGGAGTCTTTCGCTCGGTACGAGCATGCCGACGTCAAAGAGTGGTTGGACGCCCGCCGAGTCCATGGCTGGGCAGGAGAGGAGCCCCAACTCATTGTCTCTAACGCCCTGTTCCAATGGGTTGACGGCCACGAGACCTGGTTGCCCCAAGTGGCAGACCTCTTGCCGAGCGGCGGTGTATTCGCTTTTCAGGTGCCGGGCAATTTCGACGCCCCGTCCCACGTTCTGCTGCGCGAGATCGCTGGCCAACCGAAGTACGCCCGGCATATCGACGAAAAGCTCCGGGACAAAATCATCCGGGCCCGGGAGTATTTGGCTCTCTTGTCCCGTCCGGGATGGTCGGTGGACGCCTGGGAAACAACGTATCTCCACGTTCTGCAGGGGGAGGACCCTGTATTCGACTGGATCTCCTCGACGGGGGCCCGTCCGGTGCTCAACGCCCTGCCGGAGCCCGTCAAGGGCGAGTTCGTCGAAGAATACAAAGCGGCACTTCGGACGGCTTACCCTGCCGAAGCCCACGGGACCGTCATGCCGTTCCGCCGGGTATTCGTCGTGGCCGCGCGGCTCGCCGAAAACTGATATCCCAGCCCGGCCTCATGAGTTGTACCAAGATGTGAGACATCGAGGAAATCACACGACACGCGGAAAGAAGAATAATGACTACGGGAAATACCGAATTCACCCCACGGCTCGCGCGCAATTTTGCGGATACGGAAGATTCTCCGGTCCGGGCGCTCCTGGACCTGGTGAGTCGACCCGGGGTGATCTCTTTCGCGGGCGGTATTCCGGACTCCTCCTTTTTCGACCTGGGCGCCATCCGCGCGGCCTACGAGGCATCCCTGGCTCGGCCGGAGCGTTCGCTCCAGTATTCGTCGAGTGAGGGCGAGCTCGAGCTTCGCGAAGTGATCGCCGCGAACCTCACGTCCGAAGGCATTCCCTCCCAGTCTGACGACATTCTGATCACCACGGGCTCGCAGCAGGGCCTGACCCTCATGGGACAGGTGATGGTCGACAAAGGGGACGTCATCCTGGTCGAAGACCCGACGTACCTGGCCGCATTGCAGACCTTCGGGTTGGCTGGAGCGCGTTTTGAGCCCGTCGAGTGCGATGACGAAGGCGTGATCCCGGAAGCCCTGGACCGGGCGATCGCAGCGCATCGACCGAAGCTCGTCTACCTCATCCCGAGTTACCAGAATCCGAGTGGCCGCACGATGTCGGCGCGGCGCCGTCACGACGTCGCCCAGATCCTTCTCAGGACCCAAACCATGCTGATCGAGGACGACCCGTATTCGAGCCTCCGCTATTCCGGTGAAGCGCTCGAGCCGATCTGCGCGATCGAAGGCATGGCGGAGCAGACTGCGCTCCTGCAGACATTGTCCAAATCCGTTGCTCCGGGAATCCGCCTCGGCTGGGCACGCGTGCCGTCCTCGATCCGTGACGCGATGATCGTCGGCAAGCAGGCCATTGACCTGCACAGCTCCACGGTGGATCAGTATGCGGCCGCTTACTATCTCGCTCATCCGGAGACGCATCAACCCGATGAGGAGAAGCTCCGGGTCTATGGCGAGCGTCTGCAAGCGATGGTTCGCGAGCTGCCCCATGCTCTTCCGGAGGGTTCTCGCGTGACCTCGCCCCAAGGGGGAATGTTCTTGTGGGCCGAATTGCCGGAGGCCTATGACACGGACGCTCTGCTGCCTTATGCGATGCGGGAAGGTGTTGGGTTCGTGCCCGGCAGCTCATTCCACGTGGACACGAGCATCCGGAACACGATGCGAATCTCCTTCGTCACCAACGCGGAAGAGGAAATCGTCGAAGGCGTGGCGCGACTTGGTCGAGCGGTTGCCGCCTACGAGGCGGAGCAGCTGAAGGTGTGACCCGGTCCCTCCTGCGAGACGACGATGGTGCGTGCGCCGTGTCGGGTCAGGGCGTTGCGCAGGATCGCCGCCTCGTCGGGGTAAACCGGGCTCAGCCGACCGCGACCCGCCGCGAACGCGGGGAACTGACCGTCGGATCGTTGGGGATCCAATACCGCAAGGGAGCATCCGCATTCTTGCTGATGCCGATGCGCTTGCCTCTGACGTGCTCGACCGGTTCTCGAGCCTCTTCTATCCAGAACTCGACGGTGGACTCCGCGATGTGGTCTCCGCGAGCCGCCTGATGGACCGGCGTTCCGTTGTCCGTCAAGCTGAGCCCCAGGGCAGAACCCAGGTTTCCCGGTCCTCGGGCCAGACCGGCGTCGAGGACGCTTTCGCCGCGTCGGGTACGCACCTCATCCCACCCGGAAACGACCTCTCCGGCCCGCATCAGACAACCGGAGGCGGTTCCATCAGGGGAGCAGACCAGGTTCCCGGCACGGTGAATCCCGTACGACGCGTACACATAGAGGTGGCTAGGCGCGCCGAACATTGTCGCGCACCGCGGCGTCGGGCCTTTGTGGGCGTGCGACGCCGGATCGACGGTGCCGAGGTAGGCCTCGACTTCTGTCAATCTGATCGCGACCTGCCCACGATGAATTACTGCCCCCAGAAGCTGGGGAGCCACGATGTCGGCAGACTGGGTGAAATCGATCATTGCACCATCGTGGCACGCCGGGTCGCGAGTCTCACAGCCCTGAAACGCACCGTCCGGGCGGATGTTCTTCCGCAGATCGGTTCCATCAGCTAAGCTGGAGAGTACGTCTGGCTGCAGTCCGTGGTTGCCACGCGTCCCTCGTTCCGTGATCCTCGGGCGGCGATATCCGCCCGGGACTGTCCTCGGTGCGTTGGGTTCCCGGCGGCATTCGCCGTATCGGGCCGTTCACGGCACTAACTCTAGGAGTTAATCAGTGGCACTGGATCCCGCTGTCAAGCAGGAAATCATCAAGGAATACGCAACCCACGAGGGCGACACCGGTTCGCCCGAGGTCCAGGTTGCAGTTCTGACTCGTCGCATCAGCGACTTGACCGAACACCTTAAGTCCCACAAGCACGACCACCACTCGCGTCGTGGTCTCATGATTCTCGTTGGTCGCCGTCGCAACAT
Organism: Rothia uropygioeca; assembly: GCF_004136585.1. Classification (NCBI taxonomy): domain Bacteria; kingdom Bacillati; phylum Actinomycetota; class Actinomycetes; order Micrococcales; family Micrococcaceae; genus Rothia; species Rothia uropygioeca. The sequence goes on along the minus strand of NZ_NOIR01000004.1, from coordinate 83,426 downwards.
GCTCGGCTACCTGCGTCGGATCGACATCGAGCGTTACCGCGCGCTGATTCAGCGTCTCGGAATTCGCCGATAAAGACGACAAGCGTGAGGGGCGGCGCCGCTGTGACGGAATCCGGCTTCCAAACATGGAAGACTGGATACCGGACGGCAGCGCCGCCCTCTCGCTACCCACAGCGAGCTCCCACGGAAGGATCCGTGGGACTTCAGTAAAAAATACGCGTAGGGCCTATCCTCTCCTTGCGGTCCTCGGTAGTGGCCTCCGGATGTATTCATCCGTGGGCCTCGATCGAAGACCGAGTCGAGGCGGGTCCGCGCGAAGTACAAGAAATGGAGGTGACCCTTGGAGGGTCCCGAGATTCAATTCGCAGAAGCCATTATCGACAATGGCAAATTCGGCCAGCGCACCGTTCGCTTCGAAACCGGCCGCTTGGCCAAGCAGGCTGCGGGCTCCACGCTCGTGTCCATCGACGAAGAAACCAGCATGCTGTCGGCAACCGCTGTCGGCAAGCACCCGCGCGAAGGATTCGATTTCTTCCCGCTGACGGTCGACGTCGAAGAGCGCATGTACGCCGCGGGCCGCATCCCGGGCTCGTTCTTCCGCCGTGAGGGACGCCCCTCGACGGACGCCATCCTGGCATGCCGCCTGATCGACCGCCCATTGCGCCCTGCCTTCGGCAAGGGAATCCGCAATGAGGTCCAGGTCGTCGTGACCGTTCTGACGATCGATCCTGACGAAATCTACAACACCGTTGCCATCAACGCCGCCTCGATGTCCACGACCCTCTCCGGAATGCCGTTCCAGGGACCGGTCGGCGGCGTCCGGGTCGCACTGATCGACGGTCAGTGGGTTGCATTCCCCAAGCATTCGCAGCTGGAGAACGCAGTGTTCGACATGGCGGTTGCGGGACGCGTCGTGACCAAGGCCGACGGAACCGAAGACGTCGCGATCATGATGGTCGAGGCCGAAGCCACCGACACCTCATGGGACCTCGTCCAGTCCGGCGCGACAGCGCCGACCGAGGACGTCGTGGCGGAAGGCCTCGAGGCAGCCAAGCCCTTCATCAAGGCGCTGTGTGATGCCCAGTCGGATCTGGCCAAGCGTGCCGGCAAGCCGGCCATGGAGATCGAGCGCTTCGGCGGATACGCCGACGAAGTAGCCCAGGCAGTCGAGTCCAAGTTCTCCTCAAAGATCAAGGACGTCTACTCCATTGCGGGCAAGCAGGAGCGCGAGGTCGCTTCCGAAAACCTGCAGAAGGAAGTTGCCGAGGAACTCGCCGGTGAAGGCAAAGAGTTCGAAGGCCGCCTCGAGGAAGTCAATGGTGCTTTCAACGCCTTGACCAAGCAGACCGTGCGCCAGCGCATCCTGACGGATCAGGTCCGCATCGATGGCCGCGGACTGACCGACATCCGTCAGCTCACGGCAGAGGTAGAAGTTCTGCCGCGCGTGCACGGATCCGCGATCTTCGAGCGCGGCGAGACCCAGATCATGGGTGTCACCACGCTCAACATGCTCAAGCTCGAGCAGCAGATCGACTCCCTCTCTCCGGTCAAGACCAAGCGGTACATCCACCACTACAACTTCCCTCCGTATTCCACGGGCGAGACCGGCCGCGTCGGTTCCCCGAAGCGCCGCGAAATCGGTCACGGTGCGCTTGCGGAGCGCGCGATCACCCCGGTCCTGCCGTCGCGTGAGGAATTCCCATACGCGATTCGCCAGGTTTCCGAGGCGCTCGGCTCCAACGGTTCGACGTCAATGGGCTCAGTGTGCGCCTCGACCCTCTCGCTGCTCAACGCCGGTGTGCCGCTGCGCGCTCCGGTGGCCGGTATCGCGATGGGCTTGGTCTCGGACGAGGTCGACGGCGAAACTCGTTACGCCGCTCTGACCGACATCCTCGGCGCAGAGGACGCATTGGGCGATATGGACTTCAAGGTCGCGGGTACATCCGAATTCGTGACCGCGATCCAACTCGACACCAAGCTCGACGGAATCCCCGCCTCGGTGCTCGGTGCCGCGCTCAAGCAGGCTCGCGAAGCCCGCCTGCACATCCTTGACGTGCTGACGGCCGCGATCGACGTTCCGGATGAAATGAGCGAGTTCGCCCCGCGTATCATCACGGTGCACGTGCCCGTCTCCAAGATCGGCGAGGTCATCGGCCCGAAGGGCAAGATGATCAACCAGATCCAGGAAGACACCGGCGCGGACATCACGATCGAGGACGACGGAACCGTTTATATCGGTGCCGTGGACGGCCCTTCCGCTGAGGCCGCACGGTCGGCGATCAACGCGATCGCCAACCCCCAGGTTCCTGAGGTCGGAGAACGCTACTTGGGTACGGTCGTCAAGACCACGACCTTCGGTGCTTTCGTGTCCCTGACTCCGGGCAAGGACGGGCTGCTGCACATCTCCGAGCTGCGCAAGCTCAACGATGGCAATCGCGTGAGCGACGTCGAAGACGTCGTTGGCGTCGGGCAGAAGGTCCAGGTCGAGATCACCAAGGTTGACGACCGCGGCAAGCTGTCGTTGGCCCCTGTTGTCTCCGAAGAAGAGACCGCAACCGTCACTGAGAGTGACGACGAGGAGTAATTTCCTCCGAATCTCTCCCACGAAAACCCCGGTCGGATCCCAGAGGATCCCGCCGGGGTTTTCGTCGAATTGGACGACGTGTCCTGGGGCCTTAGACTCGTCGCCGGAGGCCGCCGCGATCGACGACAACTCATTGCGAACGGGCTCGTCCCCTGTCACCTGATCAATCTGAGGAACTGACTGAATACATGCCATACGCATTGGGCTTGAACCCCGAGGACCTCGTGGAAGAGCTGAATTACGAGGAAGGGCGCCTCGTGTGCTCGGGGGAGGGCGGCAACGAAGTCCGCCGTTCCGTCCTGCCCGGAGGCGTACGTGTTCTGACGGAACGCATGCCTGGCCAGCGCAGCGTCGCGTTGGGGTTCTGGCTCGGCGTGGGTTCGCGTGATGAGACACCGGGCATGTACGGTTCGACGCACTTCCTGGAACACCTGCTGTTCAAGGGAACCCCGTCACGCAGCGCTCTCGACATCGCGGAAGAGTTCGACGCCGTTGGCGGTGAATCCAATGCGCTGACGGCCAAAGAACATACCTGCTACTACGCGCGAGTACTATCCGAAGACGTGCGCATGGCCGTGGAGGTCATCGCGGACATGGTGACGTCGGCGAAGATCGATCCCCGCGAACTCGAACAGGAACGCGGGGTCATTCTGGAAGAGATCGCCATGGACCTCGACGACCCGACCGACGTGGCCTTCGAGAACTTCACCGCGAAGATCATGGGTCAGCACCCTTTGGGCAGGCCGATCGGGGGCACACCGTCCGAGATCACAAGCGTTTCGCGTGAAGCGGTGTGGGAACACTACAACAAGCATTACACTCCGGATCGTTTGGTCATCTCCGCGGCGGGCGGGCTCGAACACCGCGAAATCGTCCGACTCGTTCTCGATGCCCTCGAGGCCGCCGGGTGGGATCTCACGGAAGGCGCGATTCCCGCGGCGAGACGGGTCCGCCACCCGGCCGATATTTCGCCGGAATACGGTGGCCACACGGTCGACCGGCCGTTTGAGCAGGCCAACGTGATTCTGGGCACCACGGGTCTGATCGCTGGGTCACAGCAAAGATTCGCGATGTCCGTGCTCAACGCGTGCCTGGGCGGCGGGATGTCCTCTCGTCTGTTCCAGGAGATCCGCGAAAAGCGCGGACTCGCCTACAACACATTTTCTTTCGGTGGTTCCTACTCCGACGCCGGCTATTTCGGTATGTACGCGGGGTGCACCGCTGACAAAGCGCCCGTAGTCGTGGACCTGATGAGAGCAGAATTGGACCGGCTCGCGGACAAGGGCCTGCAGGAAACGGAATTGAACAAGGTCACGGGACAACTCAGCGGCGCAACGGTTCTCGGCAGCGAGGACGCCGGATCTCGGATGTCCAGACTGGGCCGGTCCGAATTGGACACCGGTCATTTCACGGACCTCGACGAACTCCACGACAACATTCGTGCGGTCACGGCGCAGGAAGTCCAAAGCCTGGCTGGGGAACTGGCTGCGCGCGATAGCGTGACCACCTGGGTCGGAACCGGGGTCGCCGCGGCACGCGAATCCGCCGTCGGCTCGTAATAGCTATGTTTTGAATGTGATCTGGGTTAAGGTTTTACGCATGTGTTCCTCGATCTTCGTGACAGGCGAAGCGAAGTCCCCGTCGAATAACCCGATCACCAACCAGTTCGGTCTCTTCTTCATCGGGCTCGTCATCGACACGGACACTCACCGAATTCTCGATGCAGAATGCACGGCGACGTTGGCGCTGACGAATACCTTCGTCAGGAGCTTGATTGTCGGGGCCAGCATCGAAGAGGAGGAAAGCCTGGCGGAACAGATCTCCGTCAGATACCACGGGTCGTCCCAACGGGCCTTGATCACCGCGTTGCACAACGCGGCGACCAAGTATCGTTGCGCGACCACCAAGACTTAACAGGCATCCCCTGATTGCCTGGTCCCTCGGCGGGGACCGGATCCAGTCGGAAATACCAGACAACTTTGTCCCGGTGTTTCCGACTTTTTTGTTACTGGGGGTGCGGGAAGGAAACGAGCATGATCACCGATGGCTTCCTCTTCTTGGGGGTCTTGCTTGCACTGGCCGCCGTCATCGTGTTTTGCGAGAAGCGCTCTCGCTACAAATTCTTTCGATACGTTCCGGGCTTCGTGCTCATGTACATCGTCACGGCGCTCCTGAACACCGTGGGGGCATTCGGCCAGAGCGACGACGTCGTGGACCTGGGCTCGGGAGTCCAAGATGCTCTCCTGCCGGCAATGATCCTGTTGCTTCTGTTCCAATGCGACGTCCGCAAGATCATCAAACTCGGTCCCAAGCTTCTGCTGACCTACGTGGTCACGGCATTCAGTATTTTCGTTGGATTCGTGGTCGCATACCTGATCCTCCACAGCGTCCTTGATCCCGAGGCCTGGAAAGCGCTCGGGGCACTTTCCGCTTCCTGGACCGGCGGGTCGGCCAACATGGTCGCTGTGCAGTCGATCCTGCAGGCGCCCCAGGACGTCTTCGGTTACGTTCTCATCGTCGACACGATTGTGTACTCGGTGTGGTTGCTGGTCATGTTCGGATCCGTCTCGATTTCGGATAAATTCAACGCCTGGACCAAGGCCGATACCCGTTATCTCGATGTCCATTCGAATGCCGAGGAAGGACCCGCGCAGAAGCCGATCGATCTGGTGTCGCTGATCTGCGTGATCGGTTTCAGCATCTTCATCTCCTCCGCGGCAACCAAAGTCGGAGAATTGCTCCCGGAAATCGGCGTCGTGGTCACTTCGAGCACCTGGACCATTCTGATCGTCAGCGTCCTCGGGCTGGTTATCGGCTCGACGAAACTCGGCAACGTCGCAGGATCCAGCGAAATTGCGATGGTCATGCTCTACCTGATCATCGGCATCATCGCCTCCCAGTCCGATTTCGCGTCGCTTGGACAGGCTCCGCTCTACTTGGTGGCCGGTGTGATTGTGATGATCGTCCACATCGGGATCGTGGTGGTATACGCCAAATTGACCCGGACGGAGCTATTCAGCCTGGCCGTTGCCAGTACAGCGAATATCGGCGGTATCGCCTCCGCACCCGTGGTAGCTAGCGCGTTCAACCGCCAGCTCGTACCCGTTGGTGTGCTCTTCGCCCTGATCGGGGCGTTTGCGGGTACATTCTTCGGTCTCATGACCGCACAAGTTCTGTCGGTGCTGTGATGTCGCACTCCACACCAGGGAAGGAAAAGAAAAATATGGTTTCGAACGGACAAATTCGGGTGCGGGACCTCCGCGCCATGCCGTACAGCGGACCCCTCAAGCGCCCCTTTGTCACCTCGCGCCGACGCGTCGATTCCATCCAGGGGGTCCTCGTCGAAATGGATCTCGATGACGGCTCCCACGGATTTGGCACCGCCGCGGAAACGTGGGCAGTCACCGGAGAATCCGTGGCCTCTGTCCTCGCCGCGATCAACGGGCCCCTCTTCGAGGCACTCATCGGAAAGGACGTGTCCTTGCGGGAAGCGGAGGACGCGGTTGCGAACAGTTGCGAGGGGAATATGAGCGCCAAGGCCGCGGTCGACGTCGCTCTCCACGATGCCTGGGCATCGAGCCTGGGATTGCCTCTCGTCGCGGCGCTGGGCGGGCGCAGCGATGCGCACGCCGTGACCGACATGACGATCAGCTTGGGGTCGCCGGAGACCATGGCACGGGAAGCCGTCGCGGCCAGCGAGGAAGGTTTCGAAATCCTCAAGATCAAGTTGGGCAGCGACCCTCGGACTGATCTGGACAGGCTCGAGGCCGTCCACGAAGCGGTCCCGGCTGCACGGTTTCGGCTGGATGCCAACCAGGGGTGGGAAACCAAGGAAGCAATACGCATGATTCGGCGTCTTGAAGATACGGGGATACCAGTGGACCTCGTCGAACAGCCCACGCCCAAAGGAAATTTGGAAGCCCTCGCGAAGGTAACGGCCGCCGTTGAGACCCCGATCATGGCCGACGAATCGGTGGCTACCGAGCGAGACGCCCTGAACGTGCTCCGCCGGGAGGCAGCGGACCTGATCAACATCAAACTCGCAAAATGCGGAGGCATTCGCTCGGCCATGTCGATCGCCGATCTGGCGGCGGTCTCCGGTGTCGGTTGCATGATGGGGGCCATGATGGAACCTCGCGTATCCATTGCCGCGGCCGCCCACGCGGCGCTGGCTCATCCGAACATCCAGCTGATCGACTTGGACTCCGCCGAATGGATCCAGGACCCACGCATCGCGCGAGGGTACGAGCGCGAGGGATCAAAGATTTCCCTCGCTGAGACTCCGGGGCTCGGCATGGACCTTGACCCCTCACTCACGGAAGGAACAGCATCATGAGATTTCACCGAATTATCGCGGCCGCCGGAGCCTTGGGCCTGGCATGTTCTCTCGCCGGAGCGCCGGCCATGGCGGAGTCCGACGGAGGAAGCCCGCAGGCGGCCACGCCAGGGGAGGGGATCAGTGTCGGCGACACTGCATTTGTAGACACTACGGTCGCAACGCTATGGGGCGAGCCCGGCAAGGACCGGCCGATCGACAAACCGTCCACGACCAACCCGGTGGATCTCGACCAGTGGAACAAGAATATGGAGGATACCGAAACCCGGGGCTGGTTGACCGGCAACACGGAAACCCAGGCAGTCTACGGCTCCGAGGTTTCGGTAACCGAGATTCAGGGCGACTGGTCCAAGGTCGTGGTACACGACCAGTCGACCCCGAAGAATGAGCAGGGGTACCCGGGTTGGGTCCCGACTCGGCAATTGATCGAGAACAACACCTTCGACCACCAGAAGGATGCCGGTCAACGAGCGGTCGTCACATCGCAGAAGGCCACGCTGACCAATGACTCGGGGAACGCGGATGAGAATCTGGAGCTGAGCTTCAACACCGAGCTTCCCGTGGTTCAGCGGACCGAATCCGGAGTGCAAGTGAGCTTGCCCGACGGTGGGACGGGCTGGGTCCAGCCGGACGAGGTCGCGCTCTATTCCCCGGGTGAGGGACCCTCCCGTCCGACCGGCAGCGACGTCGTCGAAACCGGCAAACAGTTCTTGGGCCTGCGTTACCTGTGGGCCGGTGTATCAGCCTACGGATACGACTGCTCGGGCTTCACCTACAGCATGTACCGAGCCCACGGGATCGATATCCCGCGCGATGCGGACGCACAGGCCGAATTCGGCCAGGACGTCGCGGAAAGCGACCTGCAGCCCGGCGACCTGCTGTTCTTCGCCCAGCCGGGAGGCACGGGTGCCGTCCACCACGTCGGCATGTACATGGGCGATGGGAAAATGATCCACGCCCCCAACGAGTCGACCACTGTTTCGATCACCGACTGGAAGCAGTGGGACTCGAAGAGCGAGTTCTCAGGCGCCAAGAGAATGCTCTGATCTTGTGTCCGTCACGGCCCGGGCGCAGAACGCGTTATCGGGCCGTGGCTGCCGCACCATGGCGATGATGTGTACTACGTTTCTGGATAAGAGCCTGTGACCGGAAGAATCTCGGGCTGAACGACAAAGTGGCAGGACACAACATGGCGAGAGGGCTGAAGGATATTGTGAATTCCTCACAAGGAGCGTCGGACACAGCGGACAGGATCGGTGCGACGACCGCTTTGCGAAGGCGCGTCAGAAGCAGACTGTCAGCGCGGCGATACAAACCTCAGCAGATCAGCCGGCGGTCCCAGCTGGACACGTTGCCCTTGCCCGCGGGTCGCGTGGTTTTTCTCGGCGACAGCATCACCGAACACGGGCAGTGGCAGGAATGGTTCCCGGACATCCCCGTCGTCAATCGCGGAGTCGGAGGAGAGACCAGCGGGGACATACTCGAACGGGTGGACGGCGTCATCAACAGCCCGTCGGCGGTCATGCTCCTGATGGGCACCAACGACATCGGCCAGGGGAAACCGACCGAAGGAATTCTGAACAACCTCGCCGGGATTCTGGACCACATCGATTATTGCGCTCCGGGGACGTCCGTGGTGGTCCAGTCGATCATGCCCCGGGCTCTTTCCTACCGCGGCGAGGTTCTCTGGGCCAATGAGAGAATCCGGGAGATCGTTGCCTCGTACCCGGAGAATATTCGGTACCTCGACCTGTGGCCGGCACTGGCCACCCCGGAGGGGGCCTTGCGTCCGGAACTGAGTGAGGACGAACTCCACCTCAACGGGCCCGGGTATCAGGCGTGGGTCCATGTCCTCGAGCCTGTTCTCCGAGAACTCACCGTCGGCTCGCACACGGGGTAGACCGCAGAACGGCCCGACGGCTTCGGAAGCCGCCGGGCCGTTCTATCCGGTGAACCAGCCCGCTCAGGCCAGCCCCTCCAGCGTGCGCAGCACTGTCCCGAACTTGGAGGCCGTCTCGGCGTGTTCGCTTTCGGGCGTGGATCCCTGGACGATACCGGCTCCCGCGTAGAGCGTAATGTTCCGCTCCTGAATGCTCGCACACCGAAGGACGAGGGACCACCGACCGTTTCCGGCGGAATCGGTCCATCCCACCAAGCCGGAATAGTAACGCCTCGATTGGCCTTCGAGCTGACGAATCGCCGCGACGGCCTGTGCTGCCGGTGTTCCGCCCACGGCCGGGGTCGGGTGGACGGCCAGGGCCGCCTCCAGCGCCGAAACACCGGGCTTCAGAAGACCGGTGATCCGGGTCCCCAAATGCCACATGGAGTCCGTCCCGAAGAGCTCCGGTTCGGCGGGCACGCGGAGTTCACGCGCGAGCGGGCAGAGAGCATCGCGGATATGTCGGGTCACGAAGCCGTGTTCGTGCATGTCCTTGGGCGACGAGCCGAGAAGTCGAGCGGCCTCGTCGGCCTCGGGCCCGCCCGGAGAACGGCCGAGGGAACCTGCCAAGGGATGGGTCACGAACCTGGAGTCGTTGAGATCCGCGATGATTTCCGGACTGGCACCGAGCCATGTGACCCCGTCGCTCAACCGGATCCGAAAGATATCGGCCCTGCCTCCAGCAGAGGAGAGCCGCTCCAGGATCCGTTGCTCGGTAGTATCCCGGTCTTCTCCCGGAAGGGGCAAGGTCATAGAACGGGACAGCACGATCTTTTTCATCTCACCGAGCTCGATCCGATCGAGGGCCTCCGAGACGATTCTCCGGTAATGCGGAGAATCCGGTGTGGTGTGCCGTGTTGTCGGAGCCGAAGCTGTACGTCTCGACACCTTCTGCGGAATCCACGCTGCTTCGCCAGTTATCCGCAACTCGGCCGGCTCGGAAGTGTCGAAGGGAATGATGCCGTAGAGCACCTGGGTCCGGCTCGTGGCCAGCTCCCGGTCGCGCAACCGATTCATCAGGTCTCCGGCCGCACCCGATTCGTGGGCGAACACCGGACGCAGAATCTCACCGCCCGATGCCTCCAGTGTCCATCGGCCTGAAGAGAACGTGAAATTCGGTTCGGGGTCCGTGGCTCGGTCCGGGTCCGTCGCCGGATGCGCCGTCAGTGTAGAGGGGTTCATCGTTGGGTGGCTCCTCCATCTACGGTCAGTTCCGCCGCCGTGATGTGAACTGCCCTAGCCGAAACCAAGAACTCGACGACCTCAGCGATATCCGCCGGCTCGGCGATGCGCCCCAACGGAATGCCTGTCCGATACAACCGGGAATCGCCCGCGACGGTCTGTTCCGTACGGTCGGCACCTTGCCACAGGGATTCCACCATGGGAGTCCGCGTCGTTCCCGGGTTCACGACGACGCAGCGGATTCCGGCCGAACCGACCTCCAATCCGAGGCTACGGGTGTAGTGGGAGGCGAAGGCCTTGCTGGCACCATAAGCGGCGAAGTCAGCACGCGGCCCGGTGCCCGCGTTGGACGCGACCGTCACGATGGATTTTTCGGGGCGTTGACCCGGCTCATGATCACCTTGGCGGATCATGGTGCGTGCAGCGGCGGAACTGACGTTGACGACACCGAGCGAATTGACCTCGATCATGTGGCGAACTTCCGATTCGGGGGCTTCCAACGCCGGTCCGGTCGCGATGATTCCGGCAGCGTTGATCACTGATCGAAGGCGGTATCGTGAGGACAATTCGTCGAAAACTTCCGTGACCGCGCCCGCGTCTGTGACATCGAGGTCGATGTACTCGACCCCAGAATGCTTCGGCTTGTCGGCACCTTCAGAGGCCGCGCCGGTACGGTCCGTCGAAATGACCACGGCATCACGGTGATCGGCGGAGCGGCGCCTCAACAGACTGACAATCTGGCGTCCGATGCCTCCCGAGCCGCCCGTCACGACAATTGCGTGAGGAAGTTCTTTCACCAGGCCATCTCCTCGATTGGACGCAAAGCAGCACCGAACTCTTCGATCACGGCCGAGGCCGCGCACACCTGACCGCAGCGGCCGGCGACGTAATCGAGGGCCATCTGATGGTGCTCACGGTCGAAATCCGCCTGAGCATCGGCAACGAAGAAGACCTGGATCCCCCTCATATATGCTTCCAACGCGGTAGCCAGGCACCCGATGTGGGAATAGACCCCGGTGATGACCAGCTGGTCCTTCCCGTGATTGCGCATCCGGTGTTCGAGGTCGCTGCGGTAGAACGCGCTGTATCGCCACTTCGTCAGAACAGTGTCTTCCGCATGTGGATCGAGCTCGTCGATGATTCGGGCCGCTTCCTCATCCGTCAGTCCCGGCCCCCAAAAGTCCGTCAATAACTGACGGTCGGCCGGGTCCTGAGCCGGAGGCTGAGCGGTGTACACCACCGGGGCCTCGGCGCGGTGAAAAGCTTGCCGGAGAGCCGCAGTGTTGTCTACCGCGGCGTCGATCTGCGAACCCGGCGAGCGATCGAATGCGTCGATGAAATGGTTCTGCATGTCGTGGATCAGGAGCAAGGCCCGTTGGGGGTCAAGCCGCCAATCGGTTCGGTTCGGCCATGGCGTGGGGGAATCGAGGTGATAGGGCAGGATTCTGGGTAGTGGCAAGGGGGCTCCTCACAGGTGGGGTTGAGATGATGGGAATTGCTTTCTCACCGAGAAAGCAAAGACATGAATGTGTTGTTGAGACCGTCGAGGACGGCCCCACGCCACCAGGCGAAATCGTGCCCACCGGCGTACGTATCGAACGTTGTTGCCCAACCCGCGTCGAGCATGACCTGATGGAGTATTCGGCCATGGGGAAGGGTCAGTCCCTCGCGCTCGCCGACGGCCATGCTGACTCGGACGTCGCCTGCAGCGGATTGATGGAACCTTTCGGTGATCCAGTCCATTCCTTCGCGGGCTCCGAGATCTCGGGGTTTCGAGGCTCCGTCGGGGGTCCACCACAGGGAGGGCGAATGGGCGAGGGCATGACCGAAGACGTCGGGCAGTTCGAGGGCGGCGACGAGCGCGGAAAGACCGCCGAGACTCTGGCCGACGATCACGCGGTCTTCTCGACCGGACAGTTCCACTCCGGCGGATTGTGCGCGCTCTTCGGCCCAAGGAATGGCATGGTCCGCCACTGCGCGAAGGAAATCAGAGTTCGCCCCTAGATGGGCAATCCGATCGGGCGTGTCGGTATTGGAGATACCTAGTACGGCCAGCGGAGGTATCCGCCCGGCCTCGACCGCGGCTTCGATCGCGTGGTGGAGCGAGAGATTGCCGAACCAGATCTCGGCGTCGAAGATCGTGACCAAGGGCACGGGAGAACCGTCGGCGCCCGGCGCTTCCGGGGAGGGCACATAAAGCCAGTGGTCACGGGCCGTTTCCTCGGCGAGGTCGCAGGGCAGTGTCCTCGTGCTCCTGAATATCCGGCCTTCCACGATCCGGGACGTGTGTCTGTCCCATTCCTGTTGGGCGGGGGAGAGTGGCCCCGAATACAGGGAAAGTCCGTGGGCGCCGCGATCCACGAGGGGATCCGAGGCGTTGAAGATGTCCCGAAGCGTGTCATATCGGTTGAATCGGGGCGGGCCCGGGTGCGGGGTCTCCTCGGGTTTCATGGGTTTGAAGCCGTAGCTGACCCGCAAATTCGGCTCAAGTTCCAGAGTCCTGACCCAGATATCGGTTCCGGGAACGTGTCGCATCAGACCGTGGTCGTAGTTGTCCTTGTCTGTGACCCTGTTCATGGCGAGGTGAACGGATTCGGTGCCCTGTGGATCGTCCTGGACGTGAGTGCCCCGCCAGAGAAAAGTAACCCTGCTCGAATCGGGGTCATTGATCGGAGTGCCCGACCGAGCCACCTGCTCCCACCATTGGCGAAGTTCACCGGTGTCGGCATGTGCCCAGGATCGGATCACAGCGTCTTCGTCCAAGAAGCCTGTGATCGTCGAAGGGCGATTCTGGCAGTTCATCGTTCGGGCGCATCCTCAAAGGTTGTCAGTCGTTTGCGGCATCCCTAAGGATCTACCGCAAATAAGCTATAGAAATCTAACTTATTTCATATTGAATCTCGGTGTGCAAGCGCGAGAGGGGAAGCGGGACGAGCATCGCGCCTCAGATTGAAATGTTGTTTGACCTGATGGACATCAACTCACAGATATGGTTAGGCTCAACAAACGTCGTATGCAGTAAAGCTTAGCTCCCTGAATTCTAAGGATATTGATGAGAGTCCTCGTGATCGGTCCGCCCCTTTACGGGCTGTTGTACCCCGTGATTTCCCTGGCTCAGGGGTTCAGGACAGCTGGACACGAGGTGGTCGTGGGAACCGCCGGTGAAATGGCACAGCATGTTGCCCAAGCCGGCCTCGTGTCCTTCGACGCCGCTCCGGCCCTCGACCCGGACGCCGAATACCGACGTCGGGAAGCAGAGCGGAAACGTCAGAATCTGGGAACGAAGCCGGGAGATTTCTCGTTCTTCAGCTACGAAATGACGGACCGACTGGTCGAGTTCACGGGTCAGTGGCGCCCCGACCTGATCGTCTACCCGCCGCTGGGAGTGGTCGGCCGACTGCTGGGTGCCCGATTCGGAATACCGACTGTCCTGCAGACCGTGGGATTTGCGCACCAGCAGAAGCATGTGGACACGGTCACCAGCTCATTGAGGGAGAAATTCAAGGAGCACGGCGTCGGTGAACCGTGTGAGGACGTGGCCTGGCTTGACGTCGCACCACCCAGCATGAGCGTTCTCGAGCACCCGACGGAGAGAACCCTGCCCATGCGATACGTTCCGTACAACGGCGGAGCTGTCTTCCAGGATTGGTGGCTTCGTCCCAGCAAACCTCGCGTCCTCGTGAGTCTGGGAACCCTCAAGCCCATGGTGGATGGCCTCGATCTGATTCAGTGGGTCATGCACCGGGCTGACGAGATCGATGCCCAAGTGGTTCTTCAGCTCAAGGACAATGCACGCGAAGAACTCGTCGACGAACTCCCCGACAACGTGGTCCTGACCGACTGGATCCCCATGGGCGGCTTGGTCAACAACTCCGATGTTTTCATCCATCACGGCGGAGCCGGAAACACTTTTACCGCTTTGGCCGCGGGAGTTCCTCAGATCGTCTTCGGCGAGGGAGCCGACCGACCCATGAACGCCAAAATCGTTCAGGACCGCGGCTGCGGGATTGTGCCTGACGAAGAAGGACTCACCGCGGATACGATTCGCGCCGTGGTTGACGGGCCCGCGTACAAGGAACAAGCCGGTCAGGTTCGCTCGGAGATCCAGGCCATGCCGGGACCGGCCGAGATCGCCGACCGGTTGGCTGGCGTCTTGGTGGGGGTGTAGATCATCTCTTCGACCGTTCACACCGGAGCCGCGACTCTCCGAAAGGAGGGTTGCCTCCGTCGGCTGATTCGTGTCTGCTGCGAATTTCCTCGCCTCGTTGTCCTGATTCTTATCGTGTCCGTCGCAACGATCGCGGCCGTCGTCGCCGGTCCTCTGCTGACGAGAGAAGGCATTAACGGGGCCATGGACGGGGACGTCTCCAAACTGTGGTGGCTCGGGGCCGGACTCGTGGCGATCGCCGCATTCGACTTCCTGGGTGACTACCTGCGTCGCTTCGCGGCGGGCAAGCTCTCCCTTCGCGTGCAGCACCGCCTCAGAAGCAGGGTCTTCGACTCGATTCAGAGGCTCGACGGTCCGGCTCAGGATTCGTTGCGGACCGGACAGGTCGTCTCGCGTACCAACAACGATCTGCAACAGGTCCAGTCCATGCTGCAGATGTGCCCGGTCCCCGTCTCTGTCATCTCCTACTACGTATTCGGAATCGGGGTCATGCTCTGGCTGTCACCGAGTCTGACCCTCATCGCCGTGTCCGTCGTGTTTTTGCTGGGCATGACTGCTTGGCGAACACGAAAGCGGGTTTTCGAGACGTCGGCCAGAGCGCAGCACGACGTCGGCCAGATCACCGAGAACATTCGCTCGGCCCTGTCCGGGATATCGGTGGTCAAGTCATTCGTCCAGGAGACCCGCCACGTGAAGTGGGTCGAGAAGGCAAGCCATTGCCTGTTCTCCCGCCGAATGCAGACCATGCGGGCCCAGGCGGCACCCAGCGCGACGATGCTCGCCCTTCCTCCCGCGGGGCAGGCTGCACTGCTCCTGGTCGGCGGATGGCAGGTCACCACGGGACGCCTTGACCTCGGAACCTTTGTTGCGTTCTCCACGTATCTGAGCATGCTGACCGGTCCGACCCGCGTCATGGCCTCTTTCCTGGTGATCGCGCAGCGGACCCGCACGTGTGCGGAAAGAATCTTCGAGCTGACAGACGCCAAGCCCGAGATGCGGGATGGCGAGGCAACCCCGCCCCGGAGCACCGGGTTGGAGATGCGCAACGTTTCCTTCGGATACACTTCGGACGAACTCGTTCTTCGCGACGTGAACCTGACCGTCAAGCCGGGGGAGACCGTCGCGGTCGTCGGGGCCTCCGGCTCCGGAAAATCAACCCTTGCGCTTCTGGCACCGCGCTTCTACGACGTCAGCGGTGGCTCCGTGCTCATCGGCAACCCGGCGGATGCCTCGGACGTTCCCGAGGACGAGCGCCCCCGCGATGTCCGGGAACTGAAGCTCGAGGAGCTTCGGCGGGACGTCGGTGTGGTTTTCGAGGATCCGTTTCTTTTCCGCGCCACGGTGCGAGACAACATCGCCTACGGGACTCATGCCTGTTCGGACGAGGACATCCGGACCGCGGCCCGAGCGGCCGGTGCCGATGAATTCATCGCGCGTCTGGACCGCGGGTACGAGACCGAATTGGCCGAAGGCGGTCAGAATCTCTCAGGCGGGCAGCGGCAACGTATTGCCCTGGCCCGAGCCCTGCTGACCCAGCCCAAGGTGCTCATCGTCGACGACGCCACGAGTTCCGTGGACGCGACCACGGAGAGCGGCATCAACGAAACCTTGCGGCACTACGCGAGCGCCGACCGTCAGGGAGATTCTTCAGCCCGGCGTTGCACGCTCTTGATCGCCCGACGCCGCAGTACCCTCGACCTCGCGGACAGGATTGTCGTCCTGGACCGTGGCCGGACCGTGGGTGTGGGTACCCGTGAACAGCTCCTTCGGGACTGCCCGCAATTCGGCGAGCTCATGGCCGGTGGACACGAGGCCATCGACCGAGTATCGGCAGACGCGAGTCTTTGGCCCGCGGCCGAGGACCCGGACGGTACCGAGGATGACCTGGCAACCGATATGCCGGAAGGCGACTCGGCGAAACCCGGCTCTTGGCTCACGACCCTTCCCGAATCCGTGGTGAACATGGCCGCCGATTCGAAAATCACGCGCGTCGTCCAGATGTTGAAGCCCGTCAAGGGCCTCTTCGGCGCGGCCCTGATCCTGATTGCCCTGAGCGCGCTGGTCAACGTGCTGGTGCCTCTCATGATTCAACGAGGCATCGACCTCGGGATCGCGCCGAGGGACCACTCAACGTTGCTCCTCTACGCGGTACTCGCGTGGGCAATGATCGCCGGGGACTGGTTCTTCTACATCGGGCAATCGCTGTTCAGCTCCAAGGGCTCGGAATCCGTTCAATACGGCGTTCGCGTGCGGAGCTTTCGCCACGTCCTCGGATTCGGACTTCCATACTTCGAGAAGGAACAGGGTGGACAGGTCATGACCCGGCTGACCGTCGACGTCGATTCGCTCTCGCGTTTCCTGCAGACGGGCTTGGTCAACGGGACGATGTCTCTGATCTCGATGTTTGGGATCGGAATCGCCATGCTGATCTTCAACCCGTTGCTCGCCGTCATTGCGTTGTCCCCGATGCCGCTGGTTCTCATAGCGACCCTGATATTCCGCAAACTGTCTACTAAGGCCTACGACCAGGCGAGAGAGGACATCGGAAAGGTCAACAGCTCTCTGCAGGAGAATATCTCCGGTCTGCGCGTGGTCCAATCGCACGGAAAACAGTCCGTGGCGGCCGGGTTCTTCCAGAAGGTCTCCGACACATACCGGAAATCCCGCGAGAAGGCGCAACGCTACATCGCCCTCTACTTCCCTTTCGTCGTGTTCTGCTCCCAAGTATCCAACGCATTGGTCCTTGTCGCCGGCGCGCACTTCGTCTCCGATGGCAGCCTGACCCCTGGCATCATGGCCGCGTTCTTGTTGTTCCTGGGACAGTTCTATGCGCCGATTCAGCAGCTGGCAAATATTTTCGATTCGTACCAGCAGGCGCGAATCGGCCAGAAGCGGACCGACGAACTGTTGTCCACCCCGCAAGAGGAAAGCGATCTCGTGGATTCGGACGAGCCGCATTCGCAGAATCCGGCTCGACTCTCGGGCGATATCCGCTTGAGCGGGGTCGGCTACACCCACGATGGTGCCTCCCAACCGGCCCTGAAGGATATCGACCTCGAACTCGCGAGAGGATCGAGCCTTGCCGTGGTCGGGAGCACCGGTGCCGGGAAGACGACCTTGGTCAAGGTCATGGCGTGGCTCTACCAAGCCGACCAGGGGCGAGTGCTGGTCGGTGGCAGCGAACGCGGTGGCCTGAATCGGCAGACCTACCGGCGGCGCGTCGGTGTGGTCAACCAGGCACCACACCTTTTCGACACCACGATCGCCGAGAACATCCGGTATGCGAGGCCCGGCGCGACGAATGCCGAGGTCGAAGAAGCCGCGCGACGCAGCGGGGCGATCCTCGCGATTGCTCGTCTGCCCAGAGGTTTCCAGTACCGCGTCGACGACGGCGGGGCGAATCTTGCCCAGGGTCATCGCCAGCTCATTGCGCTCGCCCGTGCCGAGCTCGCCGGAACGGATCTGCTGCTCCTGGACGAGGCTACGGCGCACCTCGACGCCGCATCGCAATCGGCCGTCATGGATGCGCTAGAAGCCACGGACGCGACCTCCGTGATCGTCGCACACAGACTCGCAACGGCCGCTCGGTGCGACCGAGTCGCCGTCATGGAGAACGGAAGGATCATCGAGTTCGGGACCCATGACGAGCTGATCACGCTGGGCGGCAGATACAGCCAGCTCAACGCTTCCGCCGCCCCCGTACCTGCTGCTTCCGACCGTGGCTGAAGAACCACCCCTAAGGAAGGGCCTTGTCGGCCCGAAGAAAAGAGGAAATATGTCACCGCATCATGAGAAACTCAACGAATCGAAGACCGTCGCTGTCGAGGAGAACGAACGCCCGTATCCTCCCGCGGACGGAAGCAACGGCAGAACACGTTCTCGCCGTGCCAGGGCCTGCCTGCGCGCCACGAGAGCGTTCGCTGCGCTGAGCATCGGAGCGCTGGTCTTGGCCGGTTGCGGGGACGCAGCCAGCACCGCCTCCGAAGGGGATCAGGCCAGCTCGAGCTCGGAGTCCTCATCGTCCGGCAACGGACAGGATCTCAAGCTGCCCGCCGGTTGGAAGCACGCGGTCGGCACCACCAACTTCGAGGACATCAAGGCTGATCCCCAGCTGCCCACCACGGTCAAGGACGGAACCGGAACCGAGGTCACGGTCAAGGACGCGTCCAAGATCATCTCGGCAGGGGATGGCATTTCGTCGACTTTGGCGGCCCTCGGCCTCCAGGACAAGATTTACGCCGCCCCGAGCAACAGCACCTCGCCCGCCGGCAAGGATGCCCCGGAGCACTTCGAGTTCAGCAAGCAGACCGGAACCGAAGGACTTCTGGCCCTGGACGGAACGTTGTTCATTGGGGACAACACCAAACGGCACGGTGAGGTTGCACAGCAGTTCCGTGACGCAGGAACCGACGCCGTCGTGGTGGACGACCAAACCACCCAGGCAGACAAACTCCAGGCAGTGGCCGACTACGTGGGGGCTCACGATGCCGGCGTGCAACTCGTGGATTCCTTGAACGCGGATATGGACAAGGCCAAGAAGAAGGTCAAGGACTCCAACCTCCAGGACCACAGCGTGATCCAGGTGACCTCCAACGGAGCCGGTGGCCA
This sequence comes from Rothia uropygioeca, assembly GCF_004136585.1. Lineage (NCBI taxonomy): Bacteria > Bacillati > Actinomycetota > Actinomycetes > Micrococcales > Micrococcaceae > Rothia > Rothia uropygioeca. Next base: position 64,609 of record NZ_NOIR01000004.1, on the reverse strand, counting down.
GAACTCGGTTGCGGGTACCGGAACACCCGGAACCGAGATGATCGAAAGCCTCGGTATGAAGTCCGTGGGGGCCGAGAGCGGGCTGCGCGGCCTGTCCCGCGAATTCAGCAACGAGGGGATCCTCGCGTCCGACCCGGACGTGATCGTACTGGCCGAGTCGGACTACGAGGCTTGGGGAAGAGAAGACGGATTGTGGGAAGCGTTCCCGACCCTCAAGGAGACTAAGGCCGGTAAGGAAGGCCGAATCGTGGTTATGCCGGACGCCCAGGTTCGCTACTCGAGCCCCGAACTGGGCGCCGGGGCGGAAGCTCTCGCCAAGGCGATTTCGGAGTTCTGAGACTGAATGCCGACAACACGCAGAAATTCGCACGGCGAGGAGATCCATCGTCTTCCCCTCTCCGCGACGTTGGCCCTTGGGGTCGTGATCCTGCTCGCCCTCATGGTCCTCTCGGTCTCGATCGGGCCTGTACGGGTCATGCTCGTCGATGTGTGGCACATCCTCTCGGCTCCACTTTTCGGTGGCGACGATTCGCTGAACCAGCGGGACGTTTCTGTGGTCTGGCAGTTGCGGGTCCCCCGCATTCTCCTTGGGGTGATGGTCGGGGCCGCTCTGGCGATCTCGGGTGCATGCCTTCAGAGCCTCTTCAACAATCCTCTGGCCGACCCCGGTATCGTCGGGGTCACCAGCGGGGCGTCCGTCGGCGCGGTCGGCGCGATCGTGCTGGCCGGTGGGTTCGCAACCGCGTGGGTTGTTCCTCTAGGCGCATTCGCAGCCGGCCTGGCCGTCACTGGGCTGATCTATCTCTTGGCCAGACCCGGCAGGACCACAGGTACGGCGAGGATGCTCCTCGTGGGAATCGCGGTTGGTTCAGCCTGCCAGGCCCTGGTCGGATTCTTCACCTACATTGCCGATGACTCGCAGCTTCAGACCCTGGTCTTTTGGCAGATGGGTTCGTTGGGACGGGCCAATTGGGCGCAGCTGGCTGCCGTTCTGCCGATTTTTCTTGTTGGCATGCTTTTGGTCCTTCGTTTGTCCAAGACTCTCGATGTACTGACTCTTGGCGAGCGTCAGGCTCAACACTTGGGCCTCAACGTCAAGGTCAGTCGATTCGTGGTGATCGTGACCACGGCACTGTTGACCGCGGCCGCCGTTGCATTCGCTGGGTCCATCGGTTTCGTCGGGCTCGTTGTCCCTCACATCATGCGCTTCATCGTCGGCCCTGGACACAAGGCGCTGCTGCCGGCCTCGGCAATCGCCGGAGCGGTTTTGGTCGTGGCCGCCGATGCCGCCTCGCGCACCCTGAACCCGCCGACCGAAATACCCATTGGTTTGTTCACGGCCGCGGTCGGCGCGCCCTTCTTCCTGTTCCTGATCCTTCGAGAGAAAAGGAGGATTTCATGATCCGCAAGGACCGCTCATCACGGAGGAAAATCAACCGAGCGCCCGAAGCAGATTCGGAGCCCGTGGCGAATACCTTGGCCACGGAGGGCGACATTGAACTCGGGGTCATCGACGTGACCTCCGCCGGTTACACGATCGGCGGCAAAACGCTGATTGACGACGTCACTTTCAGCCTCCGACCTGGGACGCTCACGGCGCTCGTGGGACCCAACGGCGCCGGCAAATCGACGATGTTGGGTCTGCTCGCGGGAGACTTCGAACCCAGCCGCGGAGAGATCCTTCTCTGCGGCCGCGCCCCCAGCCAATGGCACGCATTGGAGCTTGCCCGCCGGCGTTCCGTGATGCTTCAGCAGCAGACCACGCACTTCGGTTTCAGTGTGGAAGAAGCCGTGACAATGGGGCGTCTGCCGCACGACGTCGACGCTCAGCGTGACCACCAGATCGTCGAGGATGCGTTGCTCGGCTCGGATCTGGTCCGTCTGCGCCGTCGCGACGTCACGACACTTTCCGGGGGCGAGTCAGCGCGAGTAGCGTATGCCCGAACCGTCGCCCAAACCACCCCGATCATGCTCCTGGACGAGCCGACCGCCGCGATGGACCTCCAAAATCAGGAGTCTCTTCTCCGGTCCGCCAGGGACCTCGCGGACCGGGGCACCGCCCTGGTCGTGGTTCTGCACGACCTCAACCAGGCCGCCAGGTATGCGGACCGGGTTCTCATGTTCTCCCGGAGCCGACTGGTTGCCGACGGTTCTCCTCCCGATGTGCTGACCCCCGAACGCGTCGAGGAGGTCTACGGCCAGAAGGTCTACCTGATGGAACACCCGCAGACGGGTGCACCGGTTCTCATCCCGGCACACCGTTGATTCCGCACGGTGAGCGCACGGGCGATTCACCGAATCCAGTCCCTTCAACATGAAAGAAGTACGTAGATGACGTCCACAATGGGCCCCGGTCGAAGACCACTGGCCGACTTCCCCGGCATCCCGGAGGAATTCGCCCAAAAGTACCGCGAGGCGGGCTACTGGATCGATGAAACTCTCCAGGAATTCATCCTGGCCCGGTGCCGTGAATTCTCGGAACGGACCGCGGTGATTGCCCATAGCGCCCGAGCCTCCGAGGCAAGCAGCCTCGCTACCGTGACCTGGACCTATGCCCAGCTGGAGGAAGAAGCCCGACGCGCCGCCCGGGTGCTTGCGGACGCCGGAGCGGTTCCGGGGGACCGCGTCCTGCTGCAACTTCCGAACACGGCGGAGTATATGGCCTATATGTGCGGTTGTTTCCTCCTGGGAGTCGTACCCGTTTTCACCTTGCCCAAGCATCGTGCGATGGATCTGTGCCAGTTCGCCCGGAAGACCGACGCCGCCGCCCACGTGGTGTGTCAGGGCGCCGAAGACTTCGACTACCTCGACTTGTACCGCCGGTACGCGGGAGACCTGCGCGCGGAAGGGCTCGTGCCACCCGTCCTCGTCGAGGTCGGTGGGTACACGGGCGAGGTCGATGCCGACGTCGTCGTGGTCAGGCAGAGTCCTGAACCGTTGGCCGATTTGCCTGCACCGGTTCGGAACCGGGGCTCGGAGCGTCTGAGCGAAAATGTCGCATTCCTGCAACTTTCGGGCGGCACGACGGGCATCTCCAAACTCATCCCGAGAACCCATGCGGACTACCTGTACTCGGTTCGGGAATCGGACAGGATCTGCGGAGTCGACCAGGAAACCGTGATGCTCGTGGCACTTCCCGCGGCGCACAACTTCACCATGAGTTCCCCGGGCATCCTCGGTGTACTGCATGCGGGCGGAAGTCTCGTCTTTGCGGCGGATCCCAGCCCGCAGACCTCCTTCGGCTTGATCGAGCGTGAGCGTGTCACGATGGCTTCGCTCGTCCCTCCTCTCCTGCAAGCGTGGATTGCTTCGGCCCAGCGCAGGACCCCCGATCTCGGCAGTCTCGAATTGATTCAGGTCGGCGGCGCCAAGCTGGCACCGAGCGTCGCCGAAAAGGTCGTCCCCATTCTGGGTGCGAGGCTCCAACAGGTCTTCGGAATGGCGGAAGGTCTGGTCAATTACACTCGTGATTCCGACCCGGAAGAGGTTGTCCTCACAACCCAGGGACGTCCTATCAGCCCGGAGGACGAGATCGTCATACTCGACGACGACGATCAACCCGTCGCATCGGGCGAAGCGGGACATTTGCTGACCCGTGGCCCCTACACGATCCGCGGATACTACTTGGAAGAGAAGGCGAATCTCTTCAGCTTCACGGAGGAAGGCTACTACCGCACCGGCGACATCGTCCGGCGTCATCCGGACGGGCACCTCGAAGTGACCGGAAGAGCCAAGGACCAGATCAACAGGGCCGGTGAGAAGATCGCGGTCGACGAGATCGAGGATATCGCCCTGACAGCCGACGGAGTGGCCGATGCCGTCGTGGTCGGTATCGCGGATGAAGACGTGGGGGAGCGGGCCGGACTCGTGGTGATGCCGCAACCGGGCGCGAACTTCGGGTCGGACCCCAGATCCTATTTCCGAACGTATTTCCGAGAGCAGGGCGTGGCGGAATTCAAGATTCCCGAGCGTGTGGAAATCCGCGCGAGCCTTCCGATGACCAATGTCGGCAAGATTTCGCGTCGCCATTTGCGCACGGCCTTGGCCAAAGACATGGCCACCACCAGACCGTAATTGTCCGTCAACAGAAGGAGAAAAACCATGGTCGATGACTCGACCCTCAAGAACGTCCTGGCCCCTCACCTGAGCGAGGCAGGGTCCTTGGACAAAGCATTTGATGAACCCGAATCGAACCTCTTCGAACTGGGAATGGATTCCATTTCGGCCTTCGCCCTGTTGGATGACCTCCAGGACCACGGTGTGACCTTGGAATTCACCGAATTGATCGCCGATCCGAGCGTGAAGTTCCTGCGCGAAGCGTCAGAGAGGGGCTAGACGAAGTGCACCCCGAATGGTTTCCCCTCACGGACGCGGCCCTCGGGATCGGCTTCGCGACCACGCTCGACCCAGCCAATCCCTGCTACAACACGGCAGAGTGCATCGAATTCCCGACGTTGGCGGACGTTGACGCGTTGCGGGACGCGATCCTGACGGTGTACGCAGAAAACGAAGGTCTGCGGATCAGGCTCGTGCAACGAGGAAACGAACTCGGGTGGCAGCCGTTGAGCCTCGAGGAATTCGCCAGATCCGTGAATATCGCTCGAGTCGTGAGGTTGGACGCCCCCGCTGATGGAGCCAAAGAAGCGGTACTGGAATGGTGTTCCGGCACAGCAGGGCAAGCCCTGGACCTTGAGGCTGGCCAGACGGTCGATTCCGCGATTATCGAGTGCGGTGGACGCACCTGGTTCTATCACTGCGTCCACCACCTGGTCGCGGACGGCTTTGCGGCCTTCGACGCACTTCGCCGCGCCGGGCAGGTTTACGGTCAGATCACCGCCGGTCACCATCCTGAGCCGGCATCACGGCCTGGGCTGGCGGAGCTTCGGGCTCAAGATCTCGGCGACGCCGCCCGGCGTGCGAAGGACCAGGAGGCGTGGACGGACAGGCTCGAACGCGAAGGTCTTGAGGAAGATTTTTCGCTCGCCCAACGGCAGGCCCCACCCAGCCCACGTCCACATCGGGCAACACTTCCGATCGAACCCGAAATCCAGGATCGGCTGGTTTCGGTCGCGCGCGGCGCGGGAACTCAGTGGCCGGCCGGTGTTATCGCCGCGGTGGGATCCTATCTGGCCCGTGTTCTCGGTGTCGAAGAAGCCCGGTTCGGGGTGCCCCAGATGAATAGGGCTCTGCCCGGTGGGCCCCGGGTTGCGGCCCGGACATGTTGTACCGCGGTCAACATGCTTCCCGTGACGGTATCGGCAGTCTCCCAGCCTCGGGAGCAGCTTCTGGCGGTCCGCGAGCAAATGGTTTTCAACCAGACCCACGCCCTGGCCCGACAAGAAGATTTGGAACGCTATTGCACCCGGAGAGGTGGAAAGCTTTTCGGGGCGCAGATCAACGTCGTTCCTTTCGACGCCGTCCTACGGTTTGGCGGGCTGCAAGGGCGGGTCCACAACGTTACCGCCGGTCCGGTTCCGGATATGACCGTCTGCATGCGCGGAATGCCGGGACGGGGAAATGTGCTGAGCCTGGAGCTCACCGCGAATCCAGAGCTCTACGGACGCGATGAGGTCGATCGGCACGTCCGAAGGATCAAGAATTGGCTCGCCTCCTGGTCGCTGGCGGCCGTCGAGAACAGGAGCACTGCAGAGCTGGAGCAGGCACTGCCGGAGGAAATCGACGCGATCCTCGGATTCCAGGGGGCTGACGAATTCGTCGAGCACCGCACTTTGCTCCAGAGGTTCGAAATCCAAGCAGATCGGACGCCGGAAGCCGTAGCCCTTCGAGAGGGGCCCGTCTACGATGCCGACGGGCGCTTCGGTGGGAGGCAACGTACCTACGCCGAGTTGAAGTACGCCGCGCAGTCCGTGGCCCGGGGCCTGGTGCGAGCCGGCGTACGGCCTCAAGATGCGGTTGCCCTCAGGACAGAACGTGGCGTCGAACAGTTCGAGCTGCTTTACGGTGTCCTGTATGCCGGCGCCGTTTACCTGCCCATTGATCCTTCCCTTCCGGCCCAGCGCGTCGAAACGATGCTCGCCGACGCGCAGTGCACCGTCCTCGTCAACGGTCCGGCAATCGCAGGGCTGGATTTCGGGACGAGCCCTCAGACGGCGATCCGCCAAATCGACTCACGGGAGCTTGCTGGCTCTCTCGAGCGCGAGCCGGAAATCCACGGCGAAGACGGTGCATCGCCCTCCGCCTCCGGTGAGTATCCTGGCCATTCGACACGCCCGGGGGATCGGGCCTATATCCAGTTCACCTCCGGTTCTACCGGACGCCCCAAGGGCGTGCCCATAACCCACCGCGCTGTGGACAATAGGCTCCGTTGGCAGCAACATCTGATTCCGATCGGGGCGGGGGACCGAGTCGCGCACAAGACCGCGATCTCATTCGACGTCCACGTGTGGGAGCTGTACTGGCCCCTCCAGCACGGCGGAAGGATCGTGATCGCGGCCCCCGAAGGCCACAAGGATCCTGAGTACTTGGCACGACTTATGACCGAAGAACAGGTTACGTGCCTTCATTTCGTGCCCACGATGCTCTCTGCTTTCCTCACGACGCCGTCCGTGCGCCACATACTCTCGGGGGCTTCGACGTCGCTGAGATACCTCGTGTGCAGCGGCGAAGCCTTGACGAGGGAACAGGTTCGTGGTGCGCATGAGGTTCTGGGGGTCTACCCGCTCAACTTGTACGGACCCACCGAAGCCGCAATCGACGTCACCGCGTGGGACACGTCCCAAGACCCGAATGCCGGCGTGGTGCCGATCGGAAAACCCGCCTGGAACACCGGGTGTTACGTAGTCGATCCGACCGGCCACGTGTGCCCTCCTGGGGTTCCGGGAGAACTGTGTCTTTCCGGTGTCCAGATCATGTCCGGATACCTGAACCGACCTGAAGCCGATGAAGTGGCCTTAGGGAAGCTGAAGGTTGTGCATCCGGCACCATCTCGCTCTCACGACGACGCGGCGCCGAGGACCGAGAAACTGCGAATATATCGCACGGGCGATGTAGCCGTCTGGCGTGACGACGGTGTCCTCGAGTACCGCGGCCGACGCGACCACCAGATCAAGATCCGCGGGCAGCGCCTCGAACTCGGCGAGGTCGAGTCGGTCCTTACCGACGTCGCGGGCGTTCATGCCGCGGCCGTACTCGTCAAAGACATCGGCGGACAAGACGTCCTCGCGGCATTCGTTGAGACGGATTCGGGTGGGGCCGAAGAAACGCTTGCGGCGGCCCGAACCCACTGCGAGGAGAACCTGCCCGACTACATGGTTCCGACGTTGTGGTCGGCGCTTGACCGAATGCCGGTCACCTCTAACGGAAAAGCCGATCGCAGGGCCTTGGATACGCGAGAACTGGTCGTTCCGGACCAAGGCGGGGTTCCCCAGAATCTTCGGGAGCAGGTCATGTGCACGCTGTTCGGCAACGTGCTGAATATTCCCGCGGTCGGCCCGGAAACGGATTTCTTCACGGCGGGCGGGGCATCGCTGAGCGCCCTCGAATTGGGCATCCGGGTCGAAGAGCATTTCGGGCTGTCTTGTTCGCTGGCCAAAATCTTTGCTCATCCGACCCCACGGTCGCTGGCCGGGGCACTCGAGAAGCAAGGCTTCGGAGAACTCGCCCCTGCGCTGCAACTTCGCCGTGGACAGGACCCGGCATTGGCGCCGCTGGTTTTCTTGCCTCCGGCCGGCGGACTGGGCTGGTGCTATGCGTCGCTTCTGCAGTACCTCGATCCTGCTCGTTCGGTTTGGACCCTGCAAGCACCGCAATTTGCGATGCCCGAGGCGCCGTGGCCGGAGGATCTTGAAGCGTTGTCCGCGGAATATGCGAGATCCCTCAGGCAAGTGGCCCCGGACGGTTGTATCCTCGGGGGGTGGTCGGTCGGAGGGATCGCCGCGGTCGACGTCGCGGCTCGCGCTTCGGACTCCGGTCTTCCGGTCCAGAAAGTCGTACTCCTCGACGCGTATCCGCCGGCGTACTGGCTCACCCGACCGGAGCCCGCGGAATCGGATCTGTGGATCGCCCTGATGAGAATGGGCGGGATCGAGCCTGAGACTGTTCCATCCGGTCTGGAACAGACCGTCACGGCCTTGCGGGAGCACGGTTCTGCGTTGGCGAACCTGGACGACTCCGCGCTGCGCACCTGCATCGCGTCCGTGTGGAAAGCCATGGGATACACGAGAGGGGACTCACCGCGCAGATTCGACGGTCGCGTGGTTCTCTGCTCGGCACGTCAAACCCTCGAGGCCGGTGCCGACCCGACCGCGTGGGAGCCATTGTGCAGTTCTCTGGAAACACACGTGGTTGATGGCGATCATGCGGCGGTTCTGCGGGGCGGAAATGCGCATCGCATAGCTCGCTGGATCGAAGGTCTCTCCTCCGACCGCCGCGAGCGGGAAGCCGCGACGGTCATCGGAGCCTGACGTCTCCTCTACGAATGCCCCACCGGAACGGGGACGCCTGGAGACTGGCGTTCCTGGACGAGGGGGCACGTGAAGACGTCCTTCTTGCCGAGTCCCACGCGGTTGATGTAATCGGCGACACGAACGTAGGCCTGGAGCAGACTCGTCCGGGTGTACGTGATTCTGTGCTCCTCGCAGTACGCGGCGATCATCGGTGCGGCCTTCCGGAGATGGGGTCGCGGCATCGAGGGGAAAAGATGATGTTCGATCTGGTAATTGAGTCCGCCCATCGCGGTGTCCAGGAAGCGTGACCCCTTGATATTTCGGCTCATCAGAACCTGCCTTCTCAAAAAATCGATACGCATGTTCTTGGGGACAATCGGCATTCCCATGTGGTTCGGGGCAAAAGCCATACCCATGTAGAAACCGAAGAGTCCGAGTTGAACGCCCAAGAACGCACCGGCAACTCCGGGGGAGAGGACCCAGAAGACGAGAAGCACATAGCTGGTGAGGCGGACGGTGATCAGCGTGATCTCGGCCCACCGACGCTTGAGCTTCCCTGGCGCGGCCAATCGTTGGACGCTGGAAACATGGAGGGAGAGACCCTCCAGGAACAGTAGGGGAAAGAACAGGAGACCTTGGCGCCCGCGCACCCACGTCCTGAGACGTGAAGACTGGTGACTGTCGGCTTGTTCAGCGGTGACCGCGAAAATCGGGAGCTCAATATCCGGGTCCGATCCGGATTTGTTGGGATTGGCATGGTGCTTGGTGTGCTTGTGCTGCCACCACCCGTAGCTCATACCCACGAGGAAATCCACGAGGACGATGCTGATCCAGTCGTTCCACCGGCCGGATGCAAAGATTTGGCGGTGCGCGGCATCATGCCCCAGAAAGGCGATTTGTGTCAGTACGCAGGCCAACACGACGGCCGTGATCATTTGCCACCAAGTATCTCCGATGAGAATGAGCGCCAGAACTGTTGCAGAAAATGCTAGGAAAAGGCCAATTATTTTGGTCCAGTAATATCCATATCTCCGTCTCAACAAACCGCTCTGCCGAATATTCTTGGCAAGTTCGGTAAATTCTTGTGGGGCAGCTGTTCTGCCTCGTCGGGTGGATTGGGTACGAGAATTTGGCTCAGTGGCCATGATGTCCTCACATCTGGCGCCCTGGCCTTGCGCGTGAACGCGAAGACTGCAAAGGCGTCGATTGGTCCCACACCGTGCAGCACCCGATGAATGGGAAGGCCGCGCGGCAGAGAGGCAGGCTCCGGACATTTTCCGAGCGATCATGGGATTGCAATTCCTCTGTACCTGAATCATACAATCTTTTTCCGAACGCCAGCTGAAAATTCCTTTTTAATTTAATTCTTCGCGTGCTGTAGTCCGCGCAATATACGGCGTAGAGTTCATATATGGAAGAGCGAATAGAAAATATCCCGGATGAAGCTGGAATTCTGGGCCTGGGAGCGGTCATGACCGGATCCCTGCCGCCGACGCTCATGACCGACGAGGCGCCCCAGCAGTACATGGTCGACATCATGTTTACCCGTCGCCCAGTCAGCGACGAAATCGCTGCGATCACAGATCAGTCGACTCGAGATTTCCTGGTCGCGGCCGGTTATCCGGACGTCGCGCTCGACGTCGTGGACAGACGCCTCGAAGTCTCAGGGACCAACCTGGTCGAATTGCGAGACGGTCTGGCCACGGTGCTCAGCGAGCGACTGGCCATGATCGGCAGAGCGCTGCGTGGCGAGCGAAAAATTGCCAGGGATCAGGCCCTTCGAGACTCCGACTCCGAAGCCCACCGACTGTACCTCGTGAAGGATCTGGCCGAGCAGGTATCCTTCAAATTCCTCACGAGCGTCAACCAAGCCGCGCTCGAGCAGGACGAGGAAGATTGGGAGAATGAGGGTGGGGCAACCTCGTAGTCGGTCGTTCGGTCCGCGCTGTTCAGTCCAAGGTCCGATCCTCTCGGACATCGTCCCCTGTTCCCGAGCCGCTGGTTGAGTCGAGGCCCAGGGCCTGAACGATTGCGGCGATCGACTCGTCAGCTTCAGACTCCTCGAACCCGCGGGTGCACACCGCCAAATACCGGCACTCAGATGTGGCCGGGTTGCCGATGAAAGCGACGTCGTGGCGATAACCGGGGACCTCGCCGGACTTGGAACCCCACCGTACGCGGGGTCCAAGAACCCGCCCGATCGGAGGAACGGTCTGCGCTTCCAGGGCACGCACAATCTCGACCGTGACGGGATTCGGCAACCGAGGGCGGTCTCCGACGAGACCGGTCACGGCGCCGCGCATGAGGTGTACCAGATCCGCGGCCGACGTCTCGTTCGTCAGTCCGCGGATCTCGGCCGCGGAGTCCCCGATCAGCCGTTCGACTCGGGTGACCTGAAGATTCAGATCGTGGAACACCTCCGTGACGGTCTCGAGTCCCGTTTCCCGCAGCAGGATGTTGGTGGCTTCATTCGAGGATCGAGAAATCATGACACGGAGGAGCTGTGAGACGGCCAAGCAGGTGCCATCGTGGGGAAACTGGTCGTCCAGGTGGTCTCCCGAGAGGGTGAAAGGCTCTCCGTCCACACCTCTGAAGGTTCTCGTAGCCGCGAAATTCGTCTCGAGGCTCAGCGAGCCGTCACGGACGTGCCGTCCGACGGCCAGCGCGACGCCCAATTTGATGGTCGACGCGGCATAGTAGACCTTCTGGGGCGATCGGCTCGCCAGTATTCTGCCGTCGGCATCGGTCAGAACGAAGCTCGTGGACGGCTCCAACGGAAGGTGATCTGCCATACATTCGAACTTAGCAGTTCGCTGCGTAGCGAGTCTGCCAAGGCCGTCACGGACCGCCGGGTTTGGGGCCCGGCTGGTCGCCGGGAGCGTTTCCGCCACCGGTCCGTTGCGCGAGTTTCTGTTTGGCCTCTCCGATCGCGTTTCCCACGGTCGATGCATACAGTTCCTGACCCGCCGCCTCGGGATGGACACCGTCCGAGACCAAAAGCTCCGGTTGGCCGTCGGAAGCCTTTGCCCAGTCCGCGACGACGATTTTGTCGTTTCCGGATCCGGCAGCGCGGATTGCGTCGTTCGATGGGCCGACCCAATCGAGTTTCTCGGGCGCTTGGCCCGTGACCAGGACGACCTCGCGTGTCTCGCCCGATTCCGAGATCGTGGTCAGTTTGTCGATGTCCTCGGATGAGACCTCGGCATTGGTCGACAGCGAAATCACCACGATCCGCCCCAGGGTTCCCTGATCGAGTCGTTTGCGTGCTAGGTCTATCCCAGCGGACATGTTTCTGCTGACCGCGGCATCGACGTCTATGCCTGGCGCATGGGACTGCAACGCGTCCGCAGAGGCAAGTGTCACGGAATCGCCGATCATCGTGACGTCCTCTCCTCCAGGCGACGGACGGTACGCTTCGGGCCCCGAGGAGCTGGGGGACGGCGAGGGCGACTCGGTCGACTTCAGGGCTTCCCGACCTTGTGCGATCACGGATTGTGCTTGCGTCTTTTGCGGGGCGTTCAGGCAGGCCGCGACCGTTCCCGTGACCGCGCACACCACGAGCGCCATTGATGCGATCGCGGCCCATCGGGCGCGAACGGGCCGGCCGAAAGCCCGGAAAAATGCATTTGCGGCTCCGAGGAAGCCTTTTCGGCGAACGGGCTGCTCGAGCCATCGGTAGGACAGCGCCGCAACGATGATTGTCAGGATCAGGACCAGGACGTTTTTGACCTGGTCGGGAACGGTGGGGGCGCCGTAGTGCAACAGAGTCATCACAGGCCAGTGCCATAAGTACAGACCGTAGGATCGTTTGCCGAGCCATTCCAAAGGGCTGAGGGACAAGAGCCGACGAAGCCATTCTGCACCGATGCCGCGAACGTCCGGAAGCAGAGTCTGAATGACCCCCAGGCCTAGAAGCGAAGCGCCCAGGAGGCCCCATGGCGCCAGAATCGTGGGTTCGTCCTCGGTGAGGATGCGAGCGAACACGGGAAGAAGGAAGAGGCTGGCCCAGCCCGCAAGGATTCGGAATACGTTGAGCGCGGGCATGTACCGCTGCTCGAGGGCCCGCACCCGAATTCCGGGGCGCGGCGGGTACATGCTCCACGGGATCATCAGTGCGAGGACCGCACCCGTCATCAGGCCGAATGCGTGGGTGTCCAGACCGTAGTATCCACGTGTCATATCTGGCTCAAAGTGGTTCCACAACACCATGGCGGAGATCGAGGCGACACAGAGCAAAGCGGGTACCAGCGTGCGTTTCTTCCACGACATCACCAGCATGCAGGTCGTGACGAGGATGACCGGCCAGGCCAAATAGAATTGTTCCTCGAGTGCCAGCGACCAGAAATTGGTGTACAGCTCGAGCGAAGTTTTCGAAAAATAATCGTTGCCCGCGACGATGCTCGCCCAATTCGACGTATACGTCAGGGCCGAGATCACTTGCCGCGGCATATGGACCAGGATGTCGCCGCCGATCAGGAACGCGACGCTCGTACAGATGAGAACGCAGGAGACCATTGCCGGTATCAGCCGACGCAATCGCCGCATCCAGAACTGGGGTAGGTGCATTTTTCCGGTGTACGCGGCTTCTCGCAGCAGCAGTGCGGTGATCAAGTAACCGGAAATCACAAAGAACAGATCGACCCCGATCAGCCCACCTGGCAATGCTCTCGGCCACAAGTGGTAAATCACCACTGAAATCACCGCGATAGCTCGAAGCCCATCAAGCCCCCTCAGGTGGAAGCGCTCTTGTCCTGCCTCGGGTGGTACGGGCGACGCAAAAAGGGACGACGAATTCATGAAGAGGGCAGAAATCCTTGGTGAGTGTGGTTTACCGGGAGTTCGAGGAAACTTCCCTGAACATGGTAATCACGTGAGGGCGGTTCCTGCTTCCCGGACGGTTGAGGCTTTCCTCATGAACTGGTCCGCCGCAACTCGGTGACCGACATATGCGGCGATAGGGTGGGAAGCATGACTGACGTGATCAAAGTTGCAGTACTCGGTGCGGCGGGCCGCATGGGCTCAGAAGCCGTCAAAGCCGTCAAAAATGCGGAAGATATGGAACTGGTGGCGGCCCTGGGCTCTCAGGATCGCCTCGAGGACCTGGGGAAATCGGGGGCGGACGTCGTCGTTGACCTCACGGTCCCCTCGGCCAGCGAGGAAAACGTCCGATACGCGGTCGAGCACGGAATGCACGCCGTTGTCGGGACGACGGGCTGGGATGAGACCAAACTCGACCGGTTGGGGAAGCTGCTCGCAGAACATGCGGGAACGGGCGTTCTGATTGCCCCCAACTTCGCCATCGGCGCGGTCCTCGCGGGAAAATTCGCCGCGACCGCGAGCAAATATTTCGAGTCCGTCGAAGTCATCGAATTGCACCACCCTCAGAAATTGGACGCTCCTTCCGGAACCGCGGCGCACACCGCGCACGAGATCGCCGAGGCCCGGAAAAGTGCCGGACGCGGGCCGAGCCCCGACGCGACACAGTCCGACCCTCAGGGCGCTCGGGGCGCCGTCGTGGAAGATGTGCATGTCCATGCCGTGCGCTTACGCGGTTTGGTTGCCCATGAGGAGATCCTTCTGGGGGATGAGGGGCAGCAACTGTCGATTCGTCACGACTCGTTCGACCGAGTCTCCTTCATGCCAGGGGTTCTTCTGGGAATACGGACCGTTGGTGACCGCCCGGGGCTGACACACGGGCTCGACGGCTACCTGGACCTGGACTGAAGCGTGCGCGGACTCAAGATTTTCACGGCCGCGGCGGTCGTTCTGGTCGCAATCACCGTCTGGTTGCTCCCCGTACCTCCCGGGACGCGACTTTTCATTCTTGTCATCCTGGCGTTCAGTGCGGCTTTCGTCTTCATTGATTCGACCAACAAGGGCAAAACTTTCGCGGCCATCACGGTCGCGCTGCTCGCCCTGTACTTGGTCCTGACCTTGCAGCGAGGCATCCTTCTGGTGGCTTCGGGCGACATCGCGGGAATCCTGCTTGGTGCCGGTTTGATCGTGCTTCCGCTGATAGGCGCTTGGGCACTGATCCGGGAAGTCCTGTTCGGAGTGCGCGTCCAACAACTCGCCGCAATCCTGGGACGAGAAGGAGGCCTGCCCGAGGACAATCTGCCGCGCACTGCCTCTGGCGGTATCGACCGGGATGCCGCGGATGCGGAGTTTCCGGTGTACCAGCAGGAAGTCGAGGCCGACCCCGAAAATTGGCGCACGTGGTTCCGGCTGTCCTGTGCCTACGACGCGGCCGGAGACCGCAAGAGGGCAAGACGCTCCATGCGTGACGCCGTGGCTTTGTATCAGGGCAGGGCCGCCGGTGCTTTGTCGCAAGGCGAGGAGGCGTGAATTTGCTGTAGCCTGGGAGACATGTCTGAGTCTTCGATCGAGAACACAGCCCCCGTTGAGCCCCTGTTCGGTCGCCTCCTGACCGCGATGGTCACTCCTTTCGCGGCGGACGGATCCGTGGACGAGAAAGCCACCGCCGAGCTCGCCCAAGAGCTCGTCGCGCGCGGCAACGATGGTCTCGTCGTCTGCGGAACCACAGGCGAATACTCGACCATGACGGACGAGGAGAACGCCCGTGTCTTCCGCATCGTCAAGGACGCCGTGGGGGACAAGGCTTCGATTATCGCTGGTGTCGGCTCCAACGACACTCAGCACACGATTCATGTAGCGTCGCTCGCTGAAGAAGTCGGCGTCGACGGTCTCCTGGTCGTCACCCCGTATTACAACAAGCCGACTCAGTCGGGACTTCTGGCGCACTTCCGCACCGTGGCCGACTCGGTCAAGACCCCGATCATGTTGTACGACATCCCCGGCCGCGCCGGGATCCAGATCGCGCCCGAAACCATGGTCGCGCTCGCAGAACACCCGAATATTGTTGCCGTCAAAGATGCCAAGGCAGATTTCGCGAGCGCAACCGAAGTGATGTCTCGGACGGACCTTCAGTTTTACTCGGGCGACGACGGATTGACCCTCCCCTGGATGGCCATCGGTGCGCAGGGACTCATCGGAGTGACCACGCACGTGATTCCGGAGCAGTTCCGCGATCTCATCGATTCCGTCGTTCGGGGCGATCTGGCCACCGCGCAGCGAATCCATCGGGATGTACATCCGGTCGTCACCGCGACCATGACCCGGGTTCCCGGGGCCGTGGCCGCCAAAACAATTCTTCAATGGCAGGGAAGGCTCGCAACCAATACGGTGCGCCTGCCGCACGTTGAACCCACCGAGGCGGAGACCGCACGAATTCGGTCAGACCTCGAAGGGTCAGTCGCCGCCTCAAGCATCGAATAACCTCACGGGCCCCGCTGCAGAGCCGGCGGGGCCTTCATCATCAGAAAGGGGTCCCGTGACCCAGATACCTACCGATTTGCCCAAACCTCCGAAGCTGCAAAAGGACACTCTGCGTGTTCTGGCCCTCGGCGGACTGGGTGAGATAGGCCGCAACATGACGGTCTACGAACTCAACGGCAAGCTCCTGGTCGTAGACTGCGGTGTTCTCTTCCCAGAGGAGACCCAGCCTGGCGTCGACCTGATCCTGCCGGATCTGAACCATATTCTTGATCGTCTCGACGACATCGTTGCCATTGTCCTGACCCACGGTCACGAGGACCACATCGGCGCGGTTCCGTATCTGCTCAAGCGTCGGCCCGATATCCCCTTGATCGGTTCGCAGCTGACTCTGGCCCTGGTTGAGGCGAAGCTTCAGGAGCACCGTATTCGCTCGACGTCCATGGCCGTCGCGGAAGGCGATGTCGAGGATCTCAAGCCGTTCGAATGCGAATTCGTGGCCGTGAACCATTCGATTCCGGATGCCTTGGCTGTCTTCATCAGAACCAAGGCCGGGACGGTATTGCACACCGGCGACTTCAAGATGGATCAGCTTCCTCTGGACGGTCGCATCACCGACTTGCGTCACTTCTCCCGACTGGGTGAGGAAGGCGTCGATCTTTTCCTTCCGGATTCGACCAACGCGGAGGTCCCTGGGTTCACTCCTACGGAGAAGAACATCGGTCCGGTGCTCTCCGACGTCTTCCGGGACGCCCCCAAACGCATCATTGTGGCTTCCTTCTCCTCTCACGTTCACCGTGTTCAGCAGGTGATCGACGCCGCGGTCGAGCGAGGCCGTAAGGTAGCGCTGTGCGGCCGCTCGATGGTCCGCAATATGTCGATCGCCGAGAAGCTCGGCTACTTGCACGTTCCGGAGAACGTCCTGATCGATCTCAAGCACGTGGACAATTACCGCGATGACGAGGTTGTTCTGATGTGCACCGGTTCTCAGGGAGAACCCATGGCTGCGTTGTCCCGCATGGCCAGTGGGGACCATAGGATCCAGATCGACCAGGACGACACGATCGTGTTGGCCTCGTCCTTGATTCCTGGCAATGAGAACAGCGTGTTCCGGGTGATCAATGGCTTGCTCAAATTGGGTGCGAATGTGATCCACAAGGGCAATGCCAAGGTTCACGTCTCGGGCCACGCGGCCGCGGGCGAATTGTTGTACTGCTACAACATCCTCGAGCCGAATTACGTCCTTCCAGTCCACGGCGAAGTCCGTCACCTGATTGCGAACGGCAAGCTCGCGATGGAAACCGGTGTCCCCGAGGAGAACGTTCTCCTGGGCGAAAGCGGCATCGCGGTGGACATGAAGAACGGGCAGGCCCGGATCGTGGGCGCCGTCGATTGTGGCTATGTCTACGTTGATGGCAAGTCCGTGGGCGAAATCACGGACCAGGACCTCAAGGACCGCCGCACGTTGGGCGAAGAAGGCTTCGTCTCGATCGTGATTGTGGTCGATCGCAAGACCAAA
Organism: Rothia uropygioeca; assembly: GCF_004136585.1. Lineage (NCBI taxonomy): Bacteria > Bacillati > Actinomycetota > Actinomycetes > Micrococcales > Micrococcaceae > Rothia > Rothia uropygioeca. Next base: position 47,392 of record NZ_NOIR01000004.1, on the reverse strand, counting down.
CGCGTCGTTGCAGGACCGGATATCCACGCCCGAGGCGTTGCAGAAGAAGACGCCGTTTTCTCGCCGATGATTCCCAAGATCACGGAGGCGCTCGAGGACGCTCTTCAGGAGCAGTCCGCCAAGCGCGTGACCAATCACCAGATGCAGCAGATCGTGCGCCGTACGATTGGCCAATGGATTGGTCGGAAGCTTCGTCGCAAACCGATGATCATCCCCGTGGTCGTGGAGGCCAATCAGGAGAAGTAGAGACGAATATCTCGCGGCGCAGAGCCACGAGCCGAGGGCGGTAATCCACAGATTCGCGCGGTTTTGACCGGAGCGAGTGTGGGTTCCGCCCTCATCGTCTACCCTGGAAGATATGGCGACTCGTACTTCCCCCACCCCTCAAAAGGGCGCATCGCAGTCGCGGCGTTCGTCGAGCGGCACCAAAAAAGCCGCCACTCGTTCTTCGCGTGCGACCACTAGCGCACCCGATCAGCCCAACTGGCTCATCCGGGCGATCCTCGGCGCGTGGGTTGGTTGTGCCCATCTCGTCGGCGGCGCAATCCGTCGAATGGGCACGTTGCGCACCGAATTGGCTCCTGAGGATCGGCGCGACGGCGGCGCCCTCCTGATGTTCATTTTGGCCCTGGTCACCGCGGCCGTCGAATGGTGGAGCCTTGCTTCCGTCGGGGTGCAGGCTGTGTCCTGGCCGGCCACGGCTTGGCATGCTGTGGTGGCCGGAACCTTCGGGCATATGGCGCTCGTCGCGCCCGTGATGCTCGGCGGCTTCGCGATCCGTGCCTTCAGACGCCCGACGGATATGGGCGCCAACAACCGCATTGCCGTCGGGTTGCTTCTCATGGTGATCAGCGGTTCGGCCCTCTTCGACTTGGCTGCCGGATCCCCGAGCATCGATTCGGGACTGGACGCCATTCGCGGGGGAGGAGGCATAGTCGGTTTGTTGGCCGGGGCCACGTTCTCCAAGCTGGTCACGGTTCCCGGCGCCGTCGCGATCCACATTCTCCTGGCTCTGATCTCGGTCCTGATCATCACCGCGACGCCGATTCGTCAGATCGTGCCGAATATTCAAGCAGCTTTCGCCCGGTTGGTCGGTGAGAAGCCTCAGCGTCAGGGAACCGACGTCTCTGCGCCGGAGCATGATCGCAGCTACCTCGACGAGGGCCATGACGAGGCGAAGACGACCAAACCCAAGCGTTCCTTGTTCGGACGGCGCAAGAAGACCGAGGAAGATTCGGGTCCCCTGGACACCTACGTGGGTGACGAGGCCTTTACGAGGGCAGTGGTCGACAAGAATGCCTCCACGGCGGATCCGCACGGTGGCCGTTTGGCAACCGCGCCCACCGAGGTGTTCGATCACCATCGCGATTCCGCGGCCGCTGGCGCCAAACCGCAGAAGAGAAAGAAGTCCGAGCTCTTCGACCTGGGCAAGTTCAATCGTGCGCGTGCCGCTCGGGATGGCGGGGAAGAATCGGGTGAGACTGCCGAAGCCGTCCAGGAGGACCTGGACCGGACCCGCGTGATCCAGAGTCCGGACGGAGACGCTACCGAGGTCCTTTCTCCCCAGCAGGCGGCGCCCCAGCGGAAGGCTCCTCAGGAGCCCGAGGAGCCGAATACTCAGTTCGAGGACCCCCACGAGGGCGTCTCTCCTTTGGTCGAAAAACCGAATCCTAAGGAAGCCGAGACTTTCTCATCGAGTGCACCCGCACCGTCGGACGAAAGCATCCCTCATGCACAGCCACAGCGGGATGCGGCCCGTGAGGCCGCGCTATCGACCACGGATTATGTTCTGCCGCAGCAAAAGATGCTGATCCAGGGTCCTCCGGCCAAGGAACGCTCGGAAGTCAACGACTCCGTGGTCGAGTCCTTGACCAACGTCCTGGAGCAGTTCAAGGTCGATGCCCAGGTCACCGGGTTCTCTCGCGGTCCGACCGTGACTCGGTACGAGATCGAGCTGGGGTCGGGGACCAAGGTCGAACGCGTGACGGCCCTGTCCAAGAACATCTCGTACGCGGTCGCCAGTGCCGATGTCCGGATTCTCTCGCCGATTCCCGGCAAATCCGCGATCGGCATCGAGATTCCGAATACCGACCGGGAAACCGTCGCTTTGGGCGACGTTCTGCGGTCCAACAAGGCCCACGCCTCTCCGCACCCCATGGTCATGGGTGTCGGGAAGGACGTCGAGGGCGGTTTCGTCGTCGCGAACCTCGCCAAGATGCCGCACATGCTCGTCGCCGGTGCCACCGGTGCCGGTAAGTCATCCTTCGTGAACTCGATGATCACCTCGATTCTGATGCGTTCGACCCCTGACGAAGTTCGTCTGGTCATGGTCGATCCCAAGCGCGTCGAGCTCACGGCTTATGAGGGTGTACCGCACCTGATCACCCCGATCATCACCAACCCGAAGAAAGCGGCAGAAGCTCTGCAGTGGGTCGTCCGGGAAATGGACGCCCGTTACGACGACCTGTCCCATTTCGGGTTCAAGCACATTGACGACTTCAACAAGGCCGTTCGCGAGGGGAAGGTTCAACCGGAACCCGGTTCCAAACGTAAAATCCGCCCCTATCCGTACCTCTTGGTGATCGTGGACGAGTTGGCCGACCTCATGATGGTCGCTCCGCGCGATGTGGAAGACGCCATCGTCCGCATCACCCAGCTGGCGCGTGCCGCGGGTATCCACCTGGTCCTCGCGACTCAGCGCCCTTCAGTGGACGTGGTTACGGGCCTGATCAAGGCGAACGTGCCGTCCCGCATGGCGTTCGCTACCTCATCCGTCACGGACTCCCGAGTGGTCCTGGACCAGGCGGGCGCGGAGAAGCTGATCGGTCAGGGTGACGCTCTCTTCCTTCCGATGGGTGCGTCCAAGCCCATGCGTGTGCAGGGCGCATGGGTCACCGAATCGGAGATCCACGACGTCGTCGAGCACGTCAAGACTCAGATGCCCGTGAGCTATCGTTCGGACGTGATCCAGGACCAGCCGAAGAAGAAGATCGACGACGACATCGGCGACGACCTCGACGTCCTTCTTCAGGCCGCCGAACTCATCATCAACTCGCAGTTCGGGTCGACCTCGATGTTGCAGCGCAAGCTGCGCGTGGGCTTCGCCAAGGCGGGCCGCCTCATGGACCTTTTGGAGTCCCGCGAAATCGTGGGGCCGTCCGAGGGGTCCAAGGCCCGTGACGTCCTTGTATCTCCGGACGACCTTCCGGCTGCTCTGGCCAAACTCAGGGGCGAGGAGCCGCCCGAATCCTCCGGAGACGGTGGTGCGAATCCTGGAGGGGACCCCGTGGAAGAATCCTTGCAGAACGTCGCGCCGGACTACAACGATCACGCAGACGAGTCGAATGGGGACAATGACGCGTGGCAGCTGACCGGCCGATGAGACCGAAAATTGAAGGCCCGTGGAAGGGACACTCATGAGCACCGCAAAAGAACCCGAGGAGACGTCCAAACCGTCGAACCTCAACCTGCCGAATGCTCTGACCACGGTCCGGATCGTGATGGTTCCGTTCTTCGTGTGGTTCTTGGTCGCAGGTGGGCATTTCGGCGAGACTTCGATGTGGATGCGATGGGCGGCCGTCGTGATTTTCGGAGTGGCGATGTACACGGACAAGCTCGACGGGGACATTGCCCGTTCGAGAAATTTGATCACCGATTACGGCAAGATCGCCGATCCCATAGCGGACAAGCTCCTGACGGGAGCGGCATTCGTGGTGTTGTCGATCTTGGGCGAACTCTGGTGGTGGGTCACCATCGTGATTCTGATCCGCGAGTGGGGAATCACCGTCATGCGATTCTTCGTGATTCGGTACGGAGTCATGGCCGCTTCCAAGGGGGGCAAACTCAAGACAGTTCTCCAAACGATCGCACTCATTCTGTTCATTCTTCCGCTCGGTGCACTCGGGTGGTGGGCCATGATCCCGGGGTGGATCGTGATGGCCGCGGTCGTCGTTGTCACCGTAGTGACTGGCATCGACTATGTGGCGAAGGCGGTCACCCTGCGGCGTGATTACCTGGCTGAGAACGGACGGTCATGAGCCGAATGGGCGTTCCCGAGACGGAATCCGCAGCATCCTTGGCGGCCAGAATCGTCGCGTCGGCGACTGTATCGGGTCAGACCATATCCACGGCGGAATCGTTGACGGCCGGTATGGTCGCATCAACCATCTGCTCGGTCTCCGGGGCCTCGGCAGCCTTCTGGGGAGGCGTGGTGTCCTACGACAACTCCGTCAAGGCGGGGGTTCTCGGGGTTCGGGAGAGCCTGCTGGCCGACAAAGGGTCGGTAGACCCCGACGTCGCTCGGGCCATGGCGGCCGGTGCGCGGCATGTCTGCGGCACTGATTGGGGGATCTCTACGACAGGAGTCGCCGGCCCCGAGCCCCACGACGGCAAACCCGTAGGATTGGTCTATATCGGTTGTGCGAGCCCGCTTGGTTTCGCAACGAAGGAACTGCGCTTTCACGGTGACCGGGCGGAGATCCGCGAGCAAAGCGTTCGGGCAGCCCTGCGTCTCCTGCTGGAAACGATGATCCTGGACGCCTGAAACGCGGTTCCCACAGCATGCCCAGGATATTCCCAGGCACCTTTCGCCATGAGCGGGAATGAATTCACAGGAAACTTGGTTTGAATAACTGTGACGGTGTGAAGATGATCCGTCCACAGGCCTAACGAGAACGTCAGAACTGCATTAGGCTGAAGAAATCCAGTGGCACTCAATACTAAGGGGCCACATCGAAAAGGGAGATAGGCATAAAGATGACTAAGCAACCCGTGTCCGTGAACGGCGTCGTCCGTTGGAAGGACGTGGGACAGTCAGAAAATTTCACGCCCGAACCGCAGGAGCCCAAAGTGATTGTCCTACGCCACGAAATCGGTGAGGTCCTTCGAGACATCCGACAGCGTCAGGGGCGGACCCTGCGCGAGGTGTCCCACAGTGCCCGTGTCTCGCTCGGATATTTGAGTGAGGTCGAGCGCGGTCAGAAGGAAGCCTCGTCAGAACTGCTCGCTTCAATCTGCGTCGCACTGGAGATTCCCATGTCCCAGATGCTCCGCGAGGTCTCCGACCGACTCGCCTCCGCCGAGGGACTCAACGTTCCCGATACCGTACCCAACGAGCTTTCCGAGGAGTTCCGCCGCGAATACGGCATGAACGCCGTGGGCTCCAGCGATCTGCCGGCCGTGCACCGGACCCGCCCTATCGTTCGATAGTTCCCGGAAAAAGCGTGAACGACCGAAATTTGGTCGTGTCCGCGGAGGACTCGCATCCATGAGTCCTTCCGAGTAGTTTGAAAATCCGTATTGTCTGCGATCAATTCGCAGGCAATGCGGATTTTCGCGTTTCCGGGTCCATATACCGGGCTTCTGCCTGTGGCTCTACGGCCGCTATTGTCGAGTTTGAGGAATGCTGTGATGAGCCCGGAAAGGAGAAACGGTGAAGGTTTCGGAGTTCTGGCGGAGCATGGAGGACGAATTCGGTTCCGGATACGCGCGGGTCGTGGGAAGCCAAACGGTTCTCGATGCGGTGGACAATCGCACGGCGAACGAGGCCCTCGAATCCGGAGTTGCACCGCTGAAGGTGTGGCAGGCCGTCTGCCGTCAGCACGATCTGCCGGAAGATCGTTGGTTGGGAGTCGATCCCGGGGAGCCCCGGTGAGTCCTGAGGCTCGGAGGCATTCGAAGACCGCAGGGGCGCGCCGATCGAAACTATATTCGAATTAGTGTTCGACATCGGCTAGACTGTTCGCAGATGCGAGACGCGGGTTTTCCACAGATGCCCCAAAGCGCTTAACTTGTCAGTCCCGGCGACTAGCGTGAGGACTGAAACGCACGACAGCAGGTCCTGCCACCACTGGAGGGCCACGGAATTGAGGTAATCATGGCTGCTAAATCGCGAAACACGACTTCCGTCTCCCGCGCAACCGGCACGGACCGAGAAAAGGCTCTGGACACGGTCCTCGCCCAGATCGACAAGAATTACGGCAAGGGCTCGGTCATGCGCCTGGGCGATCGAGAGGCCGTCAAGACAGAGACCATTTCCACCGGCGCATTGTCCCTGGATGTCGCCCTCGGTGTCGGCGGGTTGCCACGCGGCCGCGTCGTCGAGATCTACGGGCCCGAGTCCTCGGGCAAGACCACGCTCGCACTCCACGCCGTGGCCAGTTGTCAGAAGAATGGCGGCATCGCGGCATTCATCGACGCGGAGCACGCTCTGGATCCGGTCTACGCTGAAAAGCTCGGGGTTGACACCGATTCGTTGCTGGTTTCTCAGCCGGATACCGGTGAGCAGGCGCTCGAGATCATGGATATGTTGGTTGGCTCCGGGTCGATCGACATCATCGTGGTCGACTCCGTCGCGGCGTTGACACCGCGCGCGGAAATCGAAGGCGAGATGGGCGATTCCCACGTGGGCTTGCAAGCTCGCCTGATGTCTCAGGCCTTGCGCAAAATCACAGGCCGTTTGTCCCAAACCGACACCACGGCAGTTTTCATCAACCAGCTTCGCGAGAAGATCGGTGTGTTCTTCGGCAGCCCTGAGACCACGACCGGCGGTAAGGCCCTGAAGTTCTATTCCTCGGTGCGGATTGATATTCGCCGTATTGAGACTTTGAAGGATGGCGCCAATCCCATCGGCTCGCGCACTAAGGCCAAGGTCGTCAAAAACAAGATGGCCCCGCCGTTCAAGGTCGCCGAGTTCGACGTTCTCTACGGCGAAGGAATTTCGATCGAAGGCGGCATCATCGATATGGCGGTCGAACACAACATCGTCAAGAAGTCCGGCGCCTGGTTCACTTATGGAGGCGATCAGTTGGGCCAGGGCAAGGAGAATGCCCGCCGGTTCCTCAAGGACAATCCTGAATTGGCCGAAGAGATCCAACATAAAACTCTCGTCAAGGCCGGCATCATTGGCACGGAAGAGGAAGATGTTGATGGTGCTGCCGCACCAACTGAAACGGCGGCCGCGCCGGGTGACGGCGTGGACTCCGCCGGGCTGAGTGACGATCCCCTGGACGCCCTGCCTGAGAACTTCTAATGTCATTGAGCTCAGGACGCGGTGACGGCCGGAACCGCTATGGTTCCGGCCGTCGTCGTCAGGGACGGAAACTCGGGGGTGCGAAGACCCCGCCGGTCAAGGATTTGGGGTTGGAAGGTTCCGGGGCTGCAGACAAGGCCGCTGCAACGGTTCCCTCCAATACTGATCTGAATCCCCAAACCGATCGCGACAAGGCACGCGCGGACTCCACCGAGAAATCCGAGTACGACCGCGCGAAGGACATCGTCCTGCGCCAATTAACCATGGCGGCACGTAGCCGTGGCCAGTTGGAGGAAAAGCTCCGATCCAAAGAAATCTCCGAGGACACGGTCTCGGAGATCCTCGACCGATATGAAGACCTGGGGCTGGTTGACGACCAGCAATTCGCGGAGATGTTCGTCAGAAGCCGGTCTATGAGCCGAAAGCTCGCTCGCCCTGCACTCAGGAGAGAGCTGGCTCAGAAGGGCGTCACGGGCGACATCGCGGAAGAGGCTCTCGCGCAGCGCTCGGACGACGACGAGCGCGAAGATGCGAGGGAACTCGTACGCAAGAAAATCAAGAGGAACGTGGACCTGTCCGACAGAGCCGTTCACGAAAAGGAACTCCGACGCCTCGCCTCGATGCTTGCGCGCCGCGGTTATTCCTCTGGTATGGCCTTCGAAGTAGTCAAACAGGAACTTCGAGGTTCAGCTGACCAGTACTCGGACACGGGCTTGGATGGCGGCAACACGGTAGATGCGGACTTTGTCAGTTCGGAATACGAAGAACTGCCCTAAGGCAATGACTCGATACCGTGCAGAGGAATGCGGGACGGGGCGAGAACGCGCAGGATAGCCTCCAATGCCAGGCGGGCGCGGATCTCACGCTGACCGTCGACGTTCCATTGTTCGGCCAGTGAATCTGCTGCGTCGCCCCACTCGTCGGGATCGAGCAACGCGTGAAGTCGTTTGTGGCCGATGGCCGAAGGAAGCCCCATCCTGACCTCGGCGACCAGTATCGCGGGGTCGCAGTATCCCGTGCCTTCGGTATCGATTTGTCGGTACCCGCCGTCGGCCGAGGGCGCGAAATTGCCCGGAGTCATATCCCCGCACCACAGGACGGAGACCTTCGGGTCGAGCAACCGGCCAACGTCTTCGATTGAAAGGCGACTCCGGTCGAGCAATCCGAGCGAAGGCAGCGCCCCGGGGCGCCCCTTGGCCGCGGCTATCGGATCGGCCGCAGCCAACGAGTCGCGGAACCACAGGGCCGCCGAGGATTCGGCAGGAAGGACCATGCTCGGCCAGATGCTGATCCACTTGCGGAGATCTTCCCGATTCAGGTTCTGGTCCACACTCGAACCGAAGTCTTCGAATATCAATATCCGGTCAGCGTCGTCGTGGGCCACGAGGCGGGCGGATGACGGTAAAACGTCCGAACCGTATCGCGCTCTCAAATAACCGAAGCCACTCGCGTTTCTCGCCGAATCACGTCTGCGAAAATGTTTGACCACCACGGAGGCTTGCCCCGCGCGGCAACGCACGACGACGGACCGGTTGGTCGAGGACAAAAGCTCTGCCGAATCGATCGGCTCGCCCAAAAACTCTGCCGAAAGGGCACAACCGTGACGGAGGGGTTCCCGCGCTCGGGGTGACATGGCTCGCACCAAGTCTTCACCCGTGAAGAACACCACGGGCGGCGGGTCGTCGTGGTGATTGGGAGAGGAATCGGGCACAGGCCAAGGATACTTCGTTGTGGTCCGGGCCGGTTTGGGGGCGCTGGCCGTGACGCTCGTCAACGAGGTGGGCATGGGGTGCCCGGCTTCTTGTACGCTGGCAGGGTGACATCAAACCCAACCGAAGCACTCAGTCATACATTTCCCACGGAAGCTACGCAGCCGATGCCCGGCATCGACGAGCAGACGGGCGAGCACCGCACCTACGAGGTCAGGACCTTCGGGTGCCAGATGAACGTGCACGATTCCGAAAGAATTTCGGGTCTTCTCGAATCGGCAGGCTACGTCCCGCATACCGAAGGCACTCCCGACCTCGTGGTTTTCAACACGTGTGCGGTTCGCGAAAACGCCGATAACAAGCTGTACGGGAATCTCGGAAACCTGGCGCCGACCAAGCGCGAGAACCAAGGTATGCAGATTGCGGTCGGCGGATGCTTGGCCCAGAAGGACCAGGACACGATCGTCAAAAAAGCTCCCTGGGTCGACGTCGTCTTCGGTACTCACAACATCGGGTCACTTCCCACGCTCCTGCAGCGCTCCCGCCACAATGACGAGGCGGCAACCGAATTGCTGGAGTCCCTGGAGGTATTTCCCTCGACCCTCCCGACCAAACGCGATTCGGTCTACTCGGGGTGGGTATCCATCTCGGTGGGTTGCAATAACACGTGCACATTTTGCATCGTTCCGTCACTGCGAGGCAAAGAAAAGGACCGTCGGCCAGGGGACATCTTGGCCGAAGTGCAGGCCCTGGTGGACGACGGGGCCATTGAAGTCACCTTGCTGGGGCAGAACGTCAATTCCTACGGTGTCGAATTCGGCGACCGGCAGGCTTTCTCAAAGTTGTTGCGCGCATGCGGCGAGATCGAAGGCCTCGAGAGGGTCCGTTTCACAAGTCCCCACCCGGCCGCATTCACGGACGATGTGATCGATGCGATGGCTGAGACCCCCAACGTTATGCCGGTCTTGCACATGCCGTTGCAATCGGGCTCCGACAAGGTCCTGAAAGACATGAGGCGCTCGTACCGTTCCAAGAAGTTCTTGGGAATCCTGGACAAAGTCCGGCAGAAGATTCCCCACGCGGCGATCACGACCGACATCATTGTCGGATTCCCCGGGGAAACCGAAGAGGACTTCCAAGCGACCCTCGACGTCGTGGAGAAGTCCCGATTCTCTTCGGCCTTCACCTTCCAATACTCGATTCGGCCAGGAACTCCGGCAGGCGCCATGGATAACCAGGTGCCCAAGGAAGTGGTTCAAGAACGGTACGAGCGACTGACTAAGCTTCAGGACCGGATCAGCGAAGAAGAGAATGCCCGACAGGTTGGCCAGCGGGTCGAGGTCATGGTGTCCGCGGATTCGGGACGCAAGGGTGGACAGACGCACCGCCTTTCGGGACGCAGCAGGGATCAGAGACTCGTGCATTTTTCCGTTCCCGAGGGCGGCGAGACACCGCGACCGGGAGATTTGGTGACGCTCAAGATCACGGAGGCCGCACCATTCCACCTGATTGCTGACCCTCAATCCTTCGGGTCGACAGAGTATTCCGTACGTCGCTCGCGCGCCGGGGACGCGTGGGATCGTACACAGGCGGAGTCCTGTGGTGCAGGGACCGGCAAACCCGGCACCACAAATCTCGGTATGCCCACGATCCCTCGTAAGCCGTCGCTGGACCTGACCAGCGCCTCGTAGTGGTGAATCGTCCCCTGGGGCACGAGAGGACTGAAACAGCCGTCGGCCCCGAATTGGCCACCACATCGTCGAGGTCCACGAGTCCGATTGTTGCCGTGGTCGGGCCCACAGGTACGGGAAAGTCCGATCTCGCAGTTGCCCTGGCCCGCGCCGTCGACGGCGAAATCGTCAATGCGGATTCGATGCAGTTCTATCGAGGCATGGACATCGGTACCGCCAAATTGCCGATTGACGAGCGCGGGGGAATCCCGCACCACCTCCTGGACACCCTGGACGTGCGCGAGGAAGCCTCGGTTGCCGACTTTCAAACTGCGGCTCGAAACCAATTCGACGAAATCAGGGGCCGGGGTCGTGCCCCGATCCTTGTCGGCGGTTCGGGGCTCTATGTTCGTGCCGCTCTCGACGTGCTCGAATTTCCGGGGACGGATTCTTCCGTGCGTCGACGGTTGGAAAACGACCTCGCCGTTCGCGGTCGAGGAGCACTGCTCGATCGGTTGAAGGAAATCGATCCTGAATCGGCTCATCGGGTCAAGGACGACCGACGACTGATTCGTGCGCTGGAGGTTCACGAGGTCACCGGTCGACGTTTCTCCTCGTACATGCCCCGGCGCGAGTACATTCAGCCAGCCCTGCAGATCGGTCTGGATGGCGTTCGCGCCGTGCTCCACGACAGTTTGGCTGCTCGTGTGCACACGATGGTCGACCGGGGCTTTGTCGATGAAGTCGAACGCCTGGACGGGCAAGGACTGCGGGATGGTAGGACCGCCTCGCGCGCCCTGGGGTACGCCCAAATCCTTCAGGTTCTCGACGGAGAGAAAAGCCTTGACGAGGCGGTCGAGGAAACCATCATCGCGACGAGGCAATTCGCGAGGCGGCAGACCACCTGGTTCCGTGCCGACCCTCGGGTTCATTGGCTGAATTTCACGGAGCCTTTCACGAATAACGTGAACCGAGCCGTCGAGCTGTTCCACCGAGCCACCGAGGGTTAAACTGGTGTGGTGACTTCTCAACGAACCGATGCGCCCGAGCCCACCGAGACGATCCTCGACAACTCAACGCCTGCTGCCGAATCCTCAGAAGCGGCCAGCGAACCATCATGGGGTGAGTTTGCCGGGATCACCTTGACGAAAGGCCACGGAACGGGCAACGACTTCGTGTTGCTGACCGATACGGATGGACAGCTCGAACTGGATGACGCACTGGTCGCATCGGTCTGCGACAGGCACCTTGGTATCGGGGCAGACGGTCTGATCCGAGCGATCCGGTCGGAACGGCTCGCGGAGGGGAGGAGCCTTCTTGACCTTGCTCCTCGGGCCGAATGGTTCATGGACTACCGCAATGCGGATGGTTCTGTGTCGGAAATGTGCGGTAATGGGGTGCGCGTCTTCGTTCACTACCTGATTCAGGAGGGTCTCGTGTGCCTCGAGGAAGGTCAGACCTTGACCATCGGTACGCGGGGCGGTCCCAAAACGGTCGCCAAGGTCGATTCCGGCTACGCGGTCGATATGGGCCCGTGGGGATTCATCAATGGTGACGAAGCTCGGGATTCCGGATCTGATTGTCTCGTGACGGCGCGCGGCCTGAGGACTCCTCGTCCCGGAGTGTCCATCACCATGGGGAATCCGCACACTGTGGTGGCCCTCGCCGGGGAAGAAAAGCTCGAAAAATTGGGATTGGAATCGGCTCCGACAGTGAGACCGACGCCGGCGGACGGAACCAATGTGGAATTCGTGGTTCCCATGGATTCGGAAGAGCACGAGACCGTCGGACGGATCGCCATGAGGGTTCATGAACGTGGAGTCGGGGAAACCCAGTCCTGTGGTACGGGAGCGTGCGCGGCCGCCGCGGCAACACGTTTCTGGGCAGGCGAGGACGCTCCCGATGAGTGGGTGGTTGAGGTCCCGGGAGGGGCCGTGGGAACGACGTTCGTCCTGGGGCCGGATGAGCTCGAGCACGTTGTGCTTTCGGGTCCTGCGGTCCTGGTAGGGAAAGTGGTTCTCAACTAGTCCGCGTCGGGATGTGACGTCGAACTTCGATCACGCGGAAGCCCTTCGCCGTCGCGTATCGGCCGACGTCGAAGCCTTGGCCCAAGTGCTCGTCGATCCATGGCACCAGCGAGTCCGCCCCGAGGTTCTTTTGAACCACCAGGTAGGCGCAACCGCCGAGTGCCAGCCTGGGGAGCCAAGTCAGCAGAATATCGTGGAGGACCTCCTTGCCGACCCGGATCGGAGGATTCGACCAGATGGTATCGAAGGTCAATTCAGGATCGACCTCTTCCGGCAGAGCAGCGGAAATGGTCTCGATGCCCAATGCGGCGGCGTTGCGTCGTGTCAGCTCCAAACTCCGCTGATTGACATCGATTGCCGTCACCTTCGCGAGGGGATTCCTGAGAGCCATCGTCAAGGTGATGGGCCCCCAACCACAACCGATGTCCAAGAGGGAATTTCCTGAGGGCTGAGGGACTTCTTTAAAGAGGACCGCAGTTCCTTTGTCGAGCCCTTTGGGGCTGAAGACGCCCGAGGCTGTTACTAGCTCGCGCCTCACACCGTCGAGCTCGACGGTCAGGGGACGGGTCTGCAAATCGCCTTCATCATGCGAAGAAAAGTAATGCTCAGCCATGGTGAGCGATTTTACGGCATCGTGTGTGCCCCTTGGGGTCTCCGACGCCGAGGAAGTGGCCGAGTTCTTCTCCACACATTCGCCGGATGAGGCGGCCGCCGCATCGCGGCACAGATAGAATCATCGAATACCGCGTCGTGGGGTTGCCCCGCGACAAAAGAAGAAAGGCACTATGCCCCAGAACGAAACAACCGGACCCGACGAGCAGGGCGGCTCACAGCCGAGCGATGCCCAGCTGCGGGCTACGGTGGACCGAGTGCTCGGACGATTCTCCCCTGAGGAGGAACACGAGCAGTCGATCCTCGACCGCAAGGCCCGTGAGCTGTCGGAAGACAACACACAGCACACTGACGCCGACGGGGACCAACAAGAACTCGAAGAGCGCCGCGCGCTGCGACGCGTCCAGGGGCTTTCGACCGAGCTCGAGGACGTCACCGAAGTCGAATACCGCCAGTTGCGACTCGAACGCGTGGTTCTTGCAGGTATTTGGTCGGAAGGAACGCAAACCGAAGCCGAGGACTCTTTGCGTGAACTGGCAGCTCTCGCGGAGACGGCGGGTTCGGAAGTGTTGGATGGCTTGGTTCAGCGGCGCCTCAAACCGGATCCGGGAACTTTCTTGGGATCCGGAAAAGCTCAAGAGCTCCGTGAAATCGTGAACTCGACCGGCGCCGACACCGTGATCGTCGACTCCGAATTGGCGCCGTCGCAGCGACGCGCTTTGGAGGACATCGTCAAGATCAAGGTCATCGACCGCACGTCGCTGATTCTGGATATCTTTGCGCAGCACGCCAAATCGCGTGAAGGCAAGGCTCAGGTCGAATTGGCACAGCTGGAATACCTGTTGCCGCGTTTGCGCGGCTGGGGCGAGTCAATGTCCCGTCAGGCCGGTGGTCGGGCTGCCGGTGGCGAAGGCATTGGCTCTCGCGGGCCCGGAGAAACCAAGATCGAGTTGGACCGACGTCGTATCCGCACACGCATGGCAAAATTACGTCGCGAAATCGCGGCAATGAAGCCGGCACGCGAAACCAAACGACTCAACCGACGTCGCAACCACGTTCCGTCCGTTGCGATCGCCGGTTATACCAACGCCGGCAAGTCGTCGTTGCTCAACCGGCTGACGGATGCAGGCGTTCTCGTCGAAAATGCGCTGTTCGCAACCTTGGATCCCACGGTGCGCAAAGCGGAAACACCGGACGGCATCGGGTATACGCTCTCGGATACCGTTGGATTCGTTCGCTCTCTACCGACCCAATTGGTCGAGGCCTTTCGTTCGACACTTGAAGAAGTCGCCGATGCTGACGTGGTCCTGCACGTCGTTGATGTATCCCACCCGGAACCGGAAGGGCAGATTCGTGCAGTGCGCGAAGTTTTGGCCGACGTAGACGCCCGCGACGTGCCGGAGATCATCGTCCTCAATAAGGCAGACGCCGCCGACCCGTACGTCATCGAGCGTTTACGCCAACGCGAACCGCGGCACGCCGTGGTTTCGGCACGGACGGGAGCCGGAATCGAGGAGCTCAAGCAGCTCATCTCGGAAACCATCCCGCGGCCGGACGTGCGGCTGGAAATTCTGGTTCCCTATACACACGGCGAAATCGTCTCTCGTCTGCACTCCTGGGATGCCGAGATACTGTCGACCGAGTTCGAAGAAAACGGAACGAGAATGTCGGTCCTGGTGAGGCCGGATACGGCATCCGAATTGCACGAATACACGGTCTAGGACGCTTGAGCGCGCGGAGGGAAACGCACATGGACGCTGCGCTGAGGGGCGATGAGCCAGAGACTCTGCCCGGAGCAAAGGACGCGCTGGAACTGCTGGACACGGCCGTAGAGAGATCCGGTGGGCAAAGGCGGGATGGGCAGAGGCTCATGGCTGCCCACGTGGCCCAGGCCCTGGAGATGAACAAGCATCTCTTGGTCCAGGCAGGCACGGGCACGGGTAAGTCCTTGGCATATCTGGTTCCCGCGATCCGGCATTCGATAGACGCCGAATCGCCCATCGTGGTGGCCACGGCGACCCTCGCTCTCCAGTCCCAGATTGTGAACCGGGATATGCCTCGACTGCTCGAGGCTCTGAACGATCAGCTCGAACGCCCGGTCGACGTCGCCCTGCTGAAGGGGCGGAACAATTACGTCTGCCTTCATAAGCTCGAGGGCGGATACCCGGATGAGGAAGACCCCAATTCGCTCTTCTCTCTGAACTCCGAAGGGGCATCTGCCTCGGGTCATCCTGATCAGTCCAGTTCGGGACTCGCGGAAGAGGTCGTGCGTCTGCGCTCCTGGGCGGAGACAAGCGATACCGGCGACCGGGATGAGCTGTTGCCGGGTGTGAGCGACAAGGCCTGGCGCCACGTCTCGGTGACCGCATCGGAATGCTTGGGGAGAAAATGCCCGCTCGTCGAGGAATGCTTTTCCGAGCTTGCCCGGCAAAAAGCGGGAGAAGCTGACGTCGTCATCACCAATCACGCTCTCCTGGCCATTAACGCATTCGAGGGAATAGGCGTTCTTCCCGAGCACGACACGGTGATCGTCGATGAGGCACACGAGCTCGTGGACCGAGTGACCGGCGCGGTGACGGGGGCAATTTCGCCCGTCATGGTTCGGTCGGCCGCCCGGGCGATCAGGAAAAACACGAGTGCCGCCCATGAGCCGCTCAACTCTGCCGCCGAGGCCCTGGACGCAGCATGCACCGGTAAGCCTGCCGAACTCATGGCTCACGGCCTGACGCCGGACCTGCAACGAGCCATGGAACTCGTGCGAGATGCCAGCCGTGCCGCATTGTCAGACACCAAGCCGGATGGCAAGGACTCGGACGCCGGGCGACAAATGGCCCGAGCCCGATTGACCGAAGTTCTCGAGTTGGCGGAAAGAACGCTAGGCGCAGACGGCAAATACGAGGTCGTCTGGATCAGCCGCGTCGGCGGTTGGGAGCCAGGCCGGGGCTATGTGGCGGCGGCCGATACCGACCCTGCGACGATTAATGTTGCCCCGCTTTCCGTGGCGTCGCGGCTCCGGGAAGGGCTGTTCCAAGACCGAACAGTCATCTTGACCTCGGCGACATTGTCCATCGGTCATTCTTTCGATTCGGTGGCCGGATCGCTCGGGCTCAAGGGCGAGAAAGCGCCCACATGGGAAGGGCTCGACGTAGGTTCGCCGTTCGACTATCCGAAGCAGGGGATGCTCTACCTCGCTTCGGACTTGCCCAAACCGGGTAGGGGCGTTTCCGAAGAGCAATTGGAACGAATCCTCCAACTGGTCGAAGCCTCGTCAGGCGGAGCTTTAGGCCTGTTCTCGTCCAAAAGAGGCGCGGAACAGGCGGCAGAATACGTTCGGAACAATTCGAATCTGACCATTTTGGTGCAGGGGGAGTCTTCCCTCCGAGGTTTGGTCAAGGAGTTCACGGAAGACGCAGACACATGCCTCTTCGGGACCATGAGTCTGTGGCAAGGGGTAGACGTCCCGGGCCAGTCCTGCCGCTTGGTTATGATCGACCGAATCCCCTTCCCGCGCCCGGATGATCCATTGTCCTCCGCACGCACACGCGCGGTGAGCCAATCGGGAGGAAACGGCTTCATGGCGATTTCCGCGTATCATGCGGCAATTCGACTCGCACAGGGTGCCGGGCGGCTGATCCGCGCTCACGACGATCGAGGCGTGGTCGCGGTGCTGGATTCCCGGTTGGCGACGGCCCGGTACGGCGGATTCTTGCGCAGCGCGCTTCCACCGCTTTGGACAACCGACAAACTGCCCATCGTCACTGCCGCTCTGAGAAGGCTTTCGGCAGACTAGCCTCCGAGCCCGCTTCGGCTCCGACCCAACCGGGAAAAGCGCTTCAGCCAGCTGGTACGACTGAAGCGCTTTTTTGACGCGACGGTGGTGGCTCAGACGGAACGAAGTACCGAAACAACCTTGCCCATGATGGTTGCGTGATCGCCGAGGATTGGTTCGTACTGACGGTTCTGCGGCAGCAGCCAGGTGTGGCCGTCCCGTTGACGGAATGTCTTGACGGTTGCTTCTTCGTCGAGCAACGCGGCGACGATATCGCCATTCTCCGCATTGTTCTGCTGCCGAACGACAACCCAATCTCCATCGCAAATTGCCGCCTCGACCATGGAGTCGCCTCGGACTTCGAGCATGAACAATTGGCCCTGCCCAACTAATTGCCGGGGGAGCGCGACGACGTCCTCGACATGCTGCTCCGCAGTAATCGGAACACCGGCCGCGATCCTTCCGACCAGGGGAACCTGAGCCGTGGAACCTTCGGCGTCGTTCTCTGGGAACAGCTGGACAACCTTCTGGTCATCGTTGCCGGGGGCCCGCTTGGCCTGGCCGTTCGGGGCGGGGGCGCTGGGGGCCTCCTCACCCAGAGGCATATCGCAGAGGACTTCTATGGCCCGCGGACGTTTGGGGTCCCGGCGTATCAGGCCCAGGCTCTCCAAGCGGGAGAGCTGATGGGTCACGCTGGACAGACTCGATAGGCCGACGATGTCACCGATTTCCCGCATGGACGGAGGGTAACCGTGCGTCGCGATGGATGAGGCAATGGCCTCGAGGATCTTGCGCTGACGCGGGGTAAGCGGCTTGGCCTGTTGAGGAAGCTGGGTGGCCACCGGTTCGTCCTTCCCTGGGGAGCTTAAGTTGTCAGTCGCCCTGTGTGTACTAGGACTACGACCGACGGAGAAAGACGCTGAGCCCTGACTTTCAGGAAGAGAAAGAAGCGCGTCATCCAGCCGATCGAGCCGACATGTTACCTCTCAGGCTAGGCCAGTGAAGGTGGCAAATCAAACATGTGTTCTATTTTTCTCGACAGTGTTCGAATAGTTTGGTAGAACAGATGTACGAACTCGAACAAATATTCGAGTATCGATCACTCTCGCTCAACATGAAGGAATCATCTGATGCGCACCGTTCTGTCCCTTAAGAACCGCGACACGGAGTGGATCCGCCGACCAGAAGCTACTCCGTCCAAGAACTCGCCGATGACCTTGACGCGCCGCGGTCGTTTTGTGTTCTTCGGTTTGCCGCTCCTCTCGACCGTGATCATTGCAGCAGCGCTTTTGATGATGTTTTTCGCTGCAGGGACGGCCAATGCAGGCACCGAAAGTGCGGGGGTTGTGACGAAGACCGTCACGGTCGGCAGCGGTGACACTTTGTGGGATATTGCTCGGGACGTGGATCCCAGTGGGGACACCCGGGAGGCAATTGCGAAGATCAATGACCTGAACGATCTTTCGAGCGGCCGCGTTACTCCGGGACAGCGTCTTATTGTGCCGGTGATTTCCGAGGGATGATCTGCAGTCCTTAAGATGAGGGGGTGACTGATTCATTGGATGCGTTGAATAGCCTGCCCCTTCGGGATGACCTCAGGGGTCGTTCACCCTATGGGGCCCCCATGCTTGAGGTTCCTTATGCCTTGAACGTCAATGAAAATACGCATCCCGTGCCTGTGGAAGTGGTCGACGCCATTACGGATGGTGTCAGAGAGGTCGCAAAGACCCTCAATCGATACCCGGACCGCGACTTCGTCGAGCTCCGCTCCGAACTCGCCGCGTTTCTGGGCCACGAGTTGCGTACGGAAAATCTGTGGGCTGCCAACGGCTCGAATGAAATCCTTCAGCAAATCCTGCAAGTATTCGGCGGTCCCGGCAGAAGCGTGATGAGCTTCGTGCCGACTTACTCGATGTATCCGCTCTTGGCCTCCGGCACCAATACCGAATTCATCGAGGGTGAGCGCGCTGATGACTTCTCCCTCACCGCCGAGTCTGCCGCGCGGCAAGTCGCAGAAGCTCGGCCAGAGGTCACCATTCTGTGCTCTCCTAACAATCCGACGGGTACCGGCCTCGATCTCGATGTCGTCGAAGCCGTATACGAAGCTGCATCGTCGTTCAACGGCATCGTCGTGGTTGACGAGGCGTATGCGGAGTTCGCTCGTGATCCCCGACGGACCGCTCTGACGCTTTTGCCGGGGCGGCAGCGGCTCATCGTGACACGCACCATGAGCAAGGCGTTCGCCTTTGCCGGTGCCCGACTCGGCTATTTCGCGGCGGATCCGAGCGTAGTGGATGCCGTCATGCTCGTGAGGCTCCCTTATCACCTCTCGGCGATAACGCAGGCAACCGCCCTCGCAGCATTGCGCCATCGTGGGCAACTCCTGGCTAACGTCGAAAACATTAAGACTCAGCGGGACCGGATCGTCGATCACCTGCGGCGTCTGGGACTTGCACCGGCCTCATCCGACTCGAATTTCGTTTTCTTCGGGGGAATCCACGACAGTCACGGCCTGTGGAAGGATCTCCTCGAAGACGGCGTGCTGATCAGGGACGTCGGCATTGCAGGCCATCTGCGAGTCACCGCGGGCACGGAGGAAGAGACCACCGCTTTTCTCGATAGTCTGGACAAACACGTCGAAAAGCATCGCGCCCCCGGGAGCGCCGCGAGCTAGCGCTTTACGAACCGACCACAACAGCGAGGGCCGCGCCCTCTTGACCGCAGGAGAGTCATGACGACCCCATCAACGGCACGCACCGCGAGTCTTGAGCGTGAGACGAGCGAATCCAACGTGTCCGTCACGATCGACCTTGACGGAACGGGTTCATCGCACATCGAGACATCGGTTCCGTTCTACGACCACATGCTGACCGCTTTGTCCAAGCACTCGTTGATCGACATGGACATCCAGTGTTCGGGCGACACGCATATCGATGTCCACCACACCGTCGAGGACACCGCGATCGTCCTGGGAGATGCGCTCAAGAAGGCCCTCGGTGAGAAGCGCGGGATACGTCGTTTCGGCCAGGCGGCCGTCCCCTTGGATGAGGCCCTGGCTCGTGCTGTGGTCGATATTTCCGGCAGGCCCTTCCTCGTGCACACCGGTGAGCCGGCCGGTTTCGAATTCCACTTGATCGGCGGGCACTTTACGGGTTCTATGGTGCGCCATGTGCTGGAGGCCATCGCTTTTCACGCGGGGATCTGTCTCCACATGGAGGTCGTTTCAGGGAGGGATCCGCACCATATCGCTGAAGCCCAGTTCAAAGCATTGGCCCGGGCACTGCGGGAGGCGGTTGAGCCGGATCCACGTGTCGAAGGAATTCCGTCCACCAAGGGAGCTCTGTAGATGGCGTCTTCGGAGAATCCATTGAAGGATCAGGAGCCGGAGAGTTCCGACCGGCCAACGGTAACGGTCCTGGATTATGGTGCCGGCAATGTTCGCTCAGTTGTTCGAGCGCTGGAAGCCGCTGGCGCCGACGTCGTGCTCTCTCGGTCCGAGCGTGACGTCCTGGGTGCTGATGGGCTGGTGGTTCCAGGAGTGGGAGCCTTTTCCGCCGTGATGGGCGCCCTGCGCGCTGCGGACGCTCCTCGCATGATCGGCCGCCGTATCGCAGGGTCTCGACCGGTGCTCGGTATCTGTGTCGGTCTGCAGGTTTTCTTCGAGCACGGTGATGAGCACGGAGAGGAGACGGATGGGCTCGGCGAGTGGCCGGGTCTCGTGGAGCGTTTGAAAGCCGACGTCGTGCCGCACATGGGATGGAACCGTGTGCAACCGCCTGCCGAGACCGTCCTTTTCCAAGGAATTGAAAACGAACGTTTTTATTTCGTGCACTCCTATGGCGTTCAGCAATGGGAATTCGACCAGACCATAGAGGTTATGAAGCCTCCGCAGGTCACGTGGTCGCATCACGGCGGACCATTCATCGCGGCGGTCGAAAACGGACCTTTGTCCGCAACTCAATTCCACCCGGAGAAATCTTCCGCCGCCGGTCTTCAATTGCTCAGAAACTGGTTGGGGTCACTGCCGCGTACAAGGCGCCTGGATACCGAGGGCGAGCCCGTCGACCTGGCCAGTAAAGACATCACACCGAGAGGAGAAGAGCCGCGATGAGCCCTATTGTCTCAGGCCTCTTGCTCATGACCTTCGGCGCATTTCTCGCCGGGGGCGCAATTTCATTCCGAAAGCAGAAAATCACGGTCATCGCCCAAATCGTTCTTTGGGTTCTCGCGGTGGTTCTTTTCGCTTACGGTTTTTACGTTACGACTCTTGATTAAGGGGACCGCATGAATCCGAATGATCGCCTGGAGCTCTTGCCCGCGGTCGACGTCGCCAACGGCCAGGCCGTGCGACTCGTCCAAGGGGAGGCCGGATCCGAAACGGGGTACGGCGACCCCGTGGAAGCGGCGCTGGCGTGGCAGGAGGCGGGTGCCGAATGGCTGCACCTGGTGGACCTGGACGCAGCTTTCGGTCGCGGCAACAACTTCGATGTGCTTCAGCGAGTCTCGCAGGCCTTGGACCTTAAAATCGAGATGTCCGGAGGCATCAGGGACGACGAATCACTGGATCGGGCTTTGAAGCTCGAACCAACCCGGATCAACCTGGGCACAGCGGCTTTGGAAAATCCGGAGTGGACCAGGCGCGTGATCGCAGAACACGGTGACCTCATCGCGGTCGGACTAGACGTCCGTGGGACCACCCTTGCGGCCCGCGGTTGGACTCAGGAAGGCGGGGATCTCTGGGAGGTCCTGGACCGGCTCAATGCCGATGGTTGTTCACGTTTTGTGGTCACCGACGTTACCAAGGACGGAACCCTGCAGGGGCCGAACACCGAATTGTTGGCGGAAGTCGCGCAACGGACGGACAAACCCGTCGTCGCTTCGGGCGGGATCTCGTCGCTCGCCGACCTCGAGGCCCTCCGCGCTATGGTTCCCCGCGGTGTCGAAGGGACCATCGTCGGAAAGGCGCTGTACGCCGGGAAGTTCACTCTCGTCGAGGCCCTCGACGTCGCGGGTCGCCCCGAATAGCCATGGCCGACAAAAAAGATCTGCCCGCGCACATTCAGGCCCAATTGGCCAGCGCCGGTCGGGAAACGGACACTGGTGGTCAACCCTGGAAGGGGCGGGACTTGGGGGAGGGGACCTCCCACACCCACCAGTACCCCAGGGATGACGGTAGGACACCGGCAGAACTCGCGGACGCTCTGAAGCGTTTCTCGCGAGGAGAAGCGCCAGAGGAATTCGTGGTAGACGCCATGGCCGGAATTCGGCTCTTTGCACCGGTACTGGCCGAGCTGTCCCAATCACACATCACCGAAACGGGTCTGGTCTCGGACAAGGAATCGGATATGGCGCTCGTGAGCATCCAAGCTCCCGACGGACGCAAGGCCTTGCCGGTATTTTCCAACGTGGATGCTTTGACCTCGTGGCATGAAAAAGCGCGGCCTGTGGCCGCTGATTCCCGAAAAATTGCATTGTCAGCGGTTGAGGACGAAAACCAGATGCTCGTGCTCAATCCAGGAACCGATCTGACCTTCGTGGTTCGCAGACCGGCCATGTGGGCGATAGCCAAGGGGAAACGGTGGCGTCCGGCGTACTCCGATCCGGCTGTGCTCGAAGCTCTTCAGGAGTGCGGTGTTGCGGAACCGAACATTGCCACGGTCAACATGGCGCCCGGAAGAGGAGTTGGCTGCCGCGACGCTGATGGCCACATTTTGCCGGGCGGTGGACCGGGCCCCGAATTGAGCATCGAACTTTCGATTCGACCGGGTCTGGACCAGCAGGAACTCGACGACGTCGTGCAAGGGTTCCAAAACAGGTTTTCTACCCATGGAATTCTGGCGGAGCGAGTCGACTCTGCCGACATCCGCTTGCGTGCGGCGTCGGCTTGAGCTGATCACCCCGCCAGTTCGCAGATCAGCTGGTCAGAAGACGGGGCCGGTGAATTTTTCGCCCGGCCCCTGGCCCGGCGCGTCTGGAGCGATCGACGCTTCGCGGAATGCAAGTTGCAACGAGCGAAGGCCGTCGCGCAGCGGACCGGCATGCTGCGACCCGATTTCGGGGGCGGCAGCGGTTACCAAACCTGCGAGCGCCGTGATGAGTTTGCGCGCCTCATCGAGGTCCTTGACCTCAGCCGCGTCTTCCTCGGCGGCCAGACCGCACTTGACGGCTGCGGCACTCATCATGTGCACGGCTGAAGTGGTGATGACTTCGACGGCCGCGACATCGGCGATATCGCGCATCTGCTGGCCTATGGCCTCGATGTCCTCAGGTGTGGGTTCAGAACCTGAGGTGTTCTGGGCCGCCGCAGCAGCCTCGTCGAATCTGTACGTTTCCTGCGGGTGCTCACCTGAAGTCGAGTCCTGGGATGAAGGATTGTTGGTCATAACCCAAGCTTCCCACAAGGATGCGAGGACTCGGTCCTGGGTGACGGAGATTGTCGGGAACGCCACTGGGCCCCAGAGTAACCATGGTGTATAGTGTTGAGGAGTTTCAAGCGGAGCATGTCTCCCACCCGCGTCAGTCCAGTGGATTGCCGGGTTGCGCCCCGAAGACTCGGGTGCTCTCGCCAGTGGTGGCGGGTGCTATCTGGATCATTGGGCCATGCCTCCGTTTGAAAGCAACGGGGGCTTTTTTTTGTTGCCGTTGCATGCACGAACAACCTATGGGGAAACCCGCTAACTACAGGAGTGCCACATTAGCGATCCACGTATCAATGACCGTATCCGCGTCCCGGAAGTCCGCCTGGTAGGCCCAAGCGGTGAACAGGTTGGGATTGTCCGCGTAGAAGACGCCCTGCGTCTGGCGCGCGAATCGGATCTTGATCTGGTCGAGGTAGCACCGTCCGCCAAGCCGCCGGTATGCAAGCTCATGGACTTCGGCAAGTACAAGTACGAAGCCGCGGTCAAAGCGCGCGAGTCTCGTCGGAACCAGACGAACACGGTGCTCAAAGAGATCCGTTTCCGTCTGAAGATCGATGACCACGACTACGAAACCAAGGTGGGGCACGCAAAGCGTTTCCTGGCCGCAGGTGACAAAGTCAAGGCCATGATTCAGTTCCGCGGTCGCGAGCAGCAGCGCCCCGAAATGGGCGTCCGGCTTCTCGAGCGCATGGCTGACGATCTGGCAGAGGTAGGGGCCGTCGAGTCCAACCCCCGCCAGGACGGCCGCAATATGGTCATGGTTATCGGACCATTGCGTAACAAGGCTGAGGCACGTGCCCAGGCACGCCGCGATCAGAAGAACCAGCAGGGCGGTGGCCGCAAGACGCGTGAGCGCGTGGACACCAGCAATGCGGAGCCGGTGACCAACAGCATGGCAGATGCCATGCCTGCCGAGCTCAAAGATCAAGCCAAGGGGCAGGAAAGCGAGACTTCGGCCACACCGAAGCCCAGTTCCTCCGCAGAGTAAACAAGGGCTCAGCCGTTTCGGTTGACCCTGCGGCACGTCGGATTTGCTTCCGCGTGGCAGGATCCCCGCCAGCAGTGGCCTGAACGGTCACTGCAAGTCCAACCCGTCACGCTCCACGGAGCGTGGAGGGAGAAGAACGTTAGGAGAACGGCTGATATGCCGAAGCAGAAGACTCACTCTGGTGCCAAGAAGCGCTTCAAGCTGACAGGTTCGGGCAAGGTCAAGCGCCAGCAGGCCAACCGCCGCCACTACCTGGAGCACAAGTCCTCCCGTCTGACTCGTCGCCTCGCGAGCGATCAGATCGTCACGGGCGGTCAGGCCAAGGTCATTAAGAAGATGCTGACCAAGTAGTCACTTCGCCCCGAGCGGCTCAGGCCGTCTCACTAGAATTCTGGGCCCCTTCGCCGCGGCCCACCGAACAGTTAGGAGTACACACGTGGCACGTGTGAAGCGGGCGGTAAACGCCCATAAGAAGCGTCGTACAACTCTGGACCGTGCGTCCGGCTACCGTGGGCAGCGTTCGCGCCTGTACCGCAAGGCCAAAGAGCAGGTTACGCACTCGCTCGTCTACAGCTACGACCACCGTCGCAAGAAGAAGGGCGACTTCCGCCGTTTGTGGATCCAGCGCATCAACGCGGCTGCTCGCGCCGAGGGTTTGACCTACAACCGTTTCATTCAGGGCCTCAAGGCCGCTGAAGTCGAGGTCGACCGTCGTATGCTCGCTGAGCTGGCCGTCAACGAGCCGACCGCTTTCAAGGCGCTCATCGACATCGCCAAGAACAACCTTCCCGAGGACACCTCCGCAGCCAAGGCCGCCTAAGGCCGCGCGGAGCCTTCCCGGGCACCGAACGACGCCGCCGCACCCTCTCCCACCGTGGAGTCGGCGCGGCGGCGTCGTCGTTTTTGCATGCCCTGTTCCGACCGCGGTGTGGGTCCGTCGGCTTCGGGTAGCCTGGCACAGTGGATATTTTCGAGACGCTCTCACGCGAGCGCACCCTGATCAACCCGGCCGCCGATCGTGTCAAAGACATCGCTGCTCTGGCTCGCCCGCGGACCCGGGCCAAAAGAGAGCTGTTCATGGTCGAAGGGCCTCAGGGAGTCCGTGAGGCCCTGGCCGCTCATCGGGACCATCCCGTGCTCGATGCCATCTACGTCACCGAGGCGGCCCTGGAGAAGCATCCCGGTTTGGGGGATGCGATCGCGGCGGCCGAGGGGAGCACGGCTCCCTCGGCCGGCGGCAAACGCCGCAAGGTTTTCATACGGCTAGTAACCGATGAGGTTCTCGCTGCGATGTCCGATGCCTTGACTCCTCAGGGCGTGATCGCTGTGGCGCACGTTGAGCCCAGCCTCGGCAACAGTCCGTGGGCTGTCGGTCATGATCCCGGGCTGATCGCTGCAATGGTGCGTGTACAGGATCCGGGTAACGTCGGCACGCTGATCCGTGCCTCCGATGCAGCCGGCGCGGACGCCGCGATCACGACCAAGGGCAGCGTCGACGTTCTGAATCCGAAGACGGTCCGCTCCACAGCCGGTTCGATGTTTCACCTGCCTGTCATGGTCGGCATGGAGATCCACGAGCTCGTCGGCAAGGCACGCAAGAGCGGCATGATGGTTTTGGCCGCTGATGGCTATGGCGACCACAGTTTGGATGACCTGTCCGACGCAGCTGCCCAAGCTCGGGTGGAGAAACGAAAGGACTCCCCGGCCGATGGCATCGATCTCCGACGGCCCACACTGTGGCTCTTCGGCAATGAAGCGCAAGGCCTGACGGATGAGGAAAAGAACCTGGCCGACGCCCGAGTCGCCGTTCCTGTCTACGGACGCGCCGAATCCCTGAACGTTGGGACAGCGGCGACAGTTTGCCTCTATTCGAGCGCACGAGCCAGGCGACCGTAGGTTCTTCGAGCCCGAGGGCACCCTTTCCCACGACGAAGTCCAACATCCGGGAGGCACCACATGGCTGACAACGGCGGAAACAAAGCGATATTTGCGGCGCTAGGCGCCAACTTCGGTATAGCGATCCTGAAGTTCGGGGCGTACTTGCTGACCAAGTCCTCGTCCATGCTCGCGGAATCGATCCATTCCCTGGCGGACACCGGAAACCAGATCTTGCTCCTCATCGGTGGGAAAGCTTCCAGGAAAAAGGCCGACAAAGAGCATCCCTTCGGCCACGGACAGAATCGTTACATCTATGCTTTTCTGGTCTCGATCGTCATGTTCAGCCTCGGCGGGCTCTTCTCGTTGTACGAGGCTTGGGAGAAATGGCACGAACCCCACGCCATCGAATCGTGGGCGTGGGTCCCGATCGTGGTTCTCGTGGGCTCGATTCTGCTTGAAGGCCGCTCGTTCCTCGTCGCAAACAAACAGGCTCAGCAGAACCGCGGACGTCGTAGTTGGCTGGGCTACCTGCGCGCTGCCAAGTCCCCGGAGCTGCCCGTCGTGATGCTCGAGGACTCGGCCGCCGTAACCGGCCTTGTCCTGGCCCTGGTGGGGGTGGTGATGACGGTCGTTACCGGCGACGGTCGCTGGGATGCGGCAGGTTCGGGGGCGATCGGAGTTCTCTTGGTCGTCGTTGCAGTGTTCCTCGCTGTGGAGATCAAATCCCTGCTGGTCGGGGAGTCCGCCAACCCGGAATCGGAACGCAAAATCCGGGAGGCTATCACCCAGCAGGCCGATACCGATCTGATCCACCTCAAAACGATGCACCTCGGCCCGGAGGAGATTCTGGTGGCCGCCAAAATCGCCGTTGCTGGAAACGTGAGCACCGTAGGTCTTGTGGATGCCATCAACGCAACGGAAGCCAGGATCAGAGACGCGGTACCAGAAGCTCGTGTCATTTACATCGAGCCGGATATCTATCGAGAGAATTACGTGTCCACTGGGCCCGAAAGCGACGACGGGCCAGGCACAAGAGAGGACTGACGCGTGGATAGCTCCGAACAGAAGTACCCGGTGCAGGTTGTAGGCGCCGCGCTCGTCGACGACATATCGGCCCCAACTCGGCTATTGGCAGCTCAACGTTCTGCACCCGCTGCCCTCGACGGATTGTGGGAATTCCCCGGCGGAAAAGTCGAGCCGGGTGAGGATCTGCTGGAGGGCCTGCATCGCGAATTGAGCGAAGAGCTGGGCATAGAAGCGGAGCTCTTCGACGAGGTCGAAGGCCCCCACCCACAAGGGTGGCCTCTCAACGAAAGACTCGCCATGAGGGTGTTCATTGGCACCATTACGACCGGCGACCCTCGGCCGCTTCAAGATCACCGCCAATTGCAGTGGGTTCCCCTGGACGACAGGCAGAGACTTCGGGCCCTTCCCTGGATCCCAGCCGACCTGCCGATCATCGACGCCCTTATCCACAAGGTGAGCTGAGAGACCTCCATATCCTCTAGACTGGGGGTGCTCGAAGACCTCTGGGCCGGATTCCATGCGTCCCGTCGAGGCAATGAGTTCAACGCACAAGCCAGCAATTTCAAGAGATGAGTTGTTCATGACTGAAACGTCGCCGGACAGCGCCGCATCGTCGTCGGGACCTGATCCGGTCCTTGAAGACATGGTGGGCGTCCTGGAAAACGATCCTGAACAGGGTTTGGAGCGCGTCCGCGAGGCATTCGCTGCGGAGGTATCCCAAGCCCTCGAGAGCATCGAGAGCCGAACCCCGGATTTCGAAGCACTCAAGCACGTTCGGCTTCGATTTACCGGCGAAAAGTCGGGCGTGAGCGCTGCGAACCGCCAAATGCGTTCGTTGTCGAATCAGCATAAGAAGGAAATCGGCAAATTGCTGGGCCAGGCGCGCGGCAGGATCACCCAAGCGCTCGAGGCTCGGAATGAGGTGCTGGAAAACGAACATGCGGAACGGATCCTTGTCGAGGAATCTGTTGACGTCACGGCCGGTTCCGGGCACCGGTGCATCGGCGGACGCCACCCGGTGACGCTGCTTCAAGAACAGGCGACTGACATCTTCGTGTCGATGGGCTGGGAAGTCGAGGACGGACCCGAGGTCGAATCCGAGTGGTTCAACTTCGATTCCTTGAACTTCAAGCCGGACCACCCTGCCCGCGAATTGCAGGACACCTTCTTCGTTGATCCCGCGAAGGCCCACTTGGTGCTTCGCACCCACACATCGCCGGTCCAGATGAGGGCTCTGCACAAACGCGAATTGCCGCTTTACATTGTCTGCCCAGGCCGGGTTTACCGGACGGATGAACTGGACTCAACGCATACGCCGGTGTTCCACCAGATTGAAGGACTCGCGGTGGATCGTGGGCTGACGATGGCTGATCTCAAAGGTACGCTCGAGCACTTCGCCCGTCAGATGTTCGGGCCCGAAGCGAAGATCAGGCTTCGCCCCAATTATTTCCCTTTCACGGAGCCTTCGGCCGAAATGGATGTTTGGCATCCGGACGCCAAAGGCGGGCCGCAGTGGATCGAGTGGGGTGGTTGCGGAATGGTTCACCCGAACGTCTTGCGCGCTGGGGGAGTCGACCCGGACCAATACTCCGGATTCGCATTCGGTATGGGCATCGAGCGGACCCTGATGTTCCGCAATGGCGTACCGGACATGCGGGACATGATCGAAGGCGATATCCGCTTCAGCGAGCATTTTGGGATGGAGATTTAATTCAATGCGTATTCCTCTTTCGTGGCTGCGCGAGTATGCGCCCCTCCCTGCGGGTGCCTCAGCGGAGTACCTCATGGAGACCCTCGTTAAGGTTGGGCTTGAAGAAGAAGACGTCCACCGTCCGTCGGACGAGATTTCGGGACCAATTGTGGTCGGTCAGGTGCTGACCATGGAACCGGAGGAACACTCGAACGGCAAGACCGTGAACTGGTGTTCCGTTCGCGTTGTGCCTGAGGGCCAGTCGCAGGAGCTCACCGGCGAAGGCATTGACCCTTCGGGTGTTCAGGGCATAGTCTGCGGAGCCCACAACTTCAAACCGGGGGACAAGGTCGTCGTGACCCTGCCGGGCGCCGTGTTACCGGGAGATTTCCGGATTACGCCTCGTCAGACGTACGGACATGTTTCTGCGGGCATGATCGCTTCTGTGCGTGAGCTCGGAATCGGCGACGACCACGACGGTATCCTGGTTCTCTCGACGTTGGGACTCGACCCGGAACCGGGAACCGACGCTCTCTCACTGCTCGGTCTCGACGACGAAGCCGCGGAGATCAACGTGACTCCAGATCGCGGATATGCCTTTTCGATCCGTGGTGTTGCCCGCGAGTACTGCCACGCCGTCAACGAAAAATTCACGGATCCTGCGGAAGCTTTGGACCAGCGGGCGCCCCACGGAAACGACGCGGGTTACCCGGTTCGGATCAGCGACGAGTCGCCGATCCACGATCGGCAAGGAGCGACCCGATTCGTTGCCCGAACCGTGGCCGACGTTGACCCTGAAGCTCCGACGCCGACGTGGATGTCCTCACGTCTTCGACTTGCCGGAATCCGGTCGATCTCCTTGCCGGTGGATATTTCAAATTACGTCATGTTGGAATATGGACAGCCGCTGCACTTCTACGATGCCGATCGATTGACCGGTGAGATCCAAGTCCGCCGTGCACAGTCCGGGGAATCCCTCACGACCCTCGACGGCAAAGAGCGAAAACTCGATCCGGAAGATCTGTTGATCACCGACGAGTCAGGTCCTATCGGCCTGGCCGGGGTCATGGGTGGTGCCACAACTGAGGTGACCGGCTCAACCAGCCGCATCCTCATCGAGGCCGCGCGTTTCGAGGAGGTATCGATCGCCAGGACCCGGCGCCGTCACAAGCTTCCGTCCGAAGCATCGAAACGGTTTGAACGCGGAGTCGATCCTCTCGTCTGTGCTGCGGCCGCCCAACGGGCAGTCGAGCTCTTGGAGGAGCTGGCTGGTGGACGATCGGAACAGGGCGTGACGGACGTCTTCGAGCACTATTACCCGCATGAAATTCACATGGGAGTCGATTACCCG
Source organism: Rothia uropygioeca (assembly GCF_004136585.1). Lineage (NCBI taxonomy): Bacteria > Bacillati > Actinomycetota > Actinomycetes > Micrococcales > Micrococcaceae > Rothia > Rothia uropygioeca. The sequence goes on along the minus strand of NZ_NOIR01000004.1, from coordinate 17,223 downwards.
GGCAAAAGGGTCGGCATGGACTTCCCTCAGGAGGACGTCGTCCGAATCCTCGAAGACATCGGGGCGGAGGTCACCCAGACCGGGGGCGTCCTGCAGGTCACGGCACCTTCGTGGCGCCCCGATCTCAGCGAGGCGGAAGACCTCGCCGAGGAAATCGCTCGGTTGTCGGGTTACGAGAAGATCCCCTCGACTCTGCCGGTCCCTCCGAGCGGCAAAGGACTCACCGTCGAACAATCCGTGCGCCGTCGCTGCCTCAACGCGCTCGCGGCGGCCGGGCTGACCGAGGTCGCCTCGTACCCGTTCGTGAGCGAGGCCGACAACGCGCTTTTCGGGACCCCGGAGACAGATCAACGTGTGGCCGCGATCAAACTGGAGAATCCGATCAGTGAGGCCCTGGGCTACCTTCAAACCTCGCTTTTGCCGGGTTTGGTTCAGGTCCTCAAACGTAATCATTCTCGTGGATTCCGCGACTTGGCACTTTACGAGACGGCCCTTGTCTTCCACCCCAAGGAGCACCTGGGCACTCAACGCATCCCGGCAGTGGGTATCAAGCCGGGCGCAGGAGTCCTTGCCGACCTCAATGCGGGACTGCCTCAGCAGCCGCGTCATATCGCCGCGATTCTGACCGGGAACGATGCTCAGCCTTCCCCGGGTATCACCCCTCGTCCCTACGACTGGCAGGACGCGCTCGATGTGGCCCGCATGATCGCGGATTCGGCCGGAGTAAAGATCGAAATACGCCAGGGACGGCACCAGGCGTTTCATCCCGGCAGGACCGCGGAACTCATGGATTCGGAAGGCCATCATCTGGGATTCGCCGGAGAGCTGCACCCGCAAGTGCTCAAGAACTTGGATCTGCCCGAGCGGACCGTGGCCATGGAGATGGACTTCACTCAATTGGTCAGTCACGCAGGCAAACCGGTGACGGCCGAGCCGATCTCCGGGTACCCCGCTGTTTCCCAGGACGTCGCGCTCGTCGTGGACTCAGATCTGCCGGCGTCGGAAATCCTGGCCACTTTGCGGGAGGGATCCGGAGAGTTGTTGGAGGATGTTCGAGTCTTCGACGACTACCGTGGTCAAGGTATCCAGGAACATAAGAAATCTCTGGCGTGCGCGATGCGCTTCCGAGCGCAGGACCGTACGCTGACCAACGACGAAGCCAGCGAGGCACGAGAGGCCGCGATCGAGCTAGCGTCACAACGCCACGGGGCCGTTCTGCGCGGGTAAACTACCACCAGTCCGCCCCATCGACACCGGGCTTCCCCAGCAACATCCGGTAGACGAGGAGAATCGTGTCACAAGACTTCTTTGGCTTTGACGAAGACGACGAACAAACGGGGCACTACCTTCGCCGCCGCTCCAAATGGCGTTGGCTCGGTGTCTTGATCATTCTGGTCGCCCTGATTCTCGCTGGCCTGCTGATATACGGTGGTGTCCGGTCGTTGCACTCCGCCAAGGAAGATGCTCCCTACGCGGGGCACTCCTGGGTGGTTTCAGGGCAGTTCCTGACATCGACGAACGACCTTCAGACGAAAACGTTCAATGGTGTGTACCAAGGCAAGCTCCCCTCGGACTCGAACGTGTCCTACCAACGGTTCGACGGTGGCGTGAACGACCCTACCGAGGTCAAACCCGGTCAACAGGTTCAGTTCCGAGGGACCCAAACCGGCGCTCAGGACGAAGACTTCCCGCAGAATGTCGATGCTCTGATGGCTGTGGACAAGGGAGTGCTGAAGGTCGTCAAGACCGACGATGCAGGTACTCTCAAACCCGTCACCGATGACAGCGTCTCTGCGGAGAAGCGGAACGGCTGGCTCATGGTGGCAGGTGCGGTCGTGGTGTTCCTGGCCGGAATCGCCGGGGCAATCTTCGCCAGACATAAGACTCGCGAAGAAGAACTCCACGAACAGATCAGTGCATAAACGCTCTCGGTCCGAGGCATAGCCCGCCATTGACCGTAAGAAGGCCCGCCGAGGAATTCCTCGACGGGCCTTCTTGCATGCGGGGGGGGGGGGCGAAACCGCCGCGTTGGTGTCACCTATTAAGGCTGCAACAATACCTTGCCTCGAGTCTTTCGATCTTCCAGATACTGGTGGGCCCGGGCGGCTTCGGCCAAGGCAAAGGTTGCGTCCAGGCTGACCTTCAATCGTCCAGCCAGAACATCGTCGAATAGCTCGCTCATGCGCCATTCGAGTTCTCTCCGATCCCTCAAATACGCTCCTATCGACGGACGCGTCACATACAACGAGCCCATCGCATTGAGTCGCTGGAGATCGAAAGGCGGTACCTGTCCGCTTGCACCTCCGAAGAGAACCGCGACCCCTCGAGGTCGGAGCGTCGTCAAGGAATCCTCGAACGTTGCCTTGCCGACAGAGTCGTACACGACGTCCACTCCGCGGCCGTCGGTCAGCTCACGAACCTCATCCGCGAAATGCTCGTACCGGACCACGTGGTCTGCTCCGTGACGACGAGCGATCTCTTCCTTCTCATCCGTAGAGACTGTCGCGATGACCTTGGCCCCCAGATTCTTGATGAGCTGTATCGCCAAACCACCTACTCCGCCCGCGCCTGCGTGGAATAACACCGTGTCCGACGCACTCACAGGGTAGGTCGAACGCACCAGGTAATGCGCGGTCACACCCTGAAGCGGGAGACACGCGGCGTCCTTCGGATCTATTCCTTCAGGAAGCTTGACTGCCTTGTCGTCTTCGACCAGGAAGTATTCAGAGTAGGTGGCCAAGGCCTGGCTGGTGGCGATCCGATCGCCGACTCGAGCGTGGGTCACACTGGATCCGGCGGCCACAACCACGCCAACTGCTTCGCTTCCGGGCGTGAATGGGTACTTCACGTCGTAGACACCGGAGCGCTGGTAAGTCTCGATGAAGTTGACTCCCGTAGCGACGTTCCTCACCAACAATTGGGTTGCCGACGGGTCCGGGACGGGAGCCTGCTGATCCACCAAGACCTGTGGACCACCGCTCACCGGCGCAACAACGGTTGTCATGGTTTCGGGTATCTGCTCTGACAAGGCCATCTCCTTCGGTTGGACTGTGGTCTCGCGGCCATCCTAGTAGTTGTATGTATAAAGATTTAGTTCATTGTATAAATCTGCGGTACGGTGGGTTCATGACATTTTCGGTAGCAGTATCGGGCGCGACGGGTTATGCCGGTGGAGAGGTCTTACGACTCCTGTCGCAACACCCGGAAGCAGAAGTGACCACGGTGACGGCGAATTCAACGGCCGGTGGTCGCCTTGGCGAACTCGTCCCGAATCTGCGTTCGCTGGCCCATCTGACTGTTCAGGAGACCTTTGCAGATACGTTGGCCGGACACGACGTCGTTTTCCTGGCTCTGCCTCACGGGGCGAGCGGTCCGGTTGCGGCCCAATTGCCCGAAGGCACGCTGGTGATTGACGCCGGTGCCGACCATCGCCTTCGTGACCCAGATGCCTGGTCTCGGTTCTATGGAACCGACCATGCAGGTCATTGGCCTTATGGGCTTCCCGAGCTCATTACTTCGCCCACCCGCGGAGGAGAGATGGCTAAGCAGCGCGAGAACCTGGTGGGCGCCAAGAGGATCGCCGTGCCGGGGTGTTATCCCACGAGCGCCCAGCTGGCCCTGGCCCCGGGATTCGCGGCCAACGTACTAGAACCTCAGGATGTGGTCATCGTTGCTGCTTCGGGCACATCCGGGGCGGGCAAAGCTCTTAAGCCACATCTGATGGCCAGCGAAGCAATGTCTTCGATGTCCCCTTACGGAGTTGGCGGAATTCACCGGCACACACCGGAAATGGAGCAGGGATTTGCTGATGCATCGGGGCGGCAGGTCAGCGTGAGCTTCACGCCTACTCTGGCCCCGATGCCGCGGGGAATCCTGACCACAGCCACGGCCCGGGTCAAAGCAGGAGTCACGTCGAATGATCTCCGGACGATGTGGGATACCGCATACGACCCTGAACCTTTCGTCCACGTGTTGCCGGAAGGCCAATGGCCGACGACGAAGTCGGTGCAAGGGAGCAATCACGCAGTGATGCAACTGGCTTTCGACGAGCACGTGGGGCGTGTGATCGTGACCTGCGCGATCGACAATCTTGCGAAAGGCACCGCCGGCGGCGCCATTCAGTCGATGAACATCGCCCTCGGGCTCGCCGAGACCACGGGCTTGGAACAGGAAGGACTCGTTCCGTGAGCCATGAACCAGCCGAACTTTCCGATGTCGACGTGGAACACGGTCTGTCCGTGGTCCATGGCTTCGAATACTCCGGCGTCGCCGCGGGTCTGAAGGCCAGCGGTGGCAACGACGTCGCCGTCTTGCGCAATCTGGGGCCAGAGTTCTCGGCAGCTGCCGTCTTCACGAGTAACCGCTTCGCTGCGGCTCCGGTCGATTGGTCCCGCCAGGTGGTTGCGGATGGGAGGGCCGACGTCATTCTGCTCAATTCGGGCGGCGCAAACGCCTGCACCGGGCCCGAAGGTTTTCGCAACGCACACCGCAGCGCAGAAGAGGTTGCAGAGTTGACCGGATCGGCTGCGGGTGACGTGCTGATCTGCTCAACCGGATTGATAGGCGAGCAACTGCCGATGGACCGACTGCTGCCCGGCATCAAGAACGCCGTCCGGTCCCTGGGCAGCGGGCCTGAGAATGACGACGCGGCCGCGACCGCGATTATGACCACGGATACGGTTCCGAAGAAGGCGTCCATGACGTTGCAGACTTCCAACGGCCAGGTTCGGATCGGAGGCATTGCCAAAGGTGCCGGAATGCTCGCCCCCGGTTTGGCCACCATGCTCGTCGTGCTCGCAACGGACGCATCATTGGGCGCGGAGGACCTCGACTCCGCGTTGAAGGCTGCGGTGGAGCACAGCTTCAACCGCGCGGATTCGGACGGGTGCATGTCGACGAACGATACGGTCGCCCTCCTGGCCTCCGGTGCAAGCGGCACCAGCCCCGATGTCGAAGAATTCGCCGAAGCCCTCACGAAAGTCTGCGTGAGCTTGGCCCTTCAGCTCATTTCGGACGCCGAAGGGGCCAGTCACGACATCCACGTCACGACCCGGGGAGCTGTGTCGGAGCCCCAGGCACTCGAAGTCTCCCGAGCGGTCTCCCGATCCAACCTCTTCAAATGCGCGATCTTCGGAAATGACCCGAACTGGGGTCGTATCCTCTCCGAGGTAGGCACAACGTCGGCGGACTTCGAGCCCGACGAGGTAGATGTCGCGATCAATGGAGTCAAGATTTGTGCTGGTGGGGCGATCGGGGAAGACCGATCGCTGGTGGACCTCGAGAGCAGCCGGAAAGTCGAGGTCGTCATAGACCTCGGCGCCGGAACTGAATCCGCGACTATTTGGACCAACGACTTGACCCACGACTACGTCGAAGAAAACTCGGCGTACTCGAGCTAGGAGAATCGATCTACCGTGCCACAGCAGAGTGACCAATTGCGGTACGCCTCGGCGCAGAGCAAAGCGGAGACGCTCATGGAAGCGCTCCCGTGGATTCAGCGGTTCGCCGGGAAAATCATGGTCTTCAAATACGGCGGTAACGCCATGATCAGCGAAGAGCTTCGCTCAGCATTTGCGGAGGACATGGTGTTCCTGCGTTCCGTGGGAATCAAACCTGTGGTGGTCCACGGCGGTGGGCCGCAGATATCCACGATGCTCGCTCGACTAGGTATCCCTAGCGAATTCCGCGGTGGATTGCGGTACACCACACCGGAAGCGATGGACGTGGTTCGGATGGTGCTCACTGGGCAGGTTGCTCGTCAGCTGGTGGGTCTCATCAATCAGCACGGTCCCCACGCGGTCGGCATGTCGGGGGAAGACGGAGGCCTATTGCGTGCGCGTCGGATCAAGACCGTCGTCGACGGCGAGGAAGTGGATCTCGGTCTCGTGGGCGAAGTCGTCGGGGTCAACACCACCGCCATCACGTCCATGATCGACGCCGGGAAAATACCGGTCATCTCTTCGATCGCGCCGGAAATACTGGCCGATGGACGAGCCGTCGAAGAAGGCATGCCGCTCGATACGCCGACCGGTGAAGTTTTGAACGTCAACGCGGACACCGCAGCGGCGGCCGTGGCCGCTGCCATTGGAGCGGAAAAGCTCGTGATGCTGACCGACGTCGAGGGTCTGTACGCCGACTGGCCCGACACCGACTCCCTCATCAGCTCCCTGACCACCAAAGAACTGCGGGACTTGGTTCCGCAGCTGGCGGAAGGCATGATCCCAAAGATGAGCGCGTGCCTGGCAGCGGTCGAAAACGGTGTTCCCACGGCTTCGATCGTCGACGGGCGACGAGCCCATTCGCCGCTCTTGGAAATCTTTACAGACTCCGGAATCGGGACCCAGGTGACCGGCACAGCATCGGCTCCCAAGCCGCTCGCCGACTTCGTTCTGGTCAACCCATTCCACACAGCAGAGGAGACCCCATGACGCAGCAAGACCTTCTGGACGATTATCGCAACGACCTACTGGGCGTATTCGGAGATCCGGCTCTCGTTCTCACGGAAGGCAAAGGGTGCCTCGTGACGGATGCGGACGGCCGGACTTACCTTGACCTTCTGGGCGGGATCGCGGTCAACGCTCTGGGACACGGCCACCCGGCATGGACCGAGGCGATATCGCGTCAGGCGGGCCGGCTCAGCCACGTCTCGAACTTCTTTACGACTCCTGAGCAATTGCGGCTCGCCCGAAAGCTCCTCGATATCGCAGGTGCCCCGGACGGAGGGAAAGTCTTCTTCACGAATTCGGGAACCGAAGCCAACGAGGCCGCATTGAAGCTCGTCAGATCTCACGGAAACTCGACCGATCCGCGCAAGAGCAGGCTCTTGGCCCTGAAACACGGCTTTCACGGTCGGTCCACCGGAGCCCTGGCGGTGACCTCCAAGGAGGACTACCGAGCGCCTTTCGAACCGTTGCCGGGCGGCGTCGAATTCATTGATCCTACGGTTGACGCGTTGGAGCATGCCATGGACGAGGACGTCGCCGGGCTCATTCTCGAGCCCATCCAAGGCGAAGCCGGTGTTCACCCTCTGCCGGAGGGATTTCTCGAAGCTGCCCGCCGTCTGACGAAGAACAACGGTGCATTGCTCGTGGTGGATGAGGTTCAGACCGGGATGGGCCGTACGGGCCAGTGGCTCGCGAGCCAGGGCACGCTCTCGGGGGGTCTGGAGCCTGACGTCGTCACCCTTGCCAAGTCCTTGGGCGGGGGGTTCCCCATCGGGGCGATGCTCGCGATGACCCCGGACGCCGTGGACGTCCTGGGGCCCGGAAAACATGGCACGACCTTCGGTGGAAACCCGTTGGCTATGGCGGCGGGGTTGGCGACCATTCAAGCCATTGAAGACGAAGACCTGCTCGAGAATGCGTGGACCATGGGCCGACGCCTCCGGGATGGACTGGGTGCCATCAACGGTGTCGTCGATGTCCGGGGGAGCGGACTTCTCATCGGCTTCGACCTGGAGAAGCCGAATTCAGCGGAAGGGGCTCTCGGCCCAAAAGCCGTCTCGGCCGCCCGAGAACGAGGCTTCATCATCAACGCCACCGGGCCATCGACCCTGCGCCTCGCCCCGCCGCTGATTATCGAAGGCACGCATGTCGATGCCTTCTTGGAGGCCCTCCCGACCATTTTGGAAGCGGCACACGGCGCCTAAAAACGGCCATCGGCCCTTCCACCCTTTCGAGCTACGAAGAATTGAGACCATGACACGCCATTTCCTGGTGGACACCGACCTTTCCCCCGAAGAGCAGAAAGCCGTTCTCGAGCTGGCCGAGGCGATGAAGAAGGACCGCTGGGCGGCCAAACCGTTCGCCGGCCCTCAATCGGTCGCGATCATCTTCGACAAAACATCCACCCGTACCCGATTTTCGTTCGGTGCAGGAGTCAGCGACCTCGGTGGCAATCCATTGATCGTCAATCCTGGGGAGTCCCAGCTCGGTCATAAGGAATCGATTGCGGACACGGCCCGAGTTCTCACACGTATGGTGTCGACCATCGTGTGGCGCACATTCGAGCAGTCGGGCCTCGAGGAGATGGCGGAGTATTCGACGGTGCCGGTCATCAATGCCCTTTCCGACGACTATCACCCGTGCCAGATCCTGGCCGACCTTCTCACGATCAAGGAGCGGTTCGGTAGGACCGAGGGTCTGACCTTGGCTTATCTCGGCGACGCCGCCAACAACATGTCCCATTCGTATCTGCTGGGTGGGGCGACGGCCGGCATGAATGTGCGGGTCGCCGGCCCGGAGGGGTATCTTCCTCGCTCAGAGGTGCTCGACGCCGCGCGGCAGCGTGCGGCCGAGACCGGCGGATCCGTGGTGGCTACGACCGATACGGCAGTGGCCCTCGAAGGCGCGGACGTCGTCGTAACGGATACGTGGGTCTCGATGGGCCAGGAGGACGAGACTGAGGAACGCAAGAGCATTTTCGCCCCGTACCAGGTCAGCGCCGAGGCGATGGACAAGGCCGGCGAATCGGCTATATTCATGCATTGTTTGCCAGCATTCCGTGGATTGGAGGTCGCTTCCGAAGTGATCGATGGTTCGGCCTCGGTTGTATGGGATGAAGCGGAGAATCGGTTGCATGCACAGAAGGCGCTCATGGCTTGGCTGATGAGCGCCTCGGGTCTGGGAAAGGAACGACGATAACGATGGGGATTCCTTCGACCAAGGCCGCGCGTCAGGCTCGCATCATTTCATTGCTCGAGTCGGCGAAGATTCGGTCGCAGTCTGCGCTCGCAGAGTACTTGGAACAGGACGGGGTCCAGGTGACCCAGGCGACACTTTCTCGAGACCTCGTGGAAATCGGCGCCGAGAGAATCCGGGGCTCGGACGGCGTCCTCATCTATTCGGTCTCGGGGTCGGACTCGGTCAAGGAAAGGGATGCGCCAGATCGGTTGAAGGGTCTTTTCCGTGATCTGCTCATTATGGCCGAATCGAGCGGGAACATTGTGATGCTCCGGACCCCCGCGGGTGCCGCCCAATTCCTGGCCTCGGCTCTAGACCACACGGATATTCCGGAAGCTATCGGAACGATCGCCGGCGACGACACCGTGATGGTGGTTTCCCGAGACCCCAACGGGGGGAACGCTCTGGCGCAGCGCTTCCTGGAATGGTCGGAGTAGGGCCAAGATTGGAGGTCCTGGATTAGTCGATGCCCCGCTCGCGGAGCAGCTCCTTCATATCGGCGATGTCGAAGAAGTCCGCGATCGCAGTGGCCGTCTGAGACCCGAGTGAAGGATCCGCGCCTGCGTCGAGGAGCGCGGTCGCGATTTCCCGGTTATTTCGGAAGATCGCGCTCGCGAGTGCAGTCTGACCGCGGTCGTTGAGCCGGTTCAGGTCCGCCCCGCGGTCGATCAGCAGTGAGACGACCTCGGGCTGTTCCCGGTACGCCCCCAGGATGAGCAGGGTGTCGCCTTTGGAATTGGTCAGGTTGACCGGGACGCCTTGGTCGAGGGCCGCACCGAGTTGTTCTGCCTGACCCTCGCGGGCCAGGTCGAAGATTTGATGCAGGACGTCGAGTTCTTGATCGGTCAGCTCCGGGGGGTTCTGTTCCTGGTCCGTCATTGTTTCTCCATCCTCTTATTGTGAACTACTCAAAATAATCGTACAGGACGACTGGCCGACGCACACGGAAGACGTTTCGCCGGCACATAACGCCGTGCCTGCGGTGGGGAAAGTGGGTATGACGCCAATGTGTATAAATACAATAATTTATGTATAGTCATACAAGAACGAGATATGAAGGGCTGGCCGAACGGCCGGTCGCGAACTAGCAGAAAGGTTCACCCATGACGGATCGGGTTGTACTCGCGTATTCGGGAGGATTGGACACCTCCGTGGCCATCGGCTGGATCGGAGAAGCCACCGGGGCCGAAGTGATCGCCGTGGCGGTCGACGTCGGGCAGGGCGGCGAGGACCTGGAGACTGTTCGGCAGCGAGCCCTCGATTGCGGCGCCGTCGAGGCGTACGTCGCAGATGCTCGCGAAGAATTCGCGACCGAATATTGCATGCCCGCGCTCAAGTCCAACTCCCTCTACATGGATGCCTATCCTCTGGTTTCCGCGGTGTCCCGTCCGGTGATCGTCAAGCATCTGGTGAAAGCCGCGAAGCAGTTCAATGCGACGACCGTAGCCCACGGGTGCACGGGCAAAGGCAACGACCAGGTGCGTTTCGAGGTCGGCATCCAGACCCTCGGACCGGATCTCCAGTGCATTGCACCGGTACGTGATCTTGCCCTGACCCGTGAAAAAGCGATCACGTACGCCGAAAATAATGACCTGCCGATCGTGACGACCAAGTCCAATCCGTTCTCGATCGACCAGAATGTGTGGGGAAGGGCCGTGGAAACCGGGTTCCTCGAGGACATCTGGAACAAGCCGACCAAGGACGTCTACGACTACACGGACGATCCGACCTTCCCGCCGGCCGTTGACGAAGTCACCATTACTTTCGAACAGGGAATTCCGGTTGCCATTGACGGTCAGTCGGTGACTCCTCTCGAGGCCATCGAGATCATGAATCGTCGAGCTGGTGCTCAGGGGATCGGTCGGATCGACGTCGTCGAGGATCGCCTTGTTGGAATCAAGTCCCGCGAGATCTACGAGGCTCCCGGTGCGATGGCTCTCATCGCCGCCCACAAGGAGCTCGAAAACGTCACCATCGAGCGTGAACAGGCTCGTTTCAAGAAGACGGTCGACCAGCGGTGGACGGAGCTCGTCTACGACGGTCAGTGGTTCTCCCCGCTCAAGAAGTCCCTCGACGTCTTCGTGGACGACACGCAGAAAATGGTCAACGGTGAGATCCGCATGGACCTGCACGGTGGACGGGCCACCGTTACGGGGCGGCGGTCCAATACTTCTCTGTATGACTTCAACCTGGCGACCTATGATGAGGGCGACAGCTTCGATCAGTCCCAGGCACGAGGATTCATCGAACTCTTCGGTATGTCCTCCAAGGTCGCGTCCGCTCGTGACCAGCGGTTGGGACTGTAGTCAGCAGTACCTCTTGGCTCTGCCCGCCGGTCCGCGACCGGCGGGCAGAGGTCGATGTCGAGGACCGAGCCCACGGTGGGCGGTAATGAAAGGCGAACGGTGACTTCAACCCACGATAAGCACGGAACCAACGACGGCGCCCTCTGGGGCGGACGCTTTGCAGGCGGACCGTCGGAAGCGCTCGCGGCCCTGAGCAAGTCGACCCAGTTCGACTGGCGGCTGGCTCCGTACGACATCGCTGGATCGCGCGCTCACGCCCGCGTTCTGCACGCAAAGGAGCTGCTCAGCGACGATGAGCTGACGGGCATGCTCGCGGCCTTGGACGAGTTGGAAGAGGACGTCCGCACGGGAGCGTATGTTCCTGCGGACTCCGACGAGGACGTCCATGGTGCGTTGGAGAAAGGGCTCATCGAACGGGCAGGCGTGGATCTGGGCGGCAAACTCAGAGCTGGCCGCTCGCGCAATGATCAGATCGCGACTCTTGGTCGCATGTACCTCCGGGATCACGCATCACTCTTGGCCCGGGGGGTTCTGGATGTGATCGATGCACTCATCTCGCAGTCGGAAAAGCATCCTTACGCCCCGATGCCGGGCAGGACGCACTTGCAGCACGCCCAGCCGATCTTGCTGTCCCATCAACTCCTGGCCCACGCATGGGCGCTCTCGCGCGACCTTGAACGCCTTCGCGACTGGGACAAGCGTGCCGCGGTATCCCCGTACGGCTCCGGAGCTCTCGCGGGATCGTCCTTGGGACTCGATCCGAAGGCCGTCGCCCAAGATCTCGGTTTCGACTCGGCAGCGCATAATTCGATCGACGGGACGGCCGGTCGCGATGTCTATGCAGAATTCTCCTGGATCGCGGCGATGATCTCGGTTGACTTGTCCCGCATTTCGGAAGAAGTCATCCTTTGGGCTACCAAAGAGTTTTCCTTCGTCAAGCTCCATGATTCCTTCTCGACCGGATCCTCGATCATGCCCCAGAAGAAGAATCCGGACATCGCAGAGTTGGCCAGAGGCAAATCCGGCCGTCTGATCGGCGATCTCGCTGGTCTGCTGGCGACTCTCAAGGCGTTGCCTCTCGCGTACAACAGGGATCTGCAAGAGGACAAAGAACCCGTCTTCGACGCGATCGACCAGCTCGAGGTCTTGCTGCCCGCGGTCTCGGGCATGATCGAGACGCTGGAATTCAACATCGAACGGCTGGCAGAACTTGCTCCGCAAGGTTTTGCTTTGGCGACCGATGTCGCCGAATGGCTTGTGCGTCAAGGGGTCCCGTTCCGTGTGGCTCACGAAATCGCGGGAGACGCCGTGCGCGTCTGCGAGCAAAAGGACTGCGAGCTCTGGGATCTGTCCGACGAGGACTTCGCTCAGATCTCGGAACACTTGGTACCTGCGGTCCGAGAGGTTTTGACCGTCGAAGGTTCCTTGAACTCGCGTGCCTCCCAGGGTGGCACGGCTCCGTCGGCCGTGAAGGCGCAGCTCGAAGCGTTGAAGACGGCGCTCGGTCCCGACAGGAAGTTTGCGGAGCGTCTCCGCATGATCGACTGACCTCGCTCCGGTCTCCATGTGACAAGCAAGAACAGCCCGGGCTCGCCGACCGTTTGATTGCGTGCCATGCTGCCTCGGTGAGTTATCTCGCCAGGGCAGTGTGGCGTACTCTGTTGTGTGCACTTTTCGTCCAATGGGGCCTTGCGCGCCCGGAAGTCAGGCGAGTTATGAACGAGTCCATCACGCCCACCGCGGACACCCGCGTTGCCAAGACCATCGACAAGGTGTGTGCGGTCATCCCGAACTATCCGGAACCGGGAATCATCTTCAGGGACCTGACTCCGCTGTTCGCGGACGGTGCGGCATTCCGTGAAGTCATCGACGCCCTCCTGAACCGCTTCGAGGGCCAATTCGATGTCATCGCGGGCGTCGAGGCGCGCGGCTTTCTCCTGGCCTCGGCAGCAGCGTATGCCGCGGGTGTCGGGGTCATGCCGGTTCGCAAAGAAGGAAAATTGCCGCGGGAAACCTACGCCGAGTCGTACAAGCTCGAATACGGGACCGCGACCCTGGAAATCCATCGCGACGATATTCCCGCTGGCAGCAGAGTCCTGATCCTCGATGACATTCTCGCGACCGGAGGGACTCTCGGCGCTGCCGTCAAACTCATGGAACGGGCCGGGTTGGACGTGATCGGAATCGGCGTCGTCATGGAACTTGACGGGCTGAACGGGCGATCAAATCTCCAAGGGCATAACGTCAGCGCCCTCTACACGGTCTAGACTCTTTACTCTTCAGCAACCACATCTCGGACTTTCTAGGGAATTTCAGAACGCCTATGTCTACCCCTCACGAGGACGCCCCGCAGAAGGCGACCCCCGAAAACACAGATCACGAGGCCTATGAGCGGCAGCTCGAGGAGGCCATGAGCCATGAGCGTGCCTACGTGGACCGCCTCTACACGCGCCTGGACGAACTCCGGGAAGAAAATCGGGGAAAACTCGCCGATGTGCGCCGCACCGGTTCGGCAGGGAGCCATCAAAATCGATCCGAACGAGACGCCTACGCGACGTTCTACGAGGACAGGCTCGCCCAGCTTGACGCCGTGGACAACCGTTTGGTCTTTGGCCGTTTGGACCTCGATGACGAATCGACCCGCTATATCGGGCGCATTGGCCTGGCCGACCAGAATCATGAGCGCCTCATGGTCGATTGGCGCGCCCCGGAGGCGGGAACCTTCTACCAGGCGACCGCGTTCGAGCGGCAGGGCGTTCAGCGGCGTCGCCACCTGATTCTGGACAGACGCACTCTCAAGAACATCGAGGACGACGTGCTCGACCCGGAATTCCTCGACAGCGAGGAGGTGCTGCACGGCGAAGGCGCATTATTGGCTGCTCTGAACCGCAAGCGCACGGGTCGGATGAACGACATTGTCGCTACCATTCAGGCAGAACAGGACCGCATCATCCGCGCGGACCTCGCCGGGATCCGGGTTGTCCAGGGCGGGCCGGGAACGGGCAAGACTGCGGTCGCACTTCACAGAGCCGCGTACCTGCTCTATACCAATCGTGAGCGGCTTCAGAAGTCCGGGGTCCTTGTCGTCGGGCCGTCTTCCTCCTTCATGTGGTACATCGAACGCGTCCTGCCGTCCCTCGGGGAGACCGGCGTCGTGATGTCCTCGCTGGCTACCCTCTTCCCTGGCATTCGTGCGGTTCCGGAAACCGATCCGCGGGTTGCGCGCATCAAGGGAGCCTTGGAGATGGCTCAGGTCGTCAAGAAGGCAGTCGCCGACCGCCAGAAGGTTCCTCAGCAAATCCAAGAACTTTATGTTGATTCCTCGAAGGTTCAGCTCAGGCCGAGGCAGGTCAAGCATGCGCGAGAGCGTGCCCGCGCCACCGGAAAGCCCCATAACCAGGCACGGGAGACCTTCGTCAAGATCCTTGTGCAGGATCTGGCGGACCAGCTCGAAAAGCAACTCAACGAATCGAGCGGCAACGACATGGATCGTTCCTACCTCGTCGAAGACGTGCGTCAGTCGCGCGATGTCCGAGTGGCCCTGAATCTTGCCTGGATGCCGATGACTGCCGAGATGCTGGTCCGTGACCTGTTTTCGAAGCGTCAATACTTGGAGTCGGCGGCATCGCATCTGACGTCGGAGGAGATCGATGCGCTGCTCCGGCCCAAGGACGCGCCTTTCACCGAGGCCGATGTGCCCCTCTTGGATGAGGCCGCCGAATTGCTCGGCGACTTCGAGGCGGCCGTCGGTCAGTCCGCCGCACGGGCGGCGGCGGAGCGCAATTTCAATCTCGAAAACGCGACCAAGACCCTGGAGAACGTCGACGCGGCTTTGGAAGACATGGGCGTCAATGGCGTGGTGACCGCGGAGATGCTTGCGGGGTACAACGAAGTCGGTACAGCACGAATGACCGCCGCCGAAGCCGCGAATTCCGATCGTACTTGGGCGTATGGGCACGTCGTCGTGGACGAGGCACAAGAGCTCTCGCCGATGCAATGGCGCCTCCTGATGAGGAGGTGCCCCATGAAATCCTTCACGATCGTCGGTGATATCGCTCAGGCCTCGGCCGCCGCATCGTCCTCCAGTTGGCACGAGGCCCTGGAACCCTTCGCGGGGGAGCGGTACACGCTCGACGAACTGACCGTCAACTACCGTACTCCGTCGCAGATTTCTGACGCAGCGGTGTCGATGGCCCAGGCCGCGGGGCTCGATGTCTCGGCCCCACGGGCGGTTCGTGAGGGCCAATGGAGTCCTGAGGTGATCCGCACCGACGACGTACTCGGTGCGTTGAAACGTCGACTGCGGCAGGACCTGTCCGCGGTGGCCGGTGGGTTGGTCGGCGTCATCGTGGCCGAGCCCGACTACGAGCGCGTGGTCAGGGCGGTGACCGAGGAGTTCTCGGATTTGACGGGAACCTCGGAGACAGCCCTTGAACGGCAGATCCTGGTTCTGACCCCGTGGGAAGCCAAGGGGCTCGAATTCGACACCGTCGTGATCGCGGAGCCCGGGTCGATGGTGGATGCGGCGTACGGAACCGTCGGCGATCTCTACGTGAGCATGACCCGCCCGACGCAGCGGTTGGCGTTGATCGCTTCCCACGATGTGCCCGCTGGACTGGAGGAATGGACGACGGATTCCCTGTCTTCGTAGGGGATAGGAACTGTGATGAAAGAAGCAATGACGCATGGCGAATGGTAGCGTGAACCGCGTGACGAATAATCCCGTGATCGACTCGGTGCATGGATTGCACGAACAGTCCAATGACCAGAGTTTTGACAATATCTGGCAGGAACTTGTGTGGCGTGGTCTGGTCCACGTCTCGACCGACCAGGAAGCCTTGGAGAAGGCCCTGGCGGAAGAAACGGTCACCTATTATTGCGGGTTCGACCCCACGGCAGCGTCCTTGCACTTGGGACACCTGGTCCAGCTCCTCGTCATGCGCCGGCTCCAGCTAGACGGTCACAAACCGTTGGGCCTGGTCGGTGGGTCGACAGGTTTGATCGGGGACCCCCGCCAAACCGCGGAGCGCACCTTGAATTCGCGTGAGGTCGTGGCCGACTGGGTCGATGCCCTGCGTGGCCAGGTCCAGCGTTTTCTCTCCTTCGAAGGCGAAAACGCGGCGCGAATGGTCAATAATCTGGACTGGACCGGAGGACTGTCGGCCATCGACTTTCTGCGGGACATCGGCAAGAACTTCCGCGTGGGCACGATGATCAAAAAAGAGATTGTGGCCAAAAGGCTCAATTCGGATGAGGGTATCTCGTACACGGAGTTCAGCTATCAGATTCTGCAGGGTATGGACTTCCTGGAGCTCTACCGTCAGTACGGATGTACTTTGCAATCCGGCGGTTCCGACCAATGGGGCAATCTGACCTCGGGAACCGAGCTTGTTCGCAAGGTCGAAGGGGAAACGGTCCACGCCATCGGGACTCCTCTGATCACCAATTCGGACGGTACCAAGTTTGGCAAGTCCGAGGGGAACGCCATTTGGCTGGATCCCGAGCTCACGAGCCCGTACGCGTTCTACCAGTTCTGGCTCAATACCGCTGACGCCGACGTTGTCGACCGACTCAAGGTATTCACTTTCCGCACTCGCGCGGAGATCGAAGAGCTGGGGCGCAAGACCGAGGAAGAGCCCTTCCGTCGTGAAGCGCAGAAGACGCTCGCTTATGAGGTCTGCTCTCTGGTCCACGGAGTCGACGCGACCGAAAAGGTCATTGAAGCTTCCAACGCGTTGTTCGGCAAGGGCGACTTTGCCGCGTTGGATGAAGCAACCCTCGTGGCCGCGACGGCTGAACTGCCGCATGCGGAAGTAGACGGCTCCGATCTTTCCCTGATCAACCTATTGGTCAGCACCGATCTGTGCGAGTCCAAATCCGCGGCCAGGCGCACTCTCAAGGAGGGCGGGGCCGCCGTGAACAACGTCAAGGTCCAAGGCGAAGACGCGGAAGTAGGCCCTGAGCAGCTGCTTCACGGCAAGTACGCGATCATTCGCCGTGGCAAGAAGAACATGGCAATGGTGACCGTGCGCAGCAAATAGCTCGCGGACACCTGCCGACGACGGCCCGGAAGCCACCTCTTGAGGTAGTTTCCGGGCCGTTTTGCCTTGTCATGCTGGGGTTGTGGGGGTGTGTGGCGTGTTTCACGTGGTTTCGAGTTGGTGTTGGTGTTTGTGGGTGTGTAAAGTCTTTTCTTGTCGCCGCGAGGCACGGGGGGACTTGTTCTGACAGGTTCT
>NZ_NOIR01000003.1:0-445957 GCF_004136585.1 Rothia uropygioeca | reverse complement strand
CGGACCATCATCACGGGGTGATGACACAAACATCCGCCGTGTCATGTTGAAACCAACAAGAATTCAAAAAATAAAAACTTCGGTACAACATTCAAACAAAGCACACTATTGAGTTCTCAAACAACAATCCCGTACTAGGAACTCGCATCAGGTATGTGATGTCCGCTCCCGCGGTTTGCTTGAACAACTTTACCGGCTGTTCATCGGCGAGTCAACTTGACGTTTCCGCTTTGTTCACTCAATTTTCGGCTCTTGAAGACCTAAGTCTCAAGGAGCCACAATCTACCAGTCTAGCTCACTCATCTCACTGAAGCAAGTCGGTGAGCTGGAGAATTTTTCCGGAGATTAGTCGCCACTGCCGGGTCGTGGACCCAGTCGCCGTGGCAACTCGCATTACTTTACATACGCTCACGGACCCCCGCAACTCGAGGGCCCGTGATGTGCATTACGCTCTTCGTGGTGCGGGGACAGACCCCTATCGTTGCCCCTCGGCTTGCCCCCGGAGGCGGGATACCTCATACAAAGCGATGCCCGCAGCCAACGATGCGTTGAGGGACTCCATCGACGAGTCAATCGGGATAGAAACTACTTGATCGCACTTCTCAGCCGTCAACCGGGACAGGCCCTTGCCTTCGGAACCCACGACGACGCAAAGAGGTTCGGTCGCCAGCCCGAGTGCCGGCAGTTGAACATCACCGTCGCCATCGAGGCCTACGACGAACACCCCCTGTTCTTTGAGCTGGTCAATCACACGGTTCAGGTTGGTTGCCTTGGCTACCGGAACTCGTGAGACCGCCCCCGCACTCGTCTTCCATGCTGAAGCCGTCACGCCGGCGGCTCGACGTTCCGGAACAATCACAGCTTGTCCCGAGAAGGCCGAAACGCTCCTGATGATCGCGCCCAAGTTACGCGGATCCGTGATTCCGTCCAGAGCAACGAACAGCGGAGGCTTCTCCATCTTGCCCGCGTGCCACTTCTCCAGAATCGAAGACGTGAGGTCGCCTGCGTCCGGGTATTTGTAGGGAGGGATCTGCAGAGCCACCCCTTGGTGAACGGCCCCTTCTGTCAACCGCTCGATCTCGCTCCGCGTGATCTCCAAAGCGGGAATGTCTCGGCGGGTGACGGTTGCGAGAATTTCCCGGATGCGGTCGTCGGCCTCGATATTGGCCATCACAAAGATGTGCTTGGCCGGAATATCAGTGCGCAGCGCTTCAAGGACGGCGTTGCGCCCCGTCACGAGTTCTTCGCTCGTGCGCCTTCCGCCAAGACGTTGCTGCCTCGCCGGCCCAGCGGAACGCTGGTGCCGGGCCGCAAGCTTCTTCGCCTTGTGAGCTTTGTGATAAGGACGGTCCTCCGCCTTGGGTGTCGGGCCCTTGCCCTCCAAAGATTTGCGCCCGTGGCCACCCGTGCCTTTGAGGGGGCCCTTTTTCTTCTTCCGGATTGCTCCGGGCCGGTTGTTTTCAGCCATGATGTGCCTTTCTGTGCTTGGCTCGGTCTCAGACCGACCAAGTCGTCCCGCTTTCGGAATCCTTGACGGTAATTCCGGCGGCGGCGAGTTCGTCTCTGATGTGATCTGCGCGGGCCCAATCCTTTGCGGCGCGCGCCTCGGCCCTCTGGGCCACAAGTGTTCGGATGAGTGAGTCGAGGGCTGAATGCTCCGCCCCTGAACCGCTCGGTGAAGCGAAGTCCATGAGAGGCGTCAGACCTAGCACATCCGTCATCGCTCGCACGGCGTCGGCTTCACGGGCGACGGCATCTTCCTTATGCTCCGCACGGGCCGCATTTCCGGACCGTACGTGTTCATGCAAAATGGCCAGGGCCTGCGGGATATTGAGGTCATCATCCATCGCGTCCGCGAATCCTTGCGGGACCTCACCATCGGGACGTCCGCCGCCTGCATGTGCGAGGAAAGTCTCCACGCGTTCCACCGCCACTTGGGCTTCATCCAACGAGGTAGGGCGATAATCCAGTATCGACCGATAGTGCGCTTGGCCCAAGTAGTACCTGACGACCAACGGACGCGCTGTTTCCAGCATCTCCTCGGGGGAGACGGTGTTGCCAATGGACTTGGACATTTTGTCGCCCTCGTAGGTCACCAGGCCGTTGTGCAGCCAGAAGTTCGCGAAGCCGAAACCTGCCGCGGTGGACTGCGCCAGTTCATTCTCGTGATGCGGGAAACGCAAGTCCAGCCCGCCCCCGTGAATATCGAAGCGTTCCCCCAAATACTTACCGGCCATCGCAGAGCACTCCAGGTGCCACCCTGGCCGTCCCCTCCCCCAGGGAGATTCCCACGAGGCCGTGAACGGCTCGCCATCCTTATGGCCCTTCCACAAAGCAAAGTCGCGAGGATCGCGCTTGCCCCTGGGATCGGCATCGGGGGCGGCTTGCATGTCATCGATGTTCTGACGGGTCAGTGAGCCGTAGGACTTCCATGACCGGACGTCGAAGTAGACATCTCCGGAATCGTCCAAAGCGGGATAGGCGTGTCCACGATCGATTAGCCGTTGGATGAGACGGAACATCTCCGTAATGTGCCCTGTCGCGCGCGGCTCGTAGGTCGGTTGGTCGATTGCGAGTGCCTGATACGCCGAAGCGAAGACCTTCTCGAATCGATAGGCCAGAGCCCACCACTGTTCTTCGGGATGCGAACCCGAATAACCCTGCTCAAAACTGGCCGCAGAATTGGCGAGGATCTTATCGTCAATATCCGTCACGTTACGGACCGTCGTGACCTTAAATCCCCGATACCGCAGCCAACGGCTGAGCTGATCAAAGACCAAAGCTGATCTGATGTGGCCGATATGAGGCATACCCTGCACCGTGGCGCCACAGTAGTAGAGACGCGCCTCCCCCGGGGAGACCGGCTCAAAATCTCGGACACTGGCCGTATCGGTACTGTAAAAACGCAAGCTCACGGGGCAATTCTAACGAGGATCATCAAGTACCGAGTCCAGGGCGCGATCAAAACGCGCCCTCGGCCGACCCGGAACTGCCGGGCGAGGACAAGATCAACGACAAAAGCGCGTCCCTCCTGGGTGGAGGAACGCGCATTCGTCGTGAACTCTTCGGCGCCTGAAGGCCCGCCTAGTCCTCGAGGATCTTGTCGAGCTGGGTCTCCGCTGCCTCTTCGTCGATGTCCCTCGCCAGGGCCACCTCGGAGGAGAGAATTTGCCGAGCTTTGGACAGCATGCGCTTCTCGCCCGCCGAAAGACCCTTTACTTGTTCGCGGCGCCACAGGTCGCGAACGACCTCGGCAACCTTGAGGACATCGCCGGAGGCGAGCTTCTCGGAGTTGGCCTTGAAACGGCGGGACCAGTTACTGGCTTCCTCGACGTCCTCGGCCTGAAGTACGTTGATGACCTCTTGGAGGCCCTTCTCATCAACGACGTCCCGGACGCCCACCATGTCGACGTTGTCCGCCGGAACCTCAATCGTCAGGTCACCCTGTGCGACCTGCAATTTGAGATACATCTTCTCTTCGCCCTTGACCATGCGAGTCTTGATCTCTTCGATCGTCGCCGCGCCGTGGTGAGGGTATACGACGGTTTCGCCAACCTCAAAAAGCATATGGATAAACCCCTTTCAGCCTACCCAGTTTACCACGGCCCATTTACACCAATGAGCCATGAGTTTCCTATAATGAAGCACTGGAAATTCTGAGGCTTTCGCCACCACCGCCAGTGGGGTGCATCCCTCTAAATCAAGGCACGGCCGCCCTATCGGCCAAGGCCACGGCTTCGGCGCGCCCGCCACGGGCCCCGTTGCCGACGAAGCGTCCACAAAAAGCGCTAAACTGACCAGGGAATGACTCTGCGGCGCTTTAATCGGGGCGTCGATCGATCCTCGCATCACCACACAAGGAGTGAGACGTGAAGTCTTTTGCTCGCCAGAACGTCAAGCGCGCCGGAGCAACGGTTGCCATTGCGGCGGCGGTTCTGTCCGCCACGGGCTGTGGCTACATTCACCAGCAGCCCACCACGATTCATTACGCCGCGTCCGACGGCGTTCATGCGAACGTGGCTGATGCAGAATTCCGGAACCTGATGGTCATAGCCAAGGACAAGGACTCCGCGGGCCGTCTGCTCGGAACCATCATCAACTCCTCGGACCAGGACATGGACGTCCGGATCGACACGGGCAACGCGACCGCTTCCGTCAGTGTTCCCGCCAACGGCAAGGTTCAGTTGGAACAGAAGGAAACCATCCTCGACCCCGTCAGCAAGGCTCCGGGTGAACTCCTCGACGGCACCAAGCTTTCGGTCGGATCCCAGAGCACCACCGCCAACGTTCCGGTTCTGGACGGCACGCTCGATGAGTACAAGGAATACATGCCGAACCTGGCCGAAACGCAGTCCTCGAGCAGCGCCTCGCCCAGCTCCAGCCAGTCTTCACAGGGCAGCTAAGACTCACGCATTCCGGAAGCGGACAGCCCCGCTCCGCATACACGAGGGCTCCCCGTTGCAGTGCAACGGGGAGCCCTCGTGTATGCCGGGGTCTTTCCATCATGCCGATGAAGGACCTGACCAGTTTCAGGGTTCGAATTTGTACCCGAGGCCGCGTACGGTCACGAGGTACCGAGGATGGGAAGGATCGGGTTCAATCTTGGACCGGAGCCTTTTGATGTGAACATCCAGTGTCTTGGTGTCGCCCACGTAGTCGCTGCCCCACACACGGTCGATGAGCTGACCACGGGTCAGAACACGGCCAGCGTTGCGCAACAGCATCTCGAGGAGTTCAAATTCTTTCAGAGGCATTGCGGTTTGTTGGCCGTTGACGCTGACCACATGCCGCTCGATGTCCATGCGCACGGGCCCGCCCTCGACCGTCGAGGTCACCAACTCCTCGGTCTCCGTTTGTCGCCGCAATACGGCGCGCACCCGGGCAACGAGTTCACGAGACGAATATGGCTTCGTCACATAATCGTCGGCACCGAGCTCGAGGCCGAGAACCTTATCGATTTCCGTGTCCTTCGCGGTCAACATGATGATCGGGACGTTGGAGCGTTGGCGCAATTGTTTGCACACTTCCGTCCCGGACTGACCCGGCAACATCAGGTCCAGAAGAACCAGATCGGCTCCTGCTCGATCGAATTCGGCGACGGCGTCGAGACCGTTGTCGATCACGGTCACCTCGAACCCCTCGCGCCCCAGTAAAAAGGCCAGAGGCTCGCTGAGGGCTTCCTCATCCTCGATAACCAAGAGTCGAGTCATGCTTGAGTATCCTCCTCGTCAAAACCGGTATCACCGGATCTATTCTTCCCCGCGCTATCTGCAGGGGTCTGATCCACCGCAATGATGGAAACGGGTTCTTGATCGCGGATCGGTCCGAGATCCGACTCGCTTTCGCGCAGGTCCTTCTCGGTTGCCTCGTCCAGCTCCGGGAGGCTCACCGTAAAGGTCGATCCCTGTCCCGGCGTAGACCACACAGAGATTTCTCCGCCGTGCTGAGCCATCACGTGTTTCACGATCGACAGCCCCAAACCGGTACCACCCGTCTGCCGTGAGCGAGCGGCGTCGACCCGGTAAAAGCGTTCGAATATGCGGTCTTGCTCTTCTTCGGGAATACCCGGACCCTGATCCTTGACGGACACCGAAGCCGTGCCGTTCTTGGATCGGATTCCCACTCCGATGCGGGTATTCTCCGGCGAATAGCGAATTGCATTGTCGATGAGATTCCGCAAGGCGGTCATGAGCAACTCCGGGTCGCCGTGAATCGGCCGGGTAGCCGTACCTCCGACACGAATCGAGATGTTCTTGTTCTCGGCGGTGAGCTTGTTTCGATCCGCTGCTTCATGCACCAGCTGGTTGAGATCGATGATCTTTCCCTTTTGCACGATATCCGTGCCCTGCAACCGCGAGAGTTCGATGATGTCGTGAACCAGCGCGGTCAATCGCGCCGCTTCCTTATGGAGTCTCCGGGTGAAATGCCGTACCGCCTCCGGGTCCTCGGAGGACCCTTCGATCGCTTCAGCCAGCAAACGGACGGCACCGACCGGGGTCTTGAGCTCATGTGACACGTTCGCCACAAAGTCTGTTCGGATCGCCTGTGCACGGGTGATCTCGGTGCGGTCATCCGCGAGCATCAAAATGTATTCGTCTGCCACGGGTGCTATGCGGACATTCAGCACGAGGACTCCGCGCCCCATGGGGCCACGAGAAATCTCTACGGTCTTCTCGATAATCACTCCGTCGCGCCGTACCTGACGGATCAATTCGAGCAATTCGGGTTGAGCCAGACTGTGTCCGCGTACCAGGCCGTAGGCATAAGACCCCTGGGACGCGCGTACGACGCCGTCCACCGCGTCGACGAGTACGTACGCCTGCCCGACGACAGCCAGTACCTGAGCGGCACCATCGCTTATAGTTGGTTCGTCGACCACGGCCCACTCGGCACGCTGGCGATCGCTTCGGCGCAGGGCGAAGTGGCTGACCAAACCAAGCGCCAACCCGATCAGGCCCCACATGAAGGCTAAAGCGACAGAACTCACCTGTACAGCTTAGGCATAAGTATCAACTGAATTGATCCAAATAGTGCCTTGCGCCCCCGGGTTCAACTAAGGTTCACCCAAGACGGGGATCGCGTTTACGCGCGATTGAGACTCTAAGGTAGTAGATCCGTGTTGTCAGGAAAGGACCGTTAATCGTGCGCAAAGTTTTTCAGGCCGAGCTCCAACAAGTGGGCGACGACCTCGTCGAAATCGCGACCCTCGTGGAGGCTGCGTTCGACCGCGCATCTGACTCGTTATTGAACGCAGACATTCAGCAGGCCGAAGAGGTCATCTCGAATGACGCGCGCATTGACTTCCTGCAGAACCAGCTCGACGAGCGTTCCATTGATCTCCTCGCTCTCCAAGGCCCCGTCGCCTCGGACCTTCGCATGATCGTGGGAGCTCTTCGCATGAGTGCCTCGCTCGAACGAGCCGGAGACCTCGCCCGCCACGTCGCACAGGTCACGCGGCTCCGGTATCCCGAAGCCGCCGTCCCGGAAGACCTCCTCCCGACCTTCCAGGAAATCATTGACAACGACAAGACGATCATCAAGAACGTTATCCAATTGCTCGAAACCCGCGAGTTGGGCTACGCCGACGAGATCTACACGGCCAAAGGCCGCATCAATGTGCTGCACGAATCGGTTTTCTCCCACATTGCGGGCGCCGAATGGGGCTCCAATGCACAGACCACGATCGATATGACCTTGGTTTCCCGTTACATGGAGCGCTTCGGCGACCACGGCGTTTCGGTCGCTCGCAAAGTCACATACTTGGTCACCGGCGAGTGGGACTCCGCGCCGACGGCCAGCCAGTCATAAAGGCTTAGTCAAAAAGACAGCTCCCGGCCGCGGAGACGACGTCGTCGGCGCGAGCTTGTGACGGATCCGGTCCGTACCCTTGAGCGCAATGAAGCCGCCCCGCGAGGTACCTCGCGGGGCGGCTTCATTGCTGAGTAAGACCAGGCCTTATTTCTTGCCTTGATTGGCAACGGCCTGGATCGCGTCGGCAGCGGCGTCGGGATCCAGGTACTCACCGGCCTTGATCGGTTTGAAGTTCTCGTCGAGCTCGTAATAGAGCGGGATCCCGGTCGGAATGTTCAGCCCGGAAATCTCGTCGTCGGCGATGTTGTCCAAGTGCTTGACCAACGCGCGGAGCGAATTGCCGTGCGCGGCCACCAGGACGGTTTTGCCTGCGGCCAGGTCAGGTTTGATGCCCTCGTCCCAGTACGGAAGCATGCGCTCGAGAACATCCTTGAGACATTCGGTTCGGGGGGCGTCCTCAACATCCGCGTACCGCGGATCATGAGCTTGGGAGAACTCTGAGTCATCTTCCAAGGGAGGCGGCGGCACGTCGTACGAGCGGCGCCACTGCATGAACTGGTCCTCGCCGTATTTCTCCCGGACCTCGGCCTTGTCCTTGCCTTGGAGGTCTCCGTAGTGGCGCTCGTTGAGACGCCAACTGCGCTTGACGGGGATCCAAAGGCGATCGGCCTCGTCCAGCGCGATGTTCGCGGTGTTCATGGCACGGCGCAAGAGGGAGGTATGAACGATCTCCGGAAGGATTCCCCTTTCCTTGAGCAAGGCGCCGCCTCGCGCGGCTTCTTCCTTGCCCTGGTCGGAGAGGGGCACGTCAACCCATCCGGTGAACAGGTTCTCTTTGTTCCATTCGCTCTGCCCGTGACGGAGCAAAACAAGTTTGTAAGTTTCAGCCATAGCCCCATTGTTCCACTTTCCGAGGAGCATTCGGGAATGCATTCCACAGAAAACACACATGCCCCGGGCGAACCCGGGGCATGTGGACGACCGCGCATGCGGCAGAGAAGATTGAGCGCTATTTCCTCGTGCGAACGGCCGGCCTGACGTCGGCGAGGAACACGCCCACGGCAGAGGCCGCAATCAGCTGGATGAACAGGCTCGAAGAGCCTCCTCGCCACGCCCCGAGCATCGAAATCACGGCGCCCAGAAGGCACGCAGCCGTGACCAGGACCCAGAATTTCTTGGTGCGTTTGAAAGCGGATTGATAAGCGTAGTCGCTGGCCCCCACCGCGGAAATAAAGGCCCACAGGGCGAGCAGGAATAGAATCAGGCCGAGCGCGAGGTCGATAATGCGCTCGAGGTTCAGCACTACGGTCAAGATCGTCATATGACTACCCTATCGTTTCTGAACAAGCTCAAGTGCTTGCTGGAGATCGCTCCACAAGTCCTCGACGTCCTCGATGCCCACCGACAGGCGGAGCAATGACTCACTGACGCTCTGCGCCTCGTTGGAGTGTCGGCGACGACGCTCGATCAACGATTCCACGCCGCCCAACGACGTCGCCGGAGTCCAGAGGTTCAGGGCATCGACCACGCGCTCAGCAGTTTCCGCATCGGCGTCGAGAGTGACTGAGAGGACCGAACCGAAATTGCTCATCTGTGCTTTGGCGCGCTCGTGTCCTCGATCGGTCGGAAGCCCCGGGTAGCGCACTTCGGCGGCCGCGGGATGCTCGCTGAGGCGTTCGGCCAGAATCTGTGCCGATGAGGACGACTGTTTGATGCGCAAGGGCAGAGTCCTCAGTCCTCGCAGACCCAACCACGCTTCGACCGGTCCGGCGATCGCCCCGGACAGCGAGCGCTCGGCCAGAGTGGATTTCCTCAGCTGCGGGTCGCGAGTGACGACGGCGCCCAGGATCACGTCAGAGTGTCCGGCCAGGTATTTGGTTGCGGAATGCACGACGAAGTCCGCTCCCCATTCAAGAGGGCGTTGCACCAACGGCGTTGCGAACGTGTTGTCCACTGCGGTCCGGACTCCCAACCCGCGAGCCACGGCGAGTAGCGTCGGCAGATCAGCGACCTCGAGCATGGGGTTGGTGGGGCTTTCCAACCACAACAACACATACGGAGCTTCGGCGCCCTGAGACGGTTCGGGAAGAGAGCGGGCCTGCTGAGTCAGTACCTCGATGACGTGATCGGTGTCTTCGATCGGAACCTCGACGAGCGTGCAAACCCCGCGTTGCTCCATCTGCCGCACCAACGACATGGAGCCCAGGTACGTATGCTCCGGCATGACGATGACGGATCCGACCGGGACCTGGCCGACGACCGCTGCGACCGCGGCCATTCCGGAACCGAAGAGAAGAGCAGGCAATTCCGAGCCTTCGAGTGAGGAAAGCACCCCTTCGAAGTCCTCCCACGTCGGGTTCGTGAACCGCCCGTACGCTCGGTCCTCGGGCAGGATGGGGCCTGCCCCGTGAAATGTGGAGGACAGGACGATCGGCGAGTTGACGGGTGCGTCATGTTCTGAGGCAGGGCGTCCTGCCGAGACCACCAGAGTTTCCCGTGACCACGGGGATGATGCTTCCGTGCCTTCACGCTCGGCGCGGCGCTCTTCCGCAATAATCTCCTCGGGCTCGTGCCCCTTGCGTCCGTGGATATCCGAAGAATCTAGCTGCATAATCCACAGGCTACCCGGAGCACCGCGGCAATCCCCGCTGGGCGCCCATATGCCTCCAATGATTTCGATAGGCTACGAGAGTGACTTCAGAGCTCCATTACTCCCCGGCAACCAACGCTCCCCCACGTCCCGGCGTTTTCATCGTCTTCGAGGGCGGAGACGGCAGCGGGAAGTCGACCCAAGCCCGGATCCTGGAGACGCGGATTCGTGAGGAAATCAAGTGCGAGGTGCTCCTCACGCGTGAGCCCGGAGGCACAGAAATCGGCGAGAAGATTCGGTCCTTGGTCCTGGAACAGGGTCAGGGGCAGATAGATGCCCGCACCGAAGCCCTTCTGTACGCGGCCTCCAGGTCAGCGCACACGCATCAGGTCATTGCCCCGGCGCTCGAGCGTGGCGCGATCGTCGTCTGTGATCGTTACATCGACTCCTCGGCCGCATACCAGGGGGCCGGTCGCGGACTCGGCGAACGCCCCGTCACCGAACTTTCCCGGTGGGCCACCGAAAACCTTCTTCCCGACCTCACGATATTTCTTTCGCTCGGGGTCTCGGACGCCCGCCGGCGAGTCACGTCGCGTGGAGCGGCCGACCGGCTGGAGGCAGAACCGGACTCATTCCATGCCCGGGTCCGCGATTCCTTTCACGCGTTGGCGCAGAGCACCGATTCCGCTCGCGTCACAGTCAACGGCGGAGGAGAGATCGACGACGTCGCCGACCGGGTGTGGAACGCCGTCGCACCAGTACTGACGGCGGGTGAGCCGCGATGAGCGTGTGGGACCAGTTGGTCGGACAGGGCCAGGCAGTTCAGCAATTGCGCCGGGCAGCATCTTCTGAGCAACCGCCGCATGCCTGGTTGTTCACGGGGCCTCCCGGCTCCGGCCGATCCATTGCGGCGAGGTCCCTCGCGGCCGCTTTGCTCTGCGAGAAGCCGGATCCTGCCGAGCGCGGCTGCGGCGAATGCAAATCCTGCCGCACCGCCATGACTGGTGCACATGCGGACGTCACCAACTTCGCAACCGAAAACGTCAGCATCAAGATCGAAGAAGCACGCGACCTCGTGGTCAAGGCCCAGGACCGTCCTTCGGTGGGTCGCTGGCGGATCATGATCGTCGAAGACGCGGACCGCATGCCCGAACGCACCTCGAACGTGCTCCTCAAGGCCGTTGAGGAACCGCCGCCCCACACCATCTGGTTGCTCTGCGCACCGAGCCCTATCGACGTCTTGGTCACGATCCGTTCGAGGTGCCGCGCAATCACGCTCAAGGTTCCCGCGACCGAGGAGGTCGCAGGGCTCTTGTCTCTCCGGGATAACGTGGATCCGGAGACCGCGCAGCAAGCGGCACGCCTGGCTCAAGGACATATTGGAATCGCCCGGCGGCTGGCGTTGTACCCGGAAGCCAAAGCCCGTCGTGAGGACGTGGTTCGACTCCCCCTGGGGTTGGCGGGCATCAGCTCGGCGGTTGCCGCTGCGGATCGTCTGATTTCAACGGCCGAGGCAGAGGCATCCGCCGATGCCGACGAGCGCAATGACCAAGAAAAAGCAGACCTCTTGATCACCCTCGGTGCCCCCGAATCGGGCCGGATCCCGCCGACCATCAAAGCCGCCGTACGCCGTCTGGAAGAAGATCAGAAGCGCCGAGCCAAGCGCATACAGGTAGACACCTTGGATCGTTTTCTCATTGATCTGTCGACCTTTTACCGAGATGTGCTGACGCTTCAGCTCAAAACGGGATCGCAACTGATCAATCACCATTTAGAACGCGAGCTGACCGATTATGCGGTCAATTCGAGCGCGGAACGAACCCTCGAACAGATCGACACGATCAATCTCACACGGCGCCGGATTTCCACGAACGTCAGCCCGCGATTGGCCTTCGAAGCGATGGCGGCCAGCTTGATACTGCGCCACTGAACCTGCTGGCCCAAAGATCTTCGTTTTCATCTCCCGCCAAACGGCCCCATGCCTCAGAGAGGCGTGGGGCCGAAGCTGGAGGAGTTCTCCATAGTTCAGTTTCGGAAGCCGTGGACGGGCGACGGAATATAGCCCGCCCTCTTGACGAATACCTCTGATGAGCCCTGATGCGCAGGCATAACGGGTGCCCGCCCCAGCAGACCGCCAAATTCGACGATGTCGCCTACACCCAATCCGACAGCGGGGATCACCCGGACCGCCGTGGTTTTGTGGTTCATAACTCCAATGGCCGCCTCGTCCGCGATCATCGCCGACAGCGTCGCAGCGGTCGTATCACCGGGGACGGCCACCATGTCCAGCCCGACGGAGCAGATCGCGGTCATAGCCTCGAGCTTGTCGAGTGTGATGTCACCGGAAGCCGCCGCCTCGATCATCCCGATATCTTCTGAAATCGGGATGAACGACCCGGACAGGCCACCGACACGCGAGCAAGCCATCAGCCCGCCCTTCTTCATGGCATCGTTGAGCAACGCCAGGGCTGCGGTGGTTCCGTGAGTTCCCACGACTTCAAGTCCCATTTCTTCCAGGACACGCGCCACTGAGTCCCCGACCTCGGCCGTGGGGGCCAAGGACAAATCAACGATGCCGAAGGAGACACCAAGACGTTCCGCGGCCAAGTTGCCCACCAGCTGGCCGACACGCGTGATCTTGAAAGCGGCCTTCTTGATGGTCTCCGCACACGCATTCAATGACGCGCCGGGAACCTTCTCGAGCGCGCGTTTGACGACGCCAGGACCGGAGACACCCACGCTGACGACGCAGTCGGCCTCTTGTACGCCGTGGAATGCCCCGGCCATGAATGGGTTGTCCGATACGGCATTCGCGAAGACAACCAGTTTGGCGCAGCCGAAACCATGGGCATCCGCGGTGAGGTCCGCGGTCTGGCGGACAACCCGTCCCATGTCCTGGACGGCATCCATGTTGATGCCGGCCCGCGACGATCCGATATTGACGGATGAACACACGACATCCGTCTCCGCGAGCGCCTGCGGTATCGAGGCCATGAGCCTCCGGTCGGCTTCAGTCTGGCCTTTGTCGACCAGAGCCGAGAATCCTCCGATGAAATCGACCCCTACCGCCCGGGCCGCCCGGTCGAGGGTGCGCGCGTAGTCGAAGTACTCGGTGTCACCCGAGGCCCCAGCTACGATCGCGATGGGGGTCACCGCGATGCGCTTGTTGATGATCGGGATGCCCAACTCGGCCTCGATCCCCTGAGCGACGCGTACGAGGTCCTTGGCCCGGCCGGTGATCTTGTCGTAGATCTTTTGGCGGGCTCTCGCCCCGTCCGAATCGATGCAGTCGAGCAGAGAGATGCCCATGGTGACCGTCCGGATGTCGAGTTTGTCCTCCTCGATCATCTGGATGGTTTCAAGAATATTTGCGTTGGTATCGATCATGCTCGGGCGCCCTAAAGTGTGTGCATCGCGTCGAATATGGCCTCGGACTGGATCCTGACCTCGACCCGAGCCGCCTGCCCTATAGGCTTCATGGCTGCTTGGATGTCCTCGATGGTCTGTTGAGTCTCGTCGAACTCACCCTGCATGATCATGGTGAAATAACCCTCCATGAGGGTCTGGGAGACGTTGAGGATGTTCACGTGACGATCGGCCAATCCCGTGGAGACGGCGGCAATGATGCCTTCGTGATCCAGGCCCGTCACGGTGAGAATTATTTTCATGGTGCTCTTTCTGAGTGATCGCGGATTGCCGGAGGTCTGCGCGGCCCCGGACAGCTCGGTCGGCTCGAGCGGGCCAGTTCATTAAATCACTCAGAGAGAGCCTGTTCAGGGTTTTTCTCTGGCGCTCGTGGCACCGCCAGCGGGCCGCTGCCGTCCGAGCCGCACTCCTTTTTCACGCTTGAGCTGCCGCTTTTGCTCCGAGGAGGGGCCCACGGCTCCGGCCGGAGCATCGTCCGGGTCCGGGCCATACGTCTTACGCAGCGAATAACGTCCGTCTTCGTGAACGGAGTCCCCGATTCGGCGCAAGTCGTTGGGCTTGCCCCTGGAATCGAAGGCCACTCCGATCCACCGCGAGCGGGGGTCCGAGTCGATGAACATCGCTTTGAAGAACAAAGTCAGGGGCACAGCGAGGATCGCGCCGAGAGGGCCCACGATTGCCGCCCAGAAGATCAAGGAAACGAACGTTACGGTGGTGTTGAGCCCGACGGCGTCCCCCGTAACTTTGGGCTGGATCACGGACTGGGCCACGAAATTGATGACCGAGTACAGCACGACAACCCAGATCGCCGTGGCCGGTCCGCCGGCGAGAAGCCCTAGGAGGGCCGGAGGAATCAAGCCGATGACGAACCCGATGTTCGGGATGTAGTTGGTGACGAACGAGAAAACGCCCCAGGTAAAGGCCAACGGAACGCCCAGAAGCATCAGGGCAACGGTGTCCAAGACCGCGACAATCGCGCCGAATACCGTATTGACTACCCAGTATTTCGAGGTTCGGTGGCTGAAGTCCGCGTATGCCTCCCCCAGGCCCGGCTTGGCTTTACTGATTTCCGAGCGACGGCCGGGGATGATCGTGGCGTCGATGAAGAGAAAGGCCATGACCATCACGAGCACGAAGAGCTGGGACCCGGCCGAAGAAAGCCCGCTCAGAATCGTGGTGGCCGCGCTGATGATGCGGCTGGGCTGCAGGTACTCCAGCAGCGAGTCTCCGACGTCGGTCTCGCTGAGACCATAGTCGCTCAGCCAGTGCCTCGCTTCCTGATAGAGAGCAGCAAATTTACCGCTGTAACTGGGCAAAGTCTCCGCCAGTTGGACAACAGAGACGACCATCGATCCGATGATGGCCAGAAGTATGGCATAGAGGAAAAGGGCAACCAAGAGCGTCGCCAGCCAGCGAGGAACCTTGCGGTCGGCGAGCCACAGACGCATAGGCCGTACGGCAACAACCAATGAGTATGCAAGGAACATCGGCCCGAAAATGTCCGAGATAAATTTGAGCCCACCCATGAATACGACGAGGGCTGCGAGCGCAACCAGCCCTACGACGCCCAGAGGTAAGCCTGCGCCGCGTCGCGACTGCTGATCCTGATGACTCATCGCAGTGGGAGTCTCCGTTTCTCTTCTACCCGTTCGGTGGTTGACCCGGTGCACGGGCTTGAACTGGCTGTCCACCGGTTTTGATCAGTGATTAGACGCAGGTCGCAACGTATGCACGGCCGTTGCCCGTCAATTCAAGCGTGTCTTCAGAGCCAACATGCAACACGGATTCCGTCCCGCGCAGCCTGAAGTTTTCTCCGGCTCCCGAAATGCCGATCTCGCCGTCTATGCACAAGATCGCGGCAAGACCATCGCATGGGTACTCTACGGGCACGTCCTGTGCAACGTCGATCTGGGCAACGCTCAACCGAGGGTCCCACAATTCATAGCGAGCGACCCCAGGCATTTGCTTCTTCGGCAGTCGGAGTTCCGGAGCGGGCTGGTCCTCAATGAGGACCGACAGCATTTCCTTGACGTCGATGTGCTTGGCTGTAAGTCCGGCGCGCATCACGTTGTCCGACGGGTTCATGATCTCGATCGCGGTGCCCTGGAGATAAGCGTGTACTTGTCCGTGCGGGGTATACGCGGATTCTCCAGGCTTGAGGAAAAGCTGGTTCATGGCCACAGCTACGAGCAGTCCACGGTCCCCCGGATAGGCGTCATGCACCAGGAGGATGAGGTCGGCCAGGGCATCGAGCTCGAATCCGGGTTGCTCGCGGCGCTCGGCGGCGCCCTCCTCTTCAAACGGGTGCGCGAGGCTCCAATCCATCGCTGCATTCACGGTGGCCTCCAAAGCGACCGAAGAGCTCGTCTCATCCTTGGCGAAAATGGCCGTGATGATGTCGGCGGCGTTGTAATCGGCCATTTCCGCAAGCCACGTTAGGTTCAGTTTTTTTGCGATGTCCTTGAGCTCAAGCGCGGGACGGATACCCGTGAGGATTCGAAGTGGCGAATACGCGATGACCGTCTCCGGTTTGGATTGGCGATCCTTGTAATTGCGCTCTTGCGCATTCAGCGCGACGCCGGCCTGCTCTTCTCGTTCATACCCTTCGGCAGCCTGCGCTTCGGAAGGGTGCACCTGCAACGACAGCGGCGACTCGATGGCGAGGATCTTGAAGAGAAACGGGAATTCGTCCGTACCGCTCGGAAGCAGCCCCTCGGGATCCTCGCTGCAAAGTTCAGCGAGAGAGCGCTCCCCTTGGGGGGTCTGGATCCTGGACGGCGCTTTCGGGTGAGCACCGATCCACAGCTCCGCTTCGGGCTCGGCGGCAGGACATTCTGCGCCACGGAGCTTCGGAAGCGTGTCCCGAGTCCCCCAGGCGTAATTCTGGATTGGATTTACCATCTTCAATAGCTGCCCCATAGTCATCAATCCAACCACACGTCTTCTCGAGCGCGCAGTAGCCGTGGGCGGGTATGAGGGCGGTCACGATCGTGCACGGCAGGTTTTCAAAGCGCGGCACCGTAGAATCTCAGCGTGAGCATTAACCTAGAAGAGTCATTCAAGGCCTACGACGTCCGCGGAATCGTGGGTGAGAGCATAACCCGCGAGACCGTTCGAGCAACGGGAGCGGCTTTCGTCGATGTTCTTGGCCTAACCGGAAAAACCGTCCTGGTCGGCGGAGACATGCGTCCTTCCTCCCCCGAATTCATAGACGAGTTCGCAGCGGGAGTGACGATGCGGGGAGCCGATGTTCTGAAGATCGGTCTGATCTCCACGGATGAGCTTTATTTTGCGTGTGGCGTTTTCGACGCCCCGGGCGTTACCTTCACGGCTTCACACAATCCCGCCGAGTACAACGGCATGAAAATGGCCAAGGCCGGGGCGGTCCCGATCTCCTCCGAAACCGGATTGTTTGAGATCCGTGATGCGGCCCAGAAGTACTTGAGCGAGGGCGTGATCTCGGTCGAGAAGACTGGGTCCGTGAAGGAGCGCGACATCCTCGCGGACTACGCAAAGTACCTCCGTGATTTGGTGGATCTCGCCGGAATTCGCAGATTGAAGGTCGTGGTCGATGCGGGCAACGGGATGGCCGGAAAAACCACGCCTGCCGTCCTCGGCGACTCGGTGCTGGACGCGTTGCCGCTGGACATCAGCCCGTTGTACTTCGAGCTCGACGGTACCTTCCCCAACCACCCAGCCAATCCACTCGAGCCGGCCAATCTGCGCGATCTGCAGGCCGCCGTGGTCGAGCAGGGCGCAGACATCGGGCTGGCTTTCGACGGAGATGCAGACCGTTGTTTCGTCATCGACGAGAAGGGGCAACCGGTGACCCCCTCCGCGATTGCCGCGCTGGTTGCCGAGCGCGAGATTGACCGTGCGAACGCCGACGGGAATTCCGAACCGGTCATCATCTACAACCTGATCACCTCGAAAGCCGTGCCGGAGCTCGTCGAGGCGAAAGGTGGCCGTCCCGTCAAAACGCGCGTGGGCCATTCCTTCATCAAAGGCGTTATGGCCAGCCAAAAGGGGGTCTTCGGTGGTGAGCACTCGGCTCACTATTACTTCAAAGACTTCTTCAACGCCGACACCGGCATGCTCGCAGCAATGCACGTGCTGGCTGCGCTGGGGACGCAGGACCAGCCACTATCCGAGCTGGCTGAGAAGTACGCACCTTATGTGGCTTCCGGGGAGATCAACTCAAAAATCGAAGACAAGACGGCCGCAGTCCAGCGGGTTCGTGAGGCTCTGTCGGATCAGCCGGTAGACGTCGATGAGATGGACGGCACGACTTTCACCCATCGGTCCGAAGGATGGTGGTTCAACCTCCGCCCTTCGAACACCGAGCCGTTCCTGCGCCTGAACGTCGAGGCACCGGATCAGGCCACGATGGAGCGTGTCCGGGATTTCGCTCTGAACCTGGTTCGGCAGTAGCCGACCAACCCGTCCAGTCCACTCGATCGAGGCCCCGACGCGGACTATCGCCGGTAGACAGCGAACGACGCCGCCCGACCGCTTCCCTCATGGGATGCGACCGGGCGGCGTCGTTGTCAACGGAGGTCAGCCGTTCAAGCGTGCTCGCAGAGCGTCGCGCTGTTCCTTCACCTCGGAGGGAACGTGGTCACCGAGCTTCTCCAGCCATTCATCAATTCCCGGAAGCTCTGCCTTCCACTCATCCGCGTTGACGGCTAGGGCAGCCGCGGTGTCCTGGGGATCGGCGTCAAGTCCGGTCAGGTCGAGATCCTCGACATCGGGCACGATACCGACGGCCGTTTCCCGGCCACCGGCAGTGCCCTGAAGACGCTCGACGATCCACTTGACCACGCGCGAGTTCTCGCCGAATCCAGGCCAGGCGAAACCGCCATCCGGGGTGCGGCGGAACCAGTTCACGTAGAAGATCTTCGGCATATTCTCTTCGCCGTACTTCTCCGCGAGGCTCACCCAGTGCTTCAGGTAGTCGCCAGCGTTGTAGCCGATGAATGGCAACATTGCCATCGGATCGCGACGCACGACGCCGACCTGGCCCTTCGCCGCTGCGGTCGTTTCCGAGGACAACGTCGCGCCCTGGAAAACGCCATGGTTCCAGTCGAAGGACTGCGACACGAGCGGCACGGTGGTCTTGCGACGTCCACCGAAAACGATCGCGGACAACGGCACGCCTTCGGGGTCGCTGTACTCGGGAGCGACGATGTCGCACTGCTCGATCGGGGTGCAGAATCGCGAGTTCGGGTGCGCGGCAGGACGACCTGACTCGGGAGTCCAGTCTTGCCCCTTCCAGTCCGTCAAGTGCTCGGGGACCTCGTCGGTCATGCCTTCCCACCAGACGCCGCCGTCATCAGTCAGGGCAACGTTGGTGAAGATCGTATTACCCTTCGCGACGCCGCGCATCGCATTGGGGTTGGTCGACCAGCCGGTCCCCGGGGCCACACCGAACAGGCCGGCCTCCGGATTGATAACCCGAGGCTTGCCTTGATCATCGAAGCTGATCCAGGAAATGTCGTCGCCGACCATCTCTGCTTTCCAGCCTTCAATGCTGGGCTCGATCATCGCAAAGTTGGTCTTGCCGCACGCGGACGGGAATGCCGCGCTGATGTAATGAGTCTCCCCTTTGGGATCGGTGACCTTGAGGATTAGCATGTGCTCGGCAAGCCACCCCTCATCATGCGCGATGGCCGAGGCAATGCGCAGGGCATAGCACTTCTTTCCGAGAAGTGCGTTGCCGCCGTAACCGGAACCGAAGGACCAAATGGCTCGTTCTTCTGGGAACTGGACGATGTACTTATCCGGGTTGCAGGGCCACGCGACATCCTCCTGGCCCTCTTCCAGTGGCGCACCCACGGAGTGGAGGGCTTCTACGAAGAAAGCCTCAGTGTCTTCCATCTTGCGCAACACATCTTGACCGATGGTCGCCATAATGCGCATCGAGCACACGACGTAGGCGGAGTCTGAAAGCTCCACCCCGAATTTCGGGTCCTTGGCATCAAGGTGGCCCATGACGAAAGGGATCACGTAGAGCGTGCGACCGCGCATGCAACCACGGTATTTCTCGGTCAGGGTCCCTTTCATCTCTTCCGGGTCCACCCAGTTATTCGTGGGCCCTGCGCCCTCGCGGGTTTTGGAGCAGATGAAAGTGCGTTCCTCGACGCGCGCAACATCCTCGGGATCGGAGAATGCGGCGAATGAGTTCGGGAACTTGTCTTCATTGAGCCGCACGAACGTGCCCGCGTCCACGAGTTCACTCGTGAGACGGTCCCATTCTTCCTGTGAACCATCCACCCAATGGATGGCATCCGGTTCAGTCAACTCGGCAACTTCACGAACCCAGTCCAGCAAAGGCTGGTACTTGGTGGGGGCGTTCTTCAGGGCCTCTTCCACGGCTGGCTTCAGCTTGTCGCTGTTTCCGACGACGATGTCAGTCATTAATTGTTCCCCTCAACAGGTTGCGGCCCTCTCAGGCCATCACTCACGACATTGTGTGGGGGGTGCTCGATATCCATATGGACTGTTGCTCGCTGCGCGCACAACAGGATCCAGCTCCATCCCTTGTGACATGACCACAGTAGCGTAAACCGAACATGCTGTTCCACGATCTCAATGGGGCACAGATCACAGGAGCTCGAGTTGGCGTTTCAGATACCCGCATGTAAGCTAGTACTCGGCCTTGAAACGGGAAGCCGTTCAGTGGCCGGGCGCCTGTAGCTCAACGGATAGAGCATCTGACTACGGATCAGAAGGTTGGGGGTTCGAATCCCTTCGGGCGCACATTAAAGGAAGCCCCGTCATCGGAAGATGACGGGGCTTCTCCCGTTAAGAGCCACTCGATCAAGGTCCCCGCTCCCATTGCCTGCTGTTTCACAATGACGAGCCGAATGGGGCGTGCTCGGCCGGCTTGCAGTTCACGATCGCGATCTGGCTGATGACGACGATCGAATCTGCGATCTGCCGGTCCACACGGACACCCCCCCCCGAATCGACCCGGAGGAGCTGACTGCGCGAGCCAGCCGAGCGGAACGGACGTCCGGCCCGCGGCATGCCCGCCCGAGGAATTCCTCGGGCGGGCCGAAATCGCGATGGGACTTCGACGGTGCGGGAGAACTGCACCCTGGACCGATACCCACGGTCCGGAGCGACTCAGGACCGGGTGGTGACCCGCGCCATTCAGCCGGGCAGCCCCGTCGTCGTCCGACCGATCGAGGCGTATACGAATCCCGCCTCGGCCACGCGCTCCGGGTCGTACAGGTTGCGGCCGTCCACGATGACCCGGCCACGCATTGCCCGGGAGAGCGAGGCGGTATCGAACACCCGGAATTCCTCCCACTCGGTGCAGATCACCAACGCATCCGCACCCTCGACGGAATCCTCCTTCGTCTCCGCGTAGATCACTCGACCCTCGTCTTGGCCCACGGCGGCCCGGAACGAGTCCGCGGCGACGGGATCATAGACACGCACCGTGGATCCGACGGCCAGCAAAGATCGGACGACGTCGAGCGAAGGAGCCTCCCGCACGTCGTCCGTCTTGGGCTTGAAGCTCAAACCCCACACCGCCACGATCTTGCCCTCCAGAGAAGGAACCAGCGAGGAGAGTTTCTGGAACAAGAGCGTCTTCTGTTCCGCGTTGACGTCTTCGACGGCCTTCAGCATGCGCGGCGTACGTCCCGCGTCGCGAGCCACGTGCGCTAGGGCCGCGATGTCCTTAGGGAAACAGGATCCGCCATACCCGGCGCCCGCGTAGAGAAACGGCTGGCCGATACGGGAGTCCGAGCCGACCCCCAGGCGCACCTTTTCGATGTCAGCGCCCGTTGCTTCGGCAATGCCCGCGATCTCGTTCATCAGACTGATCTTGGCGGCCAGCATTGCATTCGCCGCGTACTTGGTGAGCTCGGCGGAGGCGACGTCCATGGCGATGATCTTCTCGCGCTGACGGTTGAAGGGTTCGTAGATCTCCCGGAGAACCGTCGCGTCGCGATCGTTCGCGGTGCCGATGACGACACGCTCACCGTGCTTGAAGTCCGCGATCGCCGTCCCCTCCTTGAGGAACTCCGGGTTGGAGGCCACACCCACGCGCGGGCTCTCCCCCTCGGGATACCGCTGGTTCAGCTCGCGCCGAATGGCCTCACCGACCCGAGCGGCCGTGCCTACGGGCACCGTGGACTTGTTGATGACCAGCATGTCGCGGTTTGCACGCCGACCGATTTCCTGGGCCACGGCGTCGACGGCGCGCAGGTCCGCCGAACCATCAGTGGCCTGGGGTGTACCCACCGCGATGAATACGGCCTCTACGCCGTCCAGGGCTTCACCGGCGTCGGTGGTGAAGTGCAACCGGTCATTTTCCAGATTCCTGGCGAGGAGGCGGTCGAGGCCCGGCTCGAAGATCGGGGATTCGCCGCCCTGCAGGCGGCGTACGCGGGCGGCGTCGACGTCGACGCATGTCACCTCGTGCCCACCATCCGCCAAACACGCACTTGTGACCAGTCCCACGTAACCGGAACCGAACACCGCAATCTGCATCGATGCATTCCTTTCTTCTGTTTTCGGTGGGGCCGGAGACCCACGGGGATTCGAAGCAGCATGGCCCCCGCCCACACTCGTACCCCGGATGATTTCCGTAGGCTACTCCCCGGTACACTAGGATAACTCCCGCCTCATGCGGCCTCCGCACGCGCAAAGGGAACGGCCGCAGTTCGGAAAACTAAGATCCCTGCCCAACGGGAGAACTCACGTCCTGGTCGGGATCTGCCCCGTGTCATTCGGCTGAACATCAGCCAGAGGCAACACCGATTCGAGTCAAAAGGCTTAGGACTTCAGCCCATAGCCGCAGAAGAGCGTGGAGCATCGACCGAATCCGGTCAGTCCGAATCGGGAGCATGGCCCGATCGAATCCACGAACGGGGACCGGCCAGATTAGTTCGGTCAAATCGCCAGATCGAGCGGGAGATCCGAGATGTCGCGGAGTCGCCGGCCTTGAACCATCGTGTGAAGGAGCTCGGCGCCGGCCGGGTCGGTCTCGGGGTCGATCGCATCCAACAATTCGTGCAGCGCGAAGTGGTAGACGCAGTCCAGGTCCCCCGTGCCGAGGGCCACCGAGGCGATGCGTGAAGGCATCGGCTCCCCCGTGACCAGCACCAGGTGGGGGATACGGCCCCGACGGTTCCGGATGAGGTGACGGGCTTCGGCCTTTATCTGTTCGGCACGGTCACTGCGGAGCGTCCACTTGCAGGAGACCACGGCGTGCAAAAGCAGTTTGGACTGGACGGCGGACCGCAAGGGACTCGAGGAGGCCAGCGGTCCCATCGGATCCACCAGTCGAGCCGAACCGTTGAGCTCCGAATCCGAGACGGGGTGACGTGCGATGACGACATCGGGGGCCATGATCTCGGCGTCGTGACCCATGAGAGCCCGGAGGTCGCGACGCCCGAGGATGGACTCGCGCATTCCGGGCAAGTGGTCGTACTGCTCGAAGATTTCGGAAGCGTCCTCTATACCGGTCCACTCCTCGCGGTCCCCGAGGCGTCGCACGACCCAGTCGCCCGGCCTCACGGCGTCGAGCGCCTGCGTGACCGACTTGAGATACGCGGCCACGGCCCGCTCGAAATTCCGGCTGACGCCTTTGCCGGGTGCGCGCGAGATCTCGGGCACGCCACCGATGCCGTCGGCCACGAAGCGTGCGTACCGGATGCTCGAAGGGGAGTCCTTGTCCGCGTTGGAAGGAACACCGCTCGCCGGGTTCAGGACCAGCACGCGCTCGTCCAGCAGCACCCGGTGGAAAACCCGACGAGCACGATCCAGAAGGTACTCGGGCTTGGACCGGTGGAAGGCGGCGACCTCAGCTCGGGTCATCTCCGCCTTCGCCTCGTCCAGATTCGGCGGCCCGGCAGTGGCGGCGATGCTCGCGGAGGTCGAGGCCGGGCCTGCCGGCGCTTCTGCACCCTCCGCTCCCGAGGCGCTGACGTGGTCCCCTGTGGTCCGTCGATTCGCTTCTTCGACGACCTTCCGGGCGGTTTTTCCGCCCGCCACACCGGATGCACCAGGCTGAGTCCGCATGCCGCCCGAGCGACGGCCCGCCTTCCCGGATTCCTCGAATTCGGTCAGGTCGAGGGAGAACAGGAACTGTTCTTCCGGTTCGTCGTGCGGATGCTTGGGACTCATGCGACCTCCTGAAGATCGGATCAGCCGCCAGGTTACTGGAGAAGTCGCGTACTCGGGTCGCGCTATGTTTCCGGTCACTCCTTGTGAAGAGTCGTTTACGCCGACACCGGAGCCCCACCTAGACTGTTTCGAAAGAGATTTTCGATCCAACCTGGAGAGCAATGAGCATCAATATCACCGTGGTCGATGAGTCCGGAGAGGCTCAGGAAGTGGAGTGGAAGGACAACCAGACACTCCTCGAATGCCTGCACAAGAACCAGTATCCGGTTCTGGCCACGTGCGGCGGAAACGCATCGTGCGCAACCTGCCATACCTTCATGGACCCCGAACACTTCGAAGCCGGCGGCGACGAACGCACGGAAGCGGAAGAAGACCTGCTCGAGATGATCGACGACGTCGCGAACGACTACTCGCGGCTGGCATGCCAGACCGAATACAAGGACGAGCTCGACGGCGCAACGGTGACTCTCAAGCCCGGGATGTAGCCTAGGTGGCTCTTGCGGCGTCATCTTGTCGAACGCCACATTCGGTGGAAGCGGTGGAACCGCTCTGTTAATACGCATAATCTAATGCCATGGCTCATGACACCACTCGACGCTTTCGAACGTCGCTCACGGGGGTAGCCTTCGCGGCATTGCTCCTCGGAGCTAGCGCGTGTTCTTCTGGCGACTCCCAAGGGCAGCACGAATCCGCGTCGTCTTCCGATTCCGCATCATCGTCGACGTCAAGCCCCGCCCCGTCGCCCTCCGCAACCTCTGCCAAATCCAACCCTGAGCCCGGCTCCTCGACGCCCGCACCCACGCCGACCGTCACCGAGCAGTCTCCGACACAAGAGCCTTCGGGCACCTCGTCCCAGGCACCGTCGGAAGCTCAGCCGAGCGAGCCCACGCCGACGGAGCAGACCCCCTCGTCAGAGGCTTCTTCCCAGAGCCCCACGAATCCACCGGGCGCGAAAAGTGCTTCTTGCGCTGACGGTGCACTCAAGGTCGCCGTCGAGGCTTCCGGCGGCGCGGCCGGATCCACAAATTACACAGTGACGTTCACCAATTCCGGATCGGACGCATGCAAGATGTCCGGATATCCCAGCGTAAACTTCGTCGACGGTTCCGGACAGACGATCGGTGCCGCGGCGATGCAGGCCACGGAACTTCCCGGCAACGGGGCAACCCTGAATCCCGGAGACTCGACCTCGGCTGCCCTGCGCAGCACTCAGGCGGATCTCTACGGGCAGACATGCGAGAAAACCAATGCTTCCGGCCTGCGCATCACCGCACCGGGAAGCGAACAAGTATTAGATGTCAGCTTCCCGATGTCGGCGTGCGCCAATGGTTCGGTTCAGCAACTGTCCGTGAGCAAGGTCGGCGTCCAGAGCTGAGCGGAGATTCCGCTAGAGGGTCGTCGTGGATTCCTCGTAGGAGTACCGCGGGGAACGATCATATGAAGGGTCGACACCCTTACCAATATTCACGACCACAAGCGAGCTCAGGTCCATTCCGGCGAGCAGGTCCTCGTCCACGCCGGCGGTGTCGAACCCTGTCATCGGGCCCGCTGCGAGGCCCAAGGCCCGTACGGCCATGACGAAGTAGCCCACCTGGATGAATGCGTTGTCGCGCCCGGTAGTCTCTGCGAGCTCCGGATTGTCCAGGTACATCTGACCCATCTGCGGACGAGCCGGCAGGAAGTGCTCGAATTTGTGGTGCCAATTCTTGTCGACGGCCAAGATCGCGACCAACGGGGCAGCCTCGGTCTTCGGCTGATTGCCGGGCATCATGTGCGAGACCAAACGTTCCCGCCCTGCCCCGCGCTCAACCCACACCACGTGAAGAGGCTGGGAGTTGAAAGCCGTGGGGCCCATCTTCGCCAGCTCGTAAATGGCGCGCTTCTGGTCCTCGGTGACCTCGATGTCCTCGAACTCGCTGACAGTGCGAGAGTTGAAGAGCAGGTGAAGATCCTCGTCGGTCAACTGCGACTGGGTAATGGTGTCGATCATGCGTATTCCTTCGTCTCGGAGCGGCACCGGACGAGTGCCGTTGCTTTACGTGTAAACGGACTCCTTCAAATGCTTATTCCTTGAGAAGCGCGTCCAGCGGCAAGTGTGATGCAACTCGCTAAAGCCTCGCCCTCGGGCGACGAGCCACCACTGCGTACACCACGAAAGTCACGACGAAGGCCGTCAGGGTTGCGCCAAGGGGAATCGAGACCACATATGCGAACCACCACGAGGTCAATGCGCCCACGGTCCATGCCAAGAGCGCAGGCAGGCCGAAGGCCGGCATAGCCGCACCTTCTGCGTAGTGAGCCTTGTTCTTCAGGTAATAATCGCAGATCATAATCGCGAAGACGGGGACGAAAAACG
Organism: Rothia uropygioeca; assembly: GCF_004136585.1. Taxonomy (NCBI): domain Bacteria; kingdom Bacillati; phylum Actinomycetota; class Actinomycetes; order Micrococcales; family Micrococcaceae; genus Rothia; species Rothia uropygioeca. Next base: position 420,131 of record NZ_NOIR01000003.1, on the reverse strand, counting down.
CCCCGATAACCAGCAGAAAATCGGTGAAATAGGACAACAGGGCAATTTGGGTGGCTCCCAGAATAGAGATCCCGCCGACCACCGCGACGGTTCTCCCGTACCGCTTACCCGCCGCCGGGAAGAGACTCGAAACGGAAGTGACCATCCCATAGACAACCATGGTGTTGGTTGCCATGACAGAAAGAAACACTGTGGCAGCGATGGGCCATCCGAAGCTGTTGACGAGCGGTTGCGGGTTGAAGTCCACCACCGAGCCGCCCTGATCAAGAATCGCCATGGTAGCCGTGGCTCCCATCGCCATCGCGAGGATCGTCGACGCCGTGTATCCCAAGAACGTGCCCGACATGGTCCCTCGCTGGGATCGACCGTACCGGTTCAGGTCCGCGGAGAGAACCGTCCACGAAATCGCCGTGGCGAAGACGGCATCGAAGGCCAACGACGGTGTATACGCTCCTTCCGCGGGGGGACTCGCGAGATACTGCGAAGCCTGACCCTCCCCCAGACACTGCCAGAATATCCAAGCCATGCACGCAAGAATGACCAAGGCCAACCACGGCTCGATGCGGGAGATTCCGGCATGTCCGAAGACGGCCAGGATCACGACCAACAGTTCGGAAGCCACAGAGAAAAGGACTGGGTTCGACCATCCCGTAGCGCTGGAGACCAACGTGTTGACGGTGACGCCCGCCAACATCGCTTGAACCCAACTCCATCCCATGAGCACCAGAATGTTGGCGACCTTGGGAACGACGCTCCCGGCCCGGCCGAAGGGAGCCTCCGTCAGTTCCATGGTCCCTCGTCGTGTACGAGTACCGATGTTGCCGACCAGAATCAGCACGATACCGCCCAGCAGAGTCCCGGCGACGATCAGCACGAGCGAGGTTCCGTAGGCCAGGGACGGTACGAAGAGTGTTCCCGTCAACATTGTGGTGACCACGAGGTTGGCCGCAAGCCAAGTGCCACCGCTGCGAAGAAAACCAGGTCGATCCTCGCTCTGAGTTTTCACTCCAACCTTCACCTGATCTCCTGTGACATATCAATGAGAGAAACACACTGCACGGTGGTCCAGGGTACCTGGAGCGAGGGAAGGCAGGACACGGCACAATGGGAGGTATGCCCTCGGCAATCGAACGTTTCAGTCCCGCAACCCGCGAGTGGTTCACCGGCGCATTCCAGCGCCCGACTTCGGCACAAGACGGTGCCTGGGATGCGATTGCCCAAGGTCGGCATGCGCTCGTTGTGGCTCCCACCGGATCCGGCAAAACCCTCGCCGCGTTCCTGTGGGCTCTCGATCGTCTCCTCCATACCGACACCGGTGCGGATTCCACCGATGAGTCAGCCCCCAGTCCGACGGGGCCTCACGGCCCACCCGAATTCCCCGGCCGACGAGCCGCGGAACGGAGGAAGAAAGCCACCAATCACACCAAGGTTCTCTACATCTCGCCACTCAAAGCCCTCGGCGTCGATGTGGAACGGAACCTGCGCTCTCCTTTGGTCGGCATCTCCCAAACCGCGAGATTCCACGGCACGGAACCACGCGAACTCTCCGTTGGGGTCCGCTCGGGTGACACCCCGGCTCGTGAGAGGCGGAGCCTGGTCACGGACCCTCCGGACATCCTGATCACCACGCCGGAGTCGCTCTACCTGATGCTGACGTCCAAGGCGAGGTCGACTTTGTCCCAGGTGGACACCGTGATCGTGGACGAGGTCCACGCCGTTGCCGGCACCAAGCGAGGTGCCCACCTGTCAGTTTCTTTGGAACGACTGGACCAGATACTCCCCCAACCGGCACAGCGGATCGGGCTCTCCGCGACGGTCGAGCCCGTGGACACTGTCGCTCGTTTCCTCGGCGGCACCGCACCCGTGACCGTCGTCCGTCCCGAGACAGAGAAGAACTGGGAACTTACGGTTTCCGTCCCGGTACCGGACATGTCCAATCTGACGACCCCGGTCCCCCGCACCGACCTGCCCGAACAGCGCTCCGGGGTCAGCGCCGGCTCGGCATCTTCGGGTACTGCGACCCTGGAGGACGCCCTCGGCCTGGACCTGAAGTCCCCTCTGACGCAGGACTCCAAGCACCATGAGCACGCGCCTGCATCGTCGTATCCACTCCCCCAGGAAACACCGCACACCGTGGTCGCCTCGATCTGGCCGCACGTTGAAGAACGAATTGTCGACTTGGTGGAAGCGAACCGCTCGACCATTGTCTTCGCCAATTCACGAGGGTTGGCGGAAAGGCTCACCTCGCGACTCAACGAGGTACACGCATTTCGCGAGGAACAACGTGGCAACGTTGCACCGACCGCGAATGATGCTGGTTTCTCCCCCATCGAGGACCCACAAGACGATGTTCCGGGAAGCCTTGCGGGCGGAGTCGAAATTCCATATGCCCCTCCGGCTCTTAACCACCTGAATTCCGGCACAGCTGCCTCCGAATTGGCCCGCGCACACCACGGGTCCGTATCCAAGGACCAACGGGCTCTGATCGAGGACGCCCTGAAGTCAGGCCGCCTCCGTTGCGTTGTCGCGACGAGTTCCCTCGAGCTTGGCATCGACATGGGCGCGGTCGACCTGGTCATTCAGGTTGAGTCTCCACCGAGTGTGGCCAGCGGACTGCAGCGGGTTGGGCGCGCAGGCCACCAAGTCGGCGAGACCTCACGCGCGGTGATGTATCCCAAACACCGAGGTGATCTGCTCTCGTCGGCCGTCACCGTTGAACGCATGCGGTCCGGGGCCATCGAGACACTGCACATTCCGGCCAACCCTCTGGACGTGTTGGCGCAGCAGACCGTTGCGGCGTGCGCGTTAGGGCCCATCGACGTGGAGGCATGGTTCGAAGCGGTCCGGCACACCGCGCCCTTCGCGGCTCTTCCACGATCCGCCTTCGATGCCGTCCTCGACCTGTTGGCCGGAAAATACCCGTCCGATGAGTTCGCGGAGCTCCGCCCACGGTTGGTCTGGGATCGAGACGCAGGAACCCTCGAGCCGCGTCCGGGCGCCCAACGCGTCGCCGTCACCTCAGGAGGCACGATCCCGGACCGTGGCCTGTACCCGGTCTACATCGTTGGCTCCGACGAGCAGGACCGGGGCCCCAAACGCGTGGGCGAACTCGACGAAGAAATGGTCTACGAATCTCGGTCCGGGGACGTCATAGCCCTCGGTGCGACCAGTTGGCGCATCGAGGAAATCACCCACGACCGGGTCAACGTGACTCCGGCCCCCGGTCAGGTCGGCAAATTGCCGTTCTGGCACGGCGACGGGCCAGGGCGACCCGTAGATCTAGGGGAAGCTACCGGAAAATTCACGCGTGAAGTGGCGACGTCTCTTGCCGAAGGCGATGAGGGCGTCGAAACAGTTCGAGAACGCCTGACGTCTGCTGGGCTGGACGAATGGGCCGTCGACAATCTGTGTGCCTACGTGGACGAACAGCGGGTCGCGACCGGCCAGGTTCCGAGCGAGAAAACCATGGTCGTCGAACGTTTCCGTGACGAACTGGGCGACTGGCGGGTCATCCTGCATTCCCCTTACGGCATGCCGGTCCATGCCCCCTGGGCGCTCGCCGTCGGAGCCCGGATCGACGAGCTCTACGGTTTGGACGGTTCCGCGATGGCATCCGATGACGGCATCGTTCTGCGCATCCCCGCGATGGAAGAGGACCCTCCCGGTGCGGACTTGTTCATGTTCGAACCGGAGGAGATCGAGGCGATCGTGACCGAGCAGGTCGGATCATCGGCATTATTCGCCTCGCGCTTCCGCGAATGCTCAGCGCGCGCTTTGTTGCTTCCGCGCCGTGACCCTGGCAAGAGGACACCGCTGTGGCAACAGAGGCAACGATCGGCCCAATTGCTCGACGTCGCCCGCAAGCACCCGAACTTCCCGATCATCCTGGAAACTGTGCGCGAGTGCCTCCAGGACGTCTACGATCTTCCGGCTCTGCGTCGAATTCACGAGAGCATCGAGTCCAAGCGCATTACCGTCCGAGAACTCGAGACCCCGGAACCCTCGCCCTTCGCCAAGACTCTGCTCTTCGGCTACGTCGGACAATTCCTGTACAACACGGATGCGCCGCTCGCCGAGCGCAAGGCCGCCGCGTTGTCCCTCGACCCGACGTTGCTCTCCGAATTGCTGGGCCGGGACGAGTTGCGCGAGCTCCTGGATCCCGAGGTGATTCGGGAGACCGAAACACAGCTTCAGCGGCTGGCCGAAGGCCGGCAGATGCATGGACCCGAGGGCCTTGCGGACCTGCTCCGGATACTCGGGCCTCTCACCGTGGAGGAGGCGGCCGCGCGCCTCGAAGACGGGGAGGACACCGAAGTTTTCGCTCAAGAATTGTTCCGAGCGAATCGTGCGTACAGGACCCGCGTCGCCGGAGCCGATAAGATCGCCGCAGTAGAAGACGCCGCCCGCTTGCGCGATGGTCTCGGCACACCTCTGCCGATGGGAATTCCTCACGCTTTCATTGAGCCCGTCGCGGATCCACTGGGTGACTTGGTCTCCCGCTTCGCACGAACCCATGGCCCGTTCACCACCTCCCAGGCTGCGCAGTCGCTCGGGCTCGGCCCCGCGGTGATCGAGACGACTCTGACGCGGCTGTCCACCGACCGGCGCGTCGCACAAGGCCGTTTCCTGCCGCCGGAGATGGCGAACGAGCGGGCAGGCGGCGAGCAAGCGGTCGAATGGTGCGACGCAAGTGTGCTCCGTACGATTCGCCGGCGTTCTCTGGCCAAATTGCGCTCGCAGATCGAGCCAGTGGATGCGGCGACATACGCTCGTTTTCTGCCGGCGTGGCAACACGTGCGAGCCGAAGGGGCCAGCGACGATCCGCGCGTGGACGATTCGGACGGCCTTCTGAGCGTCATCGACCAGCTTGCCGGCTTCCCGGTCCCGGCCTCCGCGTTGGAGACCCTCGTGTTGCCTGCCCGCATTCGCGGTTACCAGTCCCAGATGCTCGACGAGGCGATGTCCCGTGGTGACGTGTTGTGGACGGGCTCGGGCACGATTCCAGGCCAGGACGGATGGGTCAGCTTGCACTTGGCCGAGTCCGCGGATCTCACCGTTCCGGCGGAGCCCCCTACCCGGCTCGAAGACCTGAGCGAGGACGCGCGCAAGGTCTTCGATGCCATGGGGGACGGCGCCGATTTCGCCCCGAGAATTGCGATGCGCGCCGGGATGACCGTCGGTACGGCAGGCGATGCGCTGTGGGAACTCGCCTGGGCCGGATTGGTCACCAACGACACCGCGGGGCCCCTTCGCGCGTTCTTGGACGGAGGGAAGTCCGCACATTCGAGGCCCAAGGCACCGGGACGGTCCAGATCTCGTGGACGACGCGGAGCAGGCCGCATCACCTCGGCCAGGTTGGGAAGCCGGACTCACGCCGATCCGTCGCGTATTGGGCTTGGACTCGCAACAGGAGAATCCGCGGAGTCTGCCGCAAGTATGTCCGGGTTGAGCCCCCAACGGGAACGCGAGTTGAGCGGTCGGTGGTCGCGGGTCAGCTCATTCCTCGATGAGGAGCCGCTGGACACGACGGTCCGTGCGGTCGCCATGGCGCAACTGATGCTCGACCGGTACGGCATTCTGACCCGTGGGGCAGTGGCCCAAGAAGAGACGCCAGGTGGTTTCGCCGCCGTGTACCAGATACTGACCGCCCAAGAAGACCAAGGCGAAGCCCGGCGCGGATACTTCATCGAGGGTCTCGGCGGTGCTCAATTCGCCGCACCTTCCACCGTGGATCTTCTGCGGTCCTCGACGATCGACGAGCAGCTCGAGGGCTCAACCTCTGAGCCGAGGGCCCCGGAAGTGGTGGCGCTGGCGGCCAGCGATCCGGCCAATGCCTATGGCGCGGCATTGGCATGGCCCGAGGCGGTTCCCGCGCCACGGCTTCTCGGCCGTGAAGCGACTGCTGACGAGGATTCTCGTCTTGCCCGCCCGGGCAGGAAGGCCGGTTCCCTGATCGTTCTGGTAGACGGCAGGCCGGTCTTGTACGTCGAGCGCGGAGGAAAAACCATGCTTGCATTCTCTGCCGATCCCACGGACATGGAGCTTGCCGGTCCCGCGGTGGCTTCCGCTGTGCGAGTCGGGGCGGTGGACAAACTCATTGTCGAGAAGATCAATGGGGTGTCAATCCTCGAGCGGGGAACCACCGGCGATGGCGGCGAGCGCGCTCCGATCGCTATTCTCAGGGACGGGCTGGTTTCCGCGGGTTTCTATACGACGCCCCGCGGGATCCGGATGCGAAAGTGACAACGTGGCAATTTTGCACGGGCCGGGGCCGAGTTGCCCGTTGGGTGGCGACTGAGCGCAATATTCACACGGAATACCGCACAATGTTGTCACATCACTGCGCGACGTCGTCTTGGCTTGCGCGGAAAATCCGGGCTGCGGCGGCGTACCAGTCGAGGACGTCTTCATTTTCCGCACTAGACCGGTTCAATGTGTCGGCGTCCGCCCCCTGGAAAAGCTTTTTCACCGGAATCTCCATCAGTTTCCCGGTGCGCGTCCTGGGGACCGCTGGGGCTTCGATGAACTCATCGGGCACGTAGCGCGGAGAGACCCGAGTCCGAATGGCGTCCACGATGCTCGCTTTGAGCTCATCCGTGAGTTTCTTTCCCGGTTGAGGCACCACGAACAAGGGCATGTAGTAGTCCCCACCGGCCAGTTCCGCGCCGATGACCATCGACGCCTCGACGCCGTCGACCTGATCCACGACGTCGGTAATGTCCGCGGAGCCCATCCGGATGCCGCCGCGATTAATCGTCGAATCGGACCGGCCGTGGATGATCATTCGTCCGTCCGGCATCTGCGTGGTCCAGTCCCCCTGCCTCCAGGTTCCAGGGAAAAGATCAAAGTAGGCGTCACGGTATCGAGTACCGTCGGCGTCGTTCCAGAAACAGATCGGCATACTGGGCATCGGCAGTGTGATCACGAGTTCTCCCACCTCGTTCCACACCCTTTCACCTCCCGAGTTCCAGGCTTCTGCCGCGATGCCGAGGTACGGGCCCATGATTTCACCGCGATACACGTCCATATACGGATTACTGCCGACGAAAGCGCTGGTCACATCGGTTCCGCCGGAGTCGGACCCCAGCCTGACGTCGTCGCTGACGGCCTCGTACACCCAGTCCCATGTGGGGTCGGGAAGCGGCGAGCCGGTGACAAGGATTCCGTTGAGGGCCGAAAAGTCGTATTTCGTGTTGGGGTAGACGCCCGCCCGATGCGCCATGCTCAGCACGCCTGCGCCGGTTCCGAAGAAAGTGACCCTGTTACGTGCCACGAGTTCCAAAGACTTGTCCGGCCCCTCGAAAGTGGGAGAGCCGTCATAGACCAGAATCGCACTTCCGACCAGGAGGTTTCCCATGTGCAGGTTCCACATCATCCACGTCGTTGCGACCGCAATGTAGACGATGTCCCCGGGACCGACGCCTGCGTGCAGCCCCAGTGCCTTCATGAATTCGAGGGTCACGCCACCGTGTGAGTGCACCATCCCTTTGGGTTTGCCCGTGGTGCCGGAGGAGTACAGGATCCACAGGGGATGGTCGAAGGGGACCTGTTCATAATGGGGCTCGGCCGACGCCGTGATGATCTCGGAGTAGCGGAGCACGTCCTGGGGCACGGCGCCCACGTCCGTTGGGGAACTTTGGTCGACGACGATGACGTGTTCGACCGTCGGCAAGAGCTGACGCAGTGGCTCGATCGTGCCCGTCGTGTCCCGCATCGTGCCGTTATAGTCGTAGCCATCCACGGTGAACAGGATCTTAGGTTCGATCTGCGCAAAACGGTCCGCCACGCCTTGGGGACCGAAATCCGTATTGACGACCGACCAGATCGCGCCGACTGAGGCGGTAGCCATCAGCGCCACCACGGTCTCGGGAATATTGGGGAGCACCGCTGCCACGCGATCCCCGGGTTCAACACCGAGATCGCGAAGTCTCTGCGCAACCGATGCCACCTGTGCCTCGAAGTCTCTCCAGGTGAGCTCGGTGCGCGGGGCGGACTCGTGTTCGCCAACGATCGCGACGTCGTCCGGTCGGCTCTTCGCTGCGCGCAACGAATTCTCGGCGTAGTTGAGTTTGGCTCCTGGGAACCATTGGGCACCAGGCATCTCGCGAGTCGTCAAGACTCGGTCCGATTGCTCCGAGGAGACCACGCCGAAGTATTCCCAGATATCGGACCAAAAGTCCTCGAGATGCTCGGTCGACCACTTATGGAGTGCCTGGTAATGGGGCAGGTCAACCCCGTGCTTCCGTTCAGCCCACCGAGCGAAGGCGTACATCCGGGACCGTTCTATCGATTCCTGGGATGGGCTCCAGAGGCGTGTGCGGGTTTTGAGAGGTTCGGGCTGCTGGCCTCCAGGTTCGATGGGCATCGTGCCTTCTCCTTAGTTGGACTTTCGGTCGTGCCGGTACCTGCGCTCAACGTGCAGTGACACGGCAGAGTTCCGGTACGTTCGAGCCGTCGGATCGCCCTACCAGAGGCTCGCGGCATCAACCACGGTGTGCAGGTCATCACTTCAAGACTAGCCCTGGAGCATCGCGACCGGAGGAAGCGTTCATTGTGCGGGCAAAACATCCCTCTGACTTCCTCCGATCAATCGCCAGACCTTCAGTACCCAGTTTCAAATATTGAGAATCCGCCCCAAAGCGGCTATCTGCAGAGTACGCTCAGACATCACTATTACCGGCCTTACTTTCCGTTAAGGAGCCATCATGGCCTCTGGACTTTTCCGCACCAAGTCCGTTGAGCAGAGCATCCGGGACACCGAAGAGCCCGAGCATCAGCTCAAGAAAAATCTCGGTTCGCTTGATCTTGTCGTGTTCGGCGTCGGCGTCTGCATCGGTGCGGGCATCTTCGTTCTGACCGGACACGCCGCGGCCACCAACGCCGGCCCCGCTATAGTTCTCTCATTCCTCATCGCGGGCGTTGCCTGCGGTTTGGCGGCCATGTGTTACGCCGAACTCGCCTCGACCGTCCCGGTTGCGGGATCCGCCTATACCTTCACCTACGCCACGCTGGGTGAATTGGCCGCATGGATCATCGGCTGGGACCTGATCCTCGAATTCACCGTCGGTGCGGCGGCCTTGGCCACATCGTTCAGCCAGTATCTCGGCGTTCTCCTGGCCGATACTCCCTTCGCAATTCCGGACGCGATCGCTTCCGTGGAAACAGGATGGATCAACCTACCGGCATTCCTGCTGGTTGCGGCCCTGACCGTCGTCCTGATCACCGGGGTCAAACTCTCCAGCCGGTTGAATCAGGTAGTCACCGGTATCAAACTGCTCGTCGTTCTGGCGGTCATCATCGTCGGTATCTTTTTCGTCAAAGTCTCCAACTGGGTTCCTTTCATTCCTCCGGCTCAGGGAGCCAGTGGATCCGAGGGTAGCGCTCTGACGCTGCCCCTCGTCCAGACGGTCTTCGGCATCGCCCCCAGCGTCTTCGGAATCGGAGGCGTGTTCGCGGCCGCGGCCATGGTGTTCTTCGCGTTCATCGGCTTCGACATCGTCGCCACCACCGCCGAGGAGACCCGTAATCCTCAGAAGAACCTCCCGGTTGGCATCTTCGGTTCATTGGCTATCGTGACCGTCCTCTATGCCGGAGTCTCGCTAGTCATCACCGGAATGCAGAACTACAAAGACATCGATCCGGACGACGGCGCCCCGCTCGCGACCGCATTCACCCACAGCGGTCTTCCAATCATGGGAAACATCATTGCCGTGGGCGCCTGCATCGGTTTGATCGTGGTGACCATGATCTTGTTCTTGGGCCAAACCCGCGTTGGCTTCTCGATGTCGCGGGATAATCTCCTGCCAAAGGCCTTGGGAAAGACTCACCCGAAATTCAAGACTCCGTACCGGTTCACGATCCTTGCCGGTCTCGCCATTGCGCTGCTCGCCGCTTTTGTTCCGCTGTCCAAGCTCGCGGATCTCGTCAACATCGGCACGCTTTCGGCCTTTGTTCTGGTTTCGGTGGGCGTGATCATTTTGCGGAAAAATCGGCCTGATCTGAAACGCTCGTTCAAGGTTCCTTTTGTGCCGGTTCTGCCGATCATCTCCGCCCTCGTGTGCTTCTACCTCATGATGAACCTGCCCCTGGAAACCTGGATCCGCTTCGTCGTCTGGCTTGCCATCGGGATCGTGGTGTACTTCGCGTATTCCCGTCACCACAGCCGGCTCCGTCACGAGGCACCGCCCGAGCCGGCGTCGAGCGACTCCTCGACGCCGGTCTCCTGACTAGGTCTCCACGCCCCCTGACGACGGCGCGCGATCGGTCCGGCCGGTTGCGCGCCGTCGCCCTTCTATCGGTCCACGAGATACCGTGGTTTCATGACTACCTCCGATTCACAACCCGTACGCATCGCGCTCCTCCAGACCGAAGGCTCACCGGGCGACGTCGAGGCGAATCTGCAGGAACTCCGCGAGGCAGCAGAACATGCAGCCCAAGCCGGCGCAGCTTTGCTCCTCACTCCCGAAATGTTCGTGACCGGATACAACATCGGCAGTCAGCTGTCGGCCCTGACCGCTCTCCCCTTGACCGAGTCCGTCGCGGAGGTCGCCCGGGAAACGGGCGTCGCGATTGCCGCCGGCTTGCCCCTCACCACGGACGAGGGCATCGTCAACAGCGTCGCGATCTTCGACCGCCAAGGTCAGCAAATGGCCCGATACGACAAGACTCACCTGTTCGGCGAGCTCGACCGCTCGATGTTCAGTGCGGGTTCAGTTCCCTCTCCCATCATTGATTTCGAGGGCCTCAAGCTCGGAATGCTGATCTGCTACGACGTCGAGTTCCCGGAAAGTGTGCGTTCCCTCGCTCTGCAAGGGGCCGACGTCGTCCTGGTCCCGACCGCGCAGATGGCACCGTATGCATTCATCGCGGAACGCACGATCCCCTCCCGTGCGTGGGAATCCCAGATCTACGTTGCCTACGCAAACCATGTGGGCACCGAAGGGGACCTCACCTACGTGGGTCGAAGCAGCGTGACCGCTCCTGACGGCGAAATCCTGACGATGGCGGGCGAAGAACCGGAACTTCTTTTCGCGGAGCTCGACCCGAAACGCGTCCGGGCCTCCCGGGAGGAGAACCCCTACCTGAACGACCGGCGCCCCGACCTCTACACGACTTGATCCGGCGAGCACCGGATCCCGCCGACTACAGAAAACTGGCTCATGTCCCGTCGACCGAGACCATCTTGTCCCGTTCCTGCCCGCAATGGTGTTTCACCTACCCGCGTCAGACTTCCGGGCGACGGTGAATTCCCGACGATCTCCGCATTCCTCACCGCACGCTTCCCGCCGCACGATCCGAAGGTGACGGATGAGATCTTCGCACGGGGCGACGTCTTGGACCCTGAGGGAAAGCCGTTGGACGTCCGCGCGGCCTTCCGGCCAGGTAGTCACGTGTGGGTCTTCCGACCGCTGCCCGATGAACCGGAATTGCCTTCGGACCTGCCGGTTCTCTACGAGGACGAATACATACTCGCCGTCGACAAGCCTCATTCCCTGCCCGTGACTCCGCGCGGTTCATTCGTCCGACAGACCGCGGTCACGAAATTGCGGGTCGAAACGGACAATGAATTGCTCTCCCCGGTCCACCGGCTCGACCGGTTGACGGCCGGAGTCCTTCTCTTCGCAAAGACCCGTGAGGCGCGTGGTCCGCTCCAGGCGTTGTTCGAACTCCAACGGGTTTCCAAAACGTACGAGCTCATCGCTCCGCTGACTCCACTGACTCCCGACGCCGGTCCACCGGATCTCCCGGTCTATCCGGCTGAACCACGGGTCATGCGCTCCCGCATCGTCAAGGACGCCTCTTCTCTCCAAGCACGCGAGGTTCCCGGTGCCCCGAATGCCCTCACCGGCGTCGTGCTTCTGAAGGAAATCGAGGAAACGGGCTGGGGACTGTACGGCGCCAATCCGCTGTCCGGGAAAACGCACCAGATACGCGTTCATATGAACTCGTTGGGCAGACCGATCTACGGCGACCCTCTGTACCCGCGCGTCCATGAGGACGAGCTGAGGCAGCCCATCGGGAACCTTCGGTTGCTCGCCCGCGAAGTGCTCCTCAAGAACCCGTTCACTCAGGAGTACCTTCGCATCCGCTCAGACCGTACGCTGGATGTCAGTACGATCGCTGATTCCCACTGAATCGAAACCACTATCGACCGGGAGAGACCATGAGCTACGAGAACAGCCCGACCACGCAGAATTCGAGCAACGAACGCCGTCGAGCAACCACGGCATCCCATAATCAGGTCCTCACTGCAACGCAAAAAGACCGAATCGAGCGTGCAAAGCGGGCCGAACGTGCCTCATATTCCGTCAACCGTTTGTTCGTGCACCGTCTCATGGGGGTTCCCGGAACCCTGATCGGGGAACCTTCCTTGCCTCCGGCCAAGGGATTCACGAAAAGGGTGACCGATTGGAACTATTGGTGGCAGGCCCAACTTCTGGACGCCTTCGTCGATTCCGGCGAGCGCGCATTCCACAATGGTCAGAAGACCGAGGCCAAACGTGTGATCGACCAATGCCACCGGCTGCTCCGTGGCATTCGGATCCACAATTTTGGCACGTACGTCAATTCGTACTACGACGACATGGCGTGGCTCGTCCTCGCCGCTCACCGTCTCAATACCTTGTCACGCGAGGTACTGGGGGCCGGATCGGAGCCGGCACAGGAGGTGGGCCGGATTCTCTATCCGCAGCTCCGTCAGGCAGTCACGGAGGATCTCGGCGGCGGGGCCTTCTGGTCCAAGACGGAAGACTTCAAGAACCTCCCGGCATCCGGCCCCATCGCGATCGCTCTGGCCCGGGCAGGGGACCACAAAGCGGCTGCACAGTTGATCGGATGGTTCCGGGAAAACCTGTGGTCTTCGGACAAGGGCTACCTGGACGGGATCAAGCGCGTGCTCCAGAGGGACGGCTCATACGAACGCGTCGTCGAAGAAGCCGCTTTCCCCTACAACCAAGGGCTCGCGATCGGCGCCCATTTGGAGGTTTCGGGCGGAGACGTACGGCATGTGGAGGACATTGTGCGCATCGTCCTCGATCGTTTCACCGCGACGCACGAAGCAGAAAACACTCAATTCCGTATCCTCGATACACGCGGGACAGGCGACGGCGGCCTGTTCGCCGGTATTTTGGCCCGGTACCTTGCCGACGCCGCTGAAGACGCCCGGATAGATCCCAAGGTTCGGCACGCTGTCCGCGAGGTCATCATTGCGACGGCCGAACTCCTCTGGGCCGGGCGCCGCGAATACGACCCCGACCTCCCGCTCAACGAGCCCGGCGTGGACGTGAATGAAATTCGCGGTGATTCCGTGGTCCTCTTCTCCCCCGATGCTTCCCGGCACAGCTCCGAGACACTCGGTGCCGGGGCGAAGGTGGAACTCAGCTCCCAGATCCAGGCATGGACCATTCTCGAAGCCGCGTACCGCTTGGCCTGATACGTCACCTCGCGGTCGTCGAGTTGCCGATGACGCACCGATTCCCACCCCAAACCGGTGCCTCATGGGCGACTAGGCGGCCGGTGATCAGCCAGGAGCTCCGATCACAGTTCAGCGGGTAGCCGAACCCCGCCTTGAAAACCCCTGATGACTAGGCAGCACGCCATTCGGTGAGATAGAACCGAAACATGAGCAGAGTACGCACCCCGGACCCCACGCCCGGCTGGCTTTCGGATGAAGAGCTTGCACAGGCCCGCCAACAATTGCCGATGGTGTACGTCCAGGCAATCCCTGTGACCCTGGATCCCTTGGGATGTGTCAGCGAGATCGGTCTGCTTTTGCGCCCTAACGACGAGGGAAATATGATCAGATCCTTCGTTTCGGGGAGGGTTCACTATCGGGAGACGGTGCGAGCGGCATTGCTCCGCCACCTCGAAAAGGACCTCGGACAATTGGCCATGCCGCAGTTGCCTCCGTCGCTGAACCCCTTCACTATTGCCGAATACTTCCCACATCCTTCCCAGTCAGGGCTGACAGACGACAGGCAGCACGCCGTCGCCCTGTGCTACGTGATACCCGTCAACGGCGATTGCGAGCCCCGCCAGGATGCCCTGCAACTTTCCTGGCTCACACCGGAAGAAGTCCTTCGGGACGAAGTCCAAGAAGAGTTCGAGGGCGGAAGCGGGGACCTCGTCAGACGTGCCCTGGCCTACGCCGGATGGGGACGCTGCTGATGCAGGACACCAGTCGAAAAACGATCGTCATCACTGGGGCTTCCGACGGTATCGGTGCCTCTGCCGCGCGGCGGCTCAGCCATGACGGTCACGAGGTGATCGTTGTCGGGCGTTCGGGGGAGAAGACTCGCGCAGTAGCCGAAGAGATCGGTGCCCGATACTTTCTCGCGGATTTCTCCGATCTGGCACAGGTTCACTCGTTGGCTTCGGACATCGCGGAGTCGACGGACCGCATCGATGTCTTGGCCAACAATGCGGGCGGGATCTTCGGCAAAGGACGCTGGGTCACCACTGACGGGCATGAGATGACCTTCCAGGTCAATTACCTGGCGCAGTTCTACCTCACACAGTTGCTCATGGGTCGGCTCCTGGCTTCGAAAGCGACCGTCGTCAACACTTCGTCGTTCGCGCATAGGATCATGGCCCGCTTTTCCCTCGAAGATTTGGATTCCGAAAAACGCTACGATCCCCGTATCGCGTACGGAAACGCCAAACTCGCGGATTTGTTGCATGCGCAGGAACTGTCGCGGCGCTACAACCACCTCGGGCTGGCATCGGCGTCCTTCCACCCGGGCGTGATCAGCAGCAACTTTTCCAGGGATTCGTCCGGCGCGGGAGTTGGTGCCCTGTATCAGGGGCCCATGCAAAAGCTCCTCGCCGGCCCGGAGCAGGGTTCCGATACTCTCGTGTGGCTGGCCGAAGCGGTTCCGGGCGAAGAATTCGGTTCGGGCGGTTATTTCGCCAAACGCAAGCCCGCGACCATGGCACGCACTGCCCAGGACCCGCTCATGGGCCACAAGCTGTGGCAGGCTTCCGAACGCATGATCTCGGACCTTCCCGGCCTGGAATCGTGATTCACTCGGACCATCTAGGATAGGTCGGGTGTCCAACACTGAATTTCCCAATCCCAATTTTCGCTTCGACATCGGCTCGCGCCTGAACGATACGGCGGGCGACGACGCGTCCTCGGCCGCTCTTGACCGTAATAACGGCGGCGAGTTCCTGGGACGAACGGGCGTGATGACGACGCCGCACGGCCAAATCCAGACCCCCGCCTTCATTCCGGTCGGGACCAAAGCAACCGTCAAGGCTGTTCTTCCCGAGGAAATGAAGCAGCTCGGGGCCCAGGCGCTCCTGGCCAACGCTTACCACCTCTTTCTCCAGCCCGGCCCAGACGTGCTCGACGCCGCGGGCGGTCTGGGTGCGTTCATGAATTGGGGCGGACCCACGTTCACCGATTCGGGCGGTTTCCAGGTCATGTCCCTTGGCTCCGGGTTCAAGAAGGTCATCGACATGGGAACCGTCGCGGGAACCATCGGGGCCGACGGACGCCCTGTTGGGGACGACGACGTCGCCTCCGGCAAGGAACGGATGGCCCACGTCGACGAGGACGGCGTGACCTTCAAATCTCATCTCAATGGTGACCTCCACCGTTTCACGCCGGAAGTTTCTATGGGCGTCCAGCATCAGCTCGGCGCCGACGTCATGTTTGCCTTCGACGAGCTAACCACGCTCTACAACTCGCGCGGATACCAGGAAGAAGCGCTGGAAAGAACCCGTCTCTGGGCGTTGCGGTGCATCGCGGAGCATCAACGACTCACCGTTGAGCGTGCCGACAAGCCGTATCAGGCCCTGTTCGGGGTGATCCAAGGAGCCCAGTACGAGGATCTCCGACGCAAAGCATGTCGAGACCTCGGCGACATGGATTTCGACGGCTTCGGCCTCGGAGGCGCTTTGGAAAAAGAGAATCTGGGAACCATTGTGCGCTGGTGCAACGAAGAACTCCCCGAGAACAAACCGCGGCACCTGCTCGGAATCTCGGAACCCGATGACATCTTCGTGGCGATTGAAAATGGCGCCGATACCTTCGATTGTGTTTCACCGACGCGGGTCGCGCGTACTGCTGCGGTCTACTCTCCGGATGGCCGCTTCAACGTGTCCAACGCCAGGTTCAAGAAGGACTTCACACCGATCTACGACGGGTGCGACTGCTATACCTGTGCGAACTACACCAAGGCGTATCTGCATCATCTCTTCAAGGCCAAGGAACGCCTCGCGGCCACGCTGGCCTCAATTCACAATGAGCGTTTCATCGTCCGTATGGTCGATACCGCTCGGGAGACCATCGCCTCGGGCGAATACTTCCAGTATCGTGACGAGTTCCTGGGTCGTTACTATGCGTAGAAAGGCCAAGAATTGAGCATTTTGACCACGGTCCCGAAGGACCAAATCGTTTCCGTCTCCCACGATGTACCGGCTCCGCCCCAGGACGTTTTCGGTGCCTTCATCGACCCGCTCCGCCTCGCGGGCTGGTACGGACCGGAAGGCTGGATCGTGCCGGTCCACACGATTTCGCTCGAACCGAGACCAGGCGGTACTTTTCGCTTGGCCATGGTCAACCACGCACAGCCCAACCAGGCAGTTCCGCTGTATTCTACGTTCGTCAGCGTCGTCGAAGGTGAGCTCATCGAGCATCGGGAGTCTCTTCCCGGTCCCGACGGCGAAGCCACGGACGCGACCGTGCTCCATAGAATCGAATTCCTCTCGCGCGAAGTTGACGGGACCGAGGGTACACGTGTCGTCGTGAGTCAGGGTCCATTGCCGCGAGAGGCCCACGCAACCGTTGTCGCCGGATGGCGCTCGGCTCTCGCCGAGTTGGCTCACGCGATAGTCCAGGAGCGTACGGTCCGCGCCGCGAACTAGCTAGTCGCTCCCCCGACCGCCCGAGGGCCGACGGTGGCCGGCCCGGACCGCGCGCAACTGACGCGTCTCCGGATTCTCGGTTCCGGTAAGGACCCTCCCTTCGAAATCGCCGGGGTCCTCATCCTCATATTGTTGCGCTTCGGCCAGCTCTACCGCGGCGTTCTTCCGTTTCAAGTGCTGCACGTACAGGTGTCCCCCGGTGTAGAGCAGTACCCCGATGACGAGCCAGACAAGCTCCAAGATGATGTCGCCCCTGATCGAGGCGTCCGGCAGATACACCTGGAGACGGATCGCGCCGAGAGCAGCGGAACTGGGCACCACATGATTGAGCACCGTGTAGATCGGTGGGGCCATATCCAAGGGCAGGAGCAGGCCGGAGCTGGGCACGCCACACATGATGAACAGCGGCAGCGATATCAGCATCACGGAATTTCGAAGGAAAAGCGCCCCACCGAGCGTGAAGAACTGGATGGTCAGCGAGGTCAGGAACAGTATTCCCCAAACGGTCCACGGTGCACCAGGATCCAGGAAATGAACCACGTGCACCGAGATCACGTATTGCAGGAACGTGTTCGCCGCGGCCACGCCGATGACCCACGCGACGCGCCTGAACCAGTGCCACCCGCGCCCGACCAGCCCGATCATCATTCCGGCCAAGTTGGAACCGACTATTCCGCCCATTCCGAGGTACATCATCGACATGCCGAATTTGTCGTTATCGCTCGTCGGGGCCAAGTCCACCTGTTGCATCTGCTGACCGTTGGCGAGAGTTCCGAAGAGTTTTTTGACGGTTGTCTCGGCTTGCATACCGTTTCCGGTGGCCACATACAACACCGACGAGGCAGGATCGTTCCGTTCTGAAACATCCCCTGCTGCCGAAGCGGGCACGAATGCCGCGCGGGCTTTGTTCTCCTTGACGTCCTGACGCGCCTCGTCGGCGTCGTGGACCGTATTGACCTCGTACTGATCAGTTGGCAGCTGCTTCATGGTTTGGGCCAGCGCTTCGGATGATTGGTCGGCCACGACGACGTCGAGCTTCATATGATTCGGCGAGGGTGCGTGCACCAAACCGATATACATGAAAGGCAGAGCTATCAGAACGATGACGGGCAGCTTGAACGCATGGATCAGTCCTCGGCGGTTCTGCATCTGCTCTTCGCTGACCGAACGACGGCTACCGAAGTAGTAACGGAATCCTGGTGAAGAATAGCCGCGGCTGACGTGGCGGGAAACCCCTGCCGGAATCTCGCTGTCGCTCTTCTGCTCGAAGTCGAGAGCGTCCGGGTCCGACGGCCGGGGCTTTTTCAGGAAAGAGACCGCCAGCAGAATCAGCGCGAGGAAGAACCAGAACATCAACGTGATGATGTAACTGCTCAACGGCGCATTCGGGAAGTAGAGAATCCGCCGTAAGGCTTCCATCAGTGCAGGAGTGGGCAGGATCTTGTGCAACCCCTGAAATACTGGTGGAACCAGCTCGATAGCCATACCCGCGCCGGAGGCGGGTATCCCGAGAAGCACCAAGAGGAACATCGTCGGCAGGGCCATGTACAGCCCGATGAGTCTGAGCCCGCCGGTGTGGAAGAGCATGACCGTGAAGGACATGAACGCGAGCAAGCAGTATACCGGGAGCCCATGCTCGGTGAATGCCCCATGAATTGCGTAAGCGATGAACATCGGAACCGTAGCGATGAACAACGCCATGATCCCCATGATCGAGATCGAAACCTTGGCGCTGAGCTTGGCCAGGTTGCTTCTCAGCCCGACTGCCGTCATGAAGCTCGCCAAAAGGACTGGGAGGCCCATGAACATCAACGATGTCCCCATCCCGTCATTCGGCGGAGGTGGGACCAGGTCCTGGACCGTGGGCTCCGGAACATCCTTGGGGCTGTCATATTGGCCCGACTGTGTCAGAACCTGCGGCGCCGCCTTGGTGAAATACGCTTCCGCGAATTGAGCGGCAGTGGATGCGCCCATGGTGGCGACGTACTCGGTATTGGTCTGCGGATCCCACGCGGCGCGGATCTGAAGGGACTGGATCTGCTCCTTGGCCTCATCCACCGAGCCGACCGCTGAGACCTCGTAGGAGGCCCCCGCGGTCGCATTGAGCTTGGTCGCCATCTGTTCTGTCTTCGCATCCGAACCAATGACCGCGACTTTGAGACCGTGCGGGGACGGCGAATGCATGCTGAACCCGTAGACCAGCGGAAACATGATGGTCATGAACAACGGCAGGACAATCGAGAACTTCAGGACCTTGGAGGCACCTTTTCTCAATCCGCCTGCGTTGAGGCGTCTGCGTCGGGATGTCATGAGACCTTCTTCTTGCGTTGGCTACTACGGAGAATCGGCATGGCCTGCGTGTCAGCAGCGCGCTCGGCCGGAGTGCGAGTGACCAGGATGAGAACGAATCCGACGGCCGCGCCGATGGCGGTTTCTGCCATGCGCGCGGTCAGGATTTCCGTGGGCGAGGCAGGGTGGCCCATTTGAACCATCATGAGAGCCAAAGGCGTCACGAAAAGCATCGCAAACGCATAATTCCTCATGACAAACGCCTCGGCCAGGAACTGGAAAACCACCACATACACGGCCATATGCCATTGCTGCAGTCCCGTCGACAGCAGGAAGGCCGTGATCAGGATGCCGCCGAACGTCCCGATGATGCGCTGGACGCATTTGTGCAAACGGGCCGTCACGCTCGGGGCAGCGATGGGTGCCACTGCGGCAACCATCGCCCAATATGCGTGGGTCAGCCCCGAGAGTTCCCCCAGGATCCCCGCGATGGCTGCAGCGCAGAAAAAGAGCAGGCCACGCCGGAAAACCTGCGGCGTGGTCTGGCCGTGGTGCGTGGGAACGGGGGCCACGGGCCCTCGACGTCCTTCGCCCAGGAAAGTACCGGCCATGCCGGCGAGAATGGACCACATCGCCGCGCCGACCGCGGCGAGAAGTGCCAAAAGCACGGGCGGCGTCGTCGGCATCGAACCCACTGCGCCCGAAGCGAAGATGAAGAACAACCCTCCGGGCGGCCGCAGGGTGAGGATCAAGCACGCCATGGCGCACAAGCCGCCGACCAACGCACAAACCACGATCACGACCCATGGGCCAGGTTGTATAGAGGCGAGCGCAAGGCCGACGGCAATCGACCCGATCAGCAGGGCCGCGGCCTCGCATTGGTGACGGAAACGATCCCAGAAGGGTTCCTGACGCGCGTAGAGCGAAGTGAACGCACCGAATGACGCGTAAATCGTGAGATCGACACGCCCTACGAGAAGCAGTACCACCAGTGGAACAGCCACGCTTGCTGCAATTCGCATCGCCGGAATGTGATCCGAGGTCGAGGGGGCGAACGAAATGATCTCGCGCAAATGGCCGTTGGTCACTGTGAGATGGGCTCCTCAAGGGGTTGAAAACGGTGGTCGTGGACGACCCGAAGGGTCGAACTGGGAAGCAACGGGCCTGTCGCCGGACGCTCCAAGGTTCCGTAATCTTGGCGAAGGGGTGGTTCCCGTCAGGTAGCTGACAAGCTACACCTTGCTTAATACTAAACCTCTTCTCTCCAGGCGCGACCCGGGCCTTGTAACTTTGTTTGTATGACCGCGCGCACCCGAATCCACGACGACCCGATTGAGCTGTGGCGTTCCGTCGCCCAACTCAGTCCTCGGGTTTTGCCGAGGCCTCGGGCGTCGGAGCGGGCCTCCACAGTCAAGGATTACCTGTCAGGGCACCATCTTCCTTGGGAACCCGCCGCCGGTCACGTCAGCCATGGCAAGGACCGCACCTGGCGCCACGTCGTCTTCGCCGGCCTGGTCCAATACCGCCGCCTCATGACGTTTACGGGCCTCGTCTCCGACGACGCCGCCCATACCGCTGAACTCACGGCGCTCTTCGCAGCCCGCGTGACCGAGGACGGCCGACTCCTTGCGGAAAGTCTCGAATTGTCCCGTGCGGCCTGGGCAGCGGCCGTACTCGGGCGACAAGCAGACGTGCCGACTTTGTTCGCAGACGCGGCCGAGCAATGGAGGGCCGGTGCCGTCGATGTGCTCCGCGAACGCCGCGTACAGATGTACGGCGTGCGGTACCACCGGATTACGGACGACATCGAGCGGGATCACCCGCTGGACCGGGCCGACATAACGCAAATTATCAAGTACACACGTAATTGGCTCGGCCTTCAGGCCTTGTTCCCGGATAAGCCGAAGAACCTTCCCATACGCATTGCGAGCACTCTGGTTCCGCCGGTCAACTCGGTGGGAGACACGTCTATACTGAACCACCCCGCCGCGGAGGACCTCGACCTCGCAACGGACACCACAAGATTCCGTCAGGCCGCTGCGGGGCTCCTCGGGGTGGATGCCGCGGAATCCTTCGAAGATGTCACAGAATCCCGGGAGATTCTCTACTATGCGCTGGCCCCGCAGATGATCCCCGAAGGAACCTTCCACCTGGATCGTCCAACCGCAGCCACACAATTTGCCATCAACGCAGCCCTCAACGAGCTGTCGCACGCGGAAGGGCTCTGGTGCTGCCCACGACGGACTGCCGCCGGGGCTCCGGATCCGACGTGGAATGATGACATGTTGGCTGGTTTGGTGACTCGGCGCGCGGTTGCGATGGCGAACATTCCTGACCCCGCAGAGCTGTTCGACCCTGAGCCCCTGACGTGGTCCGGGAGCCGTCAGATCTTCGTACCTCACCCCGATCTGGCGCAATTCGAGATCCTGCGGTCCTCACCTCTCCTTGATCACGCGGATGGTACCGACACGGGATCGTATTCGGGCGTTCAAGGCTGTCAGAGGGCTCGGACTGATCACCTTGTTTTCGCCCCGGGGGTCTCCCCTGCACAGGTTCGGTTGTTGCCGGGTATGGAAGACGGCGAACCATATCGAGAGTTTACGAAAGACCAGAACGTGGAAGCCGTCGACGCGATCGACTCCGTACTCAACACCCTGGGGCATCTTTCGCCTCACATGACGCCAGAGGACTACGAGCTCTGGGATGAAACCGCCGAGGCCGTCTTGGCGAGCGTCGAACGAGTCCACACCCTGCTCCGAGAACGGCAACGCTTTCACGAAGTGGTTCCCATGCTGCTGCGCAACGAAGAGGTGGTCACGGATATCGCGGAAGCACTCGCCGAATCCTCGGGCGGGATCGCGGAGAAGGAAGAAGAGTTGGCGCGGCTGACTCAACTGCACGACGCCGCTCGAGCGTGCTCCATGGAGTTCAGCGATGCGATTGCCACGCACCTGAGGGACGAGCCGAGAATGATTTCGCGCCTTGCGACTTTCGGCCGTGTGCGCGTGCCTTGGCGGGAGCGTCTGTCACAGCTTCGCCGCAGCCAAAGCATCGCCCAAGCTGAGGAACAGGACGCACAGGCGAAGGTGGACGGGGTGCACAGAGAACTTCGGCAACTTCGGGCCGCCCACGAAGCGCTGCGCGATGACCTCAGAGAAAACAAGGCCTCCGTTCGATCGCTCAGAGACGAGCTGGCCAGTTATCGATACCCTGATCAGGCGATCGATCAGGAATGGCTCGCGGGTGACTGGCAGGAAACCGGCGCCTTGGCTCCGTGGCTCGACTCCGAGATCCAACAGGCACGGTACGAGGCATTCCGGGCTGCACTGCGTATGCATTCGATGGCCATCCAGGGCTTGCCCACGGAATTCCGCGCCGGTCTGTTGGCCGCTCGAGATCTTCTGAGCGGACACCCCAGTGGAGACTCCACTGCGGTTTACGCCGCATGGCAGGTCTTGTGTCTGGTTTTTCCCGAGGTCAGCATTCAAGCCGAATTCTTGCCCGGAATATGCCGCAGTTTGGGTGACCATCGGTTGGGTTGGATTGTCTATTCCGATTCCGCCCGCCTGCGACCTGGCGTCGCGTACGCCGGTATGCTGCATGCCCAGCGGGCAATACTCTTTGCGGACAAGAGCGACGATGCTGCTGGCGCGCACCAAATCGCCGGGAGCGGAATCGCCTCGACAACGGTGGAACACAGCTCTTCTCCGTACATGGTTCCGCCGGACACTGCGCAGATTGCCTTGGCGAAGGCCAACGCGTGTTCCGTCGATTGGGCGCCGTCGCGAACCAATGCCTACGAGCTTGCCCTCGCGGCGTCGAGATATTCGGGATAAGTCTACCGCGACACTCGGAGGGGGAGGAGCTCTCATCGTGGTGCTGGCCAGCGGTTACACCGGTAAAATCGAACTTGCGCGCCGGCTCCCGACCAAGAGGTCGACGCGTGCGATCATCGTCCCGCGCCAGAAAGATTCTCCATGGAAAGTACCGGCCAGCCGTACCTGCGGGCCTTTTACGATGACGTGCCTGGCCCGTGGCGTTCTGTGCTGAGCCATCTGCCGCTGTATTGCGCCGGTCTTCTGGTGATGTGGACCCTTGGGATTCTCAACAGATTTTCCGGTGCCCAGTCAGTCTCGGCTCCGGCACTTCGATCCGTGACCCCGACCATTACCTTCGTGGCCTGGCTCGTGCTGTTGATCTACACGGCTTTTCTGATCCTGGTCGCGGTGAGACCGCGCGCGTCGGGCAGGCAGCCCCTCAGCTTGCAACGGCGCCTGGCTAGAACGGTAGCGCCCACGGCCCAAACGTCACTGGTCATGGGAATCATCCAGGGCGGCGAAGTCGTCATAGGCAACATCTGGCGCGGGCCCGCCCCTCATTTCGGCGACCTCTGGTTGACCGCGTTGTTTTACGCGCTGGAAGCAACGATTGGAGTTGCGGCCTTCTGTATGCTGTTCGCGACCATCGCGGTTGCCCTTTCTCCGATCATGCGAGGTTGGTGGACATATGCGCTCGGCGCGTGGGTCGTTTATGGCGTCATCGACCGGTTTCAGAGGTACGCAACCTTTGTGCCGTTTCCTTGGACAAACGGGTCCGTGTTCCATTCGGGGCTGGACTTCGGCAAGTCCGCCGCGACCAATGTATTCATTAATGGATTTCCCGGTAATTACATTTCCTCCGGTGCGGAATCGACCGATGCACAACCTCCTTACACGAACATTGATGTTCACAATATTTGGATCAACGTGGGAATCGTTCTGGTGTGCGCTGCCTTCCTGACGGTCACTGCGCTGGTTTCCTCGTCGCGCACTCGGGCGGAATTGAGGCGATCGGGTGGCCCTCCGCGTACCGGAGCATCTTCTTTCAGCAGGACTTCGCCTGGCGAAATATACGCAGACGAGAGCAGTCTCATTCCTTGGGACCATGACGAGGCCCCGCCCTCCTCCCGTAGACTTGGCCCGTGAATTACTCGCTCCTGAACGTCCCCGGTTTGCCGCCCTGGGTCGATACAACGCTGGTGGTCATCGATTTGTTGATCCGCGTTGTTGCCCTGTGCTGGATCCCGTACAACCGAAAGCCGTCCGTGGCGCTGGGATGGCTCATGGCAATTTTCCTCATCCCTTACGTAGGAATTGTGGCGTTCTTGATCATCGGGTCAACGTATCTGCCTCGTGGACGACGTGAACGCCAAACCCACATGAATGAGATCATTCGTGAGCAAATCGGTGACCAACCTATCTTGGGAGACACCTCGGGGTTGCGGGAACCGGATTTGTCCTCCGCTAAGCTGAACTACAAACTCGGCTCTCTGCCGATGGCAGGCGGCAATCGCCTGGAGTTTCTTCGTGACAACCACGAGTCCATGCGCCTGATGGCCGATGCCGTCGACCAGGCCAAGGAATACGTTCATTTCGAGTTTTACATCGTCGCGTACGACGAAACGAGCGCGCCCCTTTTGGACTCTCTATTCCGTGCGCATCGCCGCGGGGTCAAGGTACACATTCTAGTGGACCAGCTCGGCTCTGCGGGCTACCCGGGCTACAGCAAGCTGGTGAAAATGCTGGACGATTCGGGCATCTCTTGGCGTAGGTCCCTGCCCATTCGTCCGTGGCGCGGCGAATATCAACGACCTGATCTGCGGAACCACCGCAAGATCCTGGTCATCGACGGGGATATTGCGTTCTCCGGCTCGCAGAACATCATCAACCGGTCCTACAACAAGCGTGCCAATCTCCGGAAGGGCCTGGCCTGGAAGGACCTGATGCTCGGCCTTGAGGGCCCCATGGTCGACGAGCTCAACGCGCTCTTCATCTCCGACTGGTATTCCGAGACGGGCGACCTCCTGCTCGATGAGGTGGACCAGGAGTTGCCGGCCGTGGATTCCGGGGTCCGGGCCCAGGTGGTTCCTTCGGGGCCCGGGTTTGAAACCGAAAACAATCTGCGCCTCATCAATCATTTGATCTACAACGCGGAACGCCGGATCGTCATCTGCAGCCCCTATTTTGTGCCGGACGACTCCCTCAAAATGGGGCTCACAACTGCCGCACAGTCCGGCATCGAGATCCACCTGATCGTGTGCGAGAAAGGTGATCAGTTCTTCCCGCACTTCGGCCAGCGGTCTTATTACGAGGCCCTCTTGGAGAGTGGAATCAACATTCACCTCTACCCGGCGCCCACCGTCCTGCATTCGAAATTCATGATTATCGACGACGACGTCGCCTTTATCGGTTCGTCGAATATGGACCAGCGGTCATTTGCCCTGAACCTTGAGGTATCGCTGTTGATCCTGGACAAGGAGGTCACGGCGGAGCTCCAGGAGATCGCGGATGACTACCTCGAGACCAGCTTCGGGATCGACTACGACGAATGGAAGAAGCGGCCGCTGCGCATGAAGGCGTTGGAGAACGTGTGCCGTTTGACTTCGGGTCTTCTGTAGCTCCCGATCGATGCGGGGAGTCTAAAGCGAGCTGTCAGTCCAGCTGACCGTGCCGCCAGGCGCTTGCGGAGGATTCGAGCTCTTCGGCCGTGGTGATCAGTCGGCGGGAAGCCTTGGTGAGCCGATTCCCTTGAGCAGTGGATCCGGGAGAAGAGACGAATTCCCCGGCACGCAGATGCCCCTCAGCTCCGACGGGCTCGACTGCGACGTCGGCGCGGTCCGCGGCAACGGCTTGGCCAAGGGCGACGACGCGGCAGAACGCGCCAAATCGTTCCAAGGCGACGTCGAATTCCCCCGTATACGCACCGGTGAGAATCGCGTCGATGGTCTGGCATACTTCCTCGGCTTTCGGAGGATCGGCGACGCCTGCCACCACGCGAGAGACTTGGGCCGTATCCTGTCCCAAATGATAATGGCGACTGATGTTTTCGGGGCTCTGCCGGACAGCGTCTCGGAGAGCGTAAATTCGCCACAATGCGCCGGGCAGAGAGACGCCGGGGGCTTCCGCCCACATTTCGGCGATCGCTTCTAGCCCATAGTGATCAGTGAATTCTACGAGCCTTTCGGTCACGGCGGGGTCGCTGTTCGCACGGCCTTGGGTCAACAGGGCCCAAGCCGATGAGTGAGCAGCCTGGGATATGACCTCGGGGTCCGCTCCTCCGGCGAGGTGCTCGAATATCCCCGGGGAGAACTTGACGGGGCTATGGTGCCTTGATGGCTGGCTCGATCCTGACATGCGCCCAGTCTAGGCTTCCGAGCGGTTGCGTGACCGTGCAGATTCTCACGGTTCGCCACACGGAAACGCGGTCCTGACCCGACGACGCCGCGCGATAACATTTTGATGTAAGGGTGATTACATCGGTTAGATCGAGACCGCTTGGTGTTGTAGACTAGATGAGCTTGAGTCAAGCGCGTGTTGACCGCGTCCGACTCAGGTGGGCGCCTTTAGCTCAGTTGGTAGAGCATCGGACTTTTAATCCGTGGGTCGTGGGTTCGAGCCCCACAGGGCGCACTGTTTTTGAATCCCGTCCCGGCCTGTGCCGGGGCGGGATTTTTGTCGCCTATGACGGGCCTCGGCCCGGATGTCCGCTACTAGTGAATGACCGTGGGGCCACGCTACGCACATTGCTTGCCGCATCTACAGCTGGCATCCTATGCCCGCCCCGCTGGATGCATTCGGCCCCCTTGACTGTCAATCAGAACCTCATCGATGACGAATGCTGCTTCCGTCCGAGGAAGATTTTAAGGACCCTGGGATACAACGACAGCCAGGCAAAAGACCGTTCAAGCTGACACCGGATGATCGACACGCGTTTGCTTGTTTCCACTCAGGCAGCCGCGAAGCGGGTGAGAACGGCATCGGGCCGCACACCGGGCAACACAGCCCGGAAAATCCTGTAGTACCCCAGCTCCTCCTTGCTCCGGATCTGTGGGGCACCTTCACGGTTCACCTCGGCCATGAAATCATCGTCGGCGATATCAGAACCCACGGTGTCGAGGAGGTCCTGTGCGCCGCTTCCTGCGCCGAATTGCTCTTTGCGCCGCCATAACAAGTGATCCGGGAGCCAACCGTCGAAGGCGCGGCGAAGGTGGCCTTTCTCCATCCCGTCCGCCTCGAGGGCTTTTACCCATGTCGGAAGTGACATCGAGTGCTCGATGACCTCCCGGTCCAGGAACGGCACACGAGCCTCCAATCCGTGGGCCATCGTGATGCGATCGCACCGCTGCAGGTTCAAACCGTGAAGGCTCTCGATCGTGCGTCGCAGCTCCCCATCAAGGTCATCGGGATCATCGAATTCTTCATGGTAGTAGCCGTAGCCCGCAAACAACTCGTCCGCGCCTTCTCCGGTGAGAACCGCCTTGACGTGCTGGGAGGCCAGTTGGGACAAAAACCAATTGGGCACGGCGCTGCGGACAAGACTCGCATCGAATGACTCGATGGACCCGACAACGACGCCGAGAATCTCACGGACTTCACTTTCAGCGAGGAGAGCTTCGTGGTGCTCGGTACCCAAGAACGCCGCGGTCTCACGGGCGGCCAACAGATCCGGCGATCCTTCGGTTCCCACCGCGAAAGTCTTGAGGTGGCGCCCTTGCCGCGCATACTCTTCGGCGGCCACCGCGGCGACCAACCCGGAGTCGAGGCCACCGGACAGGAAGACGCCGACATCGA
Organism: Rothia uropygioeca; assembly: GCF_004136585.1. Taxonomy (NCBI): domain Bacteria; kingdom Bacillati; phylum Actinomycetota; class Actinomycetes; order Micrococcales; family Micrococcaceae; genus Rothia; species Rothia uropygioeca. Next base: position 392,364 of record NZ_NOIR01000003.1, on the reverse strand, counting down.
CATCGGCCATCAGATGTCGGCGTACGGAATCGGAGACGACGTCGAAAGTGGCCTTCTCCAAAGCCGCAGGCGATGCTTCACTCCGTTTCGCTTCCTCTTCTCTAGTGGGGACCGCGTACGCGAAACGTTGTAGGCCGTCCTCCGGCGTCCACCAGAAACCTGGCGGGAAGATCTCGGCGGCCGGTTGGACGTCAGGGGCGAAGGCTCGGAGTTCTGAAGCGAAGTGCACGCCCATTTCGGTGCGCGCCCAGTAGAGCGGTTTGATTCCAACGGCGTCGCGGGCGGCCACGAAGCGTCCGTCCTCGGTCGCTGCGCACAGGGCCCACATTCCACGTAGCCGCCCCAGCTCTCCGGGACCAAAGGTTCTCAAGACAGCGAGCGCCGCAGCGGAATCGGAAAGGGAATCGAATGCTTCGGGCATCTCCCCGCGCAATTCTTTGTGATTGTAGATCTCACCATTGCACACCAGCGACCAGTCGCCACTCCCGCGAGTGCCACCGAGGGGCTGGTGCCCCATCTCCAGGTCGACGATCGAAAGGCGACGGTGACCGAGCCAGGCTTTGCGACCGACTTGTCGAACACCTTTGTCATCGGGACCTCGGTGCGCCAACCGGTCGAGGGCCCCCTCGGCTTCTGTGGCGAGCTGAAGATTGATGTCTTTTGCATCATGGAAGATGCCTACGATTCCGCACATGAGTTAGACCGTAGGCGGTCGCGTTCCTAAACAACAACGCTCGTTGCTCCATACGCACGGAACTGCCATCATATGCAGTATGGCGAGCGAGAATTTGAGCAGCGTGCACCGTGCACTTGATGTCCTGCGCGTTCTGGGACATGGCCCTATGGGTGTTCAAGACGTGGCTTCCGCGGTAGGGCGGGAGAAAACCCAGGTCTCCCGGACGTTGAAGGTCCTGGCTCAAGAGGGCTTCGTCGAAAGGGACGCCCGTAGTCTGCGCTACAGTCTCGGGTGGCAGGTACTGGCCCTGGCGACCTCGGCGTCCGAAGACCGGCTTCAGAGAGAAGCCCCCGGCGTTCTGCGAGCCCTCGTGCGCAGAGCCGGAGAGCCCGCCTACTTGACCGTGCTTTCAGGCCAAGGTGCGATGACGCTCCTGACCGAGCGCACCTCCCGCGGGATCCAGGCGAATGAGTGGGTCGGTCGCACGTCGCCGCTCAGTTGCACTTCCGCAGGTCGCGCCCTGATGTTCGGACTCGACGAGCCTCATGTCCGGTCGCTCCTGGAAGGATCCGGCGCCCCGCTTCCGGGCACCGCCGCGTCACCCCGTGACGTCTCGGCCGTACTACTACGCCTGCGCAGTGAACGCGGGAAAGGATATTCGGTAGCCGTAGAGGAATCCGAACCAGGGCTCGTCGCGGTTGCGGCCCCGGTGTACGACCATCGAGGCGAAGTCGTCGCGGCCGTCAATGTGTCCGCACCCGCATTCCGCATGCCACCAGAGGTCATCCCCCAGGCCGCCGATTCGGTGATTTCCGCGGCTGACGAGCTCTCATCTTTGATCGGCGGGGCACCAGCAGCCGAAAATCGCTCCTAGCCGCCCTCACTCGCTCCTATTTCCGAATGCCCGATCTATGACGCAACTGCATTCACGGATCCAGAGCAATTCGACAATTCCCTCTCCCACACGCTTTTGTCACTGCTAGATTTGCCGACATAATCTGCCACGCCCTCGTAGAAGTGCGCACAAGATCTTTTCCACAAGGCATGCTCTGGGCGATTATTTCGATCTGCCTCCCTGAAGCTTGCGCGCGGAATCCAAGGAAATTACTCGAGAGGACGCGGCAAGCCAAGACGTCAGCGCTCAGCAGGTGAGATCGCTGGGTTGCAGCCACCGAATCCACACCCTTCCATTCCCACCCGGGACCGAACCCCGCTCGCCCCGGTGCCGTGCGCAATAATTCGAGTCCTCAATTCTCAATAAATAATTGAAATTTCACGGTGTGCCCTGGATACCCCCCTATACGGCCCGGTTTGTATCTGCCTCAGTTTCAGCTCCTGAAATTTTCCTTGGCTTTTCGGCTTTTACCGGGGAGTTACTCGTTGTAGCCTGAAAAAGCACCTCGAAAAGGAGACTGATATGCGACGGAAAATTGCGGCCGGAGTGTCGATTGTATTTGCACTTGCGTTAGCCGGTTGCGGAGCCGACGATGCCTCAGACGACCAGGGTTCATCGTCGTCTACCTCGGCCAATGCCAGCGCATCGAGTGGTTCAAAAGATGACCTCGCGACCAAGAAGTTCCCAGTCAGCTGGAAGGATGCCCTGAAGACGGCACAGGGCAAGTTCGACGGCGACGTCAGCAAAATCGAGTTGGAACCGAACCCCTCCGGCAAGTACGAGTACAAGATCGAGCTACTCTCTGATCAGCAAAAATATGCAATCCAGATTGATGCCGAGTCGGGTGACACCGTCAGTGAGAAAACCGATGACCTTGATCAAGAAGATATCGGAACAGAACGCGAATCGGACAAGATCGACGTGTCTAACGTCATGTCATTGGAAGATGCAATGAAGAAAGCCAAGGCCGTTCACGACGGTCCCATCAACAAATGGAAGCTTGAAGGAAAGGAACGCGGGCCCCAGTACGAGTTCGACATTGACAAGTCGGACGGGTCGGGTGATAACGAAGTCCAGATCGACGCCCACACCGGCGAAACCATCCCGGACAGCTGATCCGGCCATCAGTCAGATGCGGCAGGGTTCGAGCCACGCTTCGAACCCTGCCGTTCTTTTGAGAAAAACCATGAACGAGTGCATGATATAGAGTTGTTGTTTGGAGTCAACAAGCGATCTGGAAGCGAGGTGAGGCCCGATGGACAGTGAAAGTCCCAGTCATTCTTTATTGAGCGCCCCCTCCGGATCATTTTCCTGGGAGTAACCAGGTCCATCAGCTGGAGCGGGCGTGATGTCCCGTGGTCACACTGAGGCGATTCGTCCTCAGGTGATGAAATTCCTCTGCCTTAAGGAACCAGCATGAACACTCCTCAGACCACTGAAGTGGCCAACATTGTGGCGGACATTCAGCCGCTGATCCAGTCCAAAAACTTCGTCGCGATCGTCGACGCCGTGGCTCCTCTGACTCCCGAACAGGTCGCTTCCCTCCTGGAACGGTTGTCGGTCAATCACCTAGCGATCGTGTACCGCTTGTTGCCCAAGGAGAAAGCCTTGGAAGTCTTCGAGCGGCTCACACCCAAGATGCAAAGCGACCTCATCGACGGCCTGCAGGATTCGGAAGTCTCAGCAATCTTTGCGGATCTCGATCCCGACGACCGTGTATGGCTCCTCGATGAGCTGCCCGCAGCACTCGCTCCTCGACTCCTTCACGGGCTCTCTGCCAAAGACCGCGAACTGACCTCGGGAGTACTCGGGTACCCGAAAGGGTCCGTTGGCCGACGCATGAGCCCGGAGTACGTGTCTACGCATCCTAGCCATACGGTGGCCCAGGCCCTGGAGCGGGTGAACCATCACCTCGCGGACGCCGAAACCGTGTACACCCTTCCGGTATTGGACGGAAGCCGCCGCGTCGTCGGCGTGGTGAGCCTACGAGATCTCATGCGTTCGGAATCGCATCTGAAGATTTCCGAGCTGATGCACCAGGCCAAAACCACCTCGGCTTACCAGTCGGCAGAAGAGGCCGCCCGCCGCAGTACCAACCTGGGACTTCTCGCCCTTCCCATCGTGGACAAAGAAGGTCGGCTCGTCGGTATTCTGACCATCGACGACGCTGTCCGCATCCTCGAACACGAAGAGACGGAAGACTCGGCCCGGCAAGGCGGCGTCGAGCCCCTGGGGCGTCCGTACTTCGCGACCCCGATCCGCGCTCTCGTGAAATCTCGCATCGTGTGGCTTTTTGTCCTCGCCATCGGCGCAACTCTGACCGTACAGGTTCAGTCCCATTTCGAAGCGACCCTCGAGCAGGTAACGCTGCTCGCATTGTTCGTACCGTTGCTGATCGGCACCGGCGGAAATACCGGAAATCAGGCCGCGACCACCGTGACCCGAGCGCTGGCACTGGGCGACGTCCAGCCGCGTGACCTCTTCAAAGTCCTACTCCGTGAGCTGGGTGTGGGTTTCTCACTCGGCGCGACGCTGGGCGCTCTGGGAGGACTGCTGACCGCGCTGCTGTACGAACCGCGCATCGGAATAGTCATTGGGCTGACGCTCGTGGCCGTGTGCTCCTTGGCCGCGACGGTCGGAGGAGTCATGCCCATGATTGCGCGTGCGCTTCGAGTGGACCCCGCGGTCTTCTCGAACCCATTCATCAGCACCTTCGTGGACGCCACCGGGCTGATCGTGTACTTCCTGATCGCCCGGGCCGTCCTCCAGATATAGGACCGGCATAGTGGCGACCAGCCTGGACGAGGCGGCTGAGTATGGAAATTTCGTCATACACAACCGCTTTGGCCAGTGAATACGGCCGGGCATCACGCACAAACCCGCCACCTCGGGCGGGGGCGCGCACAAAACTGCCACCTCGACCCTCGACTACAGAAAGGAACCGGCAGGAACCGGAAAACATCCGAGGAAACTCACCGTGACGGTGAGAAGAAAACCATAGAAGCACCCCTCAGGGGTATTCCGTCCGGAGGACCATTCGCCTCCAGGGCTACGGTGATCTTGAGACGATGGGCCGTTTCCCAGGGGTCAAGGCCCTTGCCCAGATTCCTTTTGCTCCCGTTCCGCGGCGGCAGCCATTGACTCGCTCGCCAGTTCAGCCGTCATCACGACGACCCTTTCCTCGCCCTAGCCTGACCAGGCCTTGGAATAGAAGTCCTTGGACCGGGAATCCAGAAGTTCGCGGTATGCGTCCGGATCCAAGGCTTGGGCAGAGCCTTCAGGGATCTGCGAGGTGAAAGCTGACACTCCTAGTCCCGCCTGATGGTCTTTGAGCTGGAGACCCGCGGCTTCCAAGATCGTGGGGTACATGTTCAATTGGTCCACGGGGGCGCGAAGATTTCGGTTCTTGTTTTCTCCCGGAACCCAAATGCGGTTGAAGATCGAACGATTGGGGTTGTTGTCCAACTGCTCGTGGAACGCGTCGCCCGCGCTCATGTGCTTCAGGTGGTCACCCATGATCACAACCGACGTGTCATCGAGGTAGCCCTTTTCCTTCATGTAGTCCACGAATCCGGTGACCTGGTCCATGGAACAGGCGTAAACGGACGTGACGTCGCTGTTCGTGTCCACATTGCAGTAGTCGAAGATGTGCACCGGCTCGTGCGTATCCAAGGTCAGCATGGACAGGTTGAAGGGTTGTCCGGTCTGTTCCGACTCGGCGTGGAGCTGATCGATCTCGTCCTTGGCATGAGCCATCAGACGCTCGTCGCTCAAACCCCAGTCGCTCCGGAAGTTCTTCTCCGGCTCACCAGCGGCGCGCCAGTCGTTGAGGTCCTTCTCCTCGGAGTAGCCGTGGCTGCCCAGGAAGGTGTCTTTGGAAGCAAAGGACCCATTGGCCCCGCCCATGAAGACGTTCTTGTAGCCGTGGTCCGCGAGGACATTGCCTGCGCAGTTGACACCGCCCAGGTACGAAGCCTGCGACTCCTCTGACTTCCCGATGGATCCGCTGCCCTCACCGATGCCCGGCCCCTTGAGCGGAATTCCGCACTGCGTGGACGTCAGCCCCGCCATGGTCCAGCCTCCGCCCTCGTACTGCTGCAACCCGTCGACGCTCTGCCAACCTTCGGACTCTTGGGTAGCGCCTTCGAGAGATTTGAAAGCATCCTTCTCGAAGAGCTGATCGTCGGTCAGGGTCTGCTCACCTGACTCAAGGTAAATGGTCACCAAGTTGTTCTTTTTCGAATCGTCGGTGACTTCCGGCTCGGCGTAGTAGTCGCCCATGTCGTACTTGGAATTGGCGGACTTGATGTAGTCGCTCATGCCGACCGTGGTGGCAAATGCCGAACCGCCGCCAACGGTCAAAGCGAGGACCAGAACGGTTGAGATCGAGCGCCTGACCCACGGACGGCGCCGCTTCGTCTTGTCCCCACCGTTGCGCCGCAGCTTGCGCAATCGGAAATGCCGCCAGACAGCGATACCGACGGTAATGAGGACCGGGGCAACTCCGATACCGAGGATGCCCATCCAGACAATGGCTCCGCCACCGCCGTCGGTTTGAACCGACACGAGGTTCAGGAGCATCTGCCCCACGGAGATCTTGCCCCAGAAGAAACGAATACCAAGTCCTGCGATGAGGAGCGTGAGGCCCAGCCAAATCAGCACGTAAACGAGGATACCCCCGGTGACTACGCCGACTCGTCGGCTCACATCAAGAAACCGACTGGACATGGCATTACCTCGCGTTTCGACTTTCCCTAGTTCTCAGAGGACTGTTGGCACCCATATCTCATTATTCGGGCACATATAATCCTGGCTACCGTACACTACCCGTTCACGGATGGTTAACCTATTTGTGGCGTATCGCTCAGCCTGGCCAGATCCGTATTCCGAGCCCCTCGGCGGCATTGATGGGATTCGCGCGCGTGCGGAGGCTATGGATTTTTCTCAGAGCGACACGCCACGGGAAGAGCGATTCCTCAACCATTCGGTTGGTCCAGTCTTCAATCTTTTGCCCGATGTTCCGCAGGCTCGCGGCTTGGTTGAGTTGTATCCGCAACACACAGCTCATCCGAGGAAGGAACCTCCCGTGAAAAAACTATTGAATGCGGCATTCATCTACATGCTCATCGGCGTACTGTCCGGACTGTTCTACAGGGAATTCGCCAAGGCCAATGACTTCCCTGACGGGCAGTTCACACAACTCAGCCTGGTGCACACCCATCTGCTCACCCTCGGCTTCATCGTCTTGCTGATCGTCTTGGTTCTCGAGAAGGTTTTCGGCATCTCGGAGAGCCGGAAGTTGTTCACCTGGTTCTTCTGGCTCTACAACATCGGCGTGGTCCTCACCTGTGCCATGCTCGCGTGGCACGGTTCGCTGACAGTTCTCGGCAAAGAATCGAGCGCCATGATCTCCGGAATCGCGGGACTCGGACACATTTCAATTTCCGCCGGCATGATCGTGCTCTTCATCGCGCTTCGTCGCGCGATTTCGAAGGCCACCGAGAACCGTTCTGAGCCCCGCCTCGACGCCTGAAATATGGGCATCTCAGCAACCACGCACGAAAACGCTCCGACCACGAAACAGTGGATCGGGCTGGCCACGCTCGCCGCGGGACTGGGTTTGATCGTTCTCGACAGAACCATTGTGGAGGCTCGCACTCCCCACGATCATCGGCGTCATAGCGCTGGCGGTGCTGACCACCGGTGAAACGTCCAGCTGGTTGGTCGCGGTACCGCTGACCCTCTACGGATTGGGGCTCAGCCTGGCCTCCGCGCAATTCACAAGCACCGTTCTGCGTGACGTACCGAAAGAGGAGTCGGGACCGGGATTGGCAGTTCAGTCCACTGTCCGCAAGATAGGGACCGCCCTCGTCGGCGCCATTCTTTCGATCGGGATGGCGGCGAGGTGGCCTGCGAGGCTCTCGGGTGTCGATATCGACGGCTCGGATGCGGATGCAGTTTCGGATGCAACCCGATGGGCGCTCATCGTCGCGGTGATCTTCCTCGCCCTCGGATTCATCGGTGCCGTGCGCATTCGGAAGCAAGACCCCTCGAGAAAAGCCTCAACCCGGTGACGCCGGGCACGACGAGGATCTGTACGGAATCCGATCGATGCCGAGCACTCGCTCTACGAGCGGGATTTCGTCAATCCGGTCCTTTCCCACAGTTTGCGCCAGAGCGACTACGGAGGTCAGCCCGATTTCAGAGCGAGCACAGCGACTCGTGGATCCGCTGGTGTCAGTCGTGGTCCGTCAGGAGCGCGGCGTACCCTTCGCGGAAAGTCGGATATTGAAGCTCCCGCACCAGTGAGTGCGCCAAGGAACCATCCAGCGTTTTTCCGAGATCGCGACGCCCCGTTTCCGGCGCAGCCGGTGGCTCGGGGACCCCCAAGAGAGATGCAATGTGGTCCGCGACCTCCCCCAGGGGAGCGGCTGCCCTGTCGACCGCGTGAACGATCGACGGAGGGTTGTCGACTTCGAGTATTCTTTCGACCACCGTCACCAGATCGTCCCGATGTATGCGGTTTGTCATTCGTTCACGCACGAGGGGTACTCCACGGCGGACGCGGTCTATCAGGGCACCGCGGCCCGGACCGTAGATTCCGGCCGGCCGTATAATCGTCACGTTACGGAACAGGCAAGTGACCAGCCCTTCGGCTTCCAAGAGAATCCGGGAGGTTTCCCTCCGGGGCCGTGGCACGGTTTCTTCCGTGATGGTCTCGCCGTCGCTCTGGCCAAAAACCCCGGTCGAGGAGATTAGCACGACCCTAGGTTGCTCGTCGTTTTCGCTCCCTCCCAGCACGCGAGCCAACCCGCGCAGGCCCCCGAGATGCGTGTGAGCGTATGCGTCTGCACCGGGCGCATCCGTCGTCAGGGAAACAACCACCGCGTCCGGTTTCGGGATTCTCGTACTTCCCGGATTCGCCAGGTCCAAGCTCATCGGAGAGATCTCGGCAGGCAAGAGTTCCGCTCGGCGCCGAATCCCGGTCGCTCGCCAGCCGCTCCTGACCAGGCGTTGACCCAGGCAGATTCCAACGTCACCGCACCCCGCAAGCACAACACTGCGGCCCATCAGCCGCGCCCGGGTTCAAAAGCTTCGGCAACCCCGTTGAGTTGGCTCTTGAATGATGAATAGCTTTCGGGTTCGAGGGAGAATCTGGCCCAGACCTTTTCCGGAACGGCCTCGGCAGGGCGTTGGAGTTCCCGGCCCTGTTCGGTCAGGCCAATGAGTCGACGCCGCTCGTCATGAGGGTCCCGCCGCCGCACCACGAGGCCTCGTTGCTCAAGGCGACGCAGCACCGGAGTCAGGGTTCCGCTGTCCAGGCCGAGGAGTTCGCCGATTTGCCCCACGCTTTGGGGCTCATTCGATTGCCAGAGCGCAAGCATCACCAGGTACTGCGGATAAGTGAGACCCAATTCATCCAATAACGGCCGGTACGCGCGGACCATGGCGTGGCTGGCCCGATACAGGCTGAAGCACAGCTGGTTGTCCAGGGCCAAGGGTGATTTCGAATTCGACACAACCCAATTCTAGCAAAATGGTTGACGCTTTTATATTGCACCCAATATAGTCGTGCTTTAAGGAATCACTAAGGAGACCCCATGGAACCGCTTTACACTGCAGAAGCACTCAGCACAGGAAATGGCCGCTCCGGGCACGTTCGCTCGAGTGACGGCACCATCTCCATCGATCTGGCTCCGCCCCAGGAGATGGGTGGCAGCGGAGAGGGCAGCAATCCCGAGCAGCTTTTCGCTGCGGGCTACGCGGCCTGTTTCCATTCGGCTCTTCAGACGGTCGCGAAATCGGCTCACAAGAAACTCGGAGATTCCGCCGTTGGCGCGCGCGTCTCCATCGGCAAAGAGGGTGAAGGATTCGGCCTGTCGGTCGTCTTGGAAGTCGTCGTCCCCGACCTTCCCGTTGAGGAGTCCCAAGAACTGGCGGACCAAGCGCACCAGGTTTGCCCCTATTCCCGCGCGACCCGCGGGAACATCGACGTGCAACTGAACGTCACCGACCAGTAGACAACACGCAGAAGGCCGCAGGCGTGACATTTTCTGCCACACCCCGGCGTCACTTAAGCTACGCCCCTATCTGCCGAAACCACGATGGCTTCAGCAAATAGGGGCATATTGCTGTCTGCATCACCACCGAACCGACTGCTTTACAGACCTTCCCTCAGGCGCTCCCCGGTTCGCCGACGTCACCCACGTCCGCGTCGGCCGTCTCATCGATGATGTCCAGGATGTTGTTGAAGTGTTCCGATTGGGCGTCGACCAGAGAGCCATGCGAATCCCCGTCCATGAGGCGCAGACTCCCCCGACCGCCCGCCTTCTTGACGGCATCGATGTACCGCCGGGAGTTCTCGGGTGAAACGACCTGATCCGCAGTGCCGTGGACCGCGACGACCGGCAGAGTGTTGTCGATGTTCTGTATGGGATCGACGTCGGAATAACGGGCCGCGATCTGGTCGGGTGTGCCGCCGAGGGCGTTGACGATGTTGGTATCCCCGTGAGTCGCCGCATACGTCAGGTCAAGCGGACCGGCCAAGGAAACCACCCTCGTCGGCACGAATCGAGGGTGGGCACCGAGCTCATGCTCTTGCTTCGAATCTCGAGTCCCGGCCCACATGGCCAACTGGGCCCCAGCACTGTGACCGACCACCAGCTCATCGTCAGTCGTGAATTCCGGGTGCTTCTTACTGAGCTCCGGGATGAAGTCCAGCGCGGACGCGACGTCCGTGAACGTCGTCGGCCAGCCACCGCCTGAGCCCACCCGTCGGTACTCGATGTTGTATACCGCCATCCCCCGGTCGACCAGGGACTCGGCGTACGCGTCGAAGGATTCCGCCCCGATAGTGTTTTGCCATGCACCGCCATGGATCAGAACGACCAACGGCACCGACTTGGCGTCGTGCTTACCGGCGGGAAGATAGAGATCGCCCCAGTTCTGAGACGGATCTCCCTCTCCGTTGACTGGATAATTGATCCTTTTCGTCAGGGGCTCATCACGCTGGACGACCGTTTCCTCTGCATCCGACGAGGAAGGCTGCTGCGATGCAGGGGCCGAGGAGGAGCTGGCCGAATGATCTCGCTGGCCCTGTGGATCTCCCGCGGCACACGAGGCAAGGAGGAACGTGAGAGTCAGCCCAACCGCGACTCTTCGGGTCCGAGAGGCCAAGGCATGGGAGGAATTCATGGCAGACATTGTGCGACTTGCTTCCTGACGCAGAACCGATGCAGTCCTGCCCCTTGGATAGTGAGGGATCATCTTTATAAGTGCTACACATCACCGTATCAATGTCACGGAACATCACGTCAAGGTTTTTCTTGTTATGGGTGATTTCCATTCTCGAACCGACCTTCGGAGAAGATATCCACAGATTGACGAATCCACCCTCACCGGCTTCCTCCAGGATCTAATATCTCTGTCCAAGACCAAGCGGTCGGGCCAGACGCCATTGACCGTCGGTCCGGATACCGGCGGTTCCGGGCTGATGACATCAGTTAAAGAACTCACTGAGAGCTATCTGCTCGAAATACTGGAAAATCCGGGATGACTGTTTCATACCTTTGGGGGAAGGGTTTCATGCTGCTTTCAAACCGTCGAGAATTGCGAGAACGTATCGCCAGTGCACATCGACTTCACCTTTGTACGGTGGGGATATCAACACTCAGCGGCCTGCTGATGGCCTCAGCCGTTGGAAGCCAATGTGCATGGGCGTCCACGCCCGAATTTTCGTCCGTCTCCACCAACCGAGAAGCTACCGGCTACCGCGAACGCGTTCAGGTGGACACAACGGTTCTGGATACGGCAGTCTCCAACGCAGAAAATATGGGTGTTCAGGTCAGGAAAGAGGGTGTAATCAGTGAAATTGTCGAGAACAGAGCCGTGCCTGAACGCCAGGATGCGATCCGGAAATCATACCGAGAGCAAGCGAGCACCCTGGAGGCTGCCTCGAGAAGACTCCAGGAGCTGAATGCCGCGCACAGCATCAGCCAGTCTGAAGCCGAAGCTAAGTACCAGCGGGAGATGGCGGACTACGAACGAGATAAAGCCGCCTACGATCGAGCCAAAGAGCAGTACGACCGTGAGAAGGCTCAGTACGACGCCCATCTCGAGGAGCAGATCACCGCCGCCGACCCCAATCATGCCCTCTCTCCCGGGAAACTCGTGTATGAGCAGCCGTTCACCATCTCAGAAAACCGAAATAGCCTCGTCCGTGTCGAAGGCGTTGAGAGCCACCCCGGCCAGAACAATCTGTTCGACGCCCACAACAATTACAACTCGGACTCCGTGACCCACGTGTACCCGACCGACGGATCGAGTTTCACGGTCTTGTACAAGAATGTGGCTCGAGACAAGGCAACCGGTCGGTCGCTTGACGCGAGAATTCACGTATCGGATGTGGTCACGTCCACGACCAACCCGGGGCGGCCGACCATCGAAGTCTTTTCGAATTATTCGGACAATGTGGCACTCTACAACGTGACGGCGGTCAAGCAAACCGTGAGCTTTGCGTTCTCCGACACCGGGGAGGAATACGCCCGCAACTACTATGTGTCCTTCGGTTCGTTGAATGGCCAGCACCAAGGGGACAAGGCTCGCTATGAATATGCGAATGGGGTTTACGCCGCGGCCGGCCGCGGCGTGATCGCTACGTTCGTGAATCCGAAATCGGAAATATCCCGGGAAGCCCAACCGGTCCACGGTTCGGCGTCCAAGGCTGTGACCAATGCATTCATGCTGCCCCAGGGCGGTCGCCAGTCTCGGTCGATCGCTGATACCGATCCGGACATCATGACGCACCTTGGTGTGACCTTCTTGGCACACAACAGCTCGTCATTCTGGGTCGGAACTTCGGGAGGCTCCCCTGGGCATGATCCTGACGACGTCGAGAGAATTACGGCAACATACAATCACGTCATGCTCTCCTCGGACACCGTTGCGCCTACCGAGGCAATGCCTACCCCTCCGCAGCCTCCTGCGCTGCCGAAGCGTCAGGAAGTGCCACCCGTTGCGCCAGTGACCGCATCCGTCCGTTATTACGAGTTGTTCACACCGAGCTCCGGCACTGAGAAGGTCGCCCAAGGGGAAGGAAAATTCGTCCTACCTGGGCAAACCACTCACCAGACGGTCACCAAAAGCACCGGATTCGAACCACTCAAGCAATTCGTCATCGGCGACAATATCTTCGCGACCGAAGACGGACGCGTCCCGGTAGCTGTGGATATGGCCTCCGTCCGAGTTGAGTCGGGAGGAGTTGACGTTTCGGACCGGTTCCACCTCGTCAAGGAAGAGACGGAATTCCAAGGTAAGAAGGTTCTCCAAGTCCGGGCGGAAGCCAAGGACGCTCAAACTCTCACAAAAAACACCGCCTACACCCTCCGTCTGAGTCAGACGGCCTTGGCCGACGGCTCCGCAGATGATGAGTTCGACGCCGGATTTTCGATTGTCAACGGAAGACTCGATTACACGGAGACCCACGCCTACCACGAGCCATCGATCGATCCCCACAAACGCGGGGCCAGTTCGGTCAGTGGCGAGGACATCAATCAGAAAGCCGTCACCGTCGGGGAGACGATCCAATACCTACTTTCTCTGGATGCGTCCCAGCTTGCCGACACCGTCGAACCGATCACCCGCTTCGGCATGATCGATGACTACGACGAGACCCACGGCCGCATCGACGTGTCCTCGATCCGAATTTACAAGGTTCCCTCCGAGACAGATGGCGCCAATCTGAAGGCTCTCCGAGAAGTAGTCACCACCGGGTCTGAAGATGTCACCGACCAGTTCGAACTGAAGGACTCCGGCGCGGCAGGCCTATCCATCATGGCCAAGGTGGAAGGCGGCCGACTCATCCCGCCTCTCGGGTGCAAATATGTAATTTCAATTCCCTACACGGTGACCATTAATGCCGATGGGGACATCAGCAATACCGCGTGGCAGATCGTCAATGACCATCGGCTTCACACGGAGACCGTTGCCAATCACGTGCGAAAGATCAATCCGCACAAGGACATCGTCATGTCGTCCACCGACCGAACGTCGCTGGATGGCCACACCATACCTCTGGGCCAAATGTTCGATTACAGACTGGATTCCTCCATACGTCCGGCCCAATACGGCGGACAGACCACCGAGTGGACCATCTTCGACGACTACGACGAATCCCATGATCGTTACGACGGCAACTTCGTAGTCCTCTCCACGAGCTCCTTTGTCCGCGAGAACGGTTCTGTGATCGGCCCAGGTGAAGACATCACCCGGTATTTCACCCAGAAAATCGACCAACGATCCGGCGCCGTTACGTATTCGGCCACGGATGAGTTCCTCAAGATTTTGAACCTCGAATCCAACCGTGCAAAAGAGCAGGCTTGGTCCGTCTACGTTCAAATGACCCGGATCGATGCCGGCGACGTCGAGAACACTTTCACGGAGTCTTATAACGGAAACTGGCTGAAGTCGAACCCCGTCCGGACCCATACGCCGACTCCTTCACAACCGAGCGAGGAGCCCCCTCGGCCTCAGGGTCCGCCGGCCCAGCCCGTGCCTCCGCAGCCAGAGTCAAGGGATCCTGAACCGCCCGGAGGCGGCACGCCGTGGTCGCAAGAAGCCCCACCGGAAAAGCCAGCCGACGAGCTACCGGGGCCGCCCCCTCGTTCGCCCGAACCACTAGGCCCGTCGCCAGAGGAACCTCGCCGCGCTGGGCCGATCGCGCACACAGGCGTCACTGGCGATAACGAAGTCAGCTCTGCGTCGGCAGTAGGCATCGGAATAGGAACCGTCCTTGTCGGATACGGGGCTTATCGCGGCCGCCACCGTCGCAAGGATCCATCACATCCTGCAGATCGCGGCCCCCGTGCAAGCCGACTCGTTCCCGCTACGGATGATCACTGGCGACCAAAGGCGTGCACCTTCTCAGCGATGACAACCGGACAACATCACAATGCTGGAGTTTTCTAGACGCGAGCCTTCGTCAAGGGAGGGGACCCGCACCCTGGTGCCGATATGTCTGGGGCTGACGGTCATCCTGTTGGTGCTCGTCTGCGAGTTCTCCCCTTCGCGGCATGTTCCCCTCGTGCTCAGACACCCCGAGTTTCTCCTGAGCCGGACCTTCACTTCACCGGAGGGTCACACCCTCCTGGATCGAGGCCCTCACAAGACTGCCCTCGATGAAAAGACTCGTGGGCAATACGCCCCGCGTCCCGTCCGCGGTTTCAGGGACGCGCGATGTGAGACCACAACGGTTGGGATCGTCCCAGACCTTCCCGGCAGCAATACGTGGAACGCACCCACCGTCGGCGCCACGGCTGGATTCGACGTCGCCGAGGCGAATGAGCTCGGGGAATTGCCTTTACCGGAGGCACCACGAGGGGTTCGGGACAACGGGTCGGCAGACATTGGTTCTGGTTCCGGCTCCGCATTTTTGGCCGGCCACGTGAACCACGATTCTGGCGACCTTTCCCCCTGGGGGCGCCTCCACGAACTCGAACCATGCGCTCCGATTTTCGCCGCGGGATCCGACGGGGCAGCACATACATACCGCGTTACCGATCTGTACGTGGTTCCTCAGGCCAAGCTCAAGGAAGACCCGGATTTGCTGGCTTCGACAGGGCCACCTCGATTACATCTCGTCACGTGTTCCGGTCCGGAGACGGCGGGGGTCACCAGAGGTATTTTCGCATATCAAGACAACTTAGTCGTCCGGGCCAGCCTCGCCAGCTGATGGCTCTACACAGCGCATATAGAGCCGGGAAGGTCTCCGCGTTCCGGACGCGCTCCGTTCACTGCGCCGGAAGCGAGCCGACCGATGGGTCGACCCGCTTCCGTCGTCTGCGCTCTATCGAACTATCTCACCGTTCGATGCTAGTCCTCGAGGTGCTCGATGTCTTCGAATACCTCCGTCTTGTCACCTTTTCGATGCACGAAGAACCAATTGATGAGGCCTAGTGCTATACCGATGATCAGCAGTGCCCCCGCAATCTCATATTGGATCCATGCCGATCGTTCTCGGGCCCAAGGTCCGGCAAGGAATACGCACGTGATCACGCCCAGAATCGGGATGATCGTGGGAGATCGGAAAGCGCCCGGAGGGGTCGCGTCCCTGCGAAGCACGAGGAGAGACGCGTTGACCACCGCGAAGACGCACAAGAGCAACAGCGCGGTCGTTCCTCCCAGAGCCGCAACGATGCTCTTCTGGCCACTGACGTTCACGTACACGACCAGTCCAATCGCCAAGAGCGTGGTGAACACGACCGCAACCCACGGGGACCGGCGCTTGGGCAGAACGCTTGCGAAAGGTCTGGGCAAGACGTGCTGCTTGGCGAGGCCATAGAGCAGGCGACTGGCCATGAGCATATTGATGAGAGCGGTGTTCACAACGGCAAAGACCGTCAAGAACGGGAAGATCACATCGACCGGGATGCCTGGAGCGCCCACTCGCACGACGTCGAGCAGAACACCGGCATCCGGGTTCTTCGGGTCGGCAATGTCGCCCGGAGGGATCACAATCGTCACGGTCACTGCAACCAGGATGTAAATGATCACGCAAACGCCGAGTCCCGTAAGCATCATTCGGGGCATATCGCGCTTCGGATCCTTGCACTCCTCCACCAAGTTCACGGAGTCCTCGAAGCCGACCATCGCGAAGAAAGCAACCGACGTCGCCATGGTCACCGCAGCGAACATGTTCCGGTCGCTGTGATTTTCGAAGACGACTATCCGACCCAGGTCACCATGCCCACTGACGATCGCGGCAAAACCGATCACGATGATGATTCCCATCGCGACCAGAGTCACCAGCGTCAGAATCACGTTGAACTTCACGCTCTCGCCGATTCCTCGGAGGTTCACGAGCCCAAGAATGATGATGATTCCGATAGCCATGAACATCGAAGCAGTCGGCCCGGAGGGAATCCCGGGGATGAATTGCCCAATACCGATCAGCAAATTCTTGCCGACCAAGGTCGACGACGTCGCCGCGCTCGTAATACCCGAGCATGCGACCGCGAAAGCAACGATAAAGGTAACGAAGTGTATTCCGAACGCTTTATGAATATAGAGAGCAGCACCGGCCGCCTGAGGGTACTTGGTGACCAGCTCAAGGTAGGAGAACGCCGTGAAGGTCGCGACAATGAAAGCGACGAGGAACGGCAGCCACGCAACACCGCCGACTTCCTTGGAGACGGGACCGGTAATCGCGAATACCCCGGCCCCGATCACGTCTCCGATGATCAACAGAATCAGCAGCTTGGGCCCGATGACCTTTTTGAGCTCCCTCGGTTGGTCGCTCGTCTCAGCTGTGTTGGTACCCATGATTGGGCCCCCTTCTCAATCGATGCGAGTGTTGTGCCGATTACAACCCTGTGTGACCCAATCGGCAGGGACACAATTAAATCACGACTACGTCGAGTTTGTCGGCACTCCCTCCATCGCCCACGAACCGGAATTCGAGGTATCTCCCACGATGGGACCAACCTGGACCTACAAAATTTTCGATATATCGAGCATGATGTACCCATACGAGGCCCACCGGCCACTATCGAGCATCCACCAGTGAAAGCGGCGAAAACCATGGATATCGTCAGGAAAAACGTTGTATTCGATGCATCCGATATCGAAGCGGAAACCTCCTTCTGGACCAACGTTCTCGGCGGCCAGGTCAGCGACGAGGACAGCAACGATCCACGGTGGCGGGACATCGTGGTGGACGGGGAGATTCAGGTCTCGGTTCAGCACGCTCCCGATCACATCGCCCCGACCTGGCCCGCCGGTGAAGACGACCAGCACCAGCAGCTGCATTACGACCTCACCGTCGCCTCAGCGGAGTTCGAGGCCTCGTGTCAGGAAGTGCTCGCACTGGGGGCTCACTCGCTCCAAGAGCCCCGCGACCTGGAAGCTGCTCATGGCTTTCACGTCTTCGCCGACCCGGCAGGGCACCCATTCTGTATCTGCTGGGGATAACACGCGTTTCCTCCCGTGCCATGCTGGGATGAGGCGACGAACCTCGGGAGGGTCATGAAAAGCGCGAAAATTACCATTATCACGGGCGGTTTGGCCCTGCATTCCTCATCCGCGCAGCTGGCGGACCGGTTCAAGGACGCCACGAAACGCGAACTGCTCGATCGGGGAATTGAACCCAAGATCCGCACTCACCATCTGAGTCAGTTCTGCTACGACATCGCTGATTTCATCACCAACGGATACTCGGAAGGGGAATTGGAAAGCCTGCTGAATGAGGTCCTGGACTCGGCAGGGATCATCACGGTGTCCCCCACTTTTCAGGGCAGCTATTCAGGCCTCTTCAAATCCTTCTGGGATCTGGTCTCCCCCGAGGACCTCACCGGCAAACCGGTACTAGTCGGTGCCACCGGTGGATCTGCCCGCCAATCAATGGTCGTCGAGTACTCGATGCGGCCGCTATTCAATTTCCTCCACGCCGACGTGACACCGACCGGGGTCTACGCAACATCAAGCGAGCTGTCCTCGCATGAGGTCTTGGAAGGCCGCATAAGACAGGCTTCACGGGAATTCGTGGGCAAAGTTGCGCCCGGCACGTCGTCAGGCTAATCCGGAAAATGTCAGCACCACCAGCAATACGTTGAGCACAACAATTGCCACGGTGACTACGACCGCAAAGACCCGAATCACCATCGGGTTGACCCACCGACCCATGAGTTGACGGTCCGCCGTGAACTTGGCCAGCGGAATGATTGCACACGGGATGCCCAAAGAAAGAACCACTTGACTGACCACCAAGCTCCACGTGGGGTCCCAACCGACGGCGAGCACCGCGAGCGCGGGAATCAAGGTGATCGCCCTTCGTGCTAGTAACGGGACCTGAACGTGCAGAAGACCTTTCATGATCGCCGACCCCGCATAGCAACCGACTGAGGTCGAGGCCAGTCCGGAAGCCAACAATCCTATTGCAAAAACGAGTCCGACCACCGGGCCGAGATGATCGGAAATGGCCGTTGCCGCCCCTTCGATGCTGTCCGTTCCGGGCACTCCCGGCAATGACGCGGCCGCCATGAGCAGCATGCCAATATTCACCGACCCGGCGAGAACCAGGCCAAGCACGACATCCCACCGCGTTGCCTTCAAGAGGCGTCCAGTCATCCCGTCGGCACGCCCCCGGGGGCTGCCGTGTCGGTCGCGGACAAGAGCCGAATGCAGATAGATCGCATGGGGCATCACGGTGGCCCCCAGCATGCTCGCGGCAAGCAAGACGGACTGCGAGTCCTGAAACCTCGGGACCAACCCCTCGGAGACCCCTGTCCAGTCCACGGGGCTGACGACCAGTCCGGCCATGAAACCGATCGTGATAACCACCAGAAGCCCGACGACGAGCGCCTCGAACCTGCGTGGATTGCGGCGGTTCTGGGTGGCAAGGAGAAGCATCGAAACGGCACCCACCAGTACTCCACCCCAAAGCAGCGGCAGACCGAAGAGAATGTGCAAGGCTATGGCTCCGCCCACGACCTCCGCGAGATCCGTCGCTGCCGCCACAATTTCTGCTTGACCCCAGAACAGCAAACGGGGTCCTCGACGCATGCGCTGACCCAGCAGATCCGGAAGGCTCTGTCCCGTGACGACCCCGAGTTTCGCAGACAAGTACTGCACCAGGACCGCCATGAGGTTCGCCAGGACGAGCACCCAGACCAGCAGGTATCCGTATTCGGCTCCCGCCGAGAGATTTGAGGCGACGTTTCCCGGATCCACATACGCAATCGATGCGACGAACGCTGGCCCCAAGAGCGCGAACCACCGCTTGCGCGGCAGAGTTGGAGATTGCTTATGGGGCGCGGCGGTCGGCCGTGGCCTCGTCGTCTTATGGGATTCCACGGTCGCACCTCGCATCCGGACAGTTCTTCGCTCTGGCTGTTTTACAGACTACGCCGGGGCGAAGTTAGGGACCACCCCGGAGGCGCGACGTCAAATTCTGAGCCGGGAGGTCCCATTCGGTGAACCTTTGGTACAGCACCTTCGTACACCTCATTTACACCGTTAGCGACGCCCTGGGGTCCACATATGTCAGCTTCAGCTCAGATCACCAGTTCGCCCAGCACTCGAGCCCATCTCTGACTCCTGCCCTTCGCCCTGAGCCTTATCTGCTCCAACCTTCTGCTCCACATTCTGATTACCCTTCGATGCAATCGCATCGATGCAGTCTCCACAACGGCGCTGGGCGGCATCGCGGACGCGGCCTACCTCTTGACGATGGGAAGAAAGCCGAACCGAATCCGATACGGTTCTTTCATTGCTCATGCGCTCACCTACGGCGTCGTCAACGTCGGCTATCTGCTCCGCGCCTATTTTCTGGTCGCCCTGAATTCACCCGCGATCCTGACGGACGGGAAATTCCCACGGAGAAACTTCGCGGATGGCCTCCTTCTGGGGAATCGGCCTGATCACCCACGGAATCGGAGCCGTTGTGTCCCGCGGTTTCGAGGCGAGACGGCCTTGAACACTTCGAAAACGGATCCCCAGCCAATGCCCACTGAAGATCAGGAATAGGTAGAGGAACTGACCGCAAACTGGATCGAGGTCTACAAGAAGTCGGCCACGACTCTGGCACTGCTCAGGATCGTCCGCGATCACGGTCGACTATCAGCCGCTACGATCCGGACAGAATTCGTGCAGGTCACGGGCTGGTCCGTCACGGAGCGAAGACTCTACAGAACCCTCAAGAGACTGGCCGACAGCGGTGCATTGTCCGTTCGCAAGGTCGACATGGCCAGAACTGGCGCAAAGAGTCACGACTTCGAGCTGGCCCCCTTGGGCCACAACTACTTATGCAACATCGAGCAGGAACTCTTGTGAGCTTCAGACGCGCGCCCGAGTGAGGCCGCGAATGGCCCGGGCAACGTCACCCGGGGGCAGAAAATACTCGGCGAAAGAGAGAGACGGATGATCCCCCACGCAATAGCTCTGTCCCGCATTGCGCAACAGATCAACGTCATTCGCATCATTGCCGAACGCCGTATAGCTTCGGGCGGATACGTGCAACGCCCTCAAAGCTCCGTACTTCGAAATTCCGCTGGGTGCGACGTCGATCAAACCCTCCTCGGGATGGTGCGTCACTGTGAGGCCCGCCCTGCGCAGACGGCTTATCGTCTGCGCATTCTCCGTGAAGAGCACGGCCTTCGAGTAGCTTTCCAGTCGAGACCGCTCGACGCGGGAAGCCAACCGTCCGGCGTCCAGCTGCCGGAATATTCGATGATCCGCATCTCCCGTATAGGCGTAATTCCACGGACCGTCTAGCAGATACGCGTATCCACGTGCATCAATCAGTTCATCGAGCATCCTGCGATCGCCGACCCGGAACCCCACGACCTCGACCTGGCCGGCGTGACGGACAAAGGCCCCATTGCCCCCAATCAATGTTTGATCCTGAAGGTCCTTCGGGATAACGGGAACGAGGTCACGGAGAGGGCGGGCCGAGGCGAAAATGAGCGGCCGGAACCTGCGGAGCTCCCGGAGGGCTTCAACGATGTCCTCGGAGATTCTGCGCCCGTCAAAACAGATCGTTCCGTCCACGTCAAAAACTGCCGGGTTCTCCATAGCGGATGAGTCTACAAAGAATCCGAATCATCGAACAAAATGCGGCCGGGAGAGTTCGTCCCCCGGCCGCACTTCACGCCATGACATCGACGCTGGTTCGCAACGTAGGACTTTAGAATATGCCCGGACTCGGGTTCTGGAAATCGGTCGTGGTGTTTTGACGCGAGTCCACGTTCTGATCATTGCCCGTGGACTTGTCGTCGTCCAGGCGGCCCACCTGAGTCACGGTGATGTAGTTGGTCAGACGCCCCTCCTTGGTCAGCCCGTCACCGAAGTTGAGGTTGGCGATGAGCTGATCCTGACCGGCCTCGACGGGGTTGGACAGGGTGACCATGAAGGACCGGGTCGACGTTTTTTCGTCGAATCCCAAGTCTTGGGTATAAGCGCCGTTGAACCACCCTGGGGTAATCACCCGATCGACGCCTTGGGGACCGTTGTCGGTCTTGACGTCAATCCGGAAACTGATCGCCGGGAATTCGGAGTAGTACCGCTCGGACCCGACGTTCTTCGCATGAATCGCAACCAACCCGGCATAGCCTTTCGCCTTCGCTCCCGAGACGGTGTATCCAACGGTCAGGTCGTGTGCAGATGGGGCAGGTTCGGCCGCTTGGGCAGCACCCGCACCACAAGTGACGATGCCGAGGGCAAGTGCCAGAGTGGCCGCTGCGGCACGGCTCATGAGCTTTTTCATCATTTTTTTGGTTCTCCGTTCCAGAGTCCAGCGGCGTCTTAGGAATCAGCCGGATTGTTGTACAGCTTGACTTCGACCTCATTCTTGACGGGAACGAATGCGTTCCACGCCGTGGGGTTGGTCCATCTCCCATCGGCTCCGCAGATCTGTTGTGTTCCGGACATCGTCACAGTGCGGAACCCATACGTGGCTTCACCCGTGTATCCCGGAGGAACGTCGTAGGGGCCGATTGTTTGGCCTGCGTTCCAGGACAGTTGGTAGGAGGCCTCAAAACCGATCTTCTTGGAGATCTCTTCGGCGATACCGAAGGTCCCGCCGTCCTTGGAGGCTCCAGCGTTGATGGTGGTGCTATTTCCCTGTTCGCCATTCACGCTGATATTGATCGTTTGAGACTTGGACGTCTCCTGTGTCAGCGGAATGTCTTTGGTGGTGTGATTGGTCGTGGAGATGGTCCCCACCGGTGAGAAATTGTCGTTGACCTTGTACACCACGGTGCGGCGGTCCTCCAGGGCGTTGCACACGGGGTGAGGGTTCAACACATTCGGCTTGATGTGATCCGACCCGTGGTAAGTGTTCACGATCGGCAATGTGGGATTCAGCGCCGGCGTTTCAGGGTAGTGGTTCTCGATGGTGGTGGCATTCGCGGGCGATGCGGCGAGACCGACCAGCAGCGCGCTGCCGCCCAGAATTCCGGCCATCTTTCCTGTCAGCTTCATAGGTGCTCCTCGTTTTGACCTTGTTCAGTAGATCTCGACGAACCGCAGTGCGGCCGCACCGATCGACGCTCGTGACGAGGACTGCACCCTTCTCCACGAAAGCTGTTCAGCCCCGCCCTCGGGCCCGATCTGGCGAGTTCGACGACATCTGCACGGAACTTTACATAGCCACAGGACACTTTTGTACTGATTAGTACATTAACTTTTGGTGTCTTCACGGAAAGTTTCGTCCCCCGCATTGCACGGGTTCACACAACAACCCACCCAAAGTCACCGACCACTTCATGGGGCAACATGGCGGCTACCCCACCCCTCCGCCCGGACCCCAGTCGGATCCTATGAGTAGCAGCCTTAGATCCCTTGAAGCTCGAGCAGCCGGGTTACCGGACCGCTCGAGATCAGCAATCCGCTTCAATATTTAACGTGTGGTATTCGTTTGCCTTGCCCGAAGGAGTTAAGCCGGAGCGCCCCGCAACCACTCCCCTGGCCCATGGAACATTACAAACTGTTACGCAATACGGTGTTTTCCCTACGGGACACCGTCTAGTCGCGATCATTTCCGTATCGGATAGGCGTCACCCAGCCGAAACTCCACCTGACCGGCTGCGGACCATGGCTCATTTTTCACGCAGAACTTTCTTGATCGCCGCCAGCGCTGTGGCTGCTGCTTCATTCGTCCCCCGGGGCTTGCACCTCGGCATCCACCCAGGATCGGATTCTGTTCCTGGCCGAAATGACCGTGGAAACCGCTGCAACGCCGAGCTCTTGCTGGTCAATCCGAGAAAGTAACGCTCCACTCGTCGTAACCGCCCGAAAGGCTGTGGAATTCAACGTCCGGTCGCACCTCGGCCAGGATGTCCATGGCCTTCCGTGAGCGCACTCCGGCCTTGCAATAGAGAACCACGTGCGAATCCTTGTCGAGACGGGCTCCCAGGTCTTTCCCGGAGTCGCGTTGGATATCGCCCAAGGGGACGTTTGCGGCACCGGGTATTGCACCCAATCTGTTCTCCCACGGTTCGCGTACGTCCACGAGCGTCAGCTCGTTGCGCTCCTCGAGAAGAGCATTCAAGGCGGTAGGGCTGATTTCGCCCTGCGGAATCGAGGGCGAAGATACAGCGCACATCGTCTCGTCGGATGACCCTGCAAGATCCGAGGCCACACCGGTGACTTTCCGGCGTTGTGGATCCGGTTCCAGCCGTAGTTCCTGAAAACTCGCGGCCAGGGCATCGTAGACCATGACGCGGCCCAAGAGCGGGTCCCCGATACCGGCCAGGACCTTAATGGCTTCAGTCGCCATCAGAGTACCGATGACTCCGGGGAGCACTCCGATCACTCCGGCTTCGGCACATGAGGGGACCTCTCCCGGTCCCGGTGCTTCGGGGAACAAGTCCCGGTACGTGGGTCCGTGACCTGCCCAAAAGACACCGACCTGACCCTCAAAACGCAGAATTGCACCGTAAACGACGGGCTTGCCCAGGATCTCGGCCGCGTCGGAGACAACGTATCGGGTCAGGAAGTTATCCGAACCGTCGATCACCAGGTCAACGGGACGGACCAGATCCAGGGCGTTCTCCGGGGTAATCCGAAAACGGTGTTCGACGACTTCGGCATCCGGGTTGAGCCCTCTCACCACGTCCGCGGCGGACTCTGTCTTGGGCCTGCCCAGGTCGGCTTCCGAATGGATGACTTGCCGGTGGAGATTCGAACGGTCGACGACATCGTCGTCGACGATCTCGATATGCCCTACTCCCGCGGCCCCCAGGTACTGGAGGATGGGAGATCCGAGCCCTCCGGCACCAATCACGAGAATCCGGGAGTCAAGCAACGCTTGTTGCGCGTCTGGGCCGAAGCCCGCCAGGCCCAGGTGACGTTGGAAGCGCTCGAGTTGGGTATCGCTGAGATCGTTGATACCGGTCATATGCGATCCTCCGCGCGGACCCGTCCTTGCACGGGCGAGGACGCCAGGGCCTCGGTACGACGGGGGATTCGGCCTGCCTCGCGAGCGAGATAACCGGCCTCGACTCCGCGACGCATCGCGAGCCCCATCGCCCGAGAATCGCGGGCTCGCGTGACGGCCGAAGCGACCAGGACGGCGTCGCACCCGAGTTCCATGGCCTGCGCGGCCTCGGACGCGGTTCCGATGCCCGCGTCGACGATCACCGGAACCGACGCGCGGGTTGCGATGAGCTCGATGTTGTACGGGTTCAGGATTCCCAGCCCAGTGCCGATCGGCGATCCCATCGGCATGACCGCGGCCGCCCCAACGCTTTCGAGCCTGAGCGCCACGCTGGGGTCATCGGTGGTGTACACCAGTGGCGTGAACCCCTGCTCGGCGAGAGTCTCCGTCACGCGAAGCGTCTCGACGACGTCCGGCAGGAGCGTGTCCTCATCGGCGATGACTTCGACCTTAATGAGATCGGTCTCGAGTGCTTCACGGGCCAGGTTCGCGGTGAGGATCGCATCGCGAGCCGTGTAGCATCCCGCGGTATTGGGCAGGACGTCGATTCCCAGTTTTTCCAGGAGCGCGAAGACACTGGTCTTGGTATCGGGGTTGTACCGTCGCACGGCTACGGTCGTCAGCGATGTACCCGAGGCGACCAACGCATCCTCCAGGGAGGTCAGGTCTGTGGCGCCGCCCGTGCCCATGATGAGCCGGTTGACGAGTTCGTAATCTCCGATACGCAGCGGGGGCAATTCTTGGTCGGTGACCGGCTTCTGCGCCGTGGCTGCGTCGGTTTCAGTCAGCTGTTCCATTCTTTTCTTCCTTCTATCCACCCTGGACGGCGGTGACCAGGTCAATTTCCGTACCGTCCGCGACCACTCGTTCCTGCCACGCGGTCCGGGGCACCACTTGGCCTCCGACGGACAGGGCGACGCCGAGCCGTCCGCCGTCCACGGGACGCCCGTCGGGCTCTAGGTCTCGGTCCAAAAACTTGCCGACCACGTCGACGAGCGTCGCACGATCGTGCAGGGAGACCTCTTCGTCATTGACCTTCACGGTTTTCATGCGGGTATACCTCCTGTGAGGCGCGCTTGCGCCATATCAGTGTGCGCGCCGAAGCGGCCAGGGTCCATGGTTTCGAGCAATCGGGCGTCCGCGTTGCTCAAGGACGCCCCGGTGAGCAGATCGGCGCCGAGCCGTGCGCCGAGCGGAGCGAGCAAAATTCCGTGGCGCGAGTAGCCGGTTGAGACGACGACGCCCGGAGCCCCCGGCACGGGTCCGACGTACGGAATATCGTCCGGAGTCCCTGGACGCGCCCTGGCCATGGCCTCAACGAGTTCCATATCCCTCACGCCCGGCACAACGGTCACGGCGTCCTCGAGCAGCTCCTGCACGCATCCCGCGTTGACTCCGGGCAGGTTGTCTTCCCGTACGCTGGCTCCGATCACCAGCCCGCCATCGGCCCGTGGGACCAGGTAGACCTGTCGTCCCAGGACTGTCGCGCGAATCGTCGCATTCACCACATGCTTTTCTCCCGGTGCGAGTTGCCCTTCGCGGAGCTTCAGCCGAAGAATGTCTCCGTACACCGGCCTCAGGTCCAAGGGCAGACGGTCGAGAACCCCACCGATACGCCCATAATTCACGCCACACGCCACGAGCACCCGATCGACCCGGTGGGGGCCGCTGTCCCCCGCCGTGACGTCGTAGCCTGCTGTTCGGTCCCCCACCGGGTCGATTCTGGAAACGCTTTCCATAATCCATGCGGCGGACGGCCCGGCATGGGCGAATCCGGTGGGATCGAGATCATGGACGAGTGCAGCGCGGAGAGCCTCCAGGAGCAGACGCGGGTCCACCTGCTGATCGGTCGGCGCTTCGAATCCGCCGGCCAAGCGAGGGTTCAGGCCGGGTTCCATATCCAGCAGCCGACTCGCGGAGAGGGACCGGGTCTCCATGCCGTATTCGGTCTGGACCCGAGCATGATCTGCGGCTCGAGCCAAATCGGCGCGGTCTGCCGCAACAAGTAGCGTGCCGTTCTCGAGGTATCCGTGAGGACGATCGGTGACCCGTTCCAGTTGAGCGATGAGCTGCGGATATTCTCGCCGGGCAGCAAGCATGAGTGGGTAAAGGCCTTGCTGCCCGAACTGCACTTCACTGATGGGTGCCAACATGCCCGCTGCGGCCCGTGTCGCACCGTTTCCGGGGTCCGGATCGAAGATCGTCACCCGATGGCCCCGCAATCTCAGGTGCCACGCGGTCTGCATCCCGACGACGCCAGAACCCACTATGCCGATATGCATCGGTTACTCCTCCTCACGACGGCATGACCCGCATCGAGTTCGAATGGTCGGCGGTATTGCCCTCTCAGTCCGGCCAGCCCGGACTCCCACGTGTCTCCAGTCTATGACCTAACTCGCAAGTCCTTTAATGTTGCAAGGGTGACGACTGCCCAGAATGCACCAGACCATACTTCCTTGACCGCCCCCTCCCAAGCTCCCGGGCCCTCCCGCCTTCGCACGGAACGATCCGATCGATTGCGCTGCGCCCGACTTTATCTCTGCACGGATCTGCAGAGATTCATTCTCGGAGGTTCGGAAGCCGACGCTGTCGAAAAGCTTGATACCACACGACTCGAAGAGTTCTACAGGGCAGCTTTTCGCGGTGGTACGGACATCATCCAGGTGCGCGACAAGCAGGTTTCCATTCGAACCGAGCTCGAGGCCCTAGACGTTCTTGTCTCGGTTGCGGGGGAAGAAGGCGGCCTTTCGGCGGCCAACGACCGTGCCGACGTCGCGTTGCTTTCAGGGGTCGACGTATTTCACGTGGGACAAACCGACCTGACCACCGAGCAGGTTCGGCGAGTTCTCGGGGAAGACATCCTTGTCGGTCGCTCTTGTCATGACAAGGCACAGGTTCGTGCCGCGTCCCAAGACTCCGGGGTGGATTACTACTGCACTGGCCCTATCTGGGAGACTCCCACCAAACCCGGGCGGGCGGCAGTGGGACTCGAATTGCCCGAGTTCGCTGCCCACATAGGCCAGAGCCTGGATTCGGCTGCCAAACCGTTCTTCGCGATCGGAGGCGTCAACATCGACACCGCGCCGCTGGTTCGGAACGCCGGGGCCGAGCGGATCGTCGTCGTACGGGCCGTAACCGCCGCCGACGACCCGGAATCCGCGGCTCGGGAGCTCAGGGCCTGCTTCTCGCCTCGGTAATCACGAGAAACATTCCGCCTACGTCGAAACTCACTGGACGCGGCCAGGGAATTTGGTTTGAGTACCTATATGAGTACTTTTGCTGTGACAAATCCGAACACTGGCGAAGTCGAGCAGACTTTTGAGTCCCTCACGGCAGAGGAGATTCCCGGGGTCATCGACACCGCCGATCAGGCCTTCCAGTCCTGGCGGGACACCCCTGTCAGCAAGCGTGGCGAAATTCTGAACAAATTCGCTGACCTCGTCGAGGCTCGCGCCGGAGAGCTGGCCGACATCATTGGCCGAGAAATGGGCAAGCCCAAGAAGCAGGGCGAGTCAGAAGCCCAGAAGGTGGCTTTCACGGCTCGTTGGTTCGCCGAGAACGCCGAAAAATTCCTTGCCGACACACAGTTGCCGGATGCGCAAGGCGCCGACAAGACCTACGTCAAGCATGACCCGTTGGGTGTACTCCTGGGCATCATGCCCTGGAATTTCCCGTACAACCAGATCGCGCGTTTCGCATTGCCCAACATCATGGTCGGCAACGCGATCCTGATGAAGCAGGCAGCCATCTGTCCCAAGTCGTCCCAGACTTTCCAGGACCTTCTCGAAGAGGCAGGACTGCCCAAGGGCGTTTACACGAATATCTACCTGAACAGCAGCGATGCAGAAGAGGTCCTCAAGGATTTCCGCGTCAAGGGCTTCTCCTTGACCGGATCCGAGGAAGCAGGCGCCTCGGTTGCGAAGATCGCAGCGAAGCACCTTAAGCGCTCGGTTCTGGAGCTCGGCGGCAATGACCCGTTCGTCGTGCTGGACACCGATGACGTCAAAGGACTTGCGCAAAAGGCCGTAACCCTCCGGACCGCGAACGCCGGGCAGGTCTGCACCTCGCCCAAGCGTTTCATCGTGGTCGAAGACTACTATGACGACTTCGTGGCGGCCGCCAAGGAAGCAGTCGAGAACGTGACCGTCGGAGCCTTTGACGATCCCGAGACCGATATGGGACCGCTGTCCTCCGAAGGCGCACGCGACGAGGTCGTCGAGCGCATCCAAAAGGCCGCACAAGAGGGTGCGACCTTGCACACCGGAGGCGAGAAGCTGGATCGACCGGGTTGGTTCATGTCCCCGGCGTTGCTGACAGATATCGACCCGAATTCCGATTTGGGATGCAACGAGCTCTTCGGCCCGGCCGTGATGGTTTTCAAGGCCAAGGACGAGGAAGACGCCCTGAGGATCGCGAATGATACGCAGTACGGGCTGATGGCCTCGGTATGGACCACCGATCCCGAACGCGGTCAGAAGTTCGCCGAAAAGATCAATGCCGGCATGACCTTTGTGAACACCCACATGGATTCGAGCCCCGAGTTCCCCTTCGGCGGCATCAACCGCTCTGGCTATGGGCGCGAGAATGCGCAGTGGGCATTGCAGCAGTTCACCAACGAGCGCACCGTTCGTGTGCGGAACCAGCAACTCTAAGAGGCACAGCCAGCTCTTCGTCCCATCGGACGACGAGGGGGCCGGGCACCGTCTGCAAGGGACTAACCCCCGACGACGCGCCTGGCCCCCTCAGTTCTTTATACGGGCGCACCAGGGCCACGTACCGCGAATCAGCCCTGAGCAGGAGCTTCTTCCTGACGGTGCCGGGGCGCCGGCCGATCTGCGCCGTGTTCCTCGGCATCATCGTTAATGCGGTTGTGTTTGAAATGGCCGAAGCTCGTCAATAAGACGCCGAGAACGACCCACGCAATGAGCGTCCACCACTGTTGAGCCATGGGGGCCTCGGGGAAGTAGCTCAGGGACCTCAGCAATGTATTTGAGGCACCCGGCACCAGATACTGACCGATGCGCCCCCACGGTTCCACCATGAACTGCCACGGCACCTGGGCTCCGGAGAGCGGATTGCCGACCAACAGCGTGACGACAGCACCGAGTCCGATGCCCGGCGTACCCAGGACCGCCGTACAGCCCAGGATGAAAGTCGCGGTGGCCATGGCCGACAGGCCGAAGGCGAGCCAGACCAGCCCGAAATTGCCCTGCACGAACCCGAACCACGTGTGCAGAATCAGGGTCAGGCTCAGCCCGGCCAGGGCCCCATAGGCCAATGCCGCGATGAGTCTGCGCCAGACGCCCTTAACAAGGAATGTGACGAGAACACCGCCGATCATTCCGCCGAGAACCAACGGGAATGCCGCCGTGGTGAGGCCAGCGCCGTTCGAGTCGTCGCCCGAAAGGGGAACTACCTCGGTTTCGGCTACCTGAGTCGATGCCGCTTTCTCTTCCAGCTGCTCGGCCTTTTGCGCCTGCTGACCATTCAGCTGGCCACCGGACTTCTCTTTCATCTGGTCGACCTGACCGGTGATCTGGGTACGGATCTGCTGGGTCAGTTGATCAGCGATCCCGCTCATCACCTGCGTTGCGGTCGAGTTGGCGGCCGGTGCGGTGAGAACTTCCGGAGTCTTCGGTTGTTCGGCCAAGATGACGGCACCGTAAGTTTCCCGATGCTTGATCTGATCAACGGCCTGCCTGCGGCTATCGGCAGCCACGAAGTCGAAGGTGTCCCCCGACTTCTCGTTGATTTTGTTCTCGAATTGATCGACGGCTTGCTTCGGGCCTGCGACGCTGACCGGCAGATTGTGGGCGGTCGACGTCTTGCTGGGCCAGGTGAATGCCATGACGAAAATGGTCATCACCACGGCGGCAAGGAGGGACACTCCCACTACCTTGCCCATATGGCTGCCGGTGCGGATTTTCGAGGGGTTTGAGGTGGACTCAGCCTCGGCGTGCTGAGAATCCCGAACGCTCATAACGTCTCCTAAACAGAATGCTTCTTCTACTTGCGGCCAGACTAACAGAACGACTATTCTTTTTCTATGCCGAAGCTATCCGAGTCATCAAAGATCGACAGACGCGAGCGCATTATCGCCGCGGCCCGCCGCTGCTTCCTCAGCAACGGCTTCTCCAACACCTCAATGGCGGACATTGTTGCTGAATCAGGCATGTCTCCTGGTTCGATCTACTCGCACTTCGAGGGAAAAGCCTCGATCATGAGAGGCACCGCAGAGAGCATCTTCCACGCGGCACTGCAGGATTTGATTGCCATGGAAAACGAAAAAGGTTCGACCCCGGCCCCCTCCGACGTCGCCCGACTCGTGGTCAGCACGCTCTTCACCAACGGTTTGGGGCCGCTTCTGATTCAGTTCATCGCCGAATCGACCGTCAACCCGGAGGTCGCGGAGGTCGCGCGAGAAAATATTGCTCGGGCTCGTCAGCTGCTCACAGAAGTTCTCACACCGTGGTCTCGGCAAAGAGTCTCAGAGGGCGCAGACCCGCTGAGCCCCCTGATAGACCCTCCCCGACTCGCGAATATGCTCTTGCTGTTCGTCCACGGTCTCTTGGTCCGCACCGCGGTTGACATCGACGCCGACCTTGAACAACTCGTCGAAGACGCCATTCGTCTCTTCCCCGACAGGGAAAATGCGGCCTGAGGCTGCCTGGCCTCAGGCCGCGTGCCCAATTTCTAGACGGTCACACCCGCGCGTACCCGTCGGGCGGCTTCCACGAGTCTCTTCAACGCGGCCGTGGTTTCCTCATACTGTCTCGTCTTGAGACCGCAGTCTGGGTTGGCCCAGAGCCTGTCGCGAGGGATGACTCGCGCAGCCGCAGACAACAGATCCTCGGTTTCCGTCACAGTGGGAACCCGGGGAGAGTGAATATCCCAGACACCGGGCCCGATGCCACGCTCGAATCCGATGTCCGCCAGAGGATCCAGCAATTCCATCCGCGAGCGCGCCGCTTCGACGCTGGTCACGTCCGCATCCAGCGCGTCGATCGCGGAGAGCACCTCTCCAAATTCGGAATAGCACAGGTGCGTGTGGATCTGGGTTTCGGGCCTCACACCGGACGTGGCCAAGCGGAAGGCCCGTACCGACCACTCGAGATATTCGGCCCGGTCGCGTTCCCGGAGTGGAAGGAGTTCGCGCAATGCGGGTTCGTCAACTTGTACGACGCCTATACCGGCCGCCTCGAGGTCGTTCACCTCGTCGCGCAAAGCGAGAGCCACCTGATTCGCGGTATCCGCCAACGGCTGGTCCTCGCGGACGAAAGACCAGGCCAGGATAGTGACCGGACCCGTCAGCATCCCCTTCACAGGGCGGTCCGTCAGGGACTGCGCGTAGGTGATCCAGGGAACCGTGATGGCTCGACCCCGCACCCCTTCGCCTTGTCGACTGACGTCCCCCCAAAGGATCGAAGGCCGGGTGCAGCGCGAGCCATAGGACTGGACCCAGCCGTATCGGGTTACGTCGAACCCATCCAAGTTCTCCGCGAAGTACTGGACCATGTCGTTGCGCTCGGGTTCCCCGTGCACGAGCACGTCCAGCCCGATCTCCTCCTGAAGAGCAACGACGGCGCGAATTTCTTCCCGCAAGCGCTCGGTGTATTCGGAATCGGAGATGCGCCCGGCTCTGTGGTCCGCACGCACCGCTCGGATCTCCGGGGTCTGCGGGAAAGAACCGATCGTCGTCGTGGGCAGTTCCGGAAGGCTCGCCGAAATGCCCTGCAGAGCCTGTTCACGGCGCCTCTCCTCCGCGGACTCACGATGACCATCGGATTCGGTCAGCAGGTCAGCCCGTTCTCGAATCCGTGCGTCCCTGGTCCCGCGGGCCTCTGTCCTATGACGAATCGCCCCGTCGGACTCGTCGAGGAAATTCGCGATCGCCTCGGGTCCGTCCGCCAGCCCTCGGGCCAGGATGCAAACCTCCTCGACTTTCTGGTCCGCGAACGCGAGCCAGGTGCGAGGTTCGTCCCCGAGCTGGTCCTCGAGAGCGGCGTCGTGCGGTACATGGATGAGCGATGTCGAAGTACTGACCGCCACATTCGCCCCGGCCTCGTGGAGCTCCTCGAGTCGAGCCAGGGCCGTACGCAGATCCGTTCGCCAGATGTTCTGTCCGTTCACGATGCCGGCCACCAGTACCGGGGCTTCGGTGCCGGTAAAGAGGGACAGCTGATCCGGATCGAGTCGCCGGATCTGCCCGTTCGCAGGGCCGGAGACCAGGTCCACGTGAACGGCATCGACGCCAGCCGCCACCAGGGGCTCGAGAAGATTCTCGGCGTCACCGTAGGCGGTCGTAACCAGGACCAAGGGATCACCAGCTGCGCGATCGGCGCTCAAGCGCTCATAGGTTCGCCGGACGATCTCGGCCAGTTCCGGATTCTGATTCTCGGCGACGAGGGCCGGTTCTTCGAGCTGAACCCATTCGGCACCGGCATTGCCCAGCGCCGAGATGAGCTCTCGATATACCTCCACGAGTTCCTCGATCCGATTCAGAGGTTCGAATCCAACGGGCGCGGTGTCCTCGGCCTTGGACAGAAGCAAGAACGAAATCGGGCCGAGGATGGCAGGGCGCATCGGGGCGTCGTCGTTCGGCGAAAAGGCACCGGCCTGCAACTGGCCGACGATCTCCTGCGGATTTGCGGTGAAAGGAGTCCGAGGGCCGATCTCGGGCACCAAGTAGTGGTAATTCGTATTGAACCACTTGGTCATTTCGAGTGGGCCACGGGCGTCATCTCCTCGGGCCAGGACGAAGGAGGCGTCCCGGTTCAGGTGATGGTCACGGTTCGCAAGATCCGCAAACCGAGTAGGCACGGCCCCTGTCGCCAGAATCGCGTCCAGCACCTGGTCATAGAGGGCGAACGAAGCCGGGATCGAGGAGGAAGCCTTCAAGCCCAGTTCCCGCAGGCGGCCTACGGTTAGGTGTCGAATTCCGGTCACGGACGACGACAGGTCCTCGATATCGCCTTGCCCGCTCCAGTACGCTTCCAGGGCGCGCTTGACCTCGCGATTCGGTCCGATGCGCGGATAGCCGAGGATGGTTGCCGGGGGAAAAGCCCTGTCCTTGGGTGAGGTGCTGTGGAGGACGTTGTTAGGGTTCGTCACGATGATCTCCTGATCGTTGAGAGGCGAGATGGGTTGATTCGAAGGGGCAGTATTGCCGCGCAGACCGAGTCGATCCACGAGTTCGAGCGCCGCCTGGTGTTCGTTGAAGGTATAGATGTGCAGTCCTGGGGCCCCTGCGGCAAGGGCCTGGCGAGCGAAGTCCTCCGCCGAGTCCACTCCGACGGCCAGGCGTTCTGCGAACGTCTCGGCGGTTTCGAGCCTGTGTGCGAGACCTGCATTCGGCTCGATCCCTGCGAGTCCGCACACCCGCAGATACCTCCGCAGGCTTGTCACGGGCAGAATTCCGGGGATCAGAGGCAATTCGACGGCATTGGCGCGGGCCCGCTCGGCGAGACGAGCGTAATCGGAAGGGTCCGGATAGACCTGAGTGATGGCGAAATCCGCTCCCGCCCGTTGCTTGGCCAGCAGGACCTCGGTGTCGTGGTGGATGCTCGAGGATTCTGGGTGACGGACCGGATAGGCCGCCACGCCCACGGCCAGACGTCCGGCACACAATTTGGCCGATCCCCTCGACTCGACGCCACGGATCAGTTCCACCAGGTGTCGAGCGAAGGGAAGTTCGCCCTGCTTGAGGGCGTAGTTCTCAGGTCGATCGCCCCTCAGAGCCAGGAGGCCGCGCACGCCAAGCCGGATGATCTCATCGACCAGTTCTTCGAGCTCGGAAGCTATCTGTCCGGTCGAGACGATGTGGGCCAATGGTTTCAGCTCCGTTTCCTCGACGAGGTGTCGTAGCAAGTCCAGGCTTTGGCGCCTCCTCTCGCCATCCACGGCGGCGGTCACGGAAACGTAATCAGGGCGAGTGGGTTCGATCTCGGCGATAGTGGTTTCCAATGCCTGTCGGCTCATCCTGCTGCGAGGCGGATAGAGCTCGAAGGACAACGCTGGCCTGTCATCAGGGTTCACGCCGGGTCTCCTTTCGGTACACCCGACGGAGAGCGGAGCCTCCTCGTCCGCCGACGCAACCGACCCGGTCCAGTGGGACCGTGCCGGAGTTGCGCCGACGACGTCCGGAGACGGCCGATACACTCCATCGGTCCTGGCGGGAGCACCTTTCCTCGGGACCGAGATGTTCGGGTTTCCGTGAGGAGGTTGCTGCGGCGTCGACGAGCCAGGTCTCTCGGCCGCTCTGGATAGATACGCAAGTATTCAATCCGCCTCAGCGCAGGCCCGCAAGAGATGAGAGAGTTTGACGCCGCATTTCGCGCATTGAGCGCACCCACACGCTTGACGCAACGTCGACGTCATATGACGTGGCCGCAATGAATCGTGACATCGAAGTTCATGAAAGCGGCCGACCCCGCCATCCGGTATGGGCGGGAGAAGCCGGAGTCGGAACGTTGTCAGACGGAACGAGCGTTCACGAATGACTGTTCCCGGCCGTGAAACTTTGATCGTTCACGGTCTTGTCGACAGTTCGTATCGCTTGTGTTCTTTTCGATTTCCCCTGCCGGACCGGATACTTCTCCAGGTATTCGAGAACGGTCGTTCGCGACAACAAGCTATTGCACAATATTTGATACAAGGATTCACTATTGCGCCAAGACCATTGGTGTCCTGTTCCAAGAAGCGGACCGATGTGGCCGGGGTAGAGGTCGCACATAGCGCGGAAGCCCCCTCCCGTCGGGGCGTCATCAGGACGACGTGGCCCGATATACCGAGTGGGATTTTCTCCGCGGTTGGAGCATGCAAGATACCTAGAAGAAAAATGCAGTAATCTCTCGACCGTTTTTGGTTTTGTCGGATACGAATTGTTAAAGCCCAATGCCTTCGGTATTATCCCGAACTTGAGTCACCCTATTGTGGTGAACGACAAATTCATGTTTGGATAGTGACGTCAGATCAAACACCCGCGAGAGGAAATAATGACCGAGAACCACGACTCCCCGGCAGGCAACCAGCCTCCTCAGTACGGCGGCTCCCCCGAGGGCGGCCAGCCGCGGTACCAGGGTGGAGACACGGGTTACGGACAGGGAAACGGACCCGTTCAAAACCAGAGCGGGGCACTTGTCGCCCCCAAGCCCGTCAAGACGGGGGCGCTCTTGGTGTACATCTCTGCTGCCATAACCATCATCGGTTTGATCATTTCCCCATTCGTTCTCATGGGCAGCGCCGAATACAAGCAGCTTCAGGACCAAGGCCAGTCCGGTCTCGTCTGGGGCGGCTTGATTTTCGGCGCCGTCATCTCTGTGGCCATCGTGGTGCTTCAGGTTCTCGCCGCACGAGCCGCGACCAAGGGCAAGAACTGGGGACGAATCACCCTGTTGGTCCTCGCCATTCTGAGCCTTCTCTCGCTCTTGGTCTCCCTCGGTAGCGGCTCCGGAATCACCGGTTCAGTCGGAACCATCTTGTTGATCATCGGCACCATCATGATGTGGGCAGGACAAGGCGGACGTTGGTTCAAAGACATCAAACAGAACCGCAATGAGATGATGCGCTAGCCTCATCGCCTGAACACCGTGGCATCCCCCGGTTTTTTGGGGTGCTGGGTCGGATTCACCATGAGTCCGGCCCAGCCTTCTTCAGAGGTACCTCTTTGACAGGTTCTCGGGAAAAGGACCACACTGGATACAAGGCACTGGGCCGCAGGTTGCCCCGGGCTCCATTATTTAGCCGCTTCGAGCGGCCTTCCGCCGAGAGGCGCACCCGGTCCAGTGCCCCTAATCTTCACCTGCGTGCCCCCGCTCCAGCGGGGGCTTTTGCGTTCGCGAGACTGGCCCCTCGACGAATCGCCCAAAACGCGCCGGTTGCTTCCCCGACCCGGTGCCACAATGACGGATCGGATCCGGGCGAGAGCAGTATCACGGCACCGACCGGGGCCCACTGCATCATGGCCTTGTGAACCTTCCATGACAGTCCTGTTAACCAAGGACGGTTATCTTAGGAACGATCACCACCACCACCTTGGAAGGCAGAGCGTGGCAATTCGCTTATTTCCTCAGGAGAACAAGGCCCTCGAGCTGCTCGCGGACATGGCACAGCTTGTCGTTGATTCCACTTCCGCGGCCTCACGCATGATGGGGTCACCTCTCACGGATCACGACGAGGTCTTCGAACAGGCTCTGGAGATTGAGGGACGATCCACCGATTCGTTCTTCGCGCTGATGACCACCGTACGAAGCGCCTTCGTACTCCCTCTCCCCCGCGCGGACCTATACCTGCTGGGCCAACGCCTCAACCAGGCGACCGAATCCCTAACCTCGGCCTCGCATATCATCAAGATCCACAGCCTGGATCGATTTTCCAAGCGCGCCTCCGACCTCCTGGACCTTCTCCAGCGCCAAGCTTCCCTGACCGCCGAGGCCATGCGGCATCTCTCGGACCTTGAGGGCCTCGACGAATACTGGGTCGAGGTCCTTCGCATGTCCAAGCAGTCCATTCGGACCACGAACCTCTACCAAGCTGACATGATGGACCGGCTCAAGCCAGCGGCCTACCTCAAGGAGTCGCAGTTCACCGCCCAACTTCAGGCAGCTTCCCTGAGCGTGCGCGAAGTGGCCACCGACGTCGGACGAATCCTCGTCCAGGAGTCGTAACCGGTGGAGTACTTCCTCTTCGCCCTGTGTGGGTTGTTTCTTCTGGGCTACACCGTCATCGGTTGTTTCCATGACGCTTCCAACGCCGTAGCAGTGCCCGTCGGAGCCCGTGCCCTCACCCCCAAGGTTGCGCTGATCGTCTGCGCGTTCTTCAACGTGGTGGGCTTGCTCATCGGCTCGCTGACTTTGTCACTGACTTCGGATCACTGGCTCACGATCCCGCACGACGACATCGGCCTTGCCGTCCTGACCTCGTCATTGCTCACGGTGATCCTGTGGGAGATCTTCACCTGGTGGCGCAGGTCACCGTCCTCGTCGACCAATGCCCTGATCGGCGGGGTATTCGGCGCGCTGTGGGCCACCCAGCAGGTAGGGCTGGGCGATCATCTTGACCTCGGAGTCAAGATGGTGGGCGACGTCGTCCTTCCCCTCATCCTTGCCCCTTTGGCCGCCTTCGGGATCGCCTGGGTGGCTGTCATCCCGTTGGTGCATTTGCTCCAGCACACGAGCCCGGGAAGAATTCACCGACGCTCTCGCTACGTTCTTTCACTCAGCACATCCGTCATATCCCTCGGGCACGGGATCTACTTCGGGCATCGTAGCCTCGTGATCGGCGCTTTGATGTGGATGTCGATCGGGCACAGCATCACGTCGACCCAAACCGCTTGGATGTGCACACTTATCGGCGTCATGATGGTCATCGGAACTTTGATGGGCAGCTGGCGTATCGGACACACTATCTCGGACCGTCTGGTCACGATCGACCCATTCCGCGGTGCAGTGGCTCAGGCCGTAACCAGTCTCCTGGTTTTCGGTACGGGGGCAGTGGCCAAAGACCCGTTCTCCTCGTCCCACCTCGCGGCGTCTGCCGTTCTGGGCGCAGGCTCCAACCAGCGCTTCCATGCGGTGCGTGCCCATACGGCCGCCCGCCTGGTCCTGACCTGGATCGTCACCGTGCCGGTCACGGTCATCGTCTCGGCCATCTTTTTCCTCGCGCTGTCTCCTTTGTTGTAATTCCACGATCTGGTAGCCGCTCTTGGGCCGCCGTGAGGAAGTTTTAAAAGGCCGTACGGACTTTTCGAGCAGGCGTTGACCTGCCGAAAAGTCCGTACGAGGCCCAACGGCCGTCGTCGACCGACGGAGGAGACCTCAGCCGAAACGACCCGAGACGTAGTCCTCGGTCGCCTTGTTCTGAGGCTTGTTGAAGATTTCCTGGGTGGGCGCATACTCGATCAATTTGCCGGGCTTGCCCGTACCCGCAATATTGAAGAAAGCCGTCTTGTCGGAAACGCGAGCGGCCTGCTGCATATTGTGAGTCACGATGACAACGGTGTAATCCTCCTTGAGCTCGTTGATGAGGTCTTCAACGGCCAGAGTGGAAATGGGATCAAGCGCCGAACACGGCTCATCCATGAGGATCACGTCCGGGCGGACCGCGATACTGCGCGCGATGCACAGGCGTTGCTGCTGTCCACCCGAGAGGCCGGAACCTGGCTTGTCCAGGCGGTCTTTGACCTCTTCCCACAGGTTGGCGCTCCGCAGCGAGGATTCGACCAGCGTCTGAGCGTCCGAGCGGGAGATGCGCCGTGAATTCAATTTGACGCCGGCCAGCACGTTGTCGCGGATGGACATCGTGGGGAACGGGTTGGGCCGCTGGAACACCATGCCCACCTGGGAACGGACCCGGACGGGGTCCACGCCTTTCCCGTACAGGTTCTCGCCGTCGAGGTTGACCTTGCCCTCGACGTAGGCGCCAGGGATGACCTCGTGCATACGGTTCAGGGTGCGAAGGAAAGTCGACTTGCCGCACCCGGACGGCCCGATGAACGCGGTCACCGAGCGGGGCTCGATCTCCATGGTGATATCGTCCACCGCCAGGAAATCACCGTAATAGACGTTGAGGTGTTCGACGTCGATGCGCTTGGACATTTATTTCCTTTACTTCGGTTCGCCGGACTCAGCGACCGGTCTTGGGGGCAAAGAGCTTGGAGATCAGACGGGCGATGAGATTCAGCGCCATCACCAGGATGATCAGGATGAGGGCCGAAGCCCAGGCACGACCTTCGGAAACCTGCGGGTTCGTCGGCGACGTCGGGTTCATGATCTGGTAGTAGATGAACGTCGGTAACGTGGTCATCCATCCGCTGAAGGCGTTGAAATTGATGCTCGAGACGAAGCCGGCCGTCACGAGAATCGGCGCAGTCTCACCGATCACGCGGGCAATGGCCAGGGTAACGCCCGAGGATATACCGGAGATCGCCGTCGGAATGACGACCTTGGTAATGGTGCGCCATTTGCGCACCCCCAATGCATACGAGGCCTCACGCAATTCGTTCGGAACAATCTTGAGCATTTCCTCCGTATTGCGCACTACCGTCGGGATCATGAGCACCGACAATGCGACGGACGCGATGAATCCGAATCTGGCCGAGGGGTCCCCTAGAACCTGGACGAAGAGTGCCACGGCGAAGAGGCCCGCAACGATCGATGGAATTCCGGTCATGACGTCCACGAGGAACGTGATGATGCGCCCCATCCACCGGAATGCTGCGTTGCTGCCACTGTACTCGGTCAGGAACACCGCGGTGAGCAGGCCGATCGGGACCGACATCAATGTTGCCCAGAAAGTGATGATCACGGTTCCGGCGATCGCGTGGTAGGCGCCGCCGTAGACCGGACCACCATTGGCGGCCTCATTGTCGGTGACGCCGCTGACGCCGTTCATCGAGGTGCCCAGGAGATTCCCGGACAGCCCAGGAACCCCGCGGCTGAGCACGACCCAGATCACCGAGATCAGGGGGATCAAGGCCAGCAGGAACGCGCCGTAGATCAGATAGCGGGCGAATGCGTCCTGGCCTTTGCGACGACCTTCGATGATCCCGACGACGAGTGGCCCGGCAATCACGAAAATGATCGCGGCGAAGACTACCCACAAGGCAATACTGAAACCAACCAGGGCCGAAAGCGCGGCACCTACGATCAGGGCACTCATGCCGATGACTGCGGGAAGCCATCGGGGGGACTGTCCGCTGGTGAGTTTGGATGCGGTGGTCGCTGTCGTGCTCATGAGTTGGCTCCCGAGAATTCCTTGTATCGGCTGATCACCAAGCGCGCGAGGAGATTGACCACCAGGGTGATCACAAACAGAACCAAGCCCGCTGCAATGAGCTCGTTGAGGCGCAAGCCGTAGGCCTCAGGAAAGTTCAACGCGATCTCGGAAGCCACTGTCTGGTTTCCGGACTGGATCAGGGAAGGATTGAACGGTCCGCCGGAAAGGACCAGAGTCACGGCCATTGTCTCGCCCATGGCCCGGCCGAGAGCCAACATGACCGAAGAGATGATGCCGGCTCGCGCGAACGGAAACACGGTCATCCGGACCATTTCCCATTTGGTTGCCCCCAGCCCGAGCGCTGCTTCTTGTTGCAGCACCGGGGTCTGAGCAAAGATTTCGCGGCACATCGAGGTAATGATCGGCAGAATCATGATCGCCAGCACGATTCCGGCCGTGAGGATGGTCTTTCCGGTCGCGGTCGCCGGTCCTTCGAAAATCGGAAGGAATCCGAGGATGCTCGACAACCAGTCGTAGAACGGAACGATCTTGGGTGCCAGGACCGAAGCACCCCACGCACCGAAAATGATCGATGGGATAGCCGCCAGAAGATCAATCACATAGCCCACACCCTTGGCGAGCCGCGGCGGAGCATAGTGAGAAATGTACAGGGCGACGCCGATGCCAACTGGGGTCGCCAGGACCAACGCGATCACCGAGGCAATCAGGGTCCCGAGCACGAGCGGCCAGATGTAGGCCAGGAAGCCCTGCCCGCCGGTCACTTCGCTGGACGCCGCGCTGAAAATCGGCGAGGCCTGCCAGGTCAGGAAGAAAGCTACGGCCGCCAGCACCACGAGGATGATGCCTCCGGCGATGAGCGTGATGCTCGCGAAGACCTTGTCCTGGGCCGGGCTGCCCTTGGCACCGGCCACGGGAACGGGCCGATTCTGCCGAGGACTATTGCCCTCGTCCCCGTGTTCCCCACCGGGCTCGGCTGAGGTTCCGGGGGCGGGAACCGTCGAAGAAGAGTGAGACATGAATCCTCAAAAACTCTCTGCTGGTTACTGTTGGTCGTTGCGCGAGATTCCCGCCAAGGCTACCTGCGCCTTGGCGGGAATCTCACCTGGCCGCAGGTCTTGCGGCGGTAGGGCTACTTGGTCTTGATCGATTCGATAGCCTTCTTGGCGTCTTCTCGCATGCTCTCAGGAAGAACGGCAGACTTCGCAGCGCTGGCTGCCGATTTCTGCCCGTCCTCGCTCACAACGTAATTCTCGAATGCTTTGACCAGGTCAACGGTCTTCTGATCCGAGTAACCGGAGCATAGGACGTGGTAGGAGACCAAGACGATAGGGTAGGAGCCGTCATTCGGCGTACGATTCAGCTCGAGCGACATATCGTGCTGACCGCGTCCCTCAACCTTCTTGGACTGCTCGACGGCCTTGGCCGCGGAATCGGCCGAGACCTCGACGTAGTCGTCGCCGTCCTTAACCTTGGCGGTCGAAAGATCGCCCACGGCCGACTCATCGGCGTACGTTATCGCCCCGTCGGTGCTCTGAGTGGTCGAGATGACCCCGGAGGTTCCCTTGTTGGCTTCCCCCTTGAACTGACTGGGCCAGTCACCCGAAGGTTCCTGCCCCCAGGCGCCCTCTGCAGCCTTGGACAGGTACTCGGTAAAGTTCTCGGTCGTACCCGAATTGTCCGAGCGGTGGACGACGGTGATCGGGGTGGACGGGAGGTCTGCGTCCTGGTTCTGCTTCTTGATGGCGTCGTCGTTCCAATTCTTGATCTCGCCCTTGAAGATCTTGGCGATCGTCGCGGGGTCGAGGTTCAAGGAGTCGACGCCCTTGACGTTGAAGGCGACGGCAATCGGGGACACATAGACCGGGATGTCGATGGCTCCGTCGGGACCGCACTGGTCCTTGGCCTGGCTGTACTCGTCATCGGACAGGTGAGCATCCGAGCCGGCGAAGTTGGCACCGCCCGAGAGGAAGGCCTTGCGACCGGCTCCCGATCCATCCGGGGAATACTGCACGTTGGCGCCTGAATTCTGGCTCTGGAAATCGGTCTGCCACTGGGTCATGGCCGCCTGCTGGGCGGAGGACCCCACCCCAGACAGGGTGCCGTTGACATCGGGCCCTGCCGAAGACGAGGCGGTTCCCGCCTCACCCGTGGCGTTGTCGGAGCCGCAAGCGGTCAATGCGATAGCGCCTGCCGCTGCGATGGCTGCGAAACGCCCCATGCGAGAGATCTTCACAAAAAGTACCCCTTCAAGTGTCGTCAACCGTCGCCCGCGGGATTTTTCGCGCGGATCGGAACGGTCCGGTGATGTGATGCGGTCGGACGATAGCTCGACCGAATGGCAAGGAACCCGAGCGGAGAGGAATCCGTCCTGCCCCCCTACCTCTGGCACGTTACGGAGGGCAGGTATCCGGATGCCCGGGGTAGAGTGAACGGCGGGTTAATTTTGAAGTTAGGCCGTGACAACGACGAACTATGATGGCTCCATGAGTCGATTCAAGGTCAGGGAGAGGGCACGGTCCTCGAGACGCGAGATCGTCTCACGGGCTCGGCTCGGCCTCTCCAGGGTTCGGAGCGGACTGTTCCAATCCATTCAGATCACGGTCGCCGCGGTCGATGCGTACTTCATCGCTGAAGTCCTGTTCCAGCACCATCAGCCTCTGTTCGCCGCGACGGCCGCGATCGTCTCCTTGGGTTATGTCCGCGGTGGCAATCACATGCGTCGGATCATGGAAGTGGCCATCGGGTGCACCCTCGGCATCGCGGTGGGCGATTCGCTGATGTACTTCCTGGGGCGGGGCCCTCTCCAGGCCTCGCTCGTTTTGTTGTTCTCCCTGCTGCTGGCACGATTCCTGGACAACGGGACTATCTTCTCGACCCAGATGGGTCTCCAAGCGGTGCTCGTGGTTCTGTTGCCTCCCGCGATCGACGGGCCCTTTGCCCGGAGCCTCGACGCCGTCGTCGGTGGTTTGTGCGCCCTGGTGATCATGGTCTTGGTGCCGCAGGATCCACGGCGTCAGCCGAAGGACGAGATCTTGCATGTCGCCCGCGAATTCTCACGGGTACTGCGCGAGGCATCCGAGGCAATCGGGGATTACGATGCCACTCGGGCCTGGCACGCCCTGAGTCGCGCACGAAAGACCCAGCCGCTTCTCGACCAGGTCGAGAGCTCGCTCAAGACCAGCAAGTCCATGGCGAGGGTTGCGCTCACGCGACGCCAAGCGATGGAAGACATACGCTTTTACGAGCAGGCTCTCCACGGTTTCGATTACGCGATTCGAAATGCTCGTGTTCTCGTGCGGAGAATCGCCAACGTCATCAATACCGTTCAATTGCGGGACGAGGCGATTTCCTCGCTGAGAGACGTTCTGCTCGAGCTCTCCGAGGCAGTGGACCTTCTGGGCTTGGCACTCAAGGCGGACACCGAGGATGCCCGCAACGTCATGCGCCGTCGTGCCCGCATCGACCTGAGCTCGACGGCTGCGAAGCTCGACCCCCAATCCCTGGGCGTCAGGACATATCAGGGCGAGGCTCTCGTCATGATCATCCGCCCGCTGACAACTGATCTCTTGGTGATGACGGGGATGGACGAGAAGTCCGCCGGCAAAGTGCTCGTGACGATACGCCAGGAGCTCACGGAGGCCATCGACGTGATAGATCCGCGAGACATCGAGGATCAGGACTCTTAAGTTGTCAGTCAGCCCCCGTAGTCTTTTCCTATGAGCACCGCACGTAAGACAACCCGGAACACCAACGCCTATCGTTGCCGCGAATGCGGCTGGACCACGGCCAAGTGGGTCGGTCGCTGCGGCGAGTGCCAGCAGTGGGGGACCATCGAAGAATCGGGCGGCCCCACGGTCGCCCGGACCAGTGCCGCTCGTTCGGTCGAGACGCCGGCCCGTCCCATCGGCGAGGTAGATGCCTCCGTCGCCCAGTTCTCCAGCACTGGGATTCAAGAGTTCGACCGCGTCCTGGGCGGCGGCTTGGTCCCTGGTGCCGTGATCCTCATGGCCGGTGAACCCGGAGTGGGCAAGTCGACCCTCCTCCTGGACGTCGCGGCGACTTTCGCCCGAGGACGTCCTACGCACCGCGATGCTCAAGAGTCGGCGGGGCGATCTGATGCCCCGGACGGAGGCTCCGAGCCTCACGAGGTCCTGTACGTGACCGGCGAGGAATCCGCAGCGCAGGTCAAGCTCCGCGCGGACCGCATCAATGCTGTCGCCGATACATTGTTCTTGGCCGCGGAGACGGATCTGGGTTCGGCCCTGGCCCACATGGACAAGGTTTCCCCCAGCCTGCTCGTCGTGGACTCCGTCCAGACATTGGCCAGTGCGGACGTCGAAGGATCGGCGGGCGGTGTCACGCAGGTCCGCGAAGTCGCCGCGTCGATCATCGCC
This sequence comes from Rothia uropygioeca, assembly GCF_004136585.1. Taxonomy (NCBI): domain Bacteria; kingdom Bacillati; phylum Actinomycetota; class Actinomycetes; order Micrococcales; family Micrococcaceae; genus Rothia; species Rothia uropygioeca. Next base: position 347,734 of record NZ_NOIR01000003.1, on the reverse strand, counting down.
GAAGCTAAAAAGCGCAATATGACAACGCTGTTGGTGGGACACGTGACCAAGGAGGGGACCATCGCGGGGCCGCGTTTGCTCGAGCACCTGGTGGACGTGGTCTGCCAATTCGAGGGAGACAAGAACTCACGGATCCGAATGCTCCGTGCAGTCAAAAACCGCTTCGGGCCCACGGACGAGGTCGGTTGTTTCGACCTGCTCGAGGACGGGATCGAAGGCGTCTCGGATCCATCCGGTTTGTTCGTTTCCCGTACCGCTCACCCGGTCGCGGGTACCTGCCTGACGGTCACCATGGAAGGACGCCGCCCTCTGCTGGCCGAGGTCCAGGCCCTGCTCGACGAATCCTCAACAGCCCAGCCGCGGAGGGCAACTGCCGGACTCGATTCCGCACGCACCGCGATGCTTCTCGCCGTGCTTCAGCGCCGGGCCGGATTCAACGTCGGCAAACTGGACTGTTACCTTTCAACCGTCGGAGGGGTCAGACTCAACGAACCCGCCGCGGACTTAGCCACGGTGATGGCACTGGCCTCGGCGGCAGAAGACAAACCGCTTCCCCGCAAACTCGTGGTCTTCGGCGAAGTCGGGCTAGCTGGTGAGGTCCGGGCGGTACCCGGAATCCGGCAGCGCATCAATGAGGTAGCCCGACTCGGGTTCACGCATGTCATGGTCCCGGCCTCACCCGCCGGTGTCGGCGATGTCCCCGAGGGCGTGCACGTCAAGGAAGTCGCTTCCGTGGTTGATGCCGTCGACACTCTCTTTCCGGGCCGTTCCTGATGGCGCGGCGAGCCACATCGTTGTGACCACGCGTTAGGCTAGATTCGTGGCTTCACCCCGTAACAAACAGCTCAAAAAGACGTTGGCGCTCCTGGCTCCCGGAACTCAACTCCGGGACGGCCTCGACCGGATCCTTCAAGGACGAACCGGTGCACTGATCGTGTTGGGGAAGGATCGCACCGTCGAGGCCATCAGTAGCGGCGGGTTCACCATCGACACGGAGTTCACCGGCACCCGACTCCGCGAACTTGCCAAAATGGATGGCGCGATCGTGTGCGACCGAGAAGTCGGCACCATCTACCACGCTGGTGTACAGCTGATGCCGGATCCCACGATCAGCACCGAGGAGTCCGGAACGCGCCACCGCACGGCGGAACGGGTGGCCAAACAAACAGGGTTCCCGGTCATATCGGTCTCGAAATCCATGGGGGTCATCACCATCTATACGGATGGTCAGAGATACCCCCTGGAAGGCGCTCAAGAAATCATGGGGCGAGCGAACCAGGCCATTCAGACCCTTGAGCGATACACGATGCGCCTCGAGGAGGAGCTCAGAAACCTCTCCGCGTTGGAAATCCAATCCGATGTCACGGTGCGGAACGTGGCCCTGGCCTTGCAGCGCCTGGAACTGGTCCGCAGAATTTCCGAAGAAATCGGGGACAGCGTCGTCGAGCTGGGCGCCGAGGGCCGCATGATCGCCATGCAGCTAGAAGAGCTCGTCCTGAACCAGCCCACCGCGGAACTCGTCTTCCGCGATCACCTGCCGTCAGGCCAAGACACCGCTGTGATCGAAAGGGCCCAAGAGAGCCTCTCGGATCTTTCCCCCGTTGAGTTGGCGGATCCCGTCGCCATCGCACGGGCCGTTGGCCTCCCGGGTGGCGGAGACCTCGACTACACGCTGCATCCACGCGGTTACCGCCTGCTCAGCGGAGTCAAATCCATTCCGCGGTCGGTCTCCGAAAGACTCGTGGATCGGTTCGAGGGCCTGCAATCGCTCATGGCCGCCAATCTGGACGACCTTCGTGGCGTCGAGGGCATCGGAGAGTATCGCGCCAGAAGCATCCGTGAATCACTGGCCCGGATGGCGGAAACCAGCCTCCTCGACCGCTTCATGTAACGGTGACTGGGTACGGCGGTAGCACGACCCTCAATGACTCGATGCCAGGGTCGCCGGCCTGCCCGATCCTGGGCAGAAGCTACTGGATCACGATCTGCTGTTGCTCGCTCGGCACCCCATTGACTGAGACGGTCAGCCAGTAGTAGCCGGGTTGAGCAGGCTGCGATGCGTCACCGCAACCGTTGACGTTGATGGTTCGGTCCCATGGCTGGGTTACCTTTTGCTCGCCACCGGCTTCCAAGGTTGCTTCCTTGGAGCCTCCCCCACCGCCGCATTTGGTGTTGTTGTAGACATCGGCCGGGCCCGAAGTGATATCGTACGTGACCTTGCTGGCGCCCAAGTCGATGTTGCACGGATTGCCGCCGGTGTTCTTCACGGTCGCCGTCATGACGGGGTTCTCCCCCTGTCCGTATGACTGCTTGTCCAAGGACGCATTGACCTGAATATTAGAACCGCAGGCCTCCGGCTTGGCTGGTTCGCTATCGGTCGGGGTCTGCTCGGACGCGGCCTCTGCCGAGGACTCGCTGGGACTCGGCGTCTCACTCTTACTCTCAGAAGGTTCCGACGAGCCGGAAGCGTTCGCTGACGACGACGCCGATGGACCCGCGGAGCCGCTGGGTCCCTCCGACCCAGAAGCCGATGGCGAAGGGCGCGCGCTGAAGCTCGCGAAGTTATCGCTCGGAGGCGCTGAAGTCGATGCGTCGCTTCCCCCGGTGAGACTCGAAGCGATTTTGTTCACGGCAAAGACGATGCCCCAAACGATCAGGACGATCACCAAGAGAGCCAGGATCAACGCAATGATCCGGCGTCGACGGTATACCTCTGGGGACTCACGTCGGTACCCGCGCTCAAAACCGTCGTCATCCGGGGTGGGATCTTCGTACTCAGCCATGCGTCCAAGGCTACTAAACAGAAGCGTCAACATAGGGAAGAAATGAGGACACTACAGTAGTCACGTCATGAAATTTTCGAATGCGTCGGCCGTAAGGTCGAATCAGCCCACATCGCCCGAATATCGGGGTACCGACCTCGACCCGGAAAAGATCCAACGCCTTCATCGGCATATCGCGAACTGGTTCGCCGAAAACGCGCGGGATCTGCCTTGGCGTGCGCCCGACCGCACACCGTGGCAGGTTATGGTCAGTGAGTTCATGCTGCAGCAGACGCCCGTTGTCCGGGTATTGCCCCAGTGGACGCGCTGGATGGACTTGTGGCCGACTCCGGCGGATCTGGCACAGGCCACGACCGGCGAGGCCGTCCGGGAGTGGGGGCGTCTCGGTTACCCCCGCCGAGCATTGCGGCTGCACGCGGCCTCAGTGGCGATCGTGGAACGTCACGGAGGCGAAGTTCCCTCGGAATACGAGGATCTTCTCGCGCTGCCCGGTGTCGGCTCGTACACCGCGGCGGCTATTTCGGTTTTCGCCTTCGAAAAGCGGCAGACCGTGATCGACACGAATATTCGACGCGTCCACGCCCGCGCTGTCAGCGGCAAAGCACTTCCGGCGAAGTCTCTGACCTCAGCCGAAACACGCCTCGCTCACGAGCTCATGCCCGAGGACGACGAACCGGCGGCACTGTGGAACATATCGGTCATGGAATTGGGTGCGTTGGTCTGCACAGCCAAAGCGCCCAAATGCGATATGTGCCCCGTGCTCGACGATTGCGCCTGGGTCGCCGCCGGGCGGCCCGAGGCGGAGTACGTGCCGCGAGGCCAAACGTGGAAAGGCACCGATCGGCAGGCACGTGGCGCGATCATGGCCGTGCTGAGAGAAGCCACGAAGCCGGTTCCACGCGCATCATTAATAGCGCCCAATCGCGATACGCCGGGTGTGGAACCGAAGTCGATGACCCGGCTCCGCGCGCTCGAAGCCTCACATGAACAGCTGAAACGGTGTCTGGATGGGCTCATCCGGGACGAATTGGCCTTCGAAGACGAGCGTAATCGGGTTACGCTGCCCGGATAAACCGGAAAGCGCTCAGAGCGCGCGGATCATCCGGGTGTTGCCGAGCGTATTGGGCTTGACCCGGGCCAGGTCGAGGAATTCCGCGATCCCTTCGTCGTGGGACCGCAGGAGCTCCGCGAAGACTTCGTGGTCGATGGTCTCCTGGTTGGTCATCACCTCGAAGCCCATACGACGGAAGAATTCGACCTCAAAGGTCAGGCAGAACACCCGCTCGACGCCGATGCCGCGGGCGCGCTCCAATAGGGCGTCCACGAGCATCCGCCCCACGCCGCGTCCGCGAGCTCGCTCGTCCGCGGCGAGGGTCCGAATCTCACCGAGATCTTCCCACAGAATATGGAGGGCCCCGCAGCCGACCAACGGCGCCGCGCCTTCGGGATTTGAGGCATCAAGGTCCTCGACCACGAGGAATTCTTGGATCGCCTCGAAGTAGTCAACGGCTTCCTTGGAAATCAAGGCGCCCGTCTCCACATACGGTGCAACCAGACGCCTGATGCCGTTGACGTCTGAAGTTCTGGCAGGTCGCATCCGCAAGGTCGTCATGGGCGTTGAGTTTACGCCGCCGGCCTACCCAGGCGCCAAAGTCGCGACACGCGTCAAAGAAGTAAAAGTAGGGCCGCGGAGCCCTTGTCGCCCCGGTGGAGAGGTTAAATCCACAGTTTCGAACAGTACCCCCCTAGGGCGGCAGCCCCTGACCGAATTGTCCTCGCCGCAAAGATTCCTGGGCATGCAAAAACGGGGCCGCCCCGTAAGGGACGGCCCCGCTTATCGAAGGTCGTCAGAAGCCTGCTCAGGCCCCCTCGCACACGGCCAGCACGCTATGCGGTCGCGGAGCCCGCGGCCCCACCGCCGTCGCCGCCTTCATAACGCGGAGGCGTTGACGGGCGCGAGAGCTGCTGCGAATCCGGATTCGACTCGGTCGACTCGGTCGCGCCGTAATCGAAACCGTCGTCGGACAGCTCCGACATCTTCTGCGAAGAGAAAATGAATTTGGCTTCCTTCCCCTCGCCTTCGACGTCCACGGTGATCTTTTCGCCACCCTTGATCTCTCCGAAGAGAATCTTCTCGGAGATGTGGTCCTCGATGTCGCGCTGCATGGTACGACGCAACGGACGAGCGCCCATCGAAGGATCGTAGCCGCGCTCCCCCAGGACCTCCTTGGCCTTGTCCGTGAGCTCGATTGACATGTCCTTGTCCCTCAGGCGTTCCGCCAGACGTGCGACGAACAGGTCGACGATCTGAAGGATTTCCTTCTCCGACAGCTGCGGGAAGACGATGATGTCGTCCACACGGTTCAAGAACTCGGGACGGAAGTGCTCCTTGAGTTCCTCCTGGACCTTCGACTGCATGCGCTCGTAGTTGGTCGTCGGGTCCTCAATGGACTGGAAACCAACGGGCACACGCCGCGAAATGTCCTTGGTGCCGAGGTTCGTGGTCATGATGATCACGGTGTTCTTGAAGTCCACTACGCGACCCTGGGAATCGGTCAGACGACCATCCTCCAGGATCTGCAACAACGAGTTGAACAAATCGGCGTGGGCCTTCTCGACCTCGTCGAAGAGAACCACGGAGAACGGCTTGCGGCGGACTTTCTCGGTCAACTGTCCGCCCTCTTCATAACCGACGTAACCGGGAGGAGCGCCGAACAGTCGCGAGACAGTGTGCTTCTCTTGGTATTCGGACATGTCCAGGGTGATCAGGGATTCGTCGTCACCGAACAGGAACTCGGCCAGGGCTTTGGCCAGCTCGGTCTTGCCGACGCCGGTGGGCCCGGCGAAGATGAACGAGCCACCGGGACGGTGCGGATCCTTCAGACCCGCACGAGTACGCCGGATCGAGCGGGACAGCGCCTTGATGGCATTGTCCTGGCCGATGACGCGGCGGTGCAGCTCGTCCTCCATGTTGAGAAGGCGACCGGATTCCTCATCGGTGAGCTTGTACACAGGCACACCTGTGGAGGCCGAGAGCACTTCGGAGATGACGTCCGGAGTGACCTCGCCCATGGCGGAATCGCTCTCCTTCCATTTCTTCTCCTCCTCATCCTTCTCCGCGATGAGCTTCTGTTCCTTGTCGCGGAGCGATGCGGCCTTCTCGAAGTCCTGACCGTCGATCGCCGCTTCTTTCTGCGCCCGCACTTCCGCGACGCGCTCCTCGAGATCCTTGATCTCCGGCGGGGCCGTCAGGCGTTTGATGCGGAGACGAGCACCGGCTTCGTCGATCATGTCGATCGCCTTGTCCGGGAGGAACCGGTCCGAGATGTATCGGGCCGAGAGACTCACCGCGGCTTCGAGTGCCTCATCGGAAATCGTGACCCGGTGGTGCGCCTCGTATTTGTCCCTGAGCCCCTTGAGAATCTCGACCGTGTGGGCCTGCGAAGGCTCATCGACCTGGATCGGCTGGAAGCGGCGCTCGAGCGCGGCGTCCTTCTCGATGTGCTTGCGGTACTCGTCCAACGTGGTGGCGCCGATCGTCTGCAATTCGCCGCGAGCCAGCATCGGCTTGAGGATCGAAGCGGCGTCTATCGCACCTTCTGCGGCACCTGCGCCCACCAAAGTGTGGATCTCGTCGATGAACAGGATGATGTCGCCACGAGTGCGGATCTCCTTGAGCACCTTCTTGAGGCGTTCCTCGAAGTCACCACGGTAACGCGAACCGGCCACGAGGGAGCCCAAGTCCAGCGTGTAGAGATGCTTGTCCTTGAGCGTCTCCGGAACGTCTCCGCGGACGATAGCCTGGGCCAGCCCCTCGACAACGGCGGTCTTGCCGACGCCGGGCTCACCGATGAGCACGGGGTTGTTCTTGGTACGCCGGGAAAGGACCTGCATGACGCGTTCCATCTCCTTGTACCGCCCGATCACCGGGTCCAGCTTGCTCTCGCGAGCCGCCGCAGTCAGGTTGGTGCCGAACTGGTCCAGGACGGCGGACCCTGCTGGGGTGCCATCCTTGCCGCCGGCGCCAACGCCTGCGGTCTCTTTGGAATCTCCTGAACCGCCCTGGTAACCGGAAATCATGTCGATAACCGTCTGGCGGACGCGGGAAGGCTCGGCGCCCAACTTGGACAGAACCTGGGACGCAACTCCTTCGCCGGCGCGGATCAGACCGAGCAAGATGTGCTCGGTCCCGATGTAGTTGTGGCCCAGCTGAAGGGCTTCCCGAAGAGAGAGTTCGAGAACCTTCTTGGCCCGCGGGGTGAACGGGATGTGCCCGCTCGGTGCCTGCTGGCCAGGTCCAATGATGTCTTGCACTTGCTCGCGAACGGCAGAGAGGGTCACTCCCATGGACTCCAGAGCCTTGGCGGCGATTCCTTCGCCCTCATGGATCAGACCCAGCAACAGGTGTTCTGTGCCGATGTAATTGTGGTTGAGCATGCGGGCTTCTTCCTGAGCCAGCACCACAACACGCCGTGCGCGGTCCGTAAACCGTTCAAACATAGTTAGGTCTCCTTGTACGTCTTTGTTTCGATGCTACGCACGGAAAATGGCTTGGTATCTACTGTTCGCCACCGGCGAGACGCAATAAAGCTCAGGGCGGAAAATACATGAGAATTTCCGCCCTGAGCTTGATCTTCTACCTCAAGAGAACCGGTAGAGAGCCTCTGCCGATTCGTCGGTAACGGCCAAAACCGCCCCTTACTAGGAGTCCTTCTTACGGGCTGCGTAGTAGGCGTCCTGAATCTCCTGGTGGATGCGACCACGATCGGACACGTTGTAGCCGTTGTCCTTGGCCCACTTGCGAATCAGAGCGGTCTCGGGATTGCGGACCTGGCCCGTACCCTTGCCCGATCCGGTCCGGCCACTGTTGCGCGCCTGCACGCGGCGGGCCTTGGCGGCGAACGGACGGATCGCGTCGCGCAGCTTTGCGGCGTTGCCCGAGGACAGATCGATTTCGTACTGGCCGCCGTCGAGTCCGAAACGTACGGTTTCGTCGGCGGCACCGCCCTCGAGATCGTCTTCCAGAATGATCTTTACTTTCTGAGCCATGAGTGTCTCCTCAGTCCATATTGGCAGTGGTCCGACGCATTATGTGATGTCTTAGGACCATAAAACGTGTTAGCGAGGCGCGGGAACCATCGGCGACTCACGCGACACTAAAGCTGGTGGACATTTGTCCTGTATAACAACAGAGTATCAATCAAGGGGAGGAAATCACAGTCAAACAGTGTGAGGGAGGCATAATTCTTCCTGAGAATAACTTATGAATTTTCTTGTTCTCGTGGGCGAAAAACTTCGCCGGATCCCTCCCGGGATTTGATCTCCTCGTACCATTTTCGTGCGTCTTCTTCTGAAGCGGCATGGGCTTTGCGTTCGGAACTATCCGCCCGAAACGCCCATCTCATCAGGAAATAGAAGATGACTCCAATAGCGACGGAAGGCAACAATACAGCCACATATTCCATGCTGAACCTTCTCCCCGGGCCCTCCGGCCCGCTCGATCACCCCGAGTTATTCGGGCTTCATCAGCGGAAACAGGATTGTTTCCCTAATCCCCAGTCCGGTAAACAACATCATCAAGCGATCAATTCCCAGCCCCAGGCCGCCCATGGGAGGAGCGGCGTGTTCCAGGGCCCGCAGGAAGTCCTCGTCGAGCTCCATCGCCTCGTCGTCGCCGCCGGCAGCCAAACGGGATTGTTCCGTGAGACGCTCGCGCTGGATCACGGGATCGATCAATTCGGAGAACGCCGTTCCGCGCTCCGTTCCGCCGATGATGAGGTCCCAAGCCTCGATGACATCAGGCTTCGAACGATGCGGACGGGCCAGTGGCTGAGCAGACGGCGGGTAATCGCACACGAATGTCGGATTGATCAGGGTCGGCTCCACGATTTCCCCGAATAGCTCAATCACGAGCTTCTCAGCGCCCCATGCAGGATCCACGGAGACTTCGTGCTTTTGTGCGATTTCTCGCAGAACATCAGCGGGCGTCTCGGGCGTGATTTCCTGGCCCACCGCTTCCGAAAGACCAGGATAAACACCCAGCCACTTCCATTCCGCGTCCAGATCGATCGTGCCTTTTTCGGTTTCGATCTGATGTGTTCCCACGGCGTCCGCACAGGACATGATGATGTCCTTGATGAGCTCGGCCATGGTGAACTGGTCCCCATATGCCTGATAAGCCTCGAGGGTCGTAAATTCGGGGCTGTGGGTCGAATCCACTCCCTCATTGCGGAAAATACGGCCGATTTCGAAAACGCGATCAATTCCGCCGACCACGGCCCGCTTCAAATAAAGTTCGGTCGCGATGCGCAGGGTCATGTCCTGGTCAAAAGCATTCAAATGCGTTTGGAACGGGCGTGCGGTGGCACCCCCGTGGACGAGCTGAAGAATAGGTGACTCGATCTCGATGTATCCCTCGTCGACAAGGACCTGGCGCACGGTCTGCATGATCTTCGCGCGCTTGATCACCGTTTCCTGCGCTTCCTTGCGAACCATGAGATCCAGGTAGCGTTGGCGGACCCGGGTCTCTTCGTTGAGGTCCTTGTGCAATGTCGGAAGCGCCCGCAAGGACTTCGAGGCCATCTCCCAGTCCTCGACCATGACGGACAGCTCGCCGCGGCGTGAGCTGACGACTTCCCCGTGCACGAACACGTGATCCCCTAGGTCCACGAGGGCCTTCCAGTCGTCCAGATTCTCCTGTCCAGCCTTGGCCAGCGAAATCATGGCTTGCAGCCGGGTGCCGTCCCCGGCCTGGATGCTCGCAAAGCACAGCTTTCCCGTGTTCCGCACGAACACCACGCGCCCGGAGACTCCGACGACATCACCCGTCTCTTCGCCGGCTTCGAGGCCTTCGTACTGTTCACGGATGCTCTGAATGGTGCGAGTAATCGGAAGACCCACGGGGTAGGCTTCACGCCCCCGTGAAATCAGCTCGGCACGCTTGTCCATGCGGATTCGCATCTGCTCGTTGATCTCGGTCTGCTGACTTGTCTGGTCCTGTTGTGAGGACGACGAATCTGAAGTAGTCACGGTCCTAAGCCTATCTGTGGGTTTTCCGGGGAAGGAATTGAAAGGGGTGCGGACGGCTAGATGACATCCATATTGTCGATGAGCCGCGTCCCGCCTACTCGAACCGCCGCGAGAGCGGTCGCGCGTTCCGAGTTGTCCACCGGCGCTTCGAATGTTTTGGGATCGACGATTTCGAGGTATTCGAGCTCCACGCCGTCCCTGTCCGAGATGCGCTCTCGTGCGGCGTCGACGTCTATTCCCGCGTAGCCGCGGGACAGCCCTTCTTCCCGTAACAGCGCCAATGTCCGCGACAGAACGAGCGCTGCTTTCCTTTCCTCGGGGCCGAGGTACGAATTGCGGGAGGACATGGCCAGGCCGTCGTCATCGCGAACAATCGCAACGGGGCATACGGCCAAGGGAATGTTGAAGTCAGCGACCATCCGTTGGACCAATGCGACCTGCTGGGCGTCCTTCTGCCCGAAATACGCTCTGACGCGGTGGGTCCCGGCTGCCGAAACGACAACGTTGAACAGCTTGTTGACCACGGTCAGGACGCCGTCGAAGTGTCCGGGACGGGCCGCTCCCTCGAAAAGGGTGCCCAGACGCCCCGAGCTCACACGGACCAGGGGCTCTCCCCCCGGATACATGACCTCTAGTTCGGGGATGAACACGATATCAACGCCTTGCTCTCGCAGCAGAGCCAGGTCCTCTTCCTCCCGACGAGGGTACTTGTCGTAGTCCTCTCCAGGACCGAATTGCAGGGGGTTGACGAAGATCGAGACTGCGACGACGTCGTTCTGCTCGCGAGCCCGGTTGATCAGGGTCCCGTGCCCGTCGTGGAGCGCACCCATGGTCGGAACGAATCCCATCGTCGCGACGCGGGGCGCGGCGGGCTCGGTTTCCGGGTCGGCACGATGGTCAGCGAGCCTTTCGGCCTCGGCCGAGTGGATTCGCGCCTCGGCGTCGCCCATTCTCTGGCTGATATGGGCGGAAAATTCTTCCAGGGTTCGAGCAACGAAAAGCTCACCCGTCATAGTCGTCCTTCCTTAACCGGATGCTGTGGCATGACCGAACATCGTGAACGGTCAGGTGCCAACTGGTCGACAGCCTGCCCGCGGAGGTGCGGAGGATGTCTAGGACCGCAAAGCAGTTTACTGTTCGTGGTCGTCGCTTTCACTTTCGGGCGCTTTTTCAAGGTCTAGCGCCCGCAATATTCGGTGAAATGCTTCTTCAGGCAGAACCCCACGCCGATGTGCGCGGTAAGCGCTCGCCTCCGCGAGAGCGAGGTACGCCGCACCGATATCCGGCGCGGATTCTTCTGCCCCGAAGCCTTGGAGGATCTCTCGGTGGGTCTCGACCGTCCCGGAGTCACCACGCACCACGGGTCCGGTCAGAGCGCTGTCGCCCGAAGCCAAGGCGTTGTCGACGCTGGCCCGCACGAGCGGGCCCAGAACCTCGCCAGGGCTCTCGACCCCGAGGCTCTCCAAAATTTGGGAAGCCTGTGCGATGAGCGTGACCGTATGATTCGACGCGTGGGCCAGAGCGGCGTGGTACAGGGGACGGTCGCCCTCGGCAATGACCACAGGCTCTCCTCCCATTTCCACGACCATCGCTTGTGCGATCGGTAGGAAGGGGGCCGCGGCCGTCACGCCGAAACTCGCGGTCTGCAATCGCGTCAGATCAAGCGAAAGACCCGTGAAAGTCATGGCCGGGTGAATAGCCAGCGCGATCGTGCCGGCGTCCCGACCGGCGGACAAGACGTCCGTTCCGAAACGACCGGAGGTGTGGATCAGGATCTGCCCCGTGGTGAAGTGACTACCCCGGGCTAACCCTGACACCAGAGGTTCGAGTACATCGTCGGGAACTGCGAATAGAACGACTTCACTGCGCTCGACGATTTCGGGAATCCGGAGAACGGGAACGTCGGGCAGAAGCGCCTCGGCCCTCGTCCGTGACTCTTCCGAAACGGCGTGAACCCCAACGAGCGCGTGGCCCGCGTTGCGCAGGGCGGCACCGAGCACGGCGCCGACCTTTCCTGCGCCGATGATCCCTATTCCGAGCCGCCCTGGGCGACTCGCTGGTTCAGTCATAGTGTGCTTCGTCCTTGATCGTTGAGTATGTTCCGGCACCCCGTGGAATTCGTCCGCTCGTGAGTCTACGAGCGAATGCTGCCCGATTCGCCTGGTCACGAATCATACGTCGAGCGTCGTCGACGGCCAGGTGCGCGACCGTGGTGCGGACCGATCCCCCGACGGAATCCAGACGCACGTCCGCCAGGCCGAGAAGCCTGAGCAAAGGCCCGTTCGTGATCGAGGCCGACTGTGTCCTCTCGTGGGGCACAACGGAGAGCCTACGCTTCAGCCAGCCACCGCGCAGAAGCAGCAAATCCGCAGTATTGGAATATCCGTTGCGCCGGTAGCTGAAGGGATCCAACCATCGGGAACGGCGCGGGGCCACCACAAATCCGTAACCCGGTCCGCTTCCTTCGAGCGCGGCTCGCAGCTGATGTCCGTCGATCCCGGCCTCCGTCGTGGCGACGATGTGCGGCAAGAGATTCATCAGGTCTTGCCCCGCTCCCACAGGCAAGAGGACCCGATGTTCTCCTTCAGACGATGATGAGCCCAACCCTGCCGTATTGATTCGTACACGGAACCAGCCCGGTATGCGCCACAACACGGGTTGCTCAATACCGACGGCCTGGATCTTGCCCAGAGGAAGGGTCTGAGTTCGGGTGGACGTCAGCCCGTACCGCACTTTGAGTCCGTCCTGTGTGCGCGCTACTCGGAAATTCGCGGAGGTGTTGACCGAGCTCCACACACCGCTCACCAGGCTCAAGGCAGCGGGTATGAAGATGAATCCGCCTACCTCCGGGAGAAAAATGGCGAAGGACAACGACGCTAGGAGAACGATCACGAACCAGATCCCGGTTGAGCCGAGAAGAGTTGCCAGAACGGCACGCCCGACACCGACCGAGGCGATCGGACTTTCGGTGTCGACGCGAGGGCCGGTCGGAGAAGTTCCGGGGCCGAGAAGGTACGCCCCGGTGCCGCCGACGGAGGGCTCGGCGGTGGTCGCAGGGTCGCCGCTCTGACCCTCGACAGGAAGATCCTGGGACCACGGGGATTCTGACCGGCTGAGAGCCGGCCTAACGGCCGAGTCACCCGTGCCGGATTCCTTCGCCAGAATAGTCTGCTTCCGGCCCAGGAGGCGCGCGCGGAGCTCTTCGGCCTCGGTTTTGCGCAGGTATTGGAGGTGCAGGGCTGAGTCCCCGGAATCCGCGACGTCGAACCGCAGCTCCGCCATGCCGACCAGGCGTGCAAAGAACGGCTGAAAGATCTCGATGCTCTGCACGCGATCGAGGCGCGCCTGTTTTTCTTTGCGGAAGAAGTACCCCTGCCGCATCCGGACCGAGTCCTCGGTCACGAGGTAGCGGGTGAACCACCAGCTCCAGAACATACCGCCGAGAACCAGGACGATCGCGAAGATCAGCCCGAGCCAGGCGATGAGGCTGAGAGATGCGAAGAATTCCCCGAAGCCGTGACGCACTTTCTGGACGTCGGTCTGGCCTTCGAAGGCGTCCTCGATGAAGTGCCTGCCGATTGCGAAGAGGAAGATCAGGATGGCGAACCAGAAGCGAGCCAGCGGGCTCAGGGGGTGTACCCGTTCCCAGTCCTTGGTGGCGGGAATCTGTGAGTCCTTCATTTACAGCCCCGCGAGTCGGTCGTCGCCACGCTTCGACAGCTCCTCGCGCAACCGGGCAGCGTCGCGCGCGCTGATGCCTTCGATCTTTGCATCGGTCGACGATGACGCCGTGTGCAGCTCGACCTTGGCCAGACCGAATTTGCGTTCCAGCGGGCCGACCGAGACCTCGACGGTTTGGAGACGCCCATAGGGTACCGCGTTGATCTTGTGCCACAGGACTCCGTGACGGATCAACAGATCGTCTTCGCGTTCCGAATATCCTCGGGCCCGTGCGCTCCGAGGCACGAGTGCCATTCGGAGGATGCTCACCACGAGGTACACGGCGGGGACCACGATGGCCAGCCACAGCCAGGGCCAGTTCCACCACCCGATCGAGACGAAGACGAGGGGGATACTCAGGATCGCGGTCACGACCACGGTGGACAGGGCTTCGGAGACGAGAATGAGCCGAGGGTACCGCCGATCCGGCCGGATCCACTCCGTGTCCCATGCGTCCAATTCCCGAAGTTTCTCTTCGAAACGAGGGCTACCGGGTCCAAGGCGTCGCGATGGCTCGCTGTCTTGATTCACCGATTCGGCAACAGCGTGGTCAGCAACCGGTTTGTCGTCTCGTGGTTTCCCGCCCAGCGGATGGACGTCGGCTCGTCTCCGTGGGTTCGGTTCCGAACGGTCGTGGCTCGGGACCTCGTGGTTCTCAGCGTCGCTGGTTCCTGGCATATCCGCCTTCTCCCTCGGGTATGTCATTGTCGTTGCGACGTCGAGAAGAGATTCCGTTGCCGGACTCGGAACTGTTCGGGTCGTCCGGAGGCCTCTTGCACCACATCTCGGCGACGCAGCCTGCGATGCACACCACCGCACCAACCACCACATTAGCGATGCTCAGTACCAAGGTGTCCGAAGCCGGTCGAAATCTCAACAGCGCGAGCTCGTAGATGAGCACCCCTCCGGCCCAACCGAAGAGCACGGTCCCGTAGACGGCACAGGTTTGACCGAGAACCGCGATCCTCGCTGCGAAAACCGGCTCGATGGGTTTGTGCTTGGGGTCTTTGACGTGAGCTCTGACCCTCCATCCGAGACTCAGGGATACCGCGGCCAGGAGAATACTCAACGCGAGCGACGGCCACGGCAGAACAAAGGCCACTTCACGCAGGTCAGGCCACAACGCCGTCACGACGCTGCTCGCGGCCAAGACCACCGCCGCCAGAAGGACCAACCATCGGTAACGGAGAGGTCTCACGTGCTTTGTCCCGGCGTGATCGTTTCGCCCAAGTATCCCCGTATTCCGTTTCGGTCCTCGGCGCGGGCGGCTAGGTCAACCACGGGCTGACCGTCCAACAGGGCATCCGGATCCATGCGCGCCCAAGGGGCCAGGACGAATGCACGCTCTGCCGCTCGGGGATGCGGCAGACTCAATTCGGGTTCGTCCATGAAGAGGTTCCCGAACGTCACGATGTCAATATCAAGGGTTCGCGGACCCCAGCGGACGGTCCGGACTCGGTGAAAATCTTCCTCGATCCCCTGACAGAACCGCAAGAGGGCAAAGGGACTCATGTCGGTGCTCACCCGGATGACCTGGTTGAGATAGTTCGGTTGGCCTTCAGGGCCACCAACGGGTTCCGTCACGGCAATCGGGGAAACCGCCTCTACGGTGATCTTCTCATTGTTCGCGAGGGCGGTGATGGCGCGTGCGAGCGTATCCTGTGACTCCCCCAGATTCGATCCGAGGGCGATGATGGAATCAACGGTCATGGTTCTCCCGCAGAATCGTCACTGAAACATCCGCGAAGGTGACCTCGATGGGCGCTTTCGGCTTGTGGACCGTCACCTCGACGGCAGGCAGGTCGAACTTCTCGAACAGTCCCTGGACAATGCGCTCGGCAACGGTTTCGATGAGGTTGACGGGTTCTCCGACGATGACTTCTTTGACCGATTCGGCCACCGCACCGTAGTTGACGGTGTTCTCCAGGTCGTCCGTCCGGCCCGCGGTACGGCAGTCCATGAACAGCGTGACGTCCACGAAAAACGGCTGACCCACGCGTTTCTCATGATCGAAAACCCCGTGATAACCGACTGCGCCAATGCCTGTGACCGAGATTCGGTCATATTGGCTTGTGCCCGGCGCCACGGCTGCGGCTGGCGCTTCTTGGAGATTCTCCGTCATGTGTTCGTCTCCTCATGAGGTGCAAGTGATGTGTCGCATTGCGATGCTATTGAGTGCGTTGACTATCAGGATGCGTCAGATACGGCTTTGATCGCGAGCAGTTTACGGGTGACTTCCACCGCATCCCGGGTTGATGCGACGTCGTGGACTCTCACGGCCCAAGCACCTCTTTCCGCCGCGAGGGCCGAAATTGCGGCGGTCGAGGCGTCGCGCTCCGAGGGACGCGGCACCTTTTGTGATGTTTCCCCCAATGGTTCGGGGAAAGTAGCACGCGCTTGAGCCATCAATGTTCCAATGAATCGTTTCCGGGAGGCCGCAATCAGCACCGGGTGACCGATATCCGCAATCCGGTCCATCCGTGCCAAGAGCTCCCAGTCCTGGTCGCCGCTCTTCGCGAATCCCAAACCGGGGTCGACGAGGATCTGGCCCGGCGCGATCCCAGCGTCCAAGAGTCGTTGACGCCACTGAATCAGTTCGGCCCGAACGTCCTCGACCGTGTTCTGGTAATGAGCCAGCCGGTCCATTGATCTGGAGTCTCCGCGAGAGTGCATGAGGATATACGGCACCCCGGATTCGCGCACGACGTCAATCATTGCGTCTTCGACCCGCTCGCCCGAGACGTCGTTGATGATGTGGGCACCGGCTTCGACGGCCGCCTGCGCCGTACTCGCATGCATGGTGTCCACCGAAACGACGATGTCTCGGGCAACCAGTTCGTCGATGACGGGGAGAATTCTCTGGCGTTCCGTCGACGCTGCGACGGGTGTTGCTCCTGGGCGGGTCGACTCCCCGCCGACGTCGACGATGTCGGCGCCTTGTGCTACAAGCTTCAGGGCGTGCGACACGGCTCGCGACGTGTCATCGTGTTCGCCCCCGTCAGAGAAGGAATCGGGCGTGACGTTGAGAATACCCATGACCAATGTCCGGTCCTGTGGCAAGTCGGCAAAGCATCCCCACCCCCGCGCGGCGGACGATTCCGGAGGCACGCTGGACGCGTCTCCGGGGCCGCCGAAGGAGGCTACGGGAGCGTTCACCGCTGTTTCCCTCCCATGATGAGTCCCATCGCCTCAGAGCGTGTGGCGGTGTCTCGCATTTGCCCCCGAACGGCCGAGGTGACCGTCTTGGTCCCGGGCTTTTGGATCCCGCGCATCGACATGCACATGTGTTCGCCTTCCAGGACAACCATCGCGCCCGCGGGATCGAGAAAGTCTTCGATGGACTCGACGATCTGAGTCGTGAGACGCTCCTGGACTTGGGGTCGCTTGGCATAGAGGTCCACGAGACGTGCGAATTTCGACAGACCAGTCACCTTGCCGTCCGTGCCCGGAATATATGCCACATGGGCCAAGCCGTAGAACGGCACCAAGTGGTGTTCGCACATCGAGAAGAAGCTGATGTCCTTGACCAACACCATCTCGGAATGATCGATATCGAAGGTCTTGGACAACAGTTCGGCGGGATCGCCCCCCATACCGGAAAAGACCTCGGCATAAGAACGAGCGACCCGCGCCGGGGTATCCTTCAGCCCGTCCCTGTCCGGGTCCTCGCCTATAGCGGAGAGGATTTCACGGACGGCGGCTTCGATACGAGGCTGATCCATTCTTACCCCTGCTGACCTGGCGTATCGTCATCGGGGCCGGGCGAACCCGCCGGCCCCTGACCGGGGTTGTCCGACCCGGGCTCTCCCGGACCGGGCTGCGGGCCGCTTTCCGGCGGCGTCGCTCCCGAGGAATTCTCCGGGACCTCGAGCGGATGCTCTGGTTTTGCGGCCACGGCCTGATCCTGAGGAGCCATGTTCTCGGGGTCCTCAGCGCCTGCCTCGGCGGCCTCCTGCTTTTCTGCGGGGGTCGTGATCGGAGGCATGCTCGAAACCGGACGGGTCTCCTTGGACAACCACACTTCGCGCAAAGGACGTTTGCGGACGTCCTTGAAGATCTCTGCGATCTCGTGCTCGTTGAGCGTCTCCTTATCCAGGAGCTCGAATGCGAGGCGGTCCAGGACGTCGCGGTTCTGAGTGAGAATCTCGTAGGCCTCGTCGTGTGCGCTGTCGATGAGGGATCGAACTTCGGCGTCGATCTTGGCCGCCAACTCGTCGGAGTACTCCGGTCCGCTGGCGCCGGCGTCGCGGCCCATGAACGGTTCCGAATTCCCCGAGCCGAGCTTGACCGAACCGATGACCGAGCTCATTCCGTATTCCGTGACCATCTTGCGAGCCGTGCCGGTAGCCTTCTCGATGTCATTCGCGGCTCCCGTGGACGGATCGTGGAAGATGATTTCCTCGGCAGCTCGTCCGCCCAAGGCATAGGCGAGCTGATCGAGAAGCTCATTCCTGGTCGTCGAGTACTTGTCGTCGACGGGCATGACCATGGTGTAACCCAGCGCCCGACCGCGCGGCAGGATGGTGATCTTGGTGACCGGGTCGGTGTTGCGCAGTGCCGCGGCAACCAGGGCGTGTCCGCCCTCGTGGTAGGCCGTGATCTTGCGCTCGAGTTCTTTCATGAGGCGCGAACGACGTTGCGGGCCCGCGATCACACGGTCGATTGCCTCGTCCAGGGCACGGTCATCGATGATCTGCGCGTTGGACCGTGCGGTCAGAAGGGCGGCCTCGTTCATGACGTTGGCCAGATCCGCACCCGTGAAACCGGGCGTCCGCTTGGCCACGGAGCCGAGTTCGACGTTTTCTGCTAGGCGCTTGCCCTCGGCATGAACCTCGAGAATGCGCTTTCGTCCCTTGAGATCAGGGGCGTCGACGCCAATCTGCCGATCGAAACGGCCGGGGCGCAAGAGCGCCGGATCCAAAACGTCCGGACGGTTGGTCGCGGCGATCAGAATGATGTTGGTGTTCTCGTCGAAGCCGTCCATTTCCACGAGAAGCTGGTTCAGGGTCTGCTCGCGCTCGTCGTTGCCGCCACCCATTCCGGCGCCGCGCTGGCGGCCGACAGCGTCGATCTCGTCGACGAAGATGATGGCCGCGTCATTCTGCTTGGCCTGCTCGAAGAGGTCACGAACGCGCGAAGCACCCACGCCGACGAACATTTCGACGAAGTCGGAACCGGAGATCGAGTAGAACGGAACGCCGGCCTCGCCCGCCACCGCCTTGGCGAGCAGGGTCTTGCCCGTTCCGGGTGGGCCGTACAGCAGCACGCCCTTGGGAATCTTTGCCCCGACGGAGGTGAACCGGGCGGGTTCGGTCAGGAATTCCTTGACCTCGTGGAGTTCCTCGACCGCTTCGTCAGCACCGGCGACGTCGGCGAACTTGACGGTCGAATTCTCCTTGTTGAACTTCTTGGCCTTGGACTTGCCGAAGTTCATGATTTGGCCGCCGCCACCGCCCATGCGGGAGAGGAGGAACCAGAAGATCACCATAATGAGGAGGAAGGGCACGATGAAGCCCAACATCGAGGTGAACCAGTTGTTCTGAACGGGTTGATCCGTGTAGCCCTTGAGCCCGGCGTCGTCCATGGCTTTCACAACGTCGCCCGAACGCGGCTGGACGTAGTAGAAGTCAACCTTTTTCCCGAGGTCCCGATCGCCCTCGTGATAGTTGTCCTTGAGCGACAGCTCAACCTTTTGGTCGCCGTCGTAGATCTTGGCCTCGTCGACCTTGTCGTCCTTGAGCAATTCCATGCCCACGTTGGTGTCCACCCGATTCGTATTCGACGAGGTGGAGACGAAGATCACGGGCAGCAGAACCAAAAGCGCCAGGAAGATCCAGAAATAAGGCCCCTTCAGGATTCTGTCCTTGAGCGGCTTCTTCTGGTTGCTGTTTTGCTGAGCCAAGCTATTTTTCCTCCGCGTGAGGCGTTCACGGTCGAGATTTAATTCTCGGAATAGGCTACCGCCGAGAGGTGAGGAGCGTGCGCTCTTCACCTCACAGCGGACATCTGCCGAGGTTCATGGAAGGTCCCGCGAGACCCTTAGGAATATACGTGGGGCGCGAGCGTTCCGATGCAATCGAGGTTGCGATATTGCTCGGCGAAATCCAGGCCGTAGCCGACCACGAATTCGGGATCGATGTCCCAGCCGATGTACTTGACCGGAATCTCCGTCTTGACCGACGCCGGCTTGCGCAGGAGTGCACAGATTTCCACCGAATTGGCCCCACGCGACTCCAAGTTGGACTTGAGCCAGGACAAGGTGAGTCCGGAATCGATGATGTCCTCGACGATCAGCACATCGCGACCGTGCAGATCCGTGTCCAGATCCTTCAGGATGCGAACCACACCGGAGGACTTGGTCCCGGAACCATACGATGAAACAGCCATCCAGTCCATGGTGTAATGCGCGTGCAGAGCACGAGACAGATCGGCCATCACCATGACCGCGCCCTTGAGCACACCGACCAGAAGAACGTCTCTGTCCTCGTAGTCCTTGTCTACCTGGGCCGCGAGCTCGGCGATCTTCTCCTGAATCTCTTCTTTGGTGAAGAGCACGTGTTTGAGATCGTCCTTGACGTCCTGTGAATCCACTGCTGTCTCCTGCTTGAGTCACTGAAATCTTGGGGGTCGTGCAATCCGGCGCCAGAGTTCGCGGATCGCGACGACACATGGCAACTCTACCCGTCTGTTCTCCACGCGCATTACTGTTTCCGAAACGCCCGGAATCAACGCATTGACGTCCTATGAAGACCGGATGAGGACCAGAGCGCCGTACCGGCCTTGTCGATGCTGCTCTGATCCCGGCTGTGCCAGCGGGCGGCGTCTCCAGACGGCCACATGACCGGCCATCTGAATTGGGCCGGCATTTCCGTGCCCGGCCAGTAATTCGTCCAGGGCCCGGAGCCGCTCGAAACTGGGAGACTCTCCCCCGCTTGCCACGATGGCACGGGCCAGCACACGCCGGCGCATCGCGGGATGGGCTGCGCGAAGTTCCGGCATGGACAACGCCCCTGCCGGCCGCTGGCCCTCTTTCATCGGTACGGGCTGATAGTCGGCAGGGTCCGCCGCTGCGGTTCGCGCGACCTCATCTGCTCGTTGTTCCAGGAATTCTGCATCCGGCCCCAAGACGGCCGCCGTCCGCGCGAGGGCTTGAGTTATCCCCGGCCCCATCCTCTCCTCGAGAAAGGGAAGGACCTCGTGCCGGACGAGGTTTCGACGAAACGCCAGATGCTCATTCGTAGGATCGTGCCAGGGCTCGATTCCCTCGGCCTCGCAGATCGCAAGCGTGTCTCGCCGGCGTAGGTCCAAGAACGGGCGAATCAGAAGAGCCGCGTCCTCGGTCGCCGGTTCGTCTATGCGTCGGGCCTGGGGCATACCGGACAGGGAACGGGTCCCCGAGCCTCGAGCGAGTCCCAGCATCACGGTTTCGGCCTGATCGTCCAGAGTATGGCCCAACAGAACGGCACGCGCTTCCTCCTCGCGGGCCGTGCGGTCGAGCACCTCATAGCGGGCCGTGCGGGCGGCCATTTCGGGTCCCATTCCTTGACTTCTGACCACCGCACGAACCGTACGCACCGGGTCGAGACCGAGCCTCCGACACTCTGTCGCGGCTCGCTCGGCTTGTTCCGCACTGCCGTCCTGGAGAGCGTGGTCCACGATGACGGCACCCACCCGCAGATCCCCGCGTCGGGCGAAATGCGCCGCGACGGAGGCCAAAGCCAGCGAATCGGGGCCGCCACTGCACGCGACCAGAGCCAAAGGCACATCCCCGGCTTCGTCAGGTACGTCGCCTCGGGTCCGGCCCGTGGGCGCCGCACAGAAGCCCGGAAGGTGATCCTCGAGGACATCGACAAATTTCTTGCGTGCCGACCCCACGGAGGGATGAAGCCGGCCTTTTCGCCCGGTCTGTGCCACTAGCTCGCGTCTCCGGAGAAGCCGCGGGCACTGGCGTCCCGTGGTATTCCGTCGAGGACCCGCTCGATCCAGAGCCTCGGATTGTGGATCTCGAGTTCGCTCGGGAGGTTTTCAGGGCCTTCCCAAATACGGTTGAACTGTTCCATTCCGCGTTCGTCGACGATGGTCTGGACGAAAGCCTGACCGTCACGGTACTGACGCATCTTGATGTCGAGCCCCATGGCCTTGCGGATCAGGGTATCGAGAGCGCCGCGGTTCTTGCCCCGGCTGTCGAATCGACGCCGAATGGTCTTGACCGTGGGCACAATGCTCGAGTCGACGGCGTCCATCACGACGTTCGCGTGGCCTTCCATCAGACTCATGATCCCGGTCAGCTCCGAGAAAACGGCCGCCGATTCCTTGTCCAGCAAGGCCGTCATCCGATTCTTGGGCACGGGGCGCAAGTCTTCCGAGGAGTTCGGCGTGGCGCCGTCGACCCGCGCCTTGGGAGAAGCCTCGTCTTTCTGGGTCGCATTGCGGACGACCTCGCTCGCCCCTTCGAGCAGCCGGTCCACGAGCTCCCGGCCGCCACCGGCAACGGACTGGGGCAATCGGGACATCAACCCGAGCATGTGCTCGCGCAACCACGGTGCCGCCGCGAACTGGACGCGGTGTGTTTGTTCGTGGAGGCACACCCATAAGCGGAAATCTTCCGGTTCGAGGTTGAGCTCCTTTTCGATCATGACCATATTGGGGGCCACGAGGAGCAAACGACCGCCCGAAGCACCAAAGCCACCGAGCGCCGCGAACGGGTCGTACTGACCCAGGACCTTGCTCGACATGAACGAAAGGACTCCCCCGAGTTCGACGGCGGTGCCGACTTCGGCGACCTTGCGATCAACCTGCCCCATCTCGTCAAATCTTTCCTTCATCCCGGCTTGGACCAGCCGATTGAGGATGTAGGAGAAAGTTTGGGAATTTGCTCGAGACCATCCGGCCCGGTCCACCACCAGCACTTCGGAGTCGTGAAGATTCTCCGCCGCATCGAGCCTGGTGATCCGATGCACGTGATCCACGGATGCGGTCGCGTTGTATCGCACGGACTCGACGACTCGACGGGTTGCCCCAGCGGACAATTTGGGCCCGGCGGGAGTCAACCGCGCGGCGGTAGCGGCTGCGGCGTTCCAACTGATGATGTTCTCGCTCATGATCCCTACGATGCCACACGACTTTGAACCCAACCTGAGCGGATCGGCCGATCCTGTCCGGAGAACTCCTCAGGGACGGCGCGTGCGATCGGACCGCTCGTCTTCCCGTCCGAGTACGGAGTTCAGAGTTTGGTCAACGCAGCGACCGAAGCATCGAGAGCGGTCGTTGCGGCCTCGGAATTCGTCACGTCGTTGACGACGAACGAGTAGGCCAAGAGGCGACCCTGCGACGTCGTGGTGTACCCGGTCAAGGAATTGACCTTGAGAAGTGTTCCCGTTTTCGCACGAGCGCTGCCCTGCGCGGCCGAGGCGTCATCGGCCTCGAAGCGACTCGCCAGAGTTCCTGTTCCGCCGGCGACGGGCAACGTTTCCGCCAGGTTAGAGGTCGCCGTTTCGGACTGGGTCGCGTGCGCGATGATCTGGGCCAGTGTTATGGGAGTCACGCGGTTGTCCGCGGACAGTCCGCAGGAGTCCTTCTGTATCAGTCCATCCGTGGAGATCCCCGCGCCGGTTAGCGTCTGCTTGACGGTTTTGATGGCGCCCTCGATGGATCCTTCATTGCCTGCGGCAATCGCGGCGTTACGACCCAGCACCTCGGCAAGAACATTGTCCGAATTCTCCATCATGTATTTGGCCTGTTCGAGCACCGTTGCGGATTCGACCGATCCCAGCCGTTGCGAGTCCGCGTGTTCGGCGGCCTCGGACGAGTCCGAGCCCGATGTGAAGCTGAGTCCTTGGCTCGCCCCGGCCTCGTTGAGGGCCTTGACGTAGCCGTTCAGGGCATCCGCCCCCGCATTCTGGGGGCGATGCGAAACATCCTCGCCGTCCGAGGGCCGTTGCGTGTGGTGGTCCCATAGCGCGATCGGAGAAATGGAGGTTACGTAACCGGCGTCGACATCGGCAGAGTCCCATGCCGGATTTGTTCCCTGCCCCGAATACATCGATGCATCCAGATTCACGGGAAGTTTTCCGCTGACGCCCTTGTCCTTGAGTTCCTGAATGGTCTGCGCCGCGAGCGTCTGCACGCCAGCGTGCCCCAACACGGAATTCTCGTCGGAGGTCCCACTCGAGAGCATCGTGTCGCCGCCGGCCACCAGGGTGACGGATTTCGAATCCTCCGACAGGTAGGAGTTCGTTTCATAACGCGAATTCGGATCGGCATGGCTAAGCAGCGCGAATTGCGTCAGCAGCTTGAGGTTCGACGCCGGAGTCACCGGACGCGTCGCATCATCCGAATACAGAACGTTTCCACTGGCCACGTCCACCACCTGGGAAGCCATCGTGCCGCCGCCGTCGAGCTTGCCGGATGCGGCCTCCAGCGGCCCCGCAAGGTCGGCGGGAGCTGGCTGGTCCGCATCGCCAGGGAGGTCCTTGACGGGATTGTCGACCGACGAGGCCGAGGCCAGCGCGTCGGGTTGGTCGGCTCCGGTCAAGGAGTCCCATTGTCCCGCGGCCGTGGGCACGAGCCATGCCCCGATCCCGATGCAGCCGACGGCGACGATGCCCGATGCGATCCACCATCCGCGTGACGTGTGCTGTTCGGATCGCTGCGGCTGACGCTTCCTCATCGGGACTCCTCGATTCGCTGGTGGTTCGGTCTTCGGTCAGAAGCCGGACGACCGCCGTCGCCCAGGTGCTCCTTCACGAGTTTAGGCGCAAATCCGCCGATCTGGTTTTCCCAAAAGGCGATAAGGGGCGATAGATTGAGGGGTAGAAAAGCCGAGAACAAGGCACCGAAATCACGAAATCCGCAACTATCCATCCTCTAGGAGAACCATTCATGGAACTTGATGTCACGATCGAGATCCCCCAGGGATCCCGCGTTAAGTACGAGATCGACCACGAGACCGGCCGCCTCCGCCTGGATCGTGTCCTCTTCACGTCGATGCAGTACCCCACCCACTACGGATACTTCGAGAACACCCTCGGCGAAGACGGCGATCCGCTCGACGCCATGGTCGTGATGGATTACGACATCATTCCCGGCGTGATCGTCGAGGCTCGCCCAATCGGCGTCTTCAACATGACGGACGAAGCCGGCGGAGACGCCAAGATCCTTTGCGTTCCGACCGACAAGCGCTTCGACAATATCCAGACCCTGGACGACGTCGAGGACTACAAGAAGGACGAGATCAAGCACTTCTTCGAGCGCTACAAGGATCTCGAACCCGGCAAGTGGGTCAAGGGCGAAGGCTGGGGCTCCAAGGAAGAAGCCGAGCGTCTCATCACCGAGGCCGTCGAGCGGTCCAAGTAGCCCGAGTTCGATTCCGGCACTCAGGCGCGGAACGACTCGTCGCTTTGCTTTCCAACGGGCGGCGTCGCGAACCATTGGTTCGCGACGCCGCCCGTTTTTCGTCTACCGGTCCAGGTGCAGGAATCCGCGCAACAACGACTCCGTGCCCTGCACGTGATTCCGAGCGACGGACTCGGCAAGTTCTGGCTCCCCCTCGAGTATCGCTTCGACGAGTTCGCGGTGCTGATCATTCGAATGCTTGAGATTGGAAGCCAGCAGAGGAATCCTGTTCAGCAGATCGTTGACCAGGGCACGTGACTCAATGACGCACTCAGTCAGTCGACGAGATCCCGTGGCTTCGGCTATGGCGATGTGAAGTCTCGAATCCAGCCGTCGGTAGTGTTCTGCCGGAGCTTCCATGACCGCCTGGGACGCCGTCCGAAGGTCTCGACGCTGCCGGGCGGTCAGGTCGGACTCCGCCGCCAGCCGGGCGACCCCTGTTTCGACAACCGATCGATACAACAGAATGTCGTTGGCTTGGCTGGGGTCGACCTCTAGGGGAAGGTCCGTCTCCGGTACCGCAGTCGTCACGAATGTTCCTCCGTAGCGGCCCCTTCGGACTTCCAGGTATCCGTGTCCCTGAAGGTCGTGGAGGACGCTTCGAAGAGTCGACCGGGAAACGTGCATCTGTTCGGCTAGTTCCCGCTCCGAAGGCAGTTTTTCACCCGGTGGGATCGCCCCGACCTTGACCAGACGTACCAAGGCCTCGAAGGTCGCTTCCAGAGTATTTGCTGCGCGGACGGGACGAATCAACGAATGAGGATCCCCGAGATTGCGCTGACATCCCGTCGCTCCACCCGTCACCTGTCGACCACCCTTCTCTCGCGTCCCAATTCATTTCATTCTAGTGACCTGGGCAAATATGGGGCATCCAAAGGTCTTAGGACAGACCCTTTGTCAGCGATGGGTGTCACTTTTATGCGCCCCCTTGACAGATTTATGTGACTTACCTCATGATAGTGAGCCACGTTAAAGGTTGTGAATAATACCTTTGATTGGAAGGGGCTCCATGACCGATCACGAACGGCACCAGTCCGATTACCTCAGGAAGAGACAACTCAACAGGGGCGCGGCGGGATGGATTCTGCTTGCCGGCCTGGGCGTCGCCTACGTCGTTTCCGGGGACTTCTCCGGGTGGAATCTGGGCCTCGCCCAAGGTGGGTGGGGAGGCCTGCTCATCGCATTCGTTCTGATGGGCCTTATGTACACCTGCATGGTCCTGGGTCTTGCCGAGCTCTCCTCGACCTTGCCGACAGCCGGGGCCGGATACGGATTCGCGCGGCGGGCCCTGGGCCCGCTCGGAGGGTTCGCAACTGGCATGGCCATCCTGATCGAATACGCCGTCGCACCCGCCGCGATTGCGACCTTCATCGGCGGATATATTGAGTCGCTCGGCCTCTTCGGAATCACGAATTCCTGGCCCCTGTACCTCGTGTTCTATCTCGTCTTCATCGGAATCCACTGCGTAGGAGTCGGCGAGGCTCTCAAGGTCATGTTCGTCATCACCGCGATTGCCGTAGCGGCCCTGATCGCCTTCGTCTGCGGTATGCTCCCCCACTTCGATCCCTCGAATCTGGTGGACTTCGAGCCTGTCTCGGCGGCGGGCTCCAACTCATTCCTTCCGTTCGGGTTCGCCGGAGTCCTCGCAGCCCTCGTGTACGGAATCTGGTTCTTCTTGGCCGTCGAGGGGGTGCCGCTCGCAGCGGAGGAAACGGCCAATCCTCAACGCGATATGCCGAGGGGAATCGTAACGGCCATCCTGATTCTGCTCTGCTCAGGGCTGGCCGTCCTGGTCTTGGCGCCGGGAGGCGCAGGTGCGGTTGCCATGAGCACGTCGGAAAGTCCATTGCCGGATGCTCTGCGTGCCGTGTATGGGCGGGACAGCTGGTTGGCCCAGGCCGTCAATTACGCCGGGTTGGCAGGTCTGGTCGCGAGCTTCTTCTCCATCATCTTCGCGTACTCGCGGCAGCTCTTCGCTTTGTCCCGAGCCGGGTACCTGCCTCGCTGGTTGTCCCTCACGACCGGACGAAACACCCCGGCTCTGGCCCTCGTGGTCCCCGGGACCATCGGATTCATTCTTGCCGCCACCGTCCGAGACGGCGGCCTGCTGATCAACATCGCCGTATTCGGCGCCACTGTTTCCTATGTACTGCTCAATCTCTCCCACATCATCCTGCGCGTACGGGAACCAGATTTGAAGCGCGGTTATTACACCCCGGGTGGGATCGTGACGACCTCGATCTCCTTGGTTCTGGCTGTCATCGCCGTGATCGCCACTTTCGTGGTCGACGTCACCGCCGCGTCGTACACACTCGGGGTCTTTGTACTTTCACTGGCCTACTTCTGGTTCTACAGCCGTCACAGAGTGGTCACCAGTGCACCGGAAGAAGAATTCGCTTCGATAGCCGAAGCCGAATCACGCCTCAAATGAACGCCTAGGAGCCCAACCCAGTATCGGCTCCGGAGAAAGGATCACTCATGCCGGATTCAGGGAAATTGCCTGGAATGCTCGACCTCGATGAACTCGAGGCGCTGGTGGGCAAGGGGGAAATCGACACTGTCGTCGTCGGCATCACCGACGCTATGGGCAGACTTCAAGGGAAGAGATGCGGCGCCCAATTCTTCCTTGACGACGTCGCCCACCACGGGGTCGAAGGGTGCAACTACCTCCTGGCGGTGGACGTGGACAACAACACCGTGGACGGATACTCGTGCTCGTCGTGGGAAAACGGCTACGGCGATCTGGTCATGAAGCCGGACTTCGCGACACTGCGGAGGCTGCCCTGGCTGCCGGGTTCGGCGCTGGTTCTGTGCGATATCCACTCGACGGACGGACGTCCGATCCCGATGTCGCCGAGGCAATTGCTGAAGCAGCAGATCGACCGGCTGGAATCCTTGGGGTATCGGGCAAATGCGGCGACGGAACTCGAGTTCATCCTGTTCGAGACAGACTACGAGCACGCCCATACGCGCCACTACGCGGATCTCGAACCGTCCACGCAACACAATGTGGACTATTCCCTATTGGCCACGTCGCGCCTCGAACCGGTGATCCGGGATATCCGGGTCGGCATGGAACACGCCGGGATGACCGTCGAAGCCTCCAAGGGAGAATGCAACTTCGGCCAGCAGGAAATCACTTTCCGATACCGGGACGCCCTCACAGCCTGCGACAATCACAGCATTTACAAGGCTGGGGCCAAGGAGATCGCTGCACAGCACGGTAGATCGATCACGTTCATGGCCAAGTACAACGAGCGCGAAGGCAATTCCTGTCACGTTCACTTCAGCCTCACTGACTTGGATGGGAACCCGGTCTCGACCGGAGACAGCGAATACGGGTTCAGCCCAGTGTTCGAACACATGATTGCCGGGCAGATCGCTTGCTTATCGGATTTCTCCCTCTTCTTCGCCCCCAACATCAATTCCTACAAGCGCTTCCGAGAAGGCAGTTTTGCGCCGACCGCGATCGCGTGGGGCAAGGACAACCGCAGTTGCGCCCTCCGAGTCGTGGGCGAGAACTGTTCACTGCGGGTCGAGAACCGGGTCGGCGGGGGCGACGTCAACCCATACCTGATCGTTGCCGCGATCATCGCAGCGACCTGCCACGGGATCGAAAAGGCTCTCCCGATTCCGCCGATCACCACCGGCAGCGCCTATGTGACCGAGGCCGACAGAGTTCCCGGTTCTCTCGCTCAGGCCAGGGACTCGTTCACCAAGAGCACGATTGCCCGCGAGCTGTTCGGTGACCAGGTCGTCGATCACTACACCCACGCTGCCGACATAGAACTGGAAGCGTTCGGACGAGCCGTGACCGATTGGGAAAGGGAGAGAGGCTTTGAACGACTCTGACAACATACCCGTCATTGGGGTCACCACGTACTATCAGGACGCTCAGTGGGGAGACTGGAGCGGTGAGGCCGCCATTCTCCCGGGCAATTATCTGAACGCTCTGGTCGATGCCGGAAGCAGCCCAGTTCTTCTTCCGCCGAGAGGGACACACCCCGAATTTCTCAGGCTTCTGGACGGTCTGATGATCATTGGAGGACCCGACGTCGATCCGAACAGTTACAGCGAGGAGCCTCACCCTGCCACTGTCTCGGATCCTGACCGTGACGCTCACGAATTCGCGTTGCTCGGGGCGGCCGAAGCGGCCGATATTCCCCTCCTGTGCATTTGCCGCGGAGCCCAGATCCTGAACATCGCGCACGGAGGAACCCTGCATCAGCACTTGCCGGAAGTGCTTCCGGACGGTGGACGGTACCGCGCGGCACCCGCAGTCTTCACAGACACGGAAATCACGGTGGATCCCGGCACCCTCGCATACGGGATCCTGGGAGGTTCGTGCGTCGTCTCCTCGTATCACCACCAGGGCATCAATGCCGTCGGTCGGGACCTGAAGGTCACGGCGCGCTCGGCCGACGGACTGCCCCAGGTCCTGGAGAGCACCGGGGATGCCTGGCTCGTGGCCACCCAGTACCACCCGGAAGAAAAGCGTTTGGACGATGCCCGCCTCTTCTCCGCTTTCGTCAACGCCTGCCGCGAGCACGGTTCCGCACGAAAGGCATCAGATTCACCCAGACCATGGCAGAAGGAGGACCCGCGATGACGGTTCACGAAATCATCAATCCCGCGAATGAGATGAGGATCCAGGATGTTGAGCTCTTCGACCGGACGCGGACGGATGAGGCGATCGACCGGGCTGCCGTCGCTTTCGAGACCTGGAAGCATGTCGCCCCCGCGGAGAGGGCCAATATCATGCGCCGGTTCGCGCGATCTTTGGATGCCGCGCAAGAGGACCTGGCGCAAATGGAGGTCGCGAATGCGGGCCACGTCATCGGCAACGCCCGGTGGGAAGCCGGAAACGTGCGCGATGTCGTCCAGTACTACTCGGCCGCACCTGAGCGTCTCCTCGGAGATCAGATCCCCGTCGAGGGCGGAATCAACGTCACGTTCCACGAGCCGCTCGGCGTCGTGGGAGTAATCGTTCCGTGGAACTTTCCGATGCCCATCGCGGGATGGGCCATCGGTCCGGCCCTGGCCGCGGGCAACACCGTGGTTCTCAAACCGGCCGAGCTCACGCCGCTGACCGCCCTGCGCATAGGACGAATAGCTCAGGACTCCGGCATCCCGGATGGGGTGCTCCAGGTTCTCCCTGGCAAGGGATCCGTGGTGGGAGAACGCTTCGTGACGCATCCGGCCGTCCGCAAAATCGTCTTCACAGGCTCCACCGCAGTCGGTCAACGAATCATGGCCGGCTGCGCCCCGCGGTCCAAGCGGGTCACCTTGGAGATGGGCGGCAAGAACTCGAATATCGTCTTCGCCGACGCGGACGTCCGAGCAGCCGCACTCGCCGCACCCGGCGGTGCATTCGACAATGCGGGTCAAGATTGCTGCGCACGATCGAGGATCCTGGTGCAGGATTCGGTGTTCGACGAGTTCCTGGAACATCTGGAGTCTGCGGTCAAGAATTTCGTCGTGGGCGACCCTCTGGACGAGAGCTCGGATATGGGCCCTCTGATCTCGGCGGGACATCGTGATTCGGTCCTGGAATACGTTGATCAAGGAAACGTCGCTTTTAGGGGTTCGGCGCCCGCGGGCCCCGGCTTCTGGGTTCCGCCGACCGTTTTGATCGCCGATTCCGAAACCGAGAAATGTTTCACGGAGGAAATCTTCGGGCCGGTCGTCTCGGTCTTCAGGTTCCAGGACGAGGCCGAGGCTCTCCGCATCGCCAACAACACGGAATACGGGCTCTCCGGTTCCGTCTGGACCCGGGATCTCGGTCGGGCGCTGCGTGTGAGCCGAGGGGTCCAGTCAGGCAACCTCTCGGTCAATTCCCACAGTTCCGTGCGGTACTCCACGCCATTCGGAGGCTTCAAGCAGTCCGGGTTCGGCCGAGAACTCGGGCCCCACGCGGTCGAGGCCTTCACCGAGGTCAAGAACGTCTATTTTTCCAACAACTAACCACTTCACCCCGATTACAGGAGGAAACCATGACTGACGTCAAAGCACACCGGCTCGATGGAAAGAGCGCGGTCGTCACGGGCGGAGCTTCCGGCATCGGCCTCGCCACAGCCCGGCGCCTCGCGGCCGAAGGGGCGCGCGTGGTCATCGCTGACGTATCCGAGGAACAAGGACAGGCGGCGGCCAGCGAAGTCGACGGCCTCTTCGTGAAGACCGACGTGACGGACGCCGAGAGCGTCAGAGCCCTCTTCCAACGGACCAAGGATGAGTACGGTTCGGTGGATGTTGCGTTCAACAACGCCGGAATCTCACCCAGCGATGACGCATCGATCACCACAACCGGAATCGACGCGTGGAAACGGGTTCAGGACGTCAACCTCACAAGCGTTTTCCACTGCTGCAAGTACGCCCTGGAGCATATGCGGGCCCAACGCAGCGGGTCCATTATCAATACGGCCTCATTCGTTGCTGTGATGGGCGCAGCGACCTCCCAGATCTCATATTCCGCTTCCAAGGGCGGCGTTCTTGCCATGAGTCGCGAACTAGGCGTCGAATTCGCACGCGAGGGAATCAGAGTCAATGCCCTGTGCCCTGGTCCGGTCAACACACCATTGCTCAAAGAACTATTTGCCAAGGACCCCGAACAAGCACAGCGGCGCCTCGTCCACGTTCCAATGGGTCGCTTTGGGGAACCGGAAGAGATGGCCGCCGCGGTGGCATTTCTGGCTTCGGATGATTCCTCGTTCATCACCGCCAACACCTTCCTGGTCGACGGCGGACTCTCCGGAGCGTACGTCACCCCGGAGTAGACCCTGCACGGCCGGCGAGTTGGCAAAAACGCGTCTCTCGACCCGTAGTGGTGCGGATTTGCCAACTCGCAGCCTCGGTTTCTATGGGACCAAGTACTCCAGCGCCGCGAGCACCTGGGCTCGCGTTCCGGTCTCGATGGTCGGGTGAATCACCGGGTAGAAGAAAGGCGAATGGTTCGCCGGGATGTCTTCCTGCAATCTGCCGTTCTTCACCGCGTCAGCGTATTTCTTCTCATCCGCGCCTCCGAAGAACCAGTAACAATACGGCACCCCGAAAGCGTCCGGGAGTTCGCTGAAGTCCTCGGAAGCCGTCGCGGG
The DNA here is from genome assembly GCF_004136585.1 of Rothia uropygioeca. Classification (NCBI taxonomy): domain Bacteria; kingdom Bacillati; phylum Actinomycetota; class Actinomycetes; order Micrococcales; family Micrococcaceae; genus Rothia; species Rothia uropygioeca. Next base: position 315,717 of record NZ_NOIR01000003.1, on the reverse strand, counting down.
GGATCCTGTCTGGAGAACGCCCTCGTCGAATCCGGATGTGAAGGCTCGGCTGAGACGGTCGGTCACGTCGGCGTCGTTCTCCGTGAGCGGGAACTGGTCGTAGTACTCGAATTCCGGGTCCTCGGGCGAGCCGGCGGCCTGGCACTCGCCGCGGACAATTCGCTCGATCGATGCGATCACGCGGTTGCGCACATCGTGGTCGTAGGTGCGAATATTCAAGCGCAATTCGGCTCGATCCGGAATCACGTTCGCTTGTTTGCCGGAGTTGAAGGCGCCCACAGTCACCACGGCGAACTCGCCCGGTTCGACCTCACGGGAAACGATCGACTGCAAGCGCAGCACGATGCTCGCGGCGAGTACGACAGGGTCTACCGACAGATGCGGCATCGAACCATGCGAACCGCGTCCGTGGACGGTGATGTGAATGGAGTCCGCCATGGAAAGCATGGGACCCGAGTGGGTATAGACGTGGCCGGCAGGCTTAGGCATCACGTGCTGCCCCAGGACGACCTCGGGGTGTGGGACCTTGTCCACAAGCCCGTCGTCGATCATGGCACTCGCGCCCTTGGCATTCTCCTCAGAAGGTTGGAACAATGCGACGTAGGTGCCCGACCATGCGTCTTTGTTCTGAACCAGGATCCGCACCGCGCCCAGAAGCGTGGCCATGTGCATATCGTGCCCGCAGGCGTGCATCACCCCATCGTTCTTCGAGGCGTAATCCAGACCGGTCCTTTCGCTCACGGGAAGTGCATCGATATCGGCACGCGCCATGATGATCGGCCCATCCCCGTTCTCGATCACCGCAACTACTCCGGTACCACCGATCACTTTCGGCTCAAGCCCCAAATCGCCCAGCTCTTTTTGCAACCGCTCCGACGTCCGGTGTTCTTTCAGACCCAATTCCGGATTGCGGTGGAGGTCCTTGTACAGCTCCTCTTGCCAGTTCAGCTGCTCGGCCAGCCCGGCGAAAATATCGCTGACGTTCTTTCCCATGGGTATCCCTCTCAATCCCTCTCAACTCGAGTACGCCCCGACCAGCATCAACCGGAGCGGGCGGTTGGGCTCACTCGGCCAAAGCCGCTCGGTACCCATCTTCCGCCTCTTGGCCGAACGGAACCAGAACGACGGTGCGAATGGTGTCTCCGACTTGGTCTTTCATCGCACGGATCGCCTCCACGGCGATGCGCGTCGCGTCATCCATCGGCCAGCCGTAGACGCCAGCGGAAATGGTGGGGAACGCGACGGACTCCGCACCGTTTTCCGCGGCGATCTGCAACGCGCTGCGGTAGCAGGATGCGAGAACCGGAGCCTTTTCCGCGTACTTCTCCTCCGTCTTGGCGTAGGTGGGTCCCACGGTGTGAATGACCCACTGCGCCGGCAAATCACCAGCGGTCGTGGCCACTGCCCGACCCGCAGGAAGCCCGTCAGGGAAGTCCGTCTCCCGGACTTTCTTGCACTCCTCTAGGATCGCAGGCCCGCCCGCACGGTGAATCGCCCCGTCCACGCCGCCACCTCCCATCAACGATGAATTGGCGGCGTTGACGATCGCGTCGGCCTCGACCTCGGTAATGTCTCCCGGACGTATCTCTATATCCATGTGCCCAGCCTAAAGCCGGGAACCGGAACACGGACCGATAGTTTTCGATGGGATCTCGGGACCCGGGCGAGCAGATGGCAATTGTCTAGTTGCGAGCGAGCATCATCTCTCGGGCATTTCGTGCCAGACCTCGGCCCGCACGGACGGTGCGGTACGCCGCATAGCGAGCCGTCGAGACGGCCAGATCCCATGTGCCCGCGAGTTCGACGTCGTCACCACCGAACGACCTCTTGAACCGCGTGAACCCTGCCCAGGGGTGCGTCGGCGAATCCGTAGGCGCAATACCGAACAGATCGGCGACGGAGCTACCGCGCTCGGCGGCGTCCAGAATGGCCTGGGCAATCAGCGGCTGATTCGGGCGCATCCTGCGATATTCGGGGCGCATTCCCGCGTGGGCGAAAATCCTCGTGCTCGGGGAATCATAGACAAACGCAGATGCGACGACTCGCCCTTCATGGAATGTCATATAGACCCTTCCCGCATCTGCGGGCATCAGGGAGCGGGCCACCGCCCGCAGATAGTCGGCGTCGTGCGCAACGAACCCTTTGCGCTCAGCACTTGCGTGGTTCAGTGCGATGAGTTCTTCCACAGCCTCCGGGTCCTGGCTCGACTCAATGCTCAAGCCCTTGTCCCGATGCCGACGCCACAGGTTCCGATTGGTTCCCGTCATGCCAGCCAGGATCCTTTCCGGATCCGTCGTGAGATCGATCCAACGGGTACGACGCGGCTGAATGTCCCTGGGCGCCTCATGGGCACCGAGTTCCAGAAGTTCGGAACGGACTCGGGGCGCGCTCATGGGCTGGGTACCGTCTGCGACGACGGGTTCGATCCTCAACCAACCAACGCCCTCGTGACTCGCGGCATCCCGAAGGACCTTGACCGCGGTCTCGAGGGCCTCGACGTCCTCGACGACCGGGCCATACGGGACATACCAAATACACCCCAGCACGTTGTTCTCCTCGATGACCAGCGCCGACCATCCTGGGCCGCCCAACCGATGAGTCTTGTGGCCCAGGGCAGTTTGGGTCCGTGCCCACAATCGCCCCTGAAGCACTGTTTGCGGACCAGCAATCCCTTTCGCCTGAGCGAGCGGTACTGACATGGGCGAGTCTGTATATTGAAGCGGTGACATCGGCGTCGTCCCTCTCCGGTTCTGGGTGATCAACATGGATCAGCACAGACGCCGGAAAACGCCGCCCTGCTGATTGTCTCTACCCTGTATTCGGAGCCGAGGAGGCGTTCGGATTCATCATCGTGCTGGTTATTTTCAGCCGGAGACTATTCGCTGTGCGAAGTGGACAAGGTATTCGTTCAGTTGCCGTGCCGCTTGCTCACCGCCAGAGAGATCCTGTACTGCGATGGCCGTGAGCATCTCGCGGTGCAACTTGGCCCCTGTGCGCACTTCGGAATCGTCGACGACGTGGGCGGTCCAGAAACGACGCGAAAGGTTCTGCAGTGGGACCATCGCATCCTGCAGATAATCGTTGTGACTTGCCTTGAGAATCAGACCATGTGTCTGCCGGACGGTTTCCGAGTAAGTGTCGAGCGTGAATTCCTCCGTTTTCAAGCGCTCGGCCAATTGCCCCATGTCATCACGTTCCTCGTTCGAAGAACGTTCACAGGCCAATTGAACCGCCAGAGGATCCAGAACCCGCCGCATCTCGAGGATACGCAACTCCGCTTCGACGCTGACCTGGGGCACCAGAATGCCGCGGCTTGGGTGGATCTCAACCATACGTTCACGCGCGAGTCGATGGACGGCCTCCCGTACCGGTGTGCGGCCCAGCCCGGTCCATTCCATGAAATCGGCCTCGGAAACGAACGTGAGCGGTTCGATTTCCCCATGGATGATCATGTGCTCAATGCTCGTGTAAGCCATGTCGGTGAGGGTGGTGCGGGACCGTGTCCGAGTGGGACAGTTCATGGTCATCCTCTCTGAGAGTCAGTACTGAAATTTTTGCATAACCCTGGCATATACAGCCAATATATCGGTAGAGTATCGCAAATAAGAGTGTCAGCAGTCACACTGACCAAAGGATTCAAGGAGATACTCATGGCCACTCCAACAGCGGGGCCCAAAACCATGGAGCTGCGATCCATTGACTGGATCCCTCCCAAGGAGCGGCACGGTTCCCCCGTCTCTCTCTTCTTCCTCTGGTTCGCGGCCAACAGCTCGATCACGGCTTTGGTCACCGGCGGCCTCTTCGTCCTGTTGGGAAATTCCGCCCTGTGGTCGATTCCCGCCATCATCATCGGCAACCTGATAGGTGGCTTCATTACGGCACTGCACTCCGCCCAGGGGCCGCAACTGGGCGTTCCGCAAATGATCCAAAGCCGCGCACAATTCGGTTATTACGGCGCTATCTTGCCGTTGGTCCTGGCTCTCATCATTTACATCGGTTTCTATGCAACGGGGTTGGTGCTCGGAGGGCAGGCTCTGGCAACGCTTCTTCACGTCAGCGTGAGATTCGGTGCGATCATCTTCGCCGTGTTCTCCACGGTCCTCGCCATCGCAGGGTACAAGTGGATCCACAAGTTCTCCCACGCCGCATCGGTTTTGAGCGGGATCGTGTTCATCCTTCTGCTGATCATCATTCTGGGCGGTCCCATGAGGAGCGACATCACCGCACATACGAACTTCGCGCTGGCACCGTTCATCCTCGGCATCTCGTTGTCCGCGTCGTGGCAACTGACTTTCGGTCCGTACATTGCCGATTACAGCCGGTATCTCCCGGAGTCGACGTCGCAGAAATCGACTATCGGGTGGACCTTTGCCGGGAGTTTCGTCGGAGCGACCCTGGCGATGACGGTCGGCGCCTTTGCTGCCCAGATCGGAGGCGATGCCTTCAGCGAGCACCAGGTCGGTTTTCTTTCGGGGCTCGCCGGATCATTCTTCTGGCTCGTACTGCTGGCCGTCGTCGTCGGCAAGCTCACCGGAAATACGCTGAGTTCTTACGGTGGCTTCATGTCTCTGGCAACCATCGTGACCGCGGTCGCCCGACACGAGGTCATCAAACCTCGCGCCCGCTCAATCTATGTACTGATCATTTCGCTCTTCGCGGTCGTGATTGCGTTACTGGCCTCGGATAACTTCGTCGCAGTCTTCACCGACTTCCTCATGTTCCTCCTGTACTTCATGACACCGTGGTCCGCCATCAACCTGGTCGACTACTACCTGGTCCGTCACAAGAAGTACGACGTCGACGCTCTGTTCCAACGCAATGGGCCCTATGGAACCATCAACAAGGGGGCATTCGTCGCGTACTTCGCGGCCGTTTTGGTCCAGGTCCCCTTCATGAACAGTTCCCTCTACGTCGGCCCGGTCGCGAATCTTTTCGGCGGTGCCGAAATAGCGTGGCTGATCGGCCTCGTCGTCGCAGGTGGCCTGTACCTTCTGATCGCCAGGATCAAAGGCGTAGGTCGTGAGCCCGTACCCTCAGAAGACGTCTCTTCTCCTCACTATGAAAGGTATGCACAGTGAAATACGATCCCAACGAGACGGAACGCCCGCTCGCCCATTCCCCCTTCAAAGCGCTCACGGTTCCCCGCCCGATCGGTTGGCTTTCGAGCATCAGCGAAAACGGCGTCGAGAACATTGCGCCCTACAGCCAGTGGCAGAACCTGACCTTCGATCCGCCGATGGTCATGTTCGCGGCCAACCAGTACCCGGACGGGCGGCGCAAGGACACCGTGATCAACGCGGAGAAAACCGGCTGGTTCGTATGGAACATGGCCACGTGGGATCTGAGGGACGCAGTCAACACGAGCGCGATGGCTCTGGACGCGCACGAGAACGAATTCGACCGTCTCGACGTCACCAAGGTCACGGCCGACCTTTCCTCAACGCCCATGGTTGCCGAGAGTCCATTCCACTACGAGTGCAAGTACCTGACGACCCACCGGCTGCCTGGTCGGTCCAATGTCGGGAGCATCGATGTGGTCTACGCGACGGTCGAACGGATCCACCTTGATGAGCAGTATCTGACCGACGACGGGCGGGTCGACATCACGGCCGCTCGCCCGATCGCGCGCATGGGGTACTTCGACTACACCGTGGTCACCGAGACCTTCGAAATGCGAGTGCCCGGTGCCGACGCGAATGCCCAGGCAGGGCTGGGCGGCGACCCGCGGTGATTCGACGGCGACCGGCTAGAAATCCCAATGGGTGGGCCGGCCGTCGACGAACGTCGCGGCAACGCGCATACCTGACAGGTTACGGGCGGCCTCTTCGGATGTCGCCCCGCCATACGGATCCGAATCGAGCAACAGGACATCGCCCCGGTCGCCCGAACGGAGGCGGTCGACACCATCGGTCGAGGCCGCGAGGGCTTCACGCGGCGAAAGTGCTTCCTGCTGATTCCACGGGGGTCGGCCGTCTCCGGACCGGTACACTGCTGCGGCCATGGCAAGCCAGGGGTCCAAAGCGGCGACGGGCGCATCCGAGCCCAACGCAAGACGGACCCCTCGGTCGAGCATCGCACGAAACGCAAAACTGCGATCGGCCCGATCGGCCCACAGCCGATCCATCACATCGCGGTCGTCGAGGAGGTGGGCTGGCTGGACGCTGGCAGTGATTCCCAGCCCCGACATCCGGTCGATATCCTCCCACCGCACTACCTGCGCGTGTTCGATCGAACCCCTGCTCCCCGTGATCTGAAAAGCATCCAATGCGTGGGACACCGCCGCATCGCCGAGTGCGTGAAGAGCTACGTCGAGTCCTCCGGATCGAGCAATACCGAGCAGCCTCACCAATTCCTGCGGATCCACATTCTGTACCCCTCGCGGATGAGTCATCTCGTCCGCTCCGAGGTACGGCTCGCAACAATGGGCCGTGCGGGTACCGAGGGAACCGTCCGAGATGATTTTGAGAGGCCCCATCCGAACCATTCCGCGCTCGTCGAGGACATCTCCGCTGGCCAGACCCCGCTCCAGGACGGTGTGGACGAGGTCCGGGTAGACACCGGTGCGCACGCGCAGTTTCGTATCCGCGTTCTGGGACCGGCGAACCCACACATCATGGTTCGCTGCGAATTCGAGGTCCACGATACCGACGACGCCTTTGGCCGCGGCTGCCTTCATCGCATCGCGCACCGCGGATTCGGGGTCCGGGGCCCAAGGCTCCAATCTTCCGAAGAGAGGAAACCAATCGTCCTCATCGAAGGGCGTGTCCCTCGGCGGTGCCCCCACAAGAGTCATAGCCGCCGAGTTGAGCCAGCCGTTGTGCATGTCTCCGCTCACCAGAGCTACGGGACGCGAACCGGTGACCGCGTCGAGCTCCGCCACGGTTGCCTGGCGGGACCATTCCGAGGCTCGGTACCCGAAACCGAAGAACACGCCGTGCCCACTGTCATGGGCCAAGGCGTCGCCCACCAAACGCGTGACAGCCTCCGGTGACTTCGTTCCCGCGAGATCGAGCCGGGAACGAGCCTGTGCCCACTGGTCAAAATGAACGTGTGCATCCCACAACCCCGGGACGAGCCAGCGGCCTTCGGCGTCGACGACTTCGTCGCCGATGTCAGGCGAGATCCGGGATGCCAGATCGATTCGCCCGTCGGTGATGCGGGCATCGAGGACCTCACGGGTGAAGGCCTCCCGCACATTGCGGAGGAGAAACGAACTCATGTCTCCCTTCTACCTCAGGCAAACGCTCACTCATGTGTACGTTTCCGAGAACGCGGGAATGTGACGCCCCCGCTGCCAGGTGACCCTCGGCCACGACTGACTCCCCGAACGCAAAGGCAGGGGATGCCTTCAGACGTCATGCGACCTCCCAGCGCGCAATGTGCGGTGCGTGCCTCGGTCCAGGCCGCACATTGGCTCAGACTGGACCGGCTGAGGCCGGGCAACTACCCCTTGTCTTCGTCCGCCATGCGTGCGACCAGGTCCTTGGGCACCCCGAAGAAATACGTCAGGATGAAACCTGCTACGTAGGAAATCAGCAGCCCCACAGCATAGATCGCGAGCGCGGCACCGATACCGTGGTTGCCCGCTGCCAAGGGAAAGAGCGCCCACCCGCTCGGTCCGATGGCGGTGGATCCGGTGGCATAGCCGAGCTGATTGAACAGCCCCACGAACCCGCCTCCAAAGGCGCCACCAAGACACGCGGTGATGAAGGGGCGGCCCATCGGCAGGGTAACGCCGTAAATCAGCGGCTCGCCCACCCCGAGGATGCCCGCCGGGAGGGCGGACTTGATGGTATTTCTCAAGGCACGATTGCGGATACGCAAGTAAATCGCCGCGGTCGCCCCGACTTGTCCGCCACCCGCCATCGCGAGAATCGGCAGGAGGATCGTGTACCCGGCCTGGGAGATGAGAGTTGTGTGAATCGGTATCAGAGCCTGGTGCAGACCCAGCATCACTAAGGGCAGGAAGAGTCCGGCCAGAACGAATCCGGCGACTCCTCCACCGACCCCCAAAAGCCACGTCGCACCGGTTCCGATGCCGGTCGAGATCCAGCCTGCCAGGGTCATGAGCGGGAAGAGCGTCAGCGCCCCCGCGATTAGAACCGTGACCGTCGGAACGATTAACATGGCCAGTGATTCCGGGGCCCACTTGCGTGTCCAACGCTCGATGTACGCGGCGAGGATTGCCGCGAACAGGGCACCGATCACGCCGCCCTGGCCCGGTTCGAGGGATGTGCCGAAGACGGAGATTTCGGAGACCCCCGCAAACGGAATGATCGCTGCGACTGCCCCGCCGAGCACCGGAGTGCCGCCGAACTCCTTGGCCGCGTTCATGCCCACGAACACGGCAATCAAGGTCATGAACCCGCTCGATATCGCTGTCAGGACGGGCACGGCCCCAGCGGCCCACGGCCACGCCCCATTCGCGACGAAGTTTTGCAGAACGCCACTGATACCGGCCACGATGCCGCACGCGATCAGGGCGGGAATCAGTGGAAGGAAAATATTGGCGATCCGACCCAGGAATCCGCGGATCGGGGATTTCCCACGCTCGGACTGCGAGCGTTTCATCTGCGCGCCGAGAGCCTGGAGATCGTTCGGGGACGTCGGCTCGGTGACGTCCGGATTCTCCGCGCTCTCCGACGCTGCCACGGATCCGCCGCCGCGCGAGCCCTGAGTTACTTTCTCTTTCTGCAGGCGCTTGTCGATATCCCGGGCGACCGTGTCCACGACCCCAGGGCCGAGCACGACCTGCATAGTCGATCCGGGCACGACACCCAATACTCCCTCGACACCGCGCAATGCCTCGACGTCGACGGCGGACTCGTTGTTAACGGGGATTCTCAAACGAGTAATGCAGTTTTCTACCCCGCCGATATTGGAAGCACCACCGAGACCGGCGATCACTTCCTGCGATATTTTCTCTTGGTCAGGCATTGTCGACTCCTTTGTACGTTGCCTTCATGACGTCGTGCGGGCAAGTTTTCCTGCCGTGCAGGTCTCCCCCCCCATCAGCTGTGAGACCGGACCAGCCGTCCCAGAGCTGCTCGGAGGACGCCCGCATCACGATCCAATTCCTCGCGTGCACGTGCGGCGTCGACACCGGCAAGGATCATGAGAATGGCTACTTTGGCGCTTCCATCCGCCGCCTCGACAGCCGTTTCGACCTCGGAGTCCTCGGCGTCGGTCACCGTCTGAACGATCCGACGGACTCTCTCCTTCAATTTGGTATTGGTCGACTGAACGTCCACCATGAGATTCCCGTACGTCTTGCCCAGTCGGACCATGCTCATCGTCGAGATCATGTTGAGCACGAGTTTCTGGGCCGTCCCGGCCTTCAACCTGGTCGAGCCCGCTACGAGTTCCGGCCCCACAATCACCTCGATGGCATGCGCGGCAGCCGCCGCGAGCCGGGACCCCCGATTGCACACGACGCCGCCCGTCGTCGCGCCTCGCTTTGCGGCCTCCTCGACAGCACCGACTGCATAGGGCGTCGCCCCGGATGCCGATATCCCAACGACGGTGTCCGAGGGACCGATGTCCAACGCGACGATGGCCTGCCCGCCCGCGGCCGAGTCGTCCTCGGCTCCCTCCACCGCGGAAACGATAGCCCGCTCTCCGCCGGCGATGAGGCCGACGACTTCTCCGGGTGCGGTATTGAACGTCGGCGGACACTCGGAAGCGTCGAGGACACCGAGCCGTCCCGCGGTTCCCGCGCCGGCGTATACCAACCGACCCCCCGAGCGAAGACCAGGAACTGCCGCGTCCACGAGTCGGGCAATATCCGCGCTGCGTTGCCCCACGGCAAGCGGAACCGTCGAATCGGCCCGATTCATGAGCCTTGCCAAGGCTTCGGTGGGCATACGGTCGATCTCCGAGAACTGTTCGTCGATCGCTTCTGTGGTGGGAATGTCAGGTGTCATGAGTTCCGGTTCTCCTGGGGTGTCGTGCCGTTCGGGCGGGGTGAACGTTTGAAGGCCAGGGCCTCGTGGGAGCGCGCGATGGCCCTCCGCGCTTCCTCTTCACGGACCTGGAAAACCATGGTGAACAGCGCATCAACCACGAAAAGCTGTCCCGAGCGAGAAGTCATTGCCCCGAGGCGAATCCCGGATTCGCGGGAAGCAACGCTGACCAAGACGTGGTCGGCGCTCCCCAGAGGTGCACGCGGTTGTGTCGTAATGCCGACCGTTCGGGCACCGGCTTGAGCCGCCAGCCCGAGCGGATCGACGACGTCGCGGGTTCGGCCCGATGCGGATACCCCGATGAAAACGTCCTCAGAAGTCAGCAGCACGGCAAAGGTCAGCGCATCGTGCGCCTCGGTCGCGGCATGAACCGACAGACCTATTCGGCCGAGCTTGGCGGCAAGATCTTGAGCGACCAGCCCGGATGCACCGATACCGACGACGAGGACTCGCCGAGCGTTCGCCACGGCGTCCGCCACGGTCCGTACCGCCTCGGCATCGAGCGCCCGCTCGGTCTGCGAAATGGCCTCCCGCTCCCCGGCAGCCAGCTTCGTCACGACGTCGCCCGGGGCGTCCTCGGCCGAAATCCCCACCGGATACGACCACTGGTCTGCGGCGGCTCCCTGAGCCCGCCCGACGGACGTGGCGAGGAGGGTGCGCATTTCCCTGTAGCCGGCACACCCGATGGATCGGGCCAAGCGGATGACCGAAGCATCGCTGGTTCGGCTGCTCCGGGCGAGCTCCCCGAGCGTCATCGGGACCGTGCGGACGGGATCGTCCAGGATGAACCTCGCGACCTTGGCCGGGCCGGGACTCAATGTGTCCGCGAGCGCTCGCAGCGAGCCGAGGACGTCAGGCGGCGACGCTCTTTCGGAGTTTTTCTTCACATCTTTCTTCACCCTTTGAAGTTTTCCTCCCATTGTGACTCATGTCAATAACTACGGCCAGGCGTAGTTTTAAGTTCGCCTTAATGATATTCCTATATGTGCCAGCTTAACGTTGCCATCAGCACAACATATTGTGCTCGGCACGGATCTTGCAGAAAGGAAGACATGGAAGAGCACTCGGCCACCCGCTCCCGGCCGCCTATCCGATTCCGCACGCTTGCCCCGCACGAGTCCCCGAGCCTCGTCTATTTTTCGAGCGCTTCGGAGAACACCCGCCGCCTCGTGGACCGTCTCCGATTCGACGCCGTCAGAATTCCCCTGCGTCCACGCCTCGACGGGATGATCCGCGTCAGTCGGCCCTACGTTCTGATCGTGCCGAGTTATGGCGGAGGAGAGGCAAAACAGGCCGTCCCCCGACAAGTCATCACCTTTCTGAATGACCCGCAGAACAGGAGCTTGATTCGAGGGGTCATCGCGTCAGGAAATACCAATTTCGGTGAGCACTTCTGCATCGCAGGTCCCGTGATTTCGAAGAAGTGCGGGGTTCCGGAGCTCTACAGATTCGAGCTCTTGGGTCACTCCCGCGACGTCGAGACCATCAATCACGGGCTCGACGAGTTTTGGCACGCTTTGGAACACGACAAGGAATCCGCATGACATCACCCACCACGACATCACCCGGTGACAAAGAAGGCATCGGCACGCGCAAGGACTATCACGCCCTCAACGCTCAACTGAACCTGTTCGACGAGTCCGGACAGATCCAGTTCGATCGCGACAAGCAAGCAATCGGCGCTTATGTACAGCAATGGGTCAAGCCTCGTACACGACGATTCGACAGCGTGACCCAACGTCTCGAATGGCTTGTGGACAACGACTACTACGAAGCGGATTTTCTTCAGGCCTACGACTCCGAGTTTCTTTCCACGGTTCACCAACGAGCTGCGGAGGCAGGACACCGTTTCGGGTCCTTCCTCGGCGCATTCAAGTTCTACACCTCGTACGCCATGAAGACCTTCGACGGACGGGAGTATCTCGAGGACTTCTCGGAGCGGGTGGTCGCCACGGCCCTGTATCTCGCGCGGGGCGACGAAAAGTTGGCGGTGCATCTCGTCGACGAGATGATGTCAGGTCGCTATCAGCCTGCGACCCCCACTTTTCTGAATGCGGGGAAGAAACAAAGGGGCGAGCTCGTCTCCTGCTTCCTGCTGCGCGTGGAAGACAATATGGAGTCGATCGGCCGGTCGGTGAATTCCGCCCTCCAGCTGTCGAAACGTGGCGGCGGCGTCGCGTTGATGCTCACGAATCTTCGTCAGACCGGTGCCCCCATCAAGAAGACCCAGAACCAAGCCTCTGGAGTGGTTCCGGTCATGAAAATTCTGGAGGATTCCTTCTCCTACGCGAACCAGCTCGGCGCCAGGCAGGGGGCAGGGGCCGTATATCTGCATGCGCACCATCCCGACATTCTGCGGTTCCTCGACACCAAACGGGAAAATGCTGACGAGAAAGTGCGCATCAAGACCCTCTCTCTCGGCGTCGTCATCCCCGACGTCACGTTCCGGCTCGCCAAGGAAGACCGGGACATGCTCCTCTTCAGCCCGTATGACATAGAACGGGAATACGGAAAACCGATGTCGGATTTGTCGATTACCGCGCTCTACGACGAACTGGCCGCAAACCCGCGGATCCACAAGGACTCGATCCGGGCTCGCGACTTCTTCACGACGATCGCGGAGCTTCAATTCGAGTCGGGTTATCCCTACGTACTCTTCGACGACACCGTCAACCGGGATCATGCGCATCCCGGACGCATTGGGATGTCCAATCTCTGCAGCGAGATCCTTCAGACCAGCACCCCCTCGACGATGGGTTCCGATCTCAGCTACGAGTCCGTTGGTCGGGACATTTCATGCAATCTGGGCTCGCTCAACATCGCCGCGGCCATGACCTCCCCTCATTTCGGCCGCACCGTCGAGACCGCGGTCCGAGCGCTGACCAGCGTCTCCGACCAGTGCGACGTCGACGCCGTGCCCTCCGTGGCCCGCGGAAACAGGGCCACCCACGCGATCGGGCTCGGGCAAATGAACTTGCACGGCTACTTGGCATCCCAGAACATCCGCTACGGGAGCACCGAGGCTATCGATTTCACGGACGCATATTTTCGGCTCGTGACATTCCACGCGATCCGGGCCTCTCATCTGCTCGCGGTCGAACGCGGCGAGACTTTCGAGGGATTCGCCAGTTCGGACTATGCGAACGGGGTCCGCTTCGAACGCTACGTCTCGACGGATGGCACCCCCGCCACCGATCGTGTCCGCTCGCTGTTCGCCGAGGCGGGTGTGCACCTGCCCAGCCGCGAGGACTGGATCGTCTTGAGGGCGGCTGTGATGAGGGACGGCATGTACAACGCTTACCTTCAGGCGATTCCTCCGACGGGATCGATCAGTTACATCAATCATTCGACCGCTTCATTGCACCCGGTCACCTCGCGGATTGAGATCAGAAAGGAAGGGAAGCTAGGGCGTGTGTACTATCCGGCCCCGCATATGAGCCAGGAGAATATCGAACTCTTTGAGGACGCCTACGAGGTGGGGTACGAGAAGATCATCGACACCTACGCCGTGGCGACCAAACACGTGGATCAAGGTCTTTCGCTGACGCTCTTCTTCAAGGACGACACGACCACGCGAGATATCAACCGTGCCCAGATCTATGCCTGGAAAGCGGGAATCAAGACGCTCTACTACATCCGACTTCGCCAGGCCGCGCTGGAGGGCACGGAGGTCCAGAACTGCGTCTCCTGCGCCCTTTGACCCCATCCGATCCAAGCTCCAAGGAAACCACTATGTCCAACGCGACCCCGAACCTTCCGATCACCGATATTTCCGTGACCCCGCCGTCCTTTCGCCACGACCCGGCTCTGCGCCTGCGCCCCGTCAATTGGAATCAGGTACAGGACGAGAAAGACCTCGAAGTCTGGAACCGATTGACCTCGAATTTCTGGCTTCCCGAGAAGGTACCCCTGTCCAACGACCTTCCGGCTTGGCAGCGACTGACCGATGAGGAACGAACATTGACCATGCGAGTGTTCACCGGGTTGACCTTGCTCGACACGGTTCAGGCGACGGTCGGGGAGATCAGCCAGATCCAGGACGCTCGCACCGAGCACGAGGAAGCCGTCTACACGAATATCGCCTTCATGCAGTCCGTGCACGCCAGATCCTATTCGAGCGTTTTCTCCACGCTTTCCAGCTCTCGCGATATCGAGCAGTCGTATCGGTGGGCGGTCTCCAACGACCTCCTGCAGGAACGTGCCAAGAAGGTCTTGGTGCACTATTACGGCGATGACCCGTTGCGGCGGAAAGTCGCCTCGACCCTGTTGTCTTCGCTCTTGCTCTACGCGGGGTTCTACCTGCCGCTTCACTTCTCGGTGCACGCGACCCTGACCAATACCGCGGACATGATCCGGCTGATCCTTCGGGACAAAGCCGTCCACGGTTACTACTCGGGTTACAAATTCCAGCGGGGCCTCCGAGCTTGCTCGGCCGAGCGCCAGGAAGAGGTCAAGGACTTCACCGTCAACTTGTTGGAAGAGCTGTACGAGCTGGAGCTGCACTATTCGGGAGAACTGTACGAACCGCTGGGGCTCATGGACGACGTCGCCGTTTTCGTCCGATACAACGCCAACAAGGCACTGATGAACTTGGGCTATCCCGCGTACTTCTCCGCGGAGGAGACCGCCGTGAATCCGGAAATCCTGGCGGCCCTCGCTCCAGGCGCCGATGAGAACCACGATTTCTTCAGCGGTTCGGGCTCCTCCTACGTGATGGGCAAGGCCGTGGAGACGGACGATTCCGACTGGGACTTCTAGCCCTCAGTCTCTCGACGGGGGTTCTCGCCATCGGCGGAGTCGACGCGCTCAGTAGCCGATGACGAGGCCTCCTCGAGGTCTCCGTCCGCGACCGCCGCACCTTCGTCGGGGTCTTCCTCGCGCCCCGGGGTTCTCAGGTTCCATTTACGGATCACGAATCGGAAGAGGAAGTAGTAGATCAGTCCGTAGCCCACCCCTATGGGTATCAGCCAGATCGAATTCTGAGATATGCCGAAGTTGAGCACGTAGTCGATGGTTCCGGCAGAGAAACCGAATCCGGAGTGAATCCCCAGGGCGTTAGTCAGCGCCATCGAGGTCCCCATGAGCACCGCGTGGATCAAATACAGCGGCCATGCGATGAACATGAAGGAAAACTCGAGGGGCTCAGTGATACCGGTCAGGAACGACGTCAGACCGGTGGACAGCATGATGCCGCCGACGATCTTCTTCTGCCCTGGTTTGGCTTCATGCCATATGGCCAGCGCAGCCGCGGGAAGACCGAACATCATGATCGGGAAGAAGCCCGTCATGAACACTCCCGCGCTGGGATCGCCCGCGAAGAACCGCGTCAGATCGCCGTGAGCGCCGTTGTAGTCTCCGAGGATGAACCAGACAATGGAATTGAGAATGTGGTGGAGGCCGAAAGGAATCAGGAGCCGGTTCAGTACACCGTATAGACCGGCACCTGCCACAGGGTTCCCTCCGACCGCGGTGCCGATTGCGGACAGCCCCTTGTCGAAGAGCGGATAGATCAAGGCCAGGACCACGCCGAGCACCAGGGCCGCCAGGGACGTCAGGATCGGGACGAGACGCCTTCCGCCGAAGAAGCCGAGCCAATCGGGCAGTTTCGTCCGGTGAAAACGTTGCCACAACATGGCGGACGTCAATCCGATCACGATCCCGCCCAGGACGCCGTAGTCGATCGCAGGGTCCTCCCCTGCGGCCGAGGTTGCGTCGCTGCTGAGGACGACCGGCGACATCACCTTGAACACGTTGGTCATCACGAGGTAGCCGACGACGGCCGCGAGCGCCGTCGAGCCATCGCCCTTTTTGGCGAAGCCGAAGGAAATGCCGACCGCGAAGAGCAGCGGCAGCCCGTCGAAGAGAGCCGTACCGGCGGCGCCGATCACCTGGGCTGCGGTGGAGATCGAGGAGAAACGGCCGAGGAGGTCGTCTTGCCCCAGTCGTTGAAGGATCGCGGCTGCGGGCAGAGCCGCGATCGGAAGCATCAGGCTCCTCCCGAAGCGCTGAAGGACTTTCATGGATTTGCCGTCGCCTTTTTTGGGGGAAGACCCGGCGGCCGTCATGGGGACGTCTGACGAAGACATGGGGACCTCGATTCTCGCGTCGGCGAGAGTAGCGTGCGGTTGTGTCGATGGAGCGCAGTCGGTACGCTCAAGTCAACTGTTTATAACCAGTGGTTCTGATCACTGTGAGGCACAAGGAATTGCTTGTCAAGGGCAAGGAGGAATTCAATGTTTGATCCGGAAAAGCTTCTGGAAGCTCTCGGGGGCGCAGACAATATCGAGGACATCGAGGGCTGCATCACACGGTTGCGCACCGAGGTCGAGGACTCATCCGTCGTCAACCAGGCTGCGCTCAAGGCCATGGGCGCCCACGGTGTGGTCGTCTCGGGTGGCATGGTTCAGGTCGTCGTCGGTCCCGAGGCGGAGAACCTGGCCGAAGACATCCAGGATCTGCTGTAGCGGAAGCGATCGCAGAGGTGGTTCACAAGCATGAACAGGTCAGGTCGGAACTGCGCGACCTGGCGCGGCACGAGTTGTCCCCGGGTGATGCCTTACCTGGTGAAAGGCAGCTGGAAAAACAATTCGGCGTTTCCCGCATCACGATCCGACGTGCCGTCGCGGACCTCGTGGCCGAAGGCGTGCTGGTGCGCATCCACGGCAAAGGGACTTATGTCTCCCATGGGCGCGTTCGTTCCAATCTGCACTTGGCTTCCTTCACGGAAGACATGAAACGCGCAGGACTGGAACCATCGACGAGGATCCTCTTGGCCGAACGCAGGCAGGCCACGCCGAGGGCAGCGGAGTTCTTCGGGCTGGACGACGGCGAGGAAACCCTGTGCGTCAAACGGCTCCGGCTCGCGAATCATGCCCCGGTCAGCGTGGACGAATCGTGGATGCGACCGGAACTGACCGATCTTCTGCTCGCCAAAGATCTGAGCCAATCTCTGTATTCGCACTTGTCCGGGACGGAGTTCGCGGTCAGCACCGCCGAGCAGACCGTGGAAGCCGCTGCGGTAGATCCTGATCTGGCTCGAATTCTGGACGTGGAGGCGGCAGCACCCGTCCTGCTTTTCCACCGATATACCTTTGCCCGCGGAGAACACGGGCCCCTTCCGCTCGAATACTCGATTTCGACGTACCGTTCGGATCGGTATCAGATTTCGATGAGTCTGGAGCTGGATCGAACCGGGCTTTCCGATCAGCCTGAGGCCGCCTCCGCTTAACTTGTCAGTCACTGCCCGTACCCTGTATTCAACGCCCCGCGCGACGCCGGAGGCGGAACCAGGAGGTGGCTGTGTTCTTCGTCGATGCCCCGGGCCAAACCCCCGGGAGCTCTCATCGTTCCTTGGTCTACTCTGCTTCGGATTTGGTCCGTGCCGCGGAATGTCCGTGGGCAACAGTACACATCTTGGAGGAAAAGCTAGGCCGCCTGCCCCGCTTCCGTGCCCCAGAGGACGCGATGCTCGAGCGCACCTCCAGATTGGGAGATCAGCACGAGGCCGCTGTGCTGCAAGACATGATCGCTCAATGCGGGCGTTTCGATCGGAGCACCGGCCGCGGGGTCTATGAGGTCGAGCCGGCCGGAACCCTGGACCGCGGGGCCCTTCTTCGAAAGCACCAAGAATCCATTGCAGCTCTGCGCGTGGGCGCTGACGTCGTTTTTCAGGCATCTTTCTTCGACGGCCGATTCCACGGTCGTTCGGATTTTCTCGTCCGTGAGCCCGACGGCAGATACGCCGTCTTCGACACCAAACTGGCTCGTCACGCCAAGGTCACCGCATTACTGCAGCTTGCCGCCTATGCGGACCAACTGGCGCAAGCGGGGATCCCGGTCTCGGATACGGTCACGTTGATACTCGGCAATCGGGAACGGGCGTCATTTAGTGTCGGGGAGTTCATGGCGGTTTACCAAGAGCGCAGGGACCGCTTCGAGTCACTGACTCAGGATCGCATGAATCCATCAGCCGCTCCGCTCGACTGGTGGGACGAGGCCCTGCCCCGTTGCGGCACGTGTCCCCACTGCCTTGCCGAAATCGAGAAACACCAGGACGTCCTGAAGGTTGCGGGGATGTCCATGACCCAGCGCAAAAAACTACGCCAACGCTATGACGTACGCACCATGATGGACTTGGCGGGTCTGGGCGGCCGAGACCTTCCCGCTCCTGTTCGCTCCGCTCGGGATCAAGCGGCGATGCAATGTGGACTGTCCGTCCCGGACAAGACCGTGACTTATACGGATGCGGAAGGAGTCCAGCAGAGTGTTTCCTATCTGGTCACTGATTCCGCGCCCCTGACAAGGATCCCGGCCGCCAACCCCGGGGACATATTCTTCGATTTCGAGGGCGACCCCATGTGGCAGGATCCTGATGATTCTTCATGGGGCATCGAGTATCTTTTCGGCCTTATCGAGACACCGCTCGACCCTGCTGAAGAACCCGCGTTCGTGCCGTTCTGGGCGCACTCCCGGGAAGAAGAGAAGCAGGCTCTTCTCGATTTTCTGCAGTACGTCAGTGAACGTCGGCAGCGTTATCCCGGTATGAAGATCTACCACTATGCCAATTACGAGAAACGTGCACTGCGAGACCTCGCGGCCCGGCACGGCGTCGGGGAGGAAGAAGTCGACGACCTCCTTCGCGAAGAGGTCCTTGTGGATCTCTACGAGTCCGTCCGCGCGAGTTTGCGCATTTCGCAGGGCTCGTATTCGATCAAGAAATTGGAACCGCTCTACATGGGCGATCAGCTCCGCATGGGGGATGTCACCAACGCCGCGGCCTCGGTCGTGGCCTACGCCGATTATTGCTTGGCTCGCGATACGGGTGAGAACGAGCATGCGAATTCCGTTCTGAGTTCGATCAGCGACTACAACCGATACGATTGCCTGTCGACTCTCAAGCTCCGCAACTGGTTGCTCTCTCTCGTCTCTCGTTCCGCGACCGAAGAAGTGAGCCGGCCGCCCCAATTGCCCGGGACTCAGGTCGAACCGGAAACGATCGAGTCCGCGCGCGAGACACCCGTCGAATTGTCGCTGAACCACTTCGTGGAGACAGCCACGCCCGAGTCCACCGCGCTCTCCCCGGGAGAGCTGAGGGACACGGTCCGGGCGGTCGCTATGGTCTCCAGCGCTACCGGTTATCACCGACGCGAACGGAAACAATTCTGGTGGGCTCACTTCGACCGACTCACGGCTCCCGTTTCGGACTGGGAATCGCAGCGAGACGTCGTGGTCTTCGAGCGGATGAGTGTGGAAGAGGATTGGCACAAGGCTTCACCTCGGTCGAAGGTCGAAAAGCGCGTCCTCGCCGGAACGGCCCGCCTCGCGGAGGGTTCCGGACTGAAGCCCGGAGACTCAGGGCTCTTCGCTATGTACGAAGCTCCGCTACCACCGTACTTGGAAAACAAGGCGCTCGAAGCCCAGCAACGTATCGAGGCTCGGTCCGGAGGGCAACAACCGGTCGTTTCGCGCGCCAGCGATGCTCGGCTGACCGTAGAATCCCTGGAGCCCGCTTCGTCCCCTGGACTGGTCCGCATCCGGATGATCGAATCCCGTCCTCAAGGCACGGAGCCCTTCGACCAGATTCCAATGGCGTCGACCCCCTCGGCGCCCATTCGCACTGCGGCCCAGGAAGATTCGCTCGCGGCTCTCGCGGAGGAAGTCGACGCGGCCCTCCCCCAGTTACCTCGGGCAGCGGGATTGGACATCCTGGCCCGCAGGCGGCCACGGCTCGTCGGCGGGGCAGCCCTTCCACGAGCAAACGACCCGGGCTGGGGAGACGGGAAGATCCCCATGGCAGATGCGATCCACGCGGCGGTCTCGCGGCTGGACGACTCCTACATTGCGGTTCAGGGCCCGCCCGGAACCGGGAAATCGTACGTGGGATCTCATGTGATCGGACGTCTGGTGACCGAGGGGTGGACCATCGGGGTAGTCGCCCAATCGCACGCCGTCATCGAAAATCTGCTGCGTGGCTGCATCACCAACGGAGGCGTCCCCGCGGCGGCCATCGCCAAAGCCAAGAAAGCACGCCCACAAGGAGATGCGATTTCTCCTCAAGTTCCTTGGCGGGAAATCTCGCCCAAGGAGATTTCCTCATTCTTGGCGGAAGCAATGCCTCCCGACTCGGGGCCAGGCGAGGGGCGAGTGTACGGCGGCACGGCCTGGGACTTCGCGAACCAAGACCGTTTTGCCCCGGGGAGCCTGGACCTTCTCGTCATCGACGAGGCCGGGCAGTACTCCCTGGCCAATATGCTGGCCGTCTCTCGGGCCGCGCGCAACATGCTTCTGCTGGGCGATCCTCAGCAATTGCCTCAAGTCACCCAGGGAAGTCATCCGTATCCTGTCGACGAATCAGCTTTGGGTTGGCTCTCCGCGGGCGAGCGCACCCTGCCACCCGAATTCGGGTACTTTCTCGACTCGTCATGGCGAATGCATCCACAACTGTGCGGACCGGTCTCCAAGCTGTCATACCAAGGCAAGCTTCGGTCCGCACATGCTGCGGCTCGGCGGGTGCTGACAGATACCCGCCCAGGCGTGTATCGTCTCGACGTTCCACACGTAGGGAATGCGACGTCCTCTCCGGAGGAAGCTCACCAGGTCGTGGAGCTCGCGAGACAATTCATCGGAAGGAGCTGGAGTGATGCGCCGGACCAAGCGCTCAGGCCGTTGGAACCTGAGGATGTCCTCGTCGTGGCTGCCTACAACGCCCAAGTGGAAGTCATTCGTGACGCCCTGGAAAAAGCGGGGCTTTCGCATCCGGATGAAACGGGGGTCCGGGTGGGTACCGTCGATCGGTTTCAAGGCCAGGAAGCGCCGATAGTCATTATTTCAATGGCGGCTTCTTCTGCAGACGAAGTGCCTCGGGGGATGGATTTTCTCTTGTCACCCAACCGACTCAACGTAGCCGTTTCCCGTGGACAATGGGCGGCGGTGATCGTCAGCTCCCCCAGCCTCACAGATTATTGGCCGACCAACCCGGAATCGCTGTCGATTCTCGGCGGTTTCACGGCCCTTCGTCGGGACGCCGCACGATGGAACGAACTTCCGCTCTCAGGGAGCACGCGGGACAAAGAAGGGATGATCCATGAATAATAATCTAGAACCCCACGGACACAACCAGGAGGAAGGGATGATAAACATCAACCCGAGTTTTAAAGCCCGGACTCCCTACATCTTCCATTTCGACGAGCAAACGGTCGTCTTGGGGGATCCCGAGTACCTGAAACAGGTTGAGACGTTCCTTCTCACGGCGGATCTGGCGACACGCACCACCTACTGGGACACGGGAGAGGAAGATCCCCTCGACTTCGACCCGGATCCCGAGCCCGAAGACATGAACAGCGTCGGCATTGAAGGCGACGAGCGGGTCTTCTGGAATGCCATCGAATCGGCGATTTTCCAACAGACCGAATGGCCCGAGGGCGAGGAGGCCGTTGTGTACGCACCTCACGTGCCCGAATGGTTGTCCCGTGCCCAGTCGTGGTACTTCGATCCCGTATGCCCCCCGCTGGGCCCGGGAGGACCTGGCGGTTGGGTTCGACGTCGTTCCGTAGACGGCCGCGGTTATCCGGTGGGCCTGTTCCAACTCACCGAAGCAGATTCCTTCTGGGTGTTCGCGGCCGAAGACGACCTCTCCGACATCATGGAACTCTGCCGTTCCCTTGCCCGCTTCCGGATTGGTTTCGACCAGGTCACGCCGTACATCGGGCCGGATGACTCGGTCGGCTCCCTGGCCCTGCCCATAGAATGCCGAGATGCTCTCCAGGAAGAGCTCATGATCAGGGGCGTGGACGTCGAATCGATGTTCTGGGAATAACCCCCGGAACTGGGTTCAGTTTCGAATCCAGAAGCTGAACCGAAAGGCCCTGACCCCACGGCGGCAATCCCAGAGCTCTAGCCGGCCGGGTCGAGGCCGCGATTAGTGCTTCGTTGATACTGACCCCAGCGGAAACAACCGTGCGCACGGCCTGGTCCATGGTCAGGGTCGAGCCAGCGATCGCCCCTTGGCTACCGTCTTGAGTTGCCAGGCGGGCGATCCCGGCCTCAACATGCACATCCAATGAGCCCAACCGATACTCCCCGTCGGACTGGCCTGTCGCGGACATGGCATCCGTAATGAGCAAGACCCTTTCGGGCAGAGACCGGAACAGCATGGCGATCACCTCGGGGGCCACGTGAACACCGTCGGCAATCACTTCTGCGTAAACGTGTGGCGATTCCATGGCAGCCATCACTGGACCCGGGCGCCGGTGATGGATGCCGTTCATGGCGTTGAACGCGTGCGTCAGAATCGACGCCCCGGCGTCGAATGCTCGACGGGCTGTCGCATAGTCAGCATTCGTGTGCCCCACCGCCACTCGCACTCCTTGATCCACAAGGTACCGAGTAACGGCCAGATCCTCGTCGTATTCGGGGGCCAGCGTCACCTGACGGAGGTATCCCCCGGCCGCCTCGACCAGCCGCTTCGCTTCGTCGAGGGACGCGCCATGAAGGAAATCCTCACGGTGAGCACCTTTGTGCGTCGGGGATAGCCATGGGCCCTCGGCGTGAATCCCTTCCAGCCTCACACCCTCCGGAACGCCATCACCCGACTCGATTACCGTGGCGATTCTCCGACACGATGCCTCGAGTTCTTTCAGCGGATTGGCAACCAGGGATGCCACGGCCCTTCCCGTACCGTGCTCCCGATGCACCTTCAACGATGCCGGGAGACTCTCGACCTCCTCGTACGCGTACCCTCCAGCCCCGTGCGAATGAATATCGGTAAAGGGTGCCGTCAGGTACAAGCCCGTCGCATCCACACGGGTAGCAACCGCATCGATCTCGGGCAGACCGCGAAAAGAATCGCCGAGACCGCCACGGACGGGTTGACCGTCCTCGTCGACCACGATCCAGACCGTTCCGGAGTCACCACGCAGGGCCGCTCGGGGCAGATGAGATAGGACCGGGAGATCCCGCAAAACTTGGGTCGGGTGCGCGGAATGGATCAGCAGAGTCATCAAACTCAATCCTTCGGTGTGCGGACAACAGTGAGGTCGAAGCCGTACCGGTCCGCGCGATAGGTGGTCTCCGTGGTTTCGACGGGGGTTCCCGCCGCGTCGAAGGCGATACGCTCCACACGCAATGCCGCCGCGCCGACAGGCTGGGACAGAAGATTCGCTTCCTCCAGGCTGAGGTTAACCGCCCGAATCGCTTGCCGTGCAGATTCCGCCCGGTGACCCTCTCGCGCCAATTGCCGGTCGAGCGAGCCGTTGGGATCGGGCAAATGGCCCCCCAGCACGGCCAACGGAATGAAAGATAGCTCAATGGCCATGGGCGCACCATCGGCGAGGCGCAAACGGTACACGCGCCCAACGTCCTCGCCCTCCGAAATCCTGAGTTTCACGGCGAGGTCGGCGTCGGCTCGGACGACATCGTTGCCCAAAGGCTCGCTGGTCGGCCGATGACCTCGTTCCGCCATATCCTGCGAGAAAGAAGTCAGCCGCAGGTCCTTGCGAATCAGACTGGGGTCCGCAACATAGGTTCCCGACCCACGAACCGCATAGACGGCACCGGAAGCGACGAGATGACCTATGGCCCGGCGCACGGTCGCCCGGCTCACATCATAGCGTTCCTGCAAGTCCCTCTCGGTAGGAAGAGCCTGATGAGGCTCCAGCGCAGAAATGACCTCGGTTTCCAAGTCCGCAGCCAACGAGACGTACTTGGGCTTTGCCCGGACATCATGAGGAGTCATCGCCGAATATCACCCACCGAAAATATATTGGTACGAACCAAACATACACTTTTTCGTGACATTTGATAATTGGTACGTACCAATAGGTGCTCAGGGGAGTAGGCTGAAGTCATGGAGATCATCGTTACCCCGAACCCGGAAGCCGTGGGCGAGTACGCCGCCCGACGCATTGTCGCACTCATCGAGAATAAGCCGGACGCCGTTCTGGGCGTCGCAACCGGCTCGAGTCCAGTGCCTACTTATCAGGCTTTGGAACGGAAGGTCCGGACCGGTCTCGACATGTCGCAGGTCAGCGCTTTCGCCCTCGATGAGTATGTGGGGTTGGACGAAGGGCACCCGCAAAGCTATGCCGAGGTCGTGCGGAGGGACGTGACCGAGCGACTCGAGCTCGACCCGAACCTCGTGCATGTCCCCAGCGGACACGCGCACGACATCCTGGCGGCTTGCGAGGACTACGAGGCCCAGATTCGTGAAGCCGGCGGAGTGGACATCCAGATCCTCGGCATTGGAGCCAACGGACACATCGGATTCAATGAGCCAAGCTCTTCCTTGTCGGGACGGACGCGGGTCAAGACGCTGACTCCCAAGACGCGCAAAGACAACGCACGGTTCTTCGACAATGATCTCTCTCAGGTGCCCACTCATTGCATCACCCAGGGGATCGGTACCATCCTGGATTCCCGCGTTGCCCTGCTCGTCGCGACGGGCGAGGGCAAGGCCGATGCGGTCGCCGCAATGGCTGAGGGCCCTATGGGAGCGTTCTGCCCCGCCTCGGCGCTTCAATTGCACCGCAGGGCGGTCGTCGTCGTGGACGAAGCCGCCGCCTCCGGCTTGAAAAATCGCGAGTACTACGACTTCGTCCGGGACCACCGGCCCGATTGGCAGGTCGAGCCTCAAGGTCGTGATGAGCGCACCGTCACCTCAGCGCATCGACGAACCACGACGTAATGCTGGCCGGGTGGGTGATCGCGGTGCCCACGACCACGGAATCCGCCCCTGCGCCGAGGGCCGCGGCCGCCTGGGCTGGGGAATGGATGCGGCCTTCGGCAATGAGCATCTTCCCAGTCTGTGCTTCTGCGATCGAGGAAATGAGCTCCAGGTCCGGTCCGTCAGTTTTGGCTCGTTCCCCGGTATAACCGGCCAGGGTTGTCCCCACGATGTCGGCCCCTGCATCGACCGCGGCGAGGGCGTCATCGAGGGAGCCGCAATCGGCCATGACTTTGGCCGCCGACTGCTCGTGCAAGGCGGCAATCGTCTCGTGCAGACTCCGCCCGTCAGGCCGGTTCCTGCGTGTTCCGTCGATGGCGACGATATGCGCACCCGCTTGGGCGACCGCCAGAGCGTGGTGAAGGGTCGGGGTGATGAAGACGCCTTCGTGCCCGTCCTTGAACAATCCGATCACCGGCACCTCTACCGCGGATCGGGTGTGCTGGATATCCGCGATTCCCTGGACCCTGATGGCCGCCGCTCCTCCGACGACGGCCGATTGAGCGACCTGCGCCATGGTCCGCGGATCCCGCATAGCTTCCCCAGGGTAGGCCTGCGCCGAGACGATCAGACGCCCGCGGAGATTCTGGAGCTGCTCATTCGTGAGAAGCATGGAGGATTCCTTTCCGCCGCTGAGGCGTTGTTCAGGTATTCGGGGAGGCCGGGTTCTCGTCCGACCAGGCCAACGATGCTGCACCCAGCAACGCCGCCAACCCGCCCGAGGACGCCGCTGCCGGAACGGTCTCGATTCCGGGCAACCTTACGGCTTCAAAGGTCTTGATCATCGGGTCCCACCACAGGGGCCCCGAGTCGGCAATGCCGCCGGAGAGCACGAGTTCGTCCGGATCGATCATGTTCACGATGCCGCCCAGGAAGGCCCCTGCGATTTCCGCCGAAACGCGGATGACCTTCTGAGCTGCCGCGTCGTCCGCCGCGTTCGCGAAGACATCCCGGGCTGTGCGGACGTCACGATCCCCGCCGACGCTGCGATAGGCGTCCGCGAAGGAGACCCCGCCACACGCATCCTCGAGGATCATGTGTTCCGGGGTTTTGGAACCCGCGGCGAAGATCTCCGCGTCAGGATGGTGAGGCATCGGGATCATTCCCACGTGGCCCGCGACGAAATGCCTGCCCACTTGCGGCTTCCCATCGATCAGCATGGCTCCGCCGACTCCCGTGCCGAATGCGACGAGAAACATCGTTCCTCGCGCCGACATCCCGTTGTTGCGCCGGTACAGGGCCTCACCCAAAGCATGCGCGTGAACATCGTTCACGGGCCGAACAACCTGGATCGGTCGTCCCGGCACGTCAGCGAGGAGCGCGCTCAGTTCCTTGGACAATGAGGTCCCCGTCCACCCGCGAATATTCGGTGTCGCAGAAACGACTTGGCCGGTATGGGGGTCGATCACTCCCGCCGAACCGATGCCCAGGATCGGCCGCACCTCGAGGCCGAGCTCATCGGCTTTCCGCAGCAACGTCTTGGAGACCGACGCCGCCGCGGCCAGAACGGCTGGGGGTCCTTCTTGCGCGGGGGTCGGCTCAGCAGTTTGCCCCAGGATCTCCCCGGTCGCTGTAATGAGAGCTCCCGCCGTCTTCGTTCCACCCAGGTCCAGGGCAACCGCGGCATGGGTCATAGAAGACCGGTCCTTTCCAAAATTTCTCGAATCGAGGCGGCTTCCTGATTGTTGAGCGCCGCCATGGGCTTGGACATTGTATTCGACGAGAACACGCCGAGTTCCACGAGGGCGGTTTTGAATGCACCCACGCCGGCGGCGCCCCCGGAGACCCGCGTGGCGTCCGCGCAGGTCACTATCGTGAAGAGGTCGGCCAGGCGATCCTGCTCGCGACGAGCTGCGTCCCAGTCTCCGGCGACGGCTGCCTCGTACAACCGAACGTACCCCGCGGGATCGACATTGCCCAGTCCCGGCACCAACCCGTCGGCACCTGAGAGCATTGCTCCGTCGCATACGATCTCGTGCCCGGTAAAGAGCGAGAAACCTTCGATATGGCGGGTAGCGAGACGCAATTGGCGGAACGCAATGTCATCGTTCGCCGAATCCTTGACCCCGATGATCGTGCCTTCTTCGGCCAACTGTGCCAGGACGTCCGTACCCAAGGGGATGTGTGTGCGGACCGGAACGTTGTACGCGAAAACCGGGACATCCACGGCTTCTCGCACAATGCGGAAGTGCTCGAGGATCTCGCGCGGGTCGGTGATGATGTAATAGGGACTCGAAACGACGACGGCGTCCGCACCGAAATCGCTCATACGGCGTGCTTCGTCGGCCACGCGAACGGGGGTCTGGTCGTTGGCGCCGACGATGACCGGTACGGAACCATTCGCGAATTCGGCGGTCAGCTCGACGACGATGCGTCGCTCGTCGTCACTCATGTAGGGGGTCTCGGCCGAGGAACCGAGCATGAACAACCCGTGGACTCCCCCGTCGATCAGATGGCGAACGACCCTTTCCAGGCCCTGGCGGTCGATCTCGCCATCGCTGGTGCGAGGGGTGATCACGGGCGGGATGACGCCGTGGAATGCGGGGGTTACAGACACGAAATTTACTCCTGATGGTTGTGTTGCTGATGATCCGGGTTCAAGACCGGCCCCGGTGGCCGGGGCTGTTATGGGGCTCGAAGGTTGAGAAGGCTCGGCGCGGCGTGGAGCAGTGACCGTGTGTAGTCGTGCGATGGGTTTCTCAGGACTTCGTCCGCCTCTCCTTGTTCGACGGCCTGGCCCTTGGTCATGACCAAGAGATCGTCGGAAATATGGCGGACGGTCTGAATATCGTGAGAGATGAACACCATTCCCAGATTGAGTTCCTTCTTCAGATCGATGAGCAGGTTGAGCACCTGAGCACGGACGGAGACGTCCAGGGCGCTCGTTGGCTCGTCGGCCACGATGACCTCCGGGTCGAGGGCGAGCGCTCGGGCGATGGCCACGCGCTGCCGCTGACCACCCGAGAGCTGAGCGGGTACGGCTTCGGCCGCCGAGGTCGGAAGCCCGACCAGATCGAGCAGCTCGTACACACGGTCCGAGCGGCCGGATGCGGCCCCCATCCCGTGCACGTCCATGGGGTCCTTGACGATGTCGTGCGTGGTCATTCGGGGATTCAACGCGGTCGAGGCGTTCTGGAAAATCATGGTGACGGCTTTGCCGAATTTCTTGCGGTCCGCGGCCCCCGTGCCCACGGGTTTTCCGCGGTACAGCAGCTCACCGTCCGTGGGCTCTTGGAGGCCCACGATGACGTTGGCGAGGGTCGTCTTGCCCGATCCGGATTCCCCGACAACGCCTACGGTACGACCGCTCAGGACGTCCAGGGAGATTCCGTCGACGGCTTTGACGACGTTGCGTTTGAACAGGGACCCGGTGCGCGTCGTGAAATGAACCTTCAGGTCCTTGAGGGACAGAACAGCTTCGTCCGTCCGGGATGCCGTGGCACTCATGAGTCAGCTCCTTGAATGATTTTGACGGTAGCGGATCCGTTCGTCGGAGCGTTGGTCGCCCAATAATGGTCCGATCCGCCGATCTGCTCCATATGCAGGGGCGCCAGCGGATTGGCGTCGGGCCTTTGCGATCTGGGAGCGAATCGGTCGCCGGGTGCGAATTCACGCGGGCTGGGAACTGTCCCCGGGATTTGGTAAAGGCGTTCGGCCGACGACTCGATGGACAGAACTGAGCCGAGCAGACCCTGTGTGTATTCGTGTCGGGGATCGGACAGGACCTCCGTCGTACTGCCGGTTTCGACGACCTGTCCCGCGTACATGACCGTCACCCGGTGGGCCAGGGACCCGACCAGAGCGAGATCATGGCTGACGAAAATCATCGCGAAGCCGAGCTGCTTCTGCAGGTCGAGCAGCAAGTCGACCACCTGGCGCTGCACTGTGACGTCAAGGGCCGTCGTCGGCTCGTCCGCGACGACGAGTTTGGGTGAACGGGACAATGCCATCGCAATGAGCACGCGCTGCCGCTGTCCACCGGACAACTCGTGAGGATAGCTCTTGAGGGTCCGATCCGGGTCCAGCTGCACGAGCCGCAAGAGCTCGTTCGGCTTCATGCGCCCGCCGCGCTTGGTCAGTTGTTCCATCTGATCCTTGATGAGCATCGAAGGGTTCAGGGAGGATAAGGCGTCCTGGTAAATCATGGCGATCTGTTCTCCACGAAGTCCGGCAAAGGTGCGGTCCAGGGCTTGCTGACCCGGTTTGGAAGGTACCAGCTCTTTCCCACCGAAGAGGATCGATCCGGTGACGACCGCGTTGGTCGCTTGAAGCCCCATGATGGCCAAAGACGTAATCGATTTACCCGACCCGGATTCTCCGACCAACCCCATGGTTTCGCCCGGGGCGACCGAGAAGCTGAGATCGCGAACGACCTTGGTGTCCCCGTATCTGTCAGGGAAGGAAATCGAGAGGTCCTTGACCTCCAACAACGGCTTCGCATGGGGATCGGGAGCCAACCGATCGCCCCGCCGTGATTCCGCCGCCGCCAGAGCCGCAAGCTGCTCGTCCAGCAAAGACTTGCCACGGGGGCTGACCGTCTGAATGTTCGACGTCGGGACGGCCCG
This sequence comes from Rothia uropygioeca, assembly GCF_004136585.1. NCBI lineage: Bacteria > Bacillati > Actinomycetota > Actinomycetes > Micrococcales > Micrococcaceae > Rothia > Rothia uropygioeca. The sequence continues at coordinate 286,471 of NZ_NOIR01000003.1, read as the reverse complement.
TGAGGACTCCGCCGCAAATATGGCTTCGGTCCTGGGTTGGACGGTTTCGCTGCGAGGTGAGGTCGCTTCCGAGGATGCCGCTTGGGCTCGCAATCGCGGATTGGCCATCGCATCGGTCATTCCCTCGGACAGAACGTTCAGGGCGAGGACCGTCAGCAAAATCGTGATACCAGCGAAGGTAGTGGCCCACCAGGCACCCGCAAGAACCACATTTCGTCCGTAGGAAATGACATTTCCCCAGCTCGGGTCCGGGTCTTGGATGCCCGCTCCCAAGAATGACAGCGAGGCCTCGAAGATGATGGCATCCGCGACCATGACCGTCGCAAAGACTAGAACGGGAGCCGCGCTGTTGCGAAGCACGTGCTTGGCCAGAATGAATGCGCGCTTCGCACCGATGATGCGCTCCGCGCGGACGTAGTCCTCATTCCACTGGGTCAGGATATTGGCGCGTACCACCCTGGCCAGCTGAGGTGTATAGATGATCGCGATCGACAGGATGATCACGGGAATCGAATTGCCCATTGTGGACAGGAGAACGGCGGCGAGCGCAATACCGGGGAACGCCATGATGACGTCCATGATTCGCATGATCCCCTCGTTGACCCAGCGACGTCCCGTCGCGGCGATGGCCCCGAGGATCCCGCCAAGGATCAGAGCCAAGGCAACCGAGCCCAATCCGATGACGAGTGAGCTGCGGGCACCGTAGAGCAGACGCGAGAAGATATCCCGATTGAGTCGGTCCGTGCCGAACAGGTGGTCCCAACTGGGGCCCTGAGGCACTCCCGCTCCGGTCTGCAAAGGGTCGTGTGGTGCGATGAGTGGGGCGAAAATCGCGGCGAGCGCTATCAGGATCAGGAATACTGTGGCGACCTTGGATCCCCATGGCATCCTGCGGAATCGAATCCCGGGCTGGGAGAGTCGGTCGGCGAGCTTGAATCTCATGGTCACACCGTCCTAATGCGAGGGTTGATGAGCAGATAGAGCAGGTCGACGACGATGTTGACCAGCACGAAGGTGACGGCAATGGTGACGACGACGCCTTGAACCAGGTTGATGTCCTGGTTGGTGATTCCGTTGAGAATCAGCTGGCCCATGCCCGGCATCGAGAAGATCATCTCGATCACCACGGCACCGCCTAAGAGGTAACCGATGCGCAGGCCGAGCACCGTCACTGGAGTCACCAGGGCATTGCGCAGAACATTCGTCCGGAGGACTTCGCCGCGCGGGACGCCGTTGCCGATGGCCGTCCGCACGTAGTCCTTGTCCAGTTCCTCAACCATCGAGGTGCGAACCACCCGGATGAGGGACGCGCACACCGGAATGGCCAGAGCCACGGAAGGCATCAGCATCGAGGTGAAGTACTTGCTCGGACTGTCGAAGAAGGAGGTGTATCCACCGGAGGGAAGAATGCGCCACCCGACGGCGAACCACTGGATGAGCAGGATTCCGAGCCAGAAGGACGGCGTGGCGACCGCGGCGATCGAGAATACGCGGATCAGTTGGTCCGGCCACCGGTCCCGGCACAGAGCAGCGATGATGCCCAGGACCAGGGAGACCACCGCAGCGATGACGACGCCCCAGAGGGTCAGTTGAAGCGTGACCGGGAAGGCCCCCGCAATCATGGTCGAGATCGGTGACTCAGGCGGAGTCGTGACACCGAAGTTCAGGGTGCACAACCGACCGAGGAAGGTCAGGTACTGGACGATCATCGGCTGGTTGAGCCCGTGTTCTTCCCGGTACGCATCCTTGGCATCCGCGCTGGCGTTTTCTCCGAGGGCGGCCGTTGCCTGGTCACCGGGCGAGAAGTGCAGCACGATGAACACGAGCAGCGTAATGCCCAGGATCATGAAGGGGAGGGCGATGATTCGTCGCCCGAAAAGTCTGAGTATGTTCCCCACGAGAAATCCTCCTTGGATCGTATGCGGGAGAAGTTGGCTGGGTCAGTTCCGCTCTACACCGAGGAAAGAGAGGCCCGTGGTCGGCAGCGGTTTGAAGCCCTTGAGGTCGGTTCCGTGCCAGGCCGTCGGCAAATTGCGGTGGAAAATGGGATAGAGCGGGACTTGCTCGGCCATGATGTCGATGGCTTGACCCCACAGTCGCAGGGCTTCATCCCGATCGCTGGTCTGCACCGCACGGTCCATGAGGTCCAGGGTTTGGTCGTGTTCCGGCGTGCCGGCCCAGTGGAATCGCTTGTCTGCCCAGGTCTTGCCCCGGAACCACCAGGAGAGCAACAGGTCCATGTCGTTGCCGTAGACCGATGGGTCACCGGGGGCCACGCACAGTTGGTAATTGCCTGTGTCCACGTACTGCGCGTACAGGGCCCCCGACTGCATGGCCTGCATGTTCACCGAGACACCGGGGATCTTGTTCCAGGATTCGAGGATCACGGGCATGACGTCCTTGACCCACGAGGTATCGGTGGTATGAACCGTGAAATCGAGCTTGTCCACGCCTGCCTGGTGCAGGAGCTGAGACGCCTTGTCGAGGTCGTAGTCGTAGACCGTAGAGGCTTTGACGTAGTCCGGATGCTCTTTGTGAACGAATGAAGTCGCGGCGCTCGCGTGCCCCAGTAACCCCCGCTCGATGACCAGCTCGGTGTCCAGGCCGTAATGCAGGGCTTGGCGTACACGGACGTCGTCGAACGGCGGCTTCTGGAGATTGAACATCATGAACAAGAGGCCGAACGAGGGCACCTGTTCGAGGCTCGATCTCTTCTGGAGCCATTCGGCGTCGAGGTACGGGACATCCTCGATGGCCTGTACCCGGTCCGAGTCCTGCGCGGTCACACGAGCCGCGGAGTCGGAGAGCAGGTACCAAATCATTTCGTCCACGGTGGCCTTGTACTGACCGTTGTAGTCGGCGAATCCGCTGAATTCTATACGGTTGTCCTTGAGAGCCCGGACGAATTTGTACGGTCCCGAGCCCACCGGTTGGGCGTCGAATCCCTTCGGATCTTTCTCGATCACGGCCTTCGGCACGATTTTGATGCACGAGATGCGCTCGGCAAACAGCGGGAAGGGGTTCTTCAGGTGGAACCGGACTGCTTTGTCCCCGTGGGGTTCGACGCCGTCGATGAAATCGACGAGTTGGAGCAACGTCGATGCATTCTCCGGGTTGAGGACCCTCGTGAAGGAGTACACGACGTCGTCAACGGTGACGGGGGAACCGTCGTGGAAATGGGCACCTTGGCGCAACGGCACCTCGTAGGTACGCTCGTCGATTTCCCGGGGCATCTCAGAAGCCAGAGCAAGGTACGGCTTTCGGGTCGCTGGGTGGAGATCAACGAGACCCTCGAAGATATGCAGGTTTGCGGCCATGGCCGCTGCACTCGTGGTGATCATCGGGTCGAATCCGGTGGAGAGGGAATACGAGATGCCCGCCTCGATGCGCTTCTTGGCCGGAGCGGTATCCGCCGAACATGCGGAGAGGCTCGCCGAAAAAGCGAGAGCCGCGCTCAACCCACCGGCAGCCGTGAGAAATCCGCGCCGTGAGATGCGGCGCGCGGTCTGGGACTTCTTCGTCGAAGACTCTGGGATCATCTGGGCCTCCAGAGGAGATGGGATGTAGGATGTCCTATGCTTGGTGTGTAAATTTAGCCACATAGAATCCTGTTGTCAACATCACGTTTGTTGTGGCGGACGGCCACCCATCGAGCGATGACGGGACCACGATAAGATCCACAAAGTTCGACCATCGACGAGGAGAACGCATGGAACCGAAGGATTACACCTCGAAACGCCGGGTCGGCGCTGCCGATCGTATGCGTGCCCTCCAGCAAGAGATCATGACGATCATCCTGGACCGCGGCCTCACGCCGGGCGACCCCATGCCCACGGAATACGAACTCGTCGAAGAGCTCGGCGTCGGACGCAATACGGTCCGCGAATCGCTCAAAGTACTGCAGTCGATGGGCGTGGTGGAGGTACGGCACGGATACGGAATGTTCGTGGCCCACAAGAACCTCGAGGCTTTGGCCATGGGCTTGGAATTCCATGCCCGCATGTCCCTCCAGGGCCATGGGAACGAGGCCATGGAGGTCGTCGAGGTCCGTCAGGCCCTCGAATCGGCGCTGGTCAGCTCCGCCATGGACGCAATGACCGCGGAGGACCATGCTGCCCTCGAAAAATGCATTCAAGGCATGGAAGAGTCAGCCGAAGACGGTGCACTCAACGCGGAACACGACCACGAATTCCACCGTCTGCTCTTCGCCCCCTTGAACAATGGGCTTCTGGCCAGCCTTCTGGAAGTCTTCTGGTCCGTATATGGACAGATCAGGGAGCAGGTTGGCCAATCTATTCCTGTTGCCAAAAAGAACGCCCAAGCCCATCGAGACATTCTCGAAGCCGTGAGGAACGGGGAAAAGGAACGAGCCGCGCTTCTGCTGAACTCCCACTTCGACGCCCTGCGCGGATCACTGCAAAAAACCATCTCCTGATCCTGTCCGGGCATAATAGCCGTACATGTACGCCCTCATCATCGAATCACCTGACTCCAGTGTCCTCGCCAACCGATTGAACTCACTCCCCTCTGCCGACCGGTACATCCAAGAATTCACCGTCTCGTCCGCGGGAAAGCTCAGCGCCGTATTCTCCGCTCCGGAAGCCGCGCTCGATGCCGCCCTTGCGACCCTGCGGCAGCCCGGAGTCATGGTGGGGCTCGGCACCGCGGGGAACGCCTCCGACCAGGATGCCGGAACCACGTTGGCCTACGCGCGTGCGGCTTGTGATCGGTGCGCTGCAGGACCAACCCAAGCCAATGCGGCATTTCGAAATATCGCGGTCGAGGCCCCCGATCCGCGGCTTGCCGATGCTGCGACCGGCGTCGCACGTTTGCTTTCCCGACTCGTCGGCACGAGGACCCAAGCCGAGTGGCGCGTTGTGGACCTCCTTGTCCCAGGGGTCCGCGGACAGCACCGTGCCATCGCCGATGCGCTCGGCATTTCCCCTCAAGCAGTCAGCAAAGCCCTCATCCGAACGGGGTGGCACGAGCAGACCGAGGGCTATTTCGCTTTGGCCGAGATTCTGAGGCGATTGGAAGGCACCGCGGCCGATACAGCGCAATAGCCCCGACACACTGACGCGTACCCACGGGTACACTTCCGAGGTATACTTTCGCTGTTATATACGTCACCCTCGCACACAGGTGAGTCCATGGCCCCCAGAACCAGCGTCATTCTGCCGGTCTACAACACCGCATCGAGCGTCATTCGATCGATCAGAAGCGTAACCGCTCAAACCGATCCGGACTTCGAACTCGTCGTGATCAACGACGCGTCCCCAGACGACGCCGACCGTGTGATCCGCCAGCACCTGGCGAGCATCGATGATCCTCGCGTCCGGTACGTCGTCAACGACCACAACCTTGGCTTGGCAGGGTCCAGGAATCGCGGAATGCGGGAAGCGCGGGGAGAATGGGTTGCCTTCCTGGACTCCGATGACGTCTACCATCCGGAATTTCTCGAGAAAATGCACGCGCAGACAACCGCCTCGACCGACGTCGTGGTCTGTTGCCATGACGTCCTGTATCCCGACGGGACGCACCGATATCGCGTACGAGGGACCACCGGAATCTTCACGGGACGCCAAGCCATGATCAACCTCATGCGGGATCAGCTCACGCCCTATGCATGGGACAAGATCTTCCGTGTTTCTTCCCTGGAGGATCTGGAATTTCCGCTTCTCAATAGAGTCGAGGACTCTGGATTCTCAATCGCCGCGTACCAACGCGCCAGAGAAGTCGTCTACATCCAAGATTCTCTCCACTTGTACTCGGTCAACCCGAAGTCCATCACGTGGGGTTCGGTCCCGCCGATCTCGGAGAGTTACCGGTTCATGGAATTTCTCAAGGAACGGACCCAGGCGCACCGTGGCTCCTACCGGGAGAAGAACGCGCTGGCCGCGGCGTGGATTCTGACGTTCCTGAATTCTGCACAGGCCGCGCTGAGGCTGAATCCACCAGCCCTCGAATCCCATGTCGCCGCCTGCCAGAACGCCATGAACTGCACCCTGCTTTTGCGGTGCCTCATGACCCGCCCGGTATATGCCCTCGCCGGGGCCCTTCTCAAAGGCTCGCCACCCCTCTACGGAGTCCTCTACAAAGAATTCGTCAAGAGGCAATACGGACTCTGAACACCCCACCGCGCCAGAGAACGGGCCGGGCGCAAAAAACGCCCCGGATCGAGCACCGAACCGGGGCGTTTCAGGTATTTCGACAAAACGAGCTATTTCTTCCCGACCAGACCTTTATCGACCATCCAGTCCAGAGCGACGTCACCAGGGTCCTGCCCCTCGACATCGACCTTGTAGTTCAGGTTCTGCATTGTCTTGTCATCCAACAGCTTGGAAACCTGTTCGAAGCGCTCCTGCAGTTCCGGGTACTTCTTCACCAGATCCGAGTTGAAGACGGGCGAGCCGTTGTACTTCGGGAAGAACTCACGGTCATCCTGGAGAACCGTGAGGTTGAGGGCCGGAATGCGCCCGTCGGTCGTGAAGACCTCTCCGAAATTGCAATCGCCCTTGGCTGTGGCCGCGTACACCGTACCGGTGTCCATGACCGAAACGTTGCTCTCCGGGACACCATCCGGCGCACCCCGCTGAAGACCGTACTTTTCCAACATCGGGTTGAATCCGTCACTGCGCGAATTGAACTCGGACTCGACGCAGAACGTACGTTCATTCACGGGTACCTTGGCTATGTCGTCCAGGCTCTTGACGCCGTACTTATCCTCGAATTCCTGGCGGACTGCGAACGCATACGTATTGTTCAGCGGCGCAGGCTTGCCCCAGGTGAGATTGTTCTTCTCATCTGCTTTCTTGACGGCTTCCCACTGCTGCTGTGCATCGGGGATCGCTTCGGTCTCCCCCATGTAGGTGAGCCATGCGGTACCCGTGTACTCCCACCCGAGTTGTGCTTGTCCGCTGACCATGAGATTGCGTGAAGGCTGAGAGCCCGGCACGTTGGTCATGTCCGAGACGTCGAACCCCGCCGCGTCCGCGGTCAGAACCGCAATCTTGCCGAGGACCAGCTGTTCGGTGAAGTTCTTGGACGTGACCGTGACCTTTTGGTCGCCCGCACCATCGATCGGTTTGATGCTTCCGGGTTTCAAATCGGGGAGAGTCGATGTCGCCGGCTGCAGGCCGCAACCGCTCAAGGCCAACATCCCGATCACGCCCAACGCGGCGAGCCTGGTCTTCTTCTTTCCAAACATGTCTAGAGTCCCTTCGGTCGAGCGACCTGCTCGAAAACGCGAGCAATCCAGTCCACGCTCAGCGCGAGGAGGGCCACCAGCAACGATCCGGTAATGAGCACCCTGTTCAAGGACAGGTTGACGCCGGTTGTGATCAGAAGCCCCAAGCCACCGCCGTCGACGAATGTCGCGAGTGTTGCCGTGCCCACGAGCAGCACGAGTGCGGTGCGGATGCCGGCCAGCATCACCGGGATCGCGAGGGGGAGTTCGACCTTCAGCAGGACGCCCATGTTGCTCATGCCCATACCTCGCGCGGATTCCACGAGGCGCGGGTCCACGGCATCGAGCCCCACCATGGTGTTCTTGAGAACGGGCAGGAACGCGTACAGGATCAGTGCGAGGGCGGAGGCCTGAAAACCGAAACCCAGCCAGAACGCGAACAACACGATCAGGCCGACGGGCGGGGCCGCCTGGCCCAGGTTTGCCAGAGCCATGAAAGGCGTCCCTAGCCACCGCAAGGGCTTGCGGGTCAGGAGCACACCGATCGGGATGGCCAGGATCAGGACCACGACGGCGGCGACGACGGTCAGTTGGAGGTGCTGCCACGTCAGGTTCAGCAGATTCTTGGGGTCCAGGGTCACTTGTTCGGGATCGGTCAGGTCGGCCTGGTTGAGCCACCAGATGATGGCGCCCAATGCGAGGATGATGACGACCGGCTGGATGACGAGGCCAGCCCACTGGCGGCGGCTCGTATCGAGTCCGGCCGTCTCCACGGTCTGGCTCATGAACGCTCACCGCTTTCATTCCACGGTTCTTGCCCGGGGCCGCGCCTTCCGCTGGCAGAGGAACCCGCTGCGGTCGAACCCCCACCGGCATCCGAACCCGCGTTCTGCTCTGCGCCGTCCTGGGAAGCTTTCGAAGACTCAACCGAGTCCCTGACCTCGGCCACCGGGATTTCCCCGGTGTTGTTGCCGACCGGTGTGTAGTCGCCGGGGTTGTAACTTCTCAGTTCCGTAATGGCCTTCATGACCGTCTCAACGGTGATGATTCCCTTGTACCGACCGCGTCCGCCTTGGACGAGCGCCTCGCCGGTACTCGCCACGAGCATCGTGTCAAGGGCGTCGTTGAGGGTTGATCGCGTGCTGACAATGGGAAGGTCCGGGTCCTGCTGGGTGGGCACCTTGGTTATCCGAGAGAGCTGTTCCTTCGACAACCACTGCAACGGGCGTTCACGCTCGTCCAGGACCACGGCGGTGTTGAACCCTGCTTTATCGACATGCCCCTCGAGCTCCCGTGCGTCCTGTCCAGGGTGCCCGATCACGCCGGGGATCAGGTCGACGTCGCCCACGCGGGCGAGTCCCAACTGCTTGAGTCCAGCCCCAGAGCCGATGAAGTCCTCCACGAACTCGCTCGCGGGATGAGCGAGGATACGCTCCGGGGTGTCGTACTGAACGATCCGCGCGCCTTCGTCGAAGACTGCGATCCAATCGCCCAACTTGACGGCTTCGTCGAAGTCGTGGGTGACGCAAACAATTGTCTTGTGCAGTTCGTGCTGAATGTTGATGAGCTCGTCCTGGAGCCGCTGACGCGTGATCGGGTCAACGGCGCCGAAAGGTTCGTCCATCAGCAGAACGGGCGGATCGGCGGCCAGCGCACGAGCCACACCGATACGCTGCTGCTGTCCGCCGGAGAGTTCCCTCGGGTAACGATCGCGGTAAGTATCGGCGTCCAAGGACACCAGGTCCAGCAGCTCGTCGACGCGATCCGCGATGCGCTTCTTATCCCAACCGAGCATCTTGGGAACGAGGCCGATGTTGTTGGCCACGGTCATATGCGGCAGGAGCCCGCCGGCCTGGATCACGTATCCGATCTTGCGGCGCAGCTTGTCGCCGTTGATTTTGGTGACGTCTTCCCCGCCGAGAATCAGCCGGCCCTCGGTGGGTTCGATCAGACGGTTGATCATTTTTAGGGTCGTGGTCTTGCCGCAGCCAGAGGGTCCGACGAACATGATGATCTGCCCTGCGGGGATCTCCAGTGTCAGCTGATCCACGGCAGGCTTCTTGCCGCTGCCATATCGTTTGGTGACGTTTTCGATCAGGATCGACGCGCCTTTGTGGCGGCCGCTCCCGGCGGAAGACGTGTCGGTCTGCGCGTCGCTCACGGGCGACGTCGCCTGTGCGGCTCCTGTGCTCTGGGCAGCGGCGTGGGCGGAAGTGGCGTTGCTATGGGTGTTCTCAGACACGGATACCCCTTGAAGTGGTCAGGCGGCCGACGAGGATGAGCACCACGTCGAGAATGAGGGCGAGGATGATCACGGCGACGACGCCGGTCACGACGGATTCGAGGGAGTTTGCTCCCCCGAGGCGAGACAAGCCCGAAAATATGTAACCGCCCAGGCCGGGCCCGAGCGCATAGGCCGCGACGGCGGCAATGCCCATGGTCATCTGCGCGGAGACCCGCATCCCTGCCAGAATCACGGGCCAAGCCAGTGGAAGCTCGACGCGGAAGAACGTTTTCACTCGACTCATACCGATACCGCGTGCGGCCTCGATGGTCGATTGGTCGACGCCTGCGAGACCGACGACGGCATTGCGCAGGATCGGCAGGACCGCGAAGAACGTGACCACGACGACGGCCGGAACCACACCGAAACCCAACGGGACTATGAGGAGGCCGATCAAGGCGAAGGAGGGGATGGTGAGGCCGACCGCAGAGACGTTGTTCGCCACGGAGGTCAGCGCTCGGCTTCGATAGCACAGCGCGGCCAGAACGATCGCGATGACCGTTGCGAGCACAAGGCACTGCACCACGAGGCTCATGTGTTGCCAACTCGAGAACAGAATCTGCCCCCACCGTTGGCGAAGAAAATCGCTCATGGTGTTCCTAGTGTGATGACTGACGCAGTCAGTGAGTACCGACGCTTTGTCCAAGAGTAATCAGGGTGCTGATGAAATCCAACTATTTGCGGAAACTGCAATTGTCCTGGTCAGGCCGGAAAGCCAGCATTCTGGCGTTCAATCTCCCGGTATTCCGCGCTCGTCATGGCGCGCCGTCACATACGGAATAAGTCCTGAAACAATCGAAACAGTTGCAGGCAGGCCACCCTGGCGCGGACGATGAGACCCAAGCGCTTCACTGCGAGCATCGACCGTCGAAGAGGATCAGCATGGCCGAACACACTTTCGGATTCCGAACCCGCGCACTCCATGCCGGGGGAACCCCCGACGCCGAGCACGGTGCACGAGCAGTTCCGATCTACCAATCCACGTCCTTCGTTTTCAAGGATTCGGACGACGCCGCGAATCTCTTCGCTCTGCAGAAATACGGCAACATCTATTCTCGGCTCGGCAATCCCACGGTTGCGGCCTTCGAAGAACGGGTCGCGTCTCTCGAAGGAGGCATCGGCGCCGTCGCGACGGCCTCGGGCATGGCGGCCGAGTTCATCACCTTCGCGGCCCTGACCCAGGCCGGGGACCACATCGTCTCCTCGGCGCAGCTCTATGGCGGCACGGTGACCCAGCTGGATGTGACCCTGCGACGATTCGGCGTCGAGACCACATTCATCGATTCGATGGACCCGCAAGCCTTCAAGGATGCGCTCCAGGAAAACACCAAGGCTATCTACACCGAGGCGGTCTCCAATCCCGCATGTCAGGTCGCGGATCTCGAAGGACTTGCCCAGGTGGCCCATGAGGCCGGGATCCCGCTCGTGGTCGACGCGACAATTTCAACTCCTTACCTTGTCCGCCCGATCGAACACGGCGCCGACATCGTGATCCATTCGGCCACCAAATTCATTGGGGGCCACGGCACAACCCTGGGCGGCGTGGTGGTCGAGTCCGGGCGATTCGACTGGGGCAACGGAAACTTTCCCTCGATGACCGAGCCCATCCCGTCCTACAACGACATTTCGTGGTGGGGGAACTTCGGCGAATACGGGTTCCTCACCAAGCTTCGTTCGGAACAGTTGCGCGACATCGGACCTTCACTGGCCCCGCAGTCGGCATTCCAGCTCATCCAAGGCATCGAGACGCTCCCCCAGCGCATGGACGCGCACCTGGCCAATGCCCAACAGGTCGTCGAGTGGCTCGACGCCGACCCGCGCATTGCCTACGTCAACTACGCGGGCCTGCCCGAACATCAGCATTACGAGCGCGGACGGAAGTACCTGCCTCTTGGCGTTGGCTCCGTATTCAGCTTCGGAGTGGCGGAGGCCAACGGCCTGTCGGGCCGCGAAGTTGGCGGTCGTTTCATCGAGAACCTCCAGCTCGCGAGCCACCTGGCCAACATCGGCGACGCCCGAACCCTCGTGCTTCATCCAGCGACCACGACACACCAGCAGCTCTCCGCCGAGCAGCTTCTTGCCGGAGGAGTGGCCGAAGACCTGATCCGAATCTCGGTCGGCCTGGAAGATCCGGAAGACATTCTGTGGGACCTGGATCAAGCACTGACCTCAGCAACAGGTCTGACCCGAGAGTCCGCCGCACAGAAAGGTCTCTGAACAATGACCAACCAGCCCGTCGCAACCGAACGCACCTGGGTCGGCCCTAGCGCCCCCGAACGGCTCAACATTCTTCACAACACGAAGTCCGTCGCGATCGTGGGGATGTCAGACAAGCCGGCGCGAGCCTCGTATTTCGTCTCGACTTATCTGCTGTCCAGCTCTCCTTACCGTGTTTATTTCATCAACCCGATCCTCGCAGAGAAGGGGAAGAAGGTTCTCGGTCAGGAAGTCTACGCATCGCTCGAAGATCTCCCCGAGGTGCCGGACGTCGTCGATGTCTTCCGCCGACACGACGACCTCCCGGGAGTAGCCGAAGAAGCCGTCAGAGTGGGGGCCAAGACCTTGTGGCTGCAGCTCGGCTCGTGGAACGAAGAAGCCGCAGCCATCGCCGAAAAGGCCGGGCTCAATGTCGTGATGGATCGGTGCATCAAGATTGAGCACGCACGATTCCACGGTGGTCTTCATTTGGCTGGATTCAATACGGGGGTCATCTCCTCGAAGCGCCAGCGGACGGCGTAACCGCACACATGGGCCGACATGGACCGAGGTTGTAGGCCTCGGCGAATGTCGGCCTTTTCCGGACGATCCGTTGGGATCAGCATCGCACCAGATCAGGAGCCCTGAGGGCCCGAGGATCCTCCCTGTTCATCCGGACCCCATTCGGTGTATCCGTCGGGGCCCTGAACCTGCCTGAAGGAAATATCCTCCGTATCCGCATCCGCGTCGAAACGCCAGTCGTCATTGTCCCACTGGACCGTAAATGTCAGTTCTCCGTATCCGGCACCGCCATAGATGGAAACGAGGATTTTCACGGTGGCCTTGTCTTCGGCATAGTTTTCTATCCTGAAGCCGGCGACCTGAAAGTCCCCAGCCTCGCTGGATGCCGAGGCCGAGGAATTCTGATCCTCGAATTTCTTGGCCACCTGGTTCCGCGCGTCGTTGTCCAGCGCCTGCTCACGGATGATCTTGGACATCACCCCATAGTCCTGGGCGATGACCGGAAGACTGTAATTCGTCGCTGCAAAGAGGGCGCCTTCGGGAGAGTGCTGAAAACAGGAAGGGACTTTGTCGTCGCCGACTTTCTCCGGTCCGAATTCTTTGGAAGAGGGGACCTTGAGACCGTTCAAGCTGTTTTTCCAGTCGGTCTTGGGAGCCGAATCCAGTGACGTCTTGTCCGACGCATCTTCCATACAGATAGATGTCTTCTGACTCGATTCGTCGGAACTGCTCGACCCGCCCATTCCGCAGCCCACGAGGACCAAGACACCGATTGCCCCGAAACCCGCGAACCCACACAAGTGGTTCAATTTTTTCATGATGGACCTTAAACTAAATTTTTAGATATAGGTCACAAGGCTATATAAGTAGCATCACTTTTCAAGGCCCTCGGGTTCAGAACCGACTTGGCGGTTCTCCAGTTGCACGTCACGCAACCAGACGAGCACACACAAGGCAGTCATCACGAGCCCCGCAATGCAGACCCCGGCCCAGTGACCCGTATTCCAGGCCCAGACACCGACCGCAGACCCCACCGCGGCCCCGACGAAATACATGGTCATGTACACCGAGTTCAGCCGGGCACGCGCGGACGCATCAAGGGTATAGACGGTGTTCATGGAGATGATGTGCACCAACTGCACGCCGACATCCGTGAGGACCATACCGACGCAGAACCACAACACACTGTGTCCGCCCAGAATGAAGGCTCCCCAGCCGAGGGCCAGTGCAATCAACCCCAGGACGGTCGCTCGGCGGCCGAGGCCCCGGTCCACCATGCCTCCGGCGACACTGGCCATGAGCGCACCCGCCAAGCCCGTGAGGCCCACCAGACCGATGGCCGTGGGGCTCAGCCGGAAGGGGTCGTCAGCCAGGAGGAGCGTCGTCGTCGCGAAGACAGCGCTCATCGAGGCAAAGGAAATCCCGGAGATGAGGGACCGGGTTCGCAACCGGGGATGGCGCCGGATGAGCCTTGCCATCGACGTGAACAGTCCGAGGTAGCTCGGCGGATTCTCGGGATACGACGGTGGGAGGACTCTCCACAGGCCGATACCCACGAGAATCATGAGGACAGCGGCCACGTGATAAATCAAGGTCCACCCGCCGATATCGGACAGGATCCCCGCAACTGCACGGGCTATCAGAACCCCGGCGAGTAGCCCGGACATCACGGTGCCAACGGCCTTGCCGCCTTTGCCCGGTTCGGCCAGGATCGCAGCATACGGAACCAGTATCTGGGCCGCGACAGAGAACAGACCGGCAACCGCGATACCGATCATGAAGACGCCGAAAGCGGGCGCAAAACCCGCGACCAGTTGCCCGACCGCCGTCAGCCCAATGAGGCCGACCGTCAGCTTCCGACGCTCGAAAAGGTCACCGAGAGGGGTCAGGAAGACCAGTCCGACGGCGTAGGAAACCTGGGCCACCGTCACCGACGTCGCCGCGGTAGAACTGCTGACGCCCAACGCCTGCGAGATCTCTTCGAGCAGAGGCTGGTTGAAGTAGTTGCCCCCAGCGCACAGGCCGGTGGCCAGGCACATCAGGAACAAAACGGCACGGGTCAGCTGGGGTCCAGGTTTCGTCGAGGTCACCAACCAACTCTATGTTGTGGATGCCCCTCAGCGGTAGACGCGCACGACCCCGTCGGCGATGTTCCAGCCCAGGACATATCCATTCGAGAAGTTCTGTCTCATCTCGTTCCCATAGTGATACTCATTGCTCGTGGGGAATCCGAATCCCCTTTCGTAGTCGTGCCGTGACCACGAGGCACCTATCGCCCCGTACTCTTTGACGTAGTGCGCACCGGTTTGCGGGGTCCACAAGAACTTGTGACGGCGGCCGCGGCCGTCCTGGAAGATTTGGTACCGGCCACCGGTCGCATCGCTTTCGTTCATGGTCGGTTTGCCGAAAGCCGCCGGTCCCCCATTGCCGTAGTAGGCCGAGCCGACGGCACCGTAGGTGCTGTATGCGCCGGACGTCTGGGGTTGATAACCGGCGCCACTGACCGTGGTCAAAGCATCCTCGGGAGCCCCGCCGTTGGCGTATCCGTAGAGGTTAACCGTGCCGAGAAGACTCCACGGTTGACCCGTGCGGGAGAGGCTGCCGTCCGCATAGGTCAGTGCGATACCGACCACCTGAGCTCCTGGGTTGAGCAGGGCCGCACTGTGCGCAGGCGACGTTTTCCACCACGCGAGCAATTGCATAACGTCTCGCTGGTAGGTCAGAGCGATGACCTCATTGGCATGCGAGTATCGCCCAGCCCGTGAGTCGGTCAGGAAATTATTCGTGTGGTAGAAAGACTCGGCGGTGATCTGGTCGTCCGAATGCTGCTGTTCGATCTGCGTCAGGCGGGCGGAGAATTTGACCGGGTTCAGGCCATGGGCCCTGCGGTAAGCATTGATTCCGTCCAGAAGGCGCTGGGTATCGGCCATTCGCTGGCCCTGGCTGACCTGCACGATATCCTGTTGCGCCGCCTGGCTCGCTGCTGGAGCCTGAACCTGTGACCCGGTCAGTGCCGTGGCGGCCAACGCGGATGCTGCAACGGCTACGCGAGCCGCCCTGCCGTGGGCAACGCTCTGCACCAAGGACTGACGCCGCCCCGCATGTCGCGGCGTGTATTTGCGGCCGGCGGACTGGCCAAAAAGAGACTGAGTAGGCATAGATAGACCCATGGAGGGCTCCATTCGCAGTACTGACGAGTGACGATGAAATAAAGTGCCCAGGAGTCATTCGTCGACACCGAGGCACACTGATTTTATATAGAAATAGTCACGTTTTGATACAAGAAATCTAGTTTCGAAATCAAAGCGTGACTACACATTAAGGTCAGTGCATGAAATACCGGTGTCCTACCTGCACAATTATGTTCACCAATGCGATCCGGAAGCGAAAATACTCAGGCTGTGTTCGAAATGCTTTAGTTACTTTTCGAAAATATGTTCGGGCCAGCGCACCGGACCTCGGGGGTCTTCCGTGAGCAATCCGGCGATCCACACATCGAGCAATCTTCCGTTGACGGTGGTCAGGGCCCGGCGCGACAGGCCCTCGTAAGAGAATCCGAGCCGCTGGGCCAGCCGGGCCGAAGGAATGTTTCCGACCATGGCTCGCCATTCGACCCGGCTCAAGCCCAAACCGGAGGGCAGATCTTTCGGATCCTGGGGAGCCGGCGAGCCGAAAGCGAAATCCAGAACCAGCTCACACGCCTCCGCGGTAAAGCCTCCTCCCCTGGCATCCCGCGCCGCCCACACTCCCATACTGGCCGTCCGGGAACTTGTCATGGACAGTGACACCAGTCCCGCGAAGAGTCCGACGTTCTCACCCTCTCCCGGAACCTGATCGGCGGCGTCGCGCGGAACCTGGACCAGCGTCCCCGTGTCCGGCCCATCGACCTCATCCCTGATATGGAAAGCCCAAGTCAATACGCTTCCTGATTTCCACCCGGGAGCGACGACGCCCTCGATGTATTCGAGGGCGTCGTCTTCTTCATAGGAATCGGGAACCGATCCGGTCCACCGAGGAATCTCCGGATCCCGGCATGCGTCGACCATGGCGGCGACGTCGTTGGCACACGGCGCATCGAGGGCAAGACGGGAGGACCGGAGGCTGACATTACGCATGATGCAATCTTAGCCCGCGCCTAGAACCCCAGGCCCCACGAGACCGGTGCTCGAACAGCGAAGGCCCCGTGAACACGCCACGGGGCCATTGCGCTGCGGCCAGCTACGGACTAGGACTTGTTCCGCCCTTTCGCCGCGGGGCGCTGGGCCACGACGGGATGCAGACCCGTGACTCCTTCGCGCTCGGCCGCAATTTCGAGAACCCGCCCGCGAACCGCGAACCACCCGATGATGAGGGCCGGAATAACGATCACCATGGATCCGAGCGTGTACGTGCCCACCGGATAGTCCATAGCGATCAGAACCACGACTCCGGCCATGAACAACAGGACCAGCCAGTTGCTGTACGGGCTCAGGGGGGCGCGGTAATCCGGTCGCCGGTACAGTCCCTTTTTGGTCAGGGAGACGAACTTCATGTGGCAGATGGTAATGGTCAACCAAGCGCTCATGATGCCGATCGAGGCGAAATTCAGCACGATCTCGAAGGCGCTTTCCGGGACGAAGTAGTTGAGCACCACACCGAGCAAAGCAACGATTGCGGTCAGGAAAATGCCGCCGTAGGGAACGCCTGAACGCGTCAGATTCTGCGCGAATTTGGGCGCAGAACCGGCCATCGCCATCGAATGCATGATGCGACCAGTCGAGTACAGGCCGGCGTTGAGGGACGAGAGTGCGGCCGTGATCACTACGAGCTGCATGATCGGCCCGGCAGCGTCAACCCCGATCGAGGAGAAGAACGTGACGAAGGGGCTCTCTGTCTCGCTGAAAGCTGTGTACGGCAGCAACAGGCAGAGCAGGAGAACGGAACCGACGTAGAAGACTGCGATACGCAAAATCACGGTGTTGATGGCCTTGGGGATAATCTTTTCCGCGTTCTTGGTCTCGCCGGATGTCGTGCCCACGAGCTCGATGCCTGCGTAGGCGAAGACGACACCCTGGGTGATGATCAACGCCGGCATCAATCCGTTCGGAAAGATTCCGTCGTTATCGGACATGAGCTGGAAGCCCGTGGGGTTACCGTTCGGCGTACCCACGATCACGAAGATGATGCCCACCACCAGGAAGATCAGCAGGGCGACGACTTTGATCAGGGAGAACCAGAATTCCATCTCGCCAAAGACCTTCACGGAGATCAGGTTCATTGCGACCACGATCACCACCACGAGGAAAGCGATGACCCACTGAGGAATCGCCCCGAAAAAGTCGAAGTATTGCCCGAACCAGCGCACGTAAATAGCGATCGCGGTCGCGTCCACCACCGCCGTGGTCGCCCAGAAGAGCCAATACATCCAGCCGGAGAAGTACGCGGCCTTCTCGCCGAAGAATTCGCGCGAGTAGGAGACGAAGGATCCTGAAGAGGGCCGATGGACCACGAGTTCACCGAGGCTGCGCAGAATCAGGTAGCCCATGAATCCGCAAATTGCGTAGACAATGAACAGTGAGGGGCCCGCGCTGTGGAGGCGCCCTCCGGCCCCCAGGAAGAGACCGGTACCGATGGCTCCGCCGATAGCGATCATCTGAAGCTGACGGGGGCCCAGTCCCTTGTGAAACCCCGCCTGCTCATCATTGAATGTTTGCCCGGTGCCGTGGCTCTGAGGCTCGACCTCCGCGCGGGATGCTTTGGATGACATGGGTTAGTTACCTTCTCTTAGGAAACCTCGTAAGTGTGCGAGTTAGTCCGATACATTATCGGCTCGATGTGTCGAATATGTTACCCACAAATATGAAGGACCGTGCCGCACACCACACTGCGCGCGACACGGTCTTTCGAGGACCGAGAAGGGTGGGCCCTTATCCCACGGGCTTTAGCGCATTGACGAGCGAAAAGAGGTCCTTGGGGTCATCGGGATCCGCGACCATGTCAATATAGGTTTGCAACGGCGAATCGGCCGTAGCGTCCCGGACGCAGCGGAGCGCCGAGAAATCGTTGATCGCAAATCCGACCGAGTCGAAGATCGTGATGTCTTCTTCCGATGTCCGACCTTCCGCCTCACCGTTGAGGACCTGCCAGAACTCGGTCACGGGGAAATCGGGGTCCATCTGCTGGATTTCTCCCTCGACTCGAGTCTGCGGAGTGAACTCCACGAACACCTTGCCCCGGTCGAGGATGGCCGCCTCCAGCTCGGTCTTGCCGGGGCAGTCGCCGCCCACAGCATTCAGGTGCATTCCGGGGCGGACATGCCGGGTGGCCAGGATGGTGTTCTGCGCCTTGTCCGCGGTGCAGGTCGTGACAATGTCGGCGTCGGCCACCGCTTCATCTACGGAGTCGGCCGCCGTAATGCGGAAGCCCAGCGGCTCGAGGTTGCGCCGCAGCTTCTCGACCGCTTTGGGGTCGACGTCGTAGACCGTGAGGTCCTCAATGCCCAGCGCCGCGCGGAACCCGAGTGACTGGAACTCCGACTGCGAGCCCGCCCCCACCAGAGCCATTCTCTTGGAGTCGGGACGAGCCAGCTTTCGGGCGGTCATGGCCGACGTCGCCGCGGTCCGCAACGCCGTCAACAGGGTCATTTCGGCCAAAAACGTCGGGTAGCCGTTGTCGACGTCGGCCAGCACGCCGAAGGCCGTGACGGTTTGGAAACCGCGAGCGGGATTAGAAGGGTGGCCGTTGACGTACTTGAAGGAGTACAACTCGCCATCGGAGGTGGGCATGAGCTCGACCACGCCGAAAGGGGTGTGGCTCGCGATCCGAGGGGTCTTGTCGAATTTGGCCCAGCGACCAAAGTCATGCTCAAGGTAGCCGATCATTTTCTCGATGATGGCCTCCACACCGTCGCGCTGGATCCACCGCGCCATGTTCTGAACATCGACGAATTGCGTCATGTTTTTCCTCCTCCTGACGAGTTCTGGATTCACCATGAGCCTAGTATTCACACTATTGAACCGAAATGGCCTCAATTCATCCAGAATGCCCCTCAGGTATTCAGATTGTTCGATACGGATTAGCATTATGGATATGGCGAAGACTTCAGATCTGGATCGACGACTCATCGCGGCCTTGCGCAAGGACGGCCGTGCCTCCATTGCAGCGCTGGCTCAGGAACTCGACGTCTCCCGGGCGACGGTCACCAAACGCATTGATTCGCTGACCGCCCGGGGAATCATCGTGGGGTTCAGCGTGCGTGTCCGAGACTATGCAGAGGCTTCGCAGGTCCGCGCCATATCTCTGATCGAAGTCGAAGGCAGAACCACGGATCACGTGATCGACGAGTTGCGTGGGCTCCCCGAGATTCTGGCGCTCCACACGACCAACGGAGGGTGGGATCTCGTGGCCGAATTGCAGTGCGTGGATCTTCAGGATTTCGACGCCGTCCTCAAGAGCATCCGCGGCATATCCGGAGTCGTAAACAGCGAGACGAGTCTGCTGTTGAGCTCGGTGGTCAGGTAGCCCGTCCTCATCGATACGAGGATCCCTCCGAGGCTTCGGCGCAACCGGCACCTTTGTTGCACCTCGCGGATGCGCCCGCTCACCCGATGGTCGGATGAGCGGGCCCACTCCGGATCGCCGTCGTCCACATATCATCGCTGAGACAAGAGCGGACGTTCGGTCTACTCCTTGTTGTCAGCGTTTCCGGCGTAGATGTCCGGAGCGATCACGGTTCTGGCCTTCTGGGCCTCGTGCCGTTGCTGCGCGTCAACCGCCTGCCGTGCCGCAACTATGGGATAGGCGCCGGTGACACCTTCTCTTTGGGCCGCCAGCTCCATGACGCGTTTCCGGACGGCGAACCACCCTACGATGAGGAGAGGGACTACGATCAGCATGGACCCCAGGGTCAGCGTCCCCACGGGGTAGTCCAGGGCCATGAGAATGACGACCGAAACCAGGAATGCGACCGTCAACCAGTTGGTCACCGGTGCGAACGGCGCCCTGTACCGGGGCCTGGTGTAGAGCCCCTGCTTCGACAGGCGGACGAACTTCTGGTGCGACAGAGTGATAGCCGCCCATGAGGCCATCGTCCCGATAGCGGAAATATTGAGCACGATTTCGAAGGCCTGCGACGGCACGAGGTAGTTCAGCACGACACCCAGCAGTGAAACAACCGCGGTCAGGAGGATTCCTCCGAAGGGAACACCCGATGCGTTCAACTTGGCGGCGAATCGAGGTCCCGAACCGGCCATCGCCATGGAGTGCAGGATCCGACCCGTCGAGTACAAGCCAGCATTGAGCGAGGACAGAGCCGCCGTAATGACGACGAGCTGCACGATGGGCCCGGCGGCATCCACGCCGATCGAGGAGAAGAAAGTAACGAAGGGTGATTCGCCCTCGCTGTACGCGGTGTACGGCATCAGCATGCACAGGAGCAGAACGGAGCCGACGTAGAAGACCGCAATACGGAGAATGACCGTGTTGATGGCCCTGGGAATAACCTTCTCCGGATCCTTGGTTTCGCCGGACGTGGTTCCCACGAGCTCAATACCCGCGTAGGCGAACACCACGCCCTGAATCACCACAAGCGCGGCCATGCCACCGGAGGGGAACAGACCCCCATGATCCGTGATGAGAGAAATACCCGTAGGCTGTCCAGTCGGCGACCCGAAGACCACGAAGATGATGCCGAGCACCAGGAACAGGACGAGCGTGCCGACCTTGATGAGCGAGAACCAGAATTCCATTTCCCCGAAGACCTTGACGGAGATCAGGTTGGCTCCCACAACGATCGCGACAACGGCAAGAGCGGAAACCCATTGGGGAATGCTCGCAATGGCCTCGCTGTACCGACCGAACCATCGGACGTAGATCGCGATGGCCGTCGCATCCGCGATGGCGGTCATGGCCCAGTTGAGCCAGTACAGCCAGCCGGAGACGTACGCGGCCTTTTCCCCGTAGAACTCGCGCGTATAGGAGACGAATGACCCGGACGACGGGCGGTGACAGACCAGCTCGCCCAGTGAACGCAACATCAGGTACCCGAAGAAACCGCAGACACCGTAAATGATGAAGAGGGAAGGACCCGCGGAGGCGAGACGGCCACCGGCGCCGAGAAACAGGCCGGTGCCGATGGCACCGCCGATCGCAATCATCTGGAGCTGGCGCGCCCCTAGTCCTTTCCGCAGGCCGGCATCCTCCGCGGCCATGAATTGATTGGATTTTCCGTGGGCCTTGCCCGACGGGCCCCCCGAAGAAAATGTCGATGACATTGACTAACCCTTTGGTTCAGGGAGCATCCACTCCATCGCTCCCCTAGCGAGGGGAGTCAAGGAGGGACGCTCGACTCGAAACATCACCGACCGGGAGGCCCCATAGCGACACCATGTGCCCTACCTCACTCGATCGGCTCAAGGCCGTAGCTTACCCGGAAATGCGCCCGCAGTGCTGCATCCACCGACCCCTCAGGTCCTCGGTTGTCAGGGAAAACCCGTTATTCGTCGTCGAGATGGATGGTCGTGTTGGACTTGCCGTGGTCGAACGGAGCGTCCTTGTCCTCGGTCGTCGGCCACTGAGCAACCACCGGGAACTGACCGGTGTACCCCTCGCGCTGTGCGGCGACTTCCATGACCCGACGACGGACCAGGAACCATCCGATGATCAGCAGCGGAATGATAACCACCATGGACGCAAGGGTGTAGGTACCCACCGGGTAGTCAAAAGCGATTAGCACCATCACGGCCGCCAGAAACAGCATCGTGATCCAGTTGGTGAAAGGGGCCAGCGGGGCCCGATATTTCGGTCGCTGGTAGAGGCCCTTTTTGGCCAGGGCCACGAATTTCTGATGCGGCAAAGTAATCGCGGCCCAACCAACGATGATTCCGACCGCTGACATGTTCAACACGATCTCGAATGCCGCCTCAGGGACGAGGTAGTTCAGGATCACGCCCAGCATACCGACACCCGTGGTCAACAGAATACCCACGAACGGGACACCGCCCTTGGTGAGCTTCTGGGCAAAGCGTGGGGCCGAACCGGCCATCGCCATCGAGTGGACGATTCGGCCCGTCGAGTACAGCCCGGCATTGAGCGAGGACAGGGCCGCGGTGATCACCACAAGTTGCATGATGGGCCCCGCAGCATCCACCCCGATCGAGGCGAAGAATGTCACGAACGGCGATTCGTCGTCGCTGTACTGCGTATACGGCAGCAGGAGGCAGAGAAGCAGGACCGAGCCGACGTAGAAAACGGCGATGCGGAGGATCACGGAGTTGATCGCGCGCGGAATGACCCGGTCGGGCTCCTGGGTCTCGCCCGATGCTGTGCCCACAAGCTCAATACCGGAGTACGCAAAGACGACACCCTGCGAGACGACGAGCGCGGGCAGCAAACCATTGGGCAGCATTCCGCCGGATTCCGAAATCAGCGTGAATCCGGTGGGATCCCCCGACGGGGATCCGAAGATCACGAACAGGATGCCGACGATCATGAAGATCACGAGCGCGCTGACCTTGATGATCGCGAACCAGAACTCCATCTCGCCGAAGACCTTGACGGAGATGAGGTTCATGACCGTCACCGCGGCGATCACCAGGAATGCCAGAGCCCACTGGGGGACCGCATTGATGAAGGAGATGTACTGCCCAAACCATTTCACGTAGATCGCCATGGCCGTCGCGTCCACGATCGTGGTCGTGGCCCAACTGAGCCAATACATCCATCCGGTGAAGTATGCGGACTTCTCCCCGAAGAACTCGCGGCAATAGGACACGAACGACCCGGAGGAAGGGCGATGCACCACGAGCTCGCCCAGTTGCCGGAGGATGAGATAGCCGAAGAATCCGGCCACGGCGTACAGGATGAACAGGGTTGGTCCGGCGTTTTGGAGCCGCCCACCCGTCCCCAGGAACAGTCCCGTTCCGATCGAGCCACCGATCGCGATCATTTGTAGCTGACGAGGGCTCAAACCCTTTTTGAAGCCTTCTTGTTCCGCCTCGAATTGATTCTGTGCGGCCTCGGGTGAACGACTCGCCGCCGACGAGTCTGAACCAGGTGATGCCATGGGGGTTCCTCCCACTACGTCGGTCACGAACCTCCCCTTGGTCCGTAGAGTCTGCACGGTATCTTACCGAAACGTCGACGCATCTGTAACCCCGGCCACAACGAAAGTTGTCCACGGGGCAACACGCCCCGTGGACAACAGAAGATGCACGACAAGGGAGGTGCGGTCCCTTGCGGGACCTGCCTCGCGGAAGCTTACTCCGGAACGACTCGAACAGCACCCTTGTCCGCGCTGGTCACCATAGAAGCGTACGCGCGCAGAGCCGTGGAGACCTGACGCTCACGGGGTTTGGTCGGCTTCCAGGGCAGAGGACCACGGGCCTCTCGACGCCTGGCCAGCTCCTCGTCGGAGACGTGCACCTGCAGGAGACGGTTGGCGACGTCGATCTCAATCTCGTCGCCGTGTTCGATCAGGCCCACGGCTCCTCCGGCTGCGGCCTCGGGCGAGATATGACCGATCGAGATACCCGAAGTGCCGCCGGAGAAACGACCGTCCGTGATGAGGGCGCATTCCTTGCCGAGGCCAAGACCCTTGAGGTAAGAGGTTGGGTACAGCATTTCCTGCATCCCGGGGCCGCCCTTGGGCCCTTCGTACTGGATCACCACGATGTCGCCGGGTTCGACGTGCTTGGATAGGATCTCGAACACGGCTTCGTCCTGGGACTCGACGACAAAGGCCTTGCCCCGGAAGTGGAACAGGCTCTCGTCGATTCCCGCGGTCTTGATGACCGCTCCGTCCTCGGCGATATTGCCGAAGAGGATAGCCAGACCCCCGTCCTTGGTGTAGGCGTGCTCGACCGAGTGGATACAACCGAATTCCGGATCCGTATCCAGTTCCTCGAATTTGTTGGCCGTCGAGAATGCCTGCGTCGTGCGCACTCCCCCCGGCGCGGCGAGGAACAGTTCACGGGCGCGTTCCGAGGCCGAATCGCGGCGTATGTCCCACTCGTTGAGCCAATCGTCCACCGACTCGGCGTGCACGGTGCGCACGCCATCGTGCCGGAACAGCCCCGCCCGATCCAACTCACCCAGGATTGCGGGGATACCGCCGGCCTTGTGGACGTGCTCGATATGGAATTTCGTCGAGTTGGGGGCAACCTTGGCCAAGCACGGGACGTGCCGAGAGAGCTCGTCGATGTCCTTGAGCTTGAAGTCCACCTCGGCCTCCTGCGCAGCGGCAAGGATGTGCAGAACCGTGTTGGTAGAACCGCCCATGGCGATGTCGAGGGCCATCGCATTCGCGAAGGCGTTCTTGGACGCGATATTGCGGGGAAGGACGGATTCGTCGTCCTCCTCGTAGTATTTCTTGGCCAGTTCGACGACGGTGCGACCGGCATTGAGGAACAGGTCCTTGCGGGCAATCTGGGTCGCCAACGTGGTCCCGTTGCCGGGCAATGAGAGCCCCAAGGCCTCCGTCAGGCAGTTCATCGAGTTGGCCGTGAACATGCCGGAGCAAGAGCCGCACGTCGGGCAGGCGTTTTCCTCGATCATGCCGAGCTGATCGTCGGTCACAGATTCGTCCACCGCGTATGCCATGGCGTCGACCAGGTCGATGCGGTGCTCGATGACGCCCTCGACCGCGTTGCCGGACTCCATGGGTCCGCCGGAGACGAATACCACGGGGATATTCAGGCGCATGGCGGCCATGAGCATCCCGGGAGTGATCTTGTCACAGTTGGAAATGCACACGAGAGCATCGGCCCGGTGGGCGTTGACCATGTATTCGACCGAATCGGCGATGATGTCGCGGGATGGCAAGGAGTAGAGCATGCCGTCGTGCCCCATCGCGATGCCGTCGTCGACGGCGATCGTGTTGAATTCCTTGGCGACGCCGCCGGCCTCTTCCACTGCGCCCGCCACGAGAGAACCCATATTTTTCAGATGGACGTGACCCGGAACGAACTGCGTGAAGGAGTTGGCGATCGCGACGATCGGCTTGCCGAAATCTTCCTTCTTCATTCCCGTCGCACGCCACAGCGCGCGGGCCCCAGCCATGTTCCGCCCGTGCGTGGATGTTCTGGAACGCAGGTCAGGCATATATCCTCCTTGAACGTCTGATGCTCCGTCCAGACTACTCCCGGTTATACTCACGCCAATTGTTGAGATGGGCTGTCTTGAATGCTGGAATGCAGGGCTCGGTACTGTGACGACGGGCGTCACCGGGCGGATTCCAGACGGATCACCCGCTGGGCAACCGTATCGGCGAAAGCTTCATCGTGTGTCACCACAAGAACCGCGGCGCCCCAAGAAACGCGCCGGCGAATGTGCCGCTCGAGGATGGAGCGTCCGACCGCATCGAGAGACACCGTGGGTTCGTCCAGGAGGAGAACAGGCGTTTGACGTGCAATGACGGCGGCCAAGGAAAGCAGGCGCCGTTGGGAGGCGCACAGCTCCAGGGGGTGCTCGTCGCATTGGAAACCCAGACCACAGTCGACGACGGCTTGGTCCGCAGCCAGATGGCTCTGGGCCCCGGCGAGCACTTGGGCATAGACCGTACGTTCGCTCAACTGATCCGTCGGGTTCTGCAGCATGATGGAGATATCGCGCGCCGCTTCCGCGGGCTTGTTCGGAACCGGTTGCCCTCGGGCCTCGATCCGCCCCGTTGAGCGTTCAAGTCCCATGATCGCCCGCAGCATCGTGGTTTTGCCGGCACCATTCGGTCCGGTGACTGCGACACACTCCCCCAGGGCCACGCTGAGGCTGAGGTTCTGGACCACGGGCACGTCGCTGCCGGGTCGGTACCCATCCACCCCTCGCAGTTCGAGGCCTGGACTCCCGGTTTCTGGCCCCTCGGCCGGTGATACAGAGCAAGCACGAGGACGGGGTACGAATCCTGTCGGGCTCTCCCCCAGATCCAGTCTGTGGGTAGCCCTGTCGAGGAACGGTTCGTCATATCCGGCTAGGAGCACGATGCCCATGCCGTCAGCCGCCAATGCATCGATGCTCTCCCTCACTGACATCGTGGTTTCCGGGTCGAGTCCTGCACCTGGCTCATCGAGGATCACGATGGCTGGCCGCAGCACCAGAACGCAGGCCAAGGCCACCAATCGCTCTTGCCCTCCCGAGAGCTCCATCGGGTCCCGGTCGAGAATCCCACTCAAACCCAAGGTCCCGACGACCCGTGCCACCTCGTACCTCTGCTCATCCCTCGTCATTCCGCGATATTCCAGGCCGAAGGCGATCTCCTCCTCGACCGTCGCTCTTGCGGCCGAGAGATAGGACCGGGCGTCCTGAGGCAGGTAGGCCGCACGCCGGGACCATTCGGACAGATCGGTCTGAGGACGGTCTTCCGGGCGGTAGTCCACACGCTGATCCCCGAATTCGATGAATCCTCGCATCTGCCCTCCGTTGCTGGGGAAGATTCCGGCCATGATCTGCCCCAATGTGGACTTCCCGACGCCGGACCCGCCAGTTACGGCGAGAACCTCGCCAGGGTTGAGCTCGACGTGGACATCGCACAGCAGAGGGTTCTGGAGGTCCACGCGCTCATCGTGGTGGAAGGATTCGATCCCGAGGTTCAGAAGGGCCACACAATCACCGCCGTTGCCACGATCGAGGCTGCTAATACTGTCCGACGAAGTACAGCTTGGCCTCGGGAGTCAGGGACCTCCCGATACCTCGGGACGCGGGCGGGGCCGTGACCGGGGAATCCGCGAGCCTGGAGGTGCACGGAACGCTCCGTTGCTTCGTACACGGCGGAGGATACGAGCGGAACAGTCTGATGCCTGACTCTCCGCACCCACGAGAGCGGAAATCGGCCCAGGTCGAGACCCCGTACAGCCTGCGCCTGTCCGATAAGCCGCGAGCGTCCGGCCAGGTGGGGACCCATATTCAGGGTCGCTATCACCACGTATCCGATAGTGCGCGGAACTCTCGACTCGTCGATCGCGGCCACGAGGCGCATTCGGTCCACGACGACGAGGCACAGCACACCCACACCGACAATCGGAACGAGTCTCAACGCATAGTCGCCCGCGGTCCGGATGCCTTCAGCGGTTAGACGCACCCATCCCCAGTTCCAGAGAACGGTGAGTCCGGTGGTGTCGAACAATGCGTGCACCATGAGCTGCGATACTGCCAGAGGGACCATGATTCCCACCGCGCCGCCGAGCCACGCGCGGCCACGGTGATGGAACAAAGCCAATGCAAGGCATAAGAAAGCCACGAGCCCAGCGGGCCAGAGACCACCGATGCCCGTCGAGACCAGGACGACGGCCAGACCTACGGTAAGAACCGTGAAGGGATGCAGCTGTGTCAACGCGTCTCAGAAATCCTCCGGACGGTGCGCTGGGGCAGCGCACAGATCAAAAGTGCCACGACCAAGAAGGAAATCGCCTTGTCGCCAGGGTCGGTCACGAGCGCTTGCTTGGTCGTCGCCTGAAGGATCGAGTCTCCGTAGGCTCGGAAGGCCGTCACGATGGCCCCGGTGGCCGCGCCGGATGTTCCCCCGTAGACGAATGCGGCTATGGGCGCCGAGATCGTCGCGCTGATCAAGCCGGCGACGAATCCGAAGATCGGGGCGGACCAGATCCTTCGCACGGCTCCCCAACGCCCTGCCGTCCCGGCGCAGAATCCGACAACCGCCGCGACCGCGGCAAAAGGCAAGAGGGTCGGGTTGAACAGGGACCACACGAGGTTTCCGAGGATTCCCGTCGCGACTCCCGCGCTGCGACCCGCGAGGAAAGCGATGAGAATCGTACCCATCGAGTCGAGGTACAGAGGAACCAACGAGCTTCCGACGAACTGACCCAAGAGAATGTTGAGCACCAATCCGACGGGAATCAGAACGATGGTTCCGACGGACAGCCCAGGGAGGGTTCCGGCGAGCAGGAAGAGCGCAGCGACGAGGTATCCCACGAACAGAACCGCGGCCGGCACATTGGTTGTACCGATCGCGGCATCGGCAGGTTGAGTCAGCACTGTTCCGAGGTAGATCGCCGCGATGAGCAACGCTCCCACGATGATGCAGAAACGTTGCCACGAGGAACGCGCGGAAGAATCTGCTTTGATCAAGGAGGGGCAGTCGGTGATGCGAGGTGATGAAGGCATAGGTGTCGTCCGAAGGTCAGATGGAAACGGCCTATGTCACCTCGGCCCCAATGAGCTACCAGATTAGTCCGAGTCGGTCCTCCCGTCACCTTCAGGCCGAAACACGGACCCGCGGGCTAGGAGCTGATCCTGTCGACTCGCCGAGCGAGATCCACGATCGACGAACGCAGGCGCGAGAATCCTTGGTCCGGATCGTTCGATGTCACGAGCCGAGCTGAGGGCCTGCGTCCCAAGAGATTTCGCAAGTCGGCGACCGTCGCTCCGTAGGCCGGGCCATCGCTCGTCACGACGTCGATGTTGGTCGTCACGGCCTCGTAGGTCGCGTCCCCGATCGCGGCCGCGGAGGCGAAGAAGTCATGAACGTGGGCCATGTACCCGTAACCGTATTCTTCGTGGAACTCGAAGTAGAACCGAAGGGCGTCCTCCAGGACTTTGAGGAGTTCGGTCCCTCGCCCATGAGGATCGAGGGCTTGGGGATTGCCTGCGTCGATTGCCCAGGTTGCGGCTTCCTCCGGCATCAGTTCATACCGTTCGGTCGTCTCCAACCCGCACACCAACGGAAGTTTTTCTTCGGGCAGACCCCCGTACGCCTCATAGGCCGCGAAGACCTCGTGCGCGGCGTGCGGATCCGAGTGAATGTTCCATTCGGTCAACGGGGTCGTATTCCCGGGATGGAAAAATGCCCCGCCCATGATCGTGAGCGAACGGAGCAACTCGGGAAGCCGCGGCTCGATACGCAGCGCGAGAGCGAAATTCGTCAGGGGCGCGGTGCATATCGCATCCAGTTCCCCCGGATTCGCTCGCGCCAATTCTGCCCAAACTTCGGGGGCGTAACCATCAGAAATGCTCCCGGAGGAATGAACCTGCGCGTGGCCGATCCCTTGCGGCCCGTGCGTTTCGGGAGTGGTCGTCAGCTCCGCCTCGAGAGGCTGAGTCGCCCCCAGAAAGACGGGCACCTCCTCACGCCCGCACAACCGTAGGAGACCCAAGTTGTTCCTCGCGACGTCGTCGGCCGAAACGTTCCCGGGAGTGCAGGAGATCGCCTCGAAACTCACTTCGGGCTGGGCGGCCAGGTACACCAGGGCTATCGCATCGTCGATGCCTGTGTCGTTGTCCAAAAGAATGCGGGGCATGGACCCAGCATAGGTCCGAGCCATGCCGATCGGCAGATGCAGACGCGGACGGACCCGACGCTGGTCTCAGTAGGAGGTTACTCCTGCTGAGACCAGCGTCGGGTCTCCCCCAGTGTCCTGACCGCTCCGCATAGGGCGTCAGTCCTCGTCTTTTTCTTCCTCTTCGGGTTGATGGATGATCGTGGTGTTTCCGTGCCCGTGACGCCCACGCGTATGCGTACGCTGTGCGGCCGGACGATCCGCCACGATCGGGTAAAGACCGGTCACGCCTTCCCGTTCGGCCGCCAACTCGCGGACGCGCTTGCGAACCGCGAACCATCCGACGATCAGCGCGGGAACGATGATGATCATCGAACTCAACGTGTAAGTACCCACGGGATAGTCGAATCCGATCAGCACCACGACGCACCCGAGGAATACCAGGGTGACCCAGTTCGTCACCGGGGCAAAGGGCGCCCTGTAACTGGGCCTCTCGTAACGTCCTTTCTTGACGAGCGAGACGAACTTCATGTGCGCCATCGTGATCGCCACCCAACCGGCGATGATTCCGAGAGACGCAATATTCAGCACGATTTCGAAAGCCGCGTCCGGAACGAAGTAGTTCAGGATCACGCCCAACAGAGCCACGGCCGCGGTCAGCAGAATCCCGCCGTAAGGAACGCCCGACTTTGTCAGACGCTGGGCGAATTGCGGTGCCGAACCGGCCATCGACATCGAGTGCAGAATGCGCCCCGTGGAGTACAACCCGGCGTTGAGCGATGACAGCGCCGCGGTGATCACCACCAACTCCATAATCGGTCCCGCGGCCCCCACGTTGATCGATGAGAAGAACGTGACAAAGGGGGATTCGTCTTCGCTGAACGCCGTGTAGGGCAAAAGCAGGCACAACAAGAAAATCGCACCGACGTAGAAGATCGCGATACGAAGAATCACCGTGTTGATGGCTTTCGGGATCACCTTGGCGGCGTTGCGGGTCTCTCCGGAGGTGGTGCCGACCAACTCGATCGATGCATATGCGAAAACGACGCCCTGCATGATGACCATCGCCGGGAGGAACCCATTGGGGAAGAGCCCGCCGTTCTCCGAGATCAGCCCGAGTCCACGGGGGCTGCCTGTCGGTGTGCCGAAAATGACGAAAACAATCGCCAAAACCAGGAAGATGACAAGGGCGACGACCTTGATCAACGAGAACCAGAATTCCATCTCGCCGAAGACTTTGACCGAGATCAGGTTCATGATCACCACGACCACGATCACAAAGAGCGCGACGAACCACTGGGGTATTGCGTCGATGAACGAGCTGTACTGACCGAACCAGTGCACGTAAATCGCAATGGCCGTGGAGTCCACGATGGCCGTGGTTGCCCAATTGAGCCAGTACATCCACCCGGAGACGTAGGCGGCCTTCTCACCGTAGAACTCGCGCGTATAAGAAACGAAAGAGCCTGACGAAGGCCGGTGAACCACCAACTCGCCCAGCTGACGCAGGATCAGGTACGCGATGAGTCCACAGAGCGCGTAGTCCAAGAACAAGGACGGGCCGGCGCTGGCCAAGCGTCCTCCGGCACCGAGGAACAGACCGGTGCCGATCGCTCCTCCGATGGCGATCATTTGGAGCTGTCGAGGCCCCAAGCCTTGTTGAAGTCCGGCCTGTTCCTGCTCATAGGCCATTTCTTCCGGATATTTCGTTGCCTGCTGTTGAGGCGTTTGAGTCATAGGTTCCTCTAGATTTCGTGACACCGCGGGGCCGACGGTTCGCCTGTGCGAGGCGGGCAAGCCAGAGGAAAAGCGCGCGGCGTCGGTGTTGCATCAACTGGTCACTCGCCAGTCACGACCACCCTGTTGTGGTCACGACTACAGGCTGTAGTGATCTGCATCGGCAAAAGACGCATTCGACACGATAACCCCAAGTGTCACAATCACGTAACAGGCACCACACACGAAATACCGTGTCACAAGCCGTGACTGGCTCGTCTGCGTTGGAATCCCGGGCTCATCCCGGGAAAAGTGGGCCAAGGAATAGGACCATCCCGAGCGGCCGAGAGACTTGGCTCGACGACGCCGCAGCAACCCACGAGGCCCGACCCTCGTCGGTGCTAACGCCAAGACCGATGGAGGAAACATGCTGAACAGTTCCGACCGCATCCGCACGACCCACGTGGGTTCGCTGCCCCGCACGGACGAGCTCATCCAAGCCAACGTACAACGCGGCAAGGGTGAGATTTCCGAACCCGATTTCCAACGCGTACTGACCGATTCGGTCCACGAGATCGTGGGGAAACAAGTCGAGTGGGGAATCGACGTCGTCAACGACGGCGAATACGGTCACGCGATGGCCAGTGACGTGGACTACGGCGCGTGGTGGCACTACTCCTTCGCCCGGACCGGTGGCCTCGAAACTGTCGGTGACACCTCGTTCCGGGAAATCCTCAAGACCCCGGGAAACGGACGCTACAACAGCTTTGCCGTCCGCCGGGATTGGAACCGGTTCGCAGACTTCTATGAGTCATTGGACCTGGGCAACGACCCTGATGCCGAGTTCCCGATCGCGACCGGGCCGCTGACCTACAAAGGCCAGGACGCCGTCGCCGCGGACATCAACAACCTGCGAAATGCCGTGACTCAACAGGGCGCATCCGAGGCGTTCATCGCCTCGCTCTCCCCCGGCTCGGCCTCACGCATCGGAAATCATCACTACGCGACCGACGAAGAGTTCATCTACGCCTGGGCGGATGTTCTCCATGAGGAATACAAGGCCATCACGGACGCGGGATTCATCGTCCAGCTCGACGATCCCTCGATCGCCGAAGCATGGGACCAGTTGGTTCCGGAACCGACGATCGAGGAGTATCTCCGGTTCAATCAGCTCGCCATTGAGGCCGCGAACTATGCCCTGCGGGGAATACCTGAAGAACAAATCCGATTCCACCTGTGTTGGGGCTCGTGGCACGGGCCCCACACGACCGACATCGAGATCCAGCACCTCATCGACTCGCTCTTCACTATTAACGCCGGCGCCTACGTTTTCGAAGCCGCGAACGTCCGCCACGCCCACGAGTGGAAAGCCTGGGAGGATGTGAGTTTGCCAGAGGGCAAATTGGTCATCCCCGGGGTGGTTTCCCACTCGACCAACGTCGTCGAACATCCCGAACTCGTGGCCCAGCGCATCGAGCAATACGCTTCGGTCGTCGGCAAGGAGAACGTCATTGCGGGCACCGATTGCGGCCTCGGTGGACGTCTTCATCCGCAAATCGCGGAAGCCAAGCTCAAGTCCCTGGCGGAGGGTGCGCGCATCGCGAGCGAGCGACTGTTTTAGGGTGGACTGAAGAACCTTCGCAATCTCCCTTAAGGAATGAGCTCATGTCCGCTGATCAGCCCCAACCCCAAGATGCCGCCCCCACAAGCGAGCATCCCTTGCAGATTCTCGCGCCCGTCGCGGGAGAAATCATTCGGATCGAGCACGTCGACGATCCTGTTTTCGCCGGAAAGATGATGGGTGAAGGCTTCGGCATTCAGAACCCCACATCGGGAGAAATCGTCGCGCCCGTCGCCGGAGAAGTGACCGTGACGACGAGCAGCAAGCATGCGCTCGGCATCCGGACCGACGACGGCCTCGAGGTTCTGCTGCATTTGGGGATCGATACCGTCGAGCTCAAGGGCGCGCCCTTCGAGCTGCATTCGGCCAAGCACGACCGGGTCGCGGCGGGCCAACGACTGGGCACGATGGACATTGAGGCGGTCCGAGCCGCGGGCAAGGACCCGACGAGCATCGTGGTCATCACCAATTCCGCCGACCGGCTGGAAGCGCTTTCAGTACAGGGCGGTCAGGCGGCGCTGGGC
Source organism: Rothia uropygioeca (assembly GCF_004136585.1). Classification (NCBI taxonomy): domain Bacteria; kingdom Bacillati; phylum Actinomycetota; class Actinomycetes; order Micrococcales; family Micrococcaceae; genus Rothia; species Rothia uropygioeca. Next base: position 253,221 of record NZ_NOIR01000003.1, on the reverse strand, counting down.
GATGTGGCGGCGTCCGCTGTGCTCCGCGACTGATTGCTAACGCCCCGATTCCTTGGGGAGGTCCTCCCTAGAACACGATCGCGTGGTTCCCGTGCCAGAAGACGCGGTCTTCCGCATGGGCTTGGACGGCTCGGGACAAAGTCGCTCTTTCCACGTACGCTCCGTGTTTCTGCAGATCCGCAGGCGAAAACGTGTGGTCCACCCGCGTGACGTCCTGTTCGATGATGGGCCCAGCGTCGAGCTCCGGAGTGACGTAGTGTGCCGTGGCCCCGATGAGTTTGACCCCGCGTTCCCAGGCCATGCGGTAAGGACCGGCGCCGACGAAAGCGGGCAGGAACGAGTGATGGATGTTGATAATCGGCACATCGATCCGCCGCAGGAAGTCCTCGGACAGAATCTGCATGTACCTGGCCAGGACCATGAAGTCGGCTTTCCCGCTCACGAGCTCCATGATCTGTGCCTCGGCGACCGACTTGTCCGAGCCCTGGGAGGGAACGTGATGGAACGGAATGCCGAAGTATTCGACCTCCTCGCGCAGGTCTGGATGATTCGATATGACCATGGGGATCTCGACCGGAAGTTCACCGCGCTGCTGACGCCACAGGAGGTCGAGCAGGCAATGGTCCGATTTCGGTGCTAGAACGATCATCCGTTTGGGCTTGGAGCGGTCAATCAGTTGCCATTCGAGCCCCACGGAAAGCAGAGTTTCCTGCAGGTCGGACTCTATCTCCGGGATCGACTCGGAAAAGTTCTCTTTGTGAAAGACCGTCCGCTGGTAGAAGATCGGAGCCTGGTCAATACTCGTGAACTGGTCGCTCTGCAGAATGTTCCCGCCGTTGCGTGCTATCGCGGTAGCCACGGCTCCGACGATCCCCGGACGGTCGGGTCCCTTGACGACGAGGCAGCCCTGGTCCGCCAGACGGTCAATACGATGTGTCATAAAATCTCCGTGCTTCTTAAGGATCGAGGAAACGCACATGGCCCGGACCGGCACCGAGTGCTGGTCCGGGCGCATTCACGTGGTTTCTACCGGAACAGCAACAGGGCCTCGCCCTGCCCACCGCCGCCGCACAGCGAGACGGCGGCCTTGCCGCCATTCCGGCGCTTCAGCTCGTAGGCCGCGTGCAAGGCCAGCCGCGCGCCGGAAGCACCGATCGGGTGACCCAGCGCAATCGCGCCCCCGTGAATATTGATCTTCTCCTGGTCGATGTTCAGGTCGCGACCGGACTGCAGAGCGACCGCGGCAAAGGCCTCGTTGATCTCCCAGAAATCGAGATCCTGAGCCGTCCAACCGCCCTTGTCCAAGGCGGCCTGGGTCGCCTGGGACGGTTGAGAATGCAGGGCGCCATCAGGGCCCGCCGTTTGGCCGGCTGCCCCGACCTCGGCAAGCCATTCGAGTCCGTGATCCTCTGCGAACGTCTTGGATGTCACGATCAGCGCCGCGGCACCGTCGGACAGCGGCGAGGAGTTTCCGGCAGTAATCGTGCCGTTGTGGGCAAAAGCAGGGCGCAGCTTGCCCAAAGTTTCGGTCGTGGAGTCGGGGCGGATGCCCTGGTCCGAATCCACCGTCACGGGTTCGCCCTTGCCCTGGGGAATTCTCAGCGGTGCGATCTCTTCGCCCAGAATCCCCGATGCCGCGGCCTCACCCGCTCGGCGATGCGAAGCGGCCGCGATCTCATCCTGCTCCTCACGTCCGATGCCGCGAGGCACGTTGTCCTCTTCGGTCATCGCACCCATCGAGCGACCGTCCTGTGCGTCCGTGAGCCCGTCACGCGCCACGGCGTCGACAAGCCGAAGGTCCCCGTACGATTTCCCTGCCCGTACCCCGGGGGCCACGTGCGGCGCTGAGGACATGGATTCTTGGCCTCCGGCCACCACGACGTCGGCCTCCCCCAAACGAATCAGCCGAGCGGCCTCGGTCACGGCAGCGAGACCCGAAAGGCAGACCTTGTTGAGGGTCATGGCTGGAACATTCCGTGAAATTCCCGCTTCCAGCGCCGAGGATTTCGCCGGGTTCTGTCCGCAACCGGCCTGGACCACGTGCCCCATGAAAACCTGGTCCACCTGCTCCGCGGACACCCCGGAACGTTCGAGGGACGCGGCGATCGCGTGAGCCCCAAGGTCCACGGCCGTGAGCCCCGCGAGTTGTCCCATAATTTTTCCCTGCGGAGTGCGAGCGCCGCCCACAATCACGACGTCATTGAGATGGGACACGGAAGAACTCCTTCGATCGGCACGGGCGCGTTGCACCACCTCATGGTACGACAGGGCGCGAGCCCGGCGGATATTCATGAAGCACAAGTCCGAGACACTGTCTCGAAGTCCGGCTACATCCAGTTCTTCTTCTTGAAGACCAGATATAGGGTCCCGCAAATCAGGGCCATCAGTCCCAGGACCAAGGGGTAGCCCACGGTCCATTTCAGTTCCGGCATGACCTCAAAGTTCATGCCGTAAATCCCCGCGATGACGGTGGGGACCGCCAGAATCGCGGCCCAGCTCGAGAGCCTCTTCATGGCGTCGTTCTGCCGTTGGCCCACCAGCGTGGAGTCCACGGTGAGCGCGTTCTGCAAGGCGGAGCGGAGGCTGTCCAGGTGTTCCAGTGCTCGCAGCACGTGGTCCTTGACGTCGCGGAAATGCGGATGGAGCTGCTTCGGGGTCTCATACTTCTCGGCACCGCGCATCAACAGATCCAGCAAGTAACTCAGCGGGCGCGTGCCCCGCTGGAATTTCACGACTTCTTTGAAAAGTTCGTAAATGCGCTGGGAGGAATTGCTTCCCGTGAAAAGATCCTCCTCGATCTCGTCCAGGTCTTCTTCGAGGTCCATCAGGATCGGTTCGTACTCGTCGACAACGCCGTCGAGCAGGAAATACAGCAAAGTCTGCGGATTGTGCGGCTCCAGGTGCTGGCGTTTGAACGCTCGACGCATCTGGTTCAGGACCAGCTGGGAGGCCCCACCTTCCGGTATGGTCACCAGAAAGTAATTGGGCCCGATGAAAGCGTGAATTTCACCGATCGACAGCTTCTCGGTCCTGTCCGTATACGAGATCGGATGAACCGCCAGGAAGAGCGCCTCACCGTATCGCTCCAGTTTCGGCCGTTGATGTCCGTGCGAGGCATCCTCGACCGCGAGGGGGTGAAGATCGAGGGACTCCGCCAGACGTTTCAGCTCCTCGTCCGAAGGATCCTCGACCACCAAACATGCGCTCGAGCCAGGAGAGGTGGACAACGCTGCGATGGCGTCCTCCGCCGAATCCTGCGGATGAGTTTGTTCGCTCGAATCAATGAGAGTGTGAAGAAGATACGCCATGCTGAGCCCGTCTATCCGTGGTCACTGCTCGTTCTTGACGGTGCTTCACTCATCGATGAGATCACGAACGACGATCGTGTTCTCACGCCCCGGCCCGACGCCGATCGCAGAGATACGGCATCCCGAGAGTTCTTCGAGTTTTTCGACGTACTTCCGTGCGTTCTCCGGAAGGTCGTCCAGAGACTGTGCTTGAGAGATGTCCTCGGTCCATCCGTCGAAGTACTCGTAGATCGGTTTGGCATGGTGGAATTCGGTTTGCGTCATCGGAATCTCGTCGTGCCGCACCCCATCGACGTCGTAGGCCACGCAGACGGGAATTTGCTCAAGTCCGGTCAGAACGTCCATCTTGGTGAGGAAGAGGTCGGTGAACCCGTTGATACGGACCGCTTGCCGGGCCAGAACCGCGTCGTACCAGCCGCACCGGCGAGGACGGCCGGTATTCACACCGAACTCGCCACCGGTCTTTTGAAGGAATTCGCCCCACTCGTCAAAGAGCTCGGTCGGGAATGGCCCGGCACCCACACGGGTCGTATAGGCCTTCTGAATGCCGATCACTCGTGAGATTCGGGTCGGGCCCACACCGGAGCCCACCGATGCACCGCCGGCTGTGGGATTCGACGAGGTCACGAAGGGGTATGTCCCGTGGTCGACATCCAGGAAGGTAGCCTGGCCGCCCTCCATGAGTAAGGTTTTGCCCTCGTCGAGCGCGTTGTTCAGAACCAGCGTGGAATCCACGATCATCGGTTCGAGCCGCTGAGCGAATGACATGAAGTAATCGACGATCTCATCGACTTCCACATGGTGCCGGTTGTAGACCTTGACCAGAAGCTCATTCTTCTGGCGGAGGGATCCCTCGACCTTCTGCCGAAGGATCGACTCATCCATGATGTCCTGAACGCGGATGCCCAAGCGACCGATCTTGTCCATGTAGGCGGGGCCGATGCCGCGTCCCGTCGTTCCGATCGCGCGCTTGCCCAAGAAACGTTCGGTCACCTTGTCCATGGTCTGATGGAACGGCGCCACGAGGTGAGCATTCGCGGAAATCCGCAATTTGGACGTATCCGCCCCGCGAGCTTGAAGGCCGTCGATTTCCTCGAAGAGAGCCTCGGGATTGACGACCACGCCATTTCCGATCACCGGCGTCGCGTTAGGACTCAGGATTCCAGCGGGCAGCAATTTGAGTTCGAACTTCTCCCCGCCGACGACGACGGTGTGGCCAGCGTTGTTTCCGCCATTCGGCTTGACGACGTAGTCGACGCGGCCGCCGAGGAGGTCGGTAGCTTTGCCTTTGCCCTCATCGCCCCACTGGGCGCCGACGATTACGATTGCTGGCATTTGGAAAATCCACTCCTGTTGACAGGTCACCAACCGGGTTTCACGGCGGCGAAAGGCACGCGGGACATGAGCGCCTCGCAAAGCCACAGTCCAGGATACCTGCTGCAGTCGGTCGCATACTCGCTCGGACAGTATTTTTCGAGATGAAGGCGCCGCCCGGTACCTTCTCGGCCCGCGACCGAGAACTGCGGAATACCAGGCGGCGCCGACATGGCCAAGTTGGATCCGTGACGAACGGACCCCTCTTAGCTGAGGATCGAGATCTTCATGGGATAGCGATAGATCTCGCCCTTATTCGCTTTGACCGCCCCAATGATGTGGCAGATGAACGCGACGACGTTGACGACAACCCATACGGGAAGGGCGATGACAATGCCGACCCCGAAGGTCACGATGACGAGGATCCACGCGGCAATGTTGACGATCCACACCAAGGCATTGAAATTGAACGCTTCTGCAGACGAGACGCGCACAAATTGGTAGCCGGGCTTGTCCTTGTAGATGAACCAGAAGACCAACGGTCCGAGAATGCTCAACCAACCGGCGGAAATCAGGAGGATGACGAGTGTGGACAAGTGCGAGAGCACTGCCATCGTCCGAGCGTCGGATGGAATGCGATTCCCGTAGGCATCGAAGGATCGGTCCTGCGGCCCAGGACCGGGGCCACCCGGACTGCCCTGAAAGCCTGGCTGCCCGGGGTTTCCGGTCGGGCCTGGCTGTCCCGGCTGTCCGGCCGATGAGGCGGACCCGTTCCACGAGCCCCCGTCCGGTGGCTCAGGCGCGTGGGGAGGCTGATTCGTCATGGTGTCTCCGTTGCTTTTCGGGCGATGTAACTACACACCTACTGTATGGGCCATTTTTCGTGACGTCGACGCCATTATTGCGGCCGAGGCCTACCCCCGGCGGGCCGGCAGATCCGGGAAGGCATCGGCCACGCCCCGGAAGACGATCTCTCCCGCGTCCGTATTGAGACCGGCGGCCAAAGCCGCGGACCGCTCGAGGGCGTCGTCGATCCCTTGAGCCAACTGCAGAATGAACGGCAGGGTCGCGTTGGTCAACGAGGCGGTGGCCGTCCGCGGAACGGCGCCCGGCATGTTGGCGACGCAATAGTGCCGAATACCATCAACCTCGAAAACCGGATCATCGTAGGTGGTCGGATGCGACGTCTCGAAGCAACCGCCCTGGTCGATCGCCACGTCGATGAGCAATGATCCCGGCTTGAGAAGTTTGAGATGCTCCCGGCGGACCAGCTTCGGGGCAGCAGCACCCGGGACAAGAACCGAGCCGATGACGACGTCGGCCTGTTCCAGTTCGCGTTCGATGTTGCGCGGGTTGCTCGCAATCACGCGGGCAGAATTGCCGAAGTAGTCCGTGAGCTCGCGGACGCGCGGCAGATAGGCATCGAGGATGGTGACCTCGGCCCTCAGACCGACGGCCAACAACGCGGCTTGGGTTCCGACCATGCCGCCGCCCAGGATCACGACGCGAGCCGGGGTCACGCCCGGGGTTCCTCCCAGGAGAATACCGGCCCCTCCCTCGGTGTGCAGGGAATACTGGGCAGCCGCTTGAGCAGCTAGTCGACCGGCGATCTCGGACATCGGGGTCAGCAGAGGAAGAGATCGGCCCTCGCGCACGGTCTCGTACGCGATGGCACGGGTCCTGTTCTTGAGGAGTGACTCGGTCAGTGCTCGGTCTGCGGCGAGGTGGAGGTAGGTGAAAACGGTCAAGTCCTCGCGAAGAAAGCTGTACTCCGATTCGATGGGCTCTTTGACCTTGACCAAGAGTTCGGCCTTTTCCCAGACCTCTTCCTGAGTGCCGAGCTGCGCTCCCGCCGCGAGGTATTCCGCGTTGCCGAAGCCAGCACCGGTTCCGGCACCGTCTTGGACGAATACCTCGTGTCCGGCGTCGACGACAGCATGTACGCCATCGGGGGTCATCCCGATTCGGCGCTCGCTCGGCTTAATCTCAGTAGGCACGCCAATACGCATTTTTTTTCGTCGTTCCTTTCGATCACAGGGATCGATGACCTCTTTGTCATCGCCCTCGATCAATTATGACGCTTCCCACCGCGACTATCACCCATGTGTGGCCCAGAGTTCCGGGGATCCGTCCCCGCTAGGCGAGCTGGGCTGCGGCTTCCGGGTCGGAGTCGTCGAGGAATTGGGCGATGCGCTCGGCCTCGTCGTCCTCCCCGATTGCCGACGCTGCACGGCCCAACAGATATAGGGACTTCAGGAACCCACGATTCGGCTCGTGCGAGAACGGGATCGGACCGTGTCCTTTCCACCCGTGGCCGCGCAATGCATCCAAGCCCCGGTGGTACCCGACTCGGGCATAGGCATAACCCTCAACCACGTATCCGGAGTCGAGAGCATCCTGCGCGAGGACTGCCCATGCCAATGATGACTTGGGGAATGCACGGGCGAGGTCTTCTCCCTCGTCACCGGCATCGATGCGCGCACGCAGCTCGAGTTCGTCGTCGAGGTAGGTGGGCTCGGGCCCGTCCAAAAGATTCTTGCCGGCTAGGGACATAGCGGATCCTTTCGTGGTCATTCGCAGCTCCTCCCACTGTACCGGGATCAGCATGCGGGAAGCCGACCGCACAGTGCGGACGTCGTGCGCGAGACAGAAAGCCGAAAGCGCACCGGAATCGCTGTGAAACCGATGCGCTTTTGGCTTGTCGACGCGGCAGCGACCTGCGGCCGCTGGGGCGTCTACTTGATCGCGGTGCCCGCCGAGCCGAGGTGCTCGCATGCTTCCACCACGCGGGCGGACATGCCGTCTTCGGCCTTGGCTCCCCAGGTGCGGGGATCGTAGAGCTTCTTGTTGCCGACTTCGCCGTCGATCTTCAGAACGCCCTCGTAGTTGGACAGCATGTGTCCAGCAACGGGTCGGGTGAACGCGTACTGGGTGTCGGTGTCCACGTTCATCTTGATGACACCGTAGGAAACCGCGTCGGCGATTTCCTGTTCGCTCGAGCCGGAACCACCGTGGAAGACCAGGTCGAAGGGGCGCTCCTTACCGAGCTTCTCGCCTACTTCCTGCTGGATCTGCTGGAGCAGCTCGGGACGCAGTTTCACATTGCCCGGCTTGTACACGCCGTGAACGTTGCCGAAGGTCAGAGCCGTGATGTAACGGCCCTTTTCCCCGTTTTCCCCGAGCGCTTCGATGGTCTTGAGGGCGTCTTCCGTACTGGTGTACAGGGTGTCGTTTATTTCACCGACCACACCGTCTTCTTCGCCACCAACGGCACCGATCTCGACCTCGAGTACGATGTGCGCCTTGCCGGTACGCTTGATGAGGTCCGCGCCGATGCGCAGGTTCTCCTCGAGCTCGATGGCCGAGCCGTCCCACATGTGCGAGTTGAAGATCGGGTCCTCGCCACGTGCGACCGCGTCCTCGGATTCCTTGAGCAATGGCAGAACGAAGCCGTCCAGCTTGTCCTTGGGGCAGTGATCGGTGTGCAGCGCGATGTTGACGTCGTACTGCTTGGCAACCTCGCGAGCAAACGCAGCGAATGCGAGCGAACCGGCCACCATGTCCTTCTTGCTGGAGCCTGACCAGTACGCAGCGCCACCGGTGGAAACCTGGATGATTCCGTCCGACCCGGCCTCTGCGAAGCCGCGGATCGCGGCGTTGAGCGTCTGAGAAGAGGTCACGTTGATGGCGGGGTAGGCAAAGCCTTTGGCCTTGGCCTTATCAAGCATTTCCGCATAAGCGTCCGGGGTTGCGATGGGCATGCTGACTCCTTTGTAACGGAAGATCGGGCCGACGCCGTGTCGACCCCTGATAGCTGAAGGAACCCGGTCACCCAGGCCCTCCACAAACCTGCTTTTAGTCTAACAAGACACATCTGAAGCAGAAGGGAGAATTCCCCACAATTTCCCAAGTTAAGCCACAGAAACCCACCCTTGCTGCGGCCCTCGTCCGTCCGGGAGAGGGGGCATGCTCATGGCGGTGCCCCGCAACCACCGGGTCACGGGGCACGTCGCGGGACACGGTGTCAGAACGGATCGGCATAGAGCGCTTCGTCCGCGCCGTTGACCGGACGATCCGGATCGCCGAACATCGCAAAGAACTGGATGGGAGTTCCGTCGCGATCTGTGAAGGAGAACGTGTATCGCCCCGAAGGGAGGTCCGCGAGAATTCCGCCCTTCAACTGAACCTGCCCTTTGTCATCCTTCTGGAAATGGGCTTCGGTAGGCACGGTGACCGGCTTTCCGGTTGCTCCGTCACGATAGGTCACGTCAACCTTAGGCTGGTCACCATCCGGAAGGGCGTACGTGCTCTCGGGCAGGAACGTCACGGAGTCCAGCCCGATGGGTTGTGTATGCAGATGAGCAGGACCGGCATTGGCCAGGGACTGCTGGTCTCGAAGGATCGCAAGGGTGGCCTCAGCGCCGTACACGTCTCCGTAGGCCAGCTGCGGTATATCGTTCGGTTGACCGTCATCTCCCAGGAAGGGTGGCTGACCACCTTCCAGACCGTCCGGGTTGAGGGGGCCTTCGAACTGAATCATTTGCTGACCCTTGGTGTTGTCGAGCATCGTGCTCCCACTCAAGTCGACCATGCCTCCCTTCGAGTCGACCACCAATTCTTCACCGTGCACACCGTCGCCGATCTTGGCCCGATACAGACCGTCAGGTGCCGATTCGGGTTTTTGGCCTTCCCTGGGGTATTTGAGAAGTTTGAAGTCTGTCGACCCCAGACCTTGCTGCTGGGCGAGTGTCATGGTCGAGCCGGTGCCCGCCCGCAAGGTGTACCCGGTCGGGGCCGTACCGTGTTCGTCTTTCCACGGGCCGTCGTTGTCTGTGGGTGGTTGCTCTGCCGTGCCTGCAGATTCGGTTCCCGCAGCAGATCCGGACGCCGGCCCGGCCGACGGCGCCTGCTGAGAGGCGTCGGGAGACTCAGCGAGTGCCGGAACAGCCGCACCCACGCCCAGAGCGGTGCCGGCTCCCAAGGCCATGACTGCCGCGGTCGAGGAGGTCATCTGGACCAAGTCGGTCAGAGGATTCATGTGATTCTGCATGTTTTCTCATCCTTCGATGTGTCGGGATTACTGCCCGTTCGTCCTGTGACCTGACGTGATGAGGTCAGGCCCCAGAATTCAACAACGCGACCTCAGGAGGGATCGTCGTAGAGCGGTGATTCGCCAGGGCGTTCCTGGTGATTCGCGTCAGCAAGCATCACGTAGACCTGGTGATAGTTGCCGGCTTCGTCGGTGAAGGAAAAGCGGTAACGCCCTGAGGGGAGATCCTTGAGCTGACCTTGTTGGATGCTCAACTCACCATGGATGTTCCTGCCCAGATATGCGACGTCCGGGACCACGACGGCCTCACCCGTTTCGGCATCCCGGTACGTAGCGTTGACCCGAATGTTGGCCATGTTCGGATGGGGAATGGGTGTTTCTGCGGTCACCGGAATGTCATCCGTTCCGGCGTCGTGGACCGGCAACCCGGTGGATTTATTGCGCACGCTGTCTCCTGCGGTATCCGCCGGAACCACGAGGTGGTTCGAGTCATAGAGAACGCCGCCCTCGGCCAAATGCGGTTGATCGGCCGGTTGATCATGGGAGTCCAGAAAACGATGCTGCTCGTTGGTCCCCGGGTCGGGATTGAGGGGCCCCTTGACCTGGACCATGAGCTGACCGTGAGCCGATTCGATCAGCTGCTCACCTTGGCTGATGTCCAGGATGCCGCCGCTCGATTGGGCGGTGAGTTCCGTTCCGCAGACCCCATTGCCGATCGTCACCTTGTAGGCGCCATCGGGCGCAGGACCCAGACCCACGGCATCGGGTAGCGAAGCCTCGAGTTCGAGCCGGACACCGCCCGGCTCCGTCTGGGTTACCGCCCCGGTAGGTCCTCCTGCAGCCGGAAGTCCACTAAAGGGTATCGGTGCCGTTCCATGGGCCTGTTTCCATGGGCTGTCCTCGGACAGCGACGGATCACCCGTTGTGGGACCCGAATCGCACGGCGTTTCGTCCGGCGGCCAGGCCGCTTGAGCGGGCGAGGAGGCCCCGACGAGAGTTCCGAAGCCCAGGGCAGCCGCTGCCGCAGCCGCGATGAGAGGAGACATTTGCTTCTGGTGCGAGAAATTCATGACTCTTCCGCTCCTTCAGGTCAACCGTGCCAGGAAAGATTCCTGACCTGAGCCCCTGTTCCGTCGAATCTTTGAGAAGATTTCGGGGAATCCGTTGCTCACACATTGAGCATATGAAGAGAAAAAGAGATTTGGGTTACCGTTTGATCTCAATCCACAAGAAACTGCATAACATTTCAATAACCCTTGGAAATCGGCCGAAAACAGTTCAGAAGAATTGGAATGACAGATTTCTTGGTTATCAGATCACGCGTTGGTCAAATACGTGACGGCGAATCCACGAATGCATTGCAACGGCCGCGGCCGCCGACGCATTGATGGATCTCGTCGAACCGAACTGCTCGATCGACAAAGTATCCACCGCTGCGTCTTTCATCTCCTGGCTGATCCCCGGGCCTTCCTGCCCGAAAACCAGGACGCAATCTCGCGGAAGGTCATAGGTTTCTAACTTCCGAGAATCCGGGAAATTGTCGATACCGATGACGGTCAGCCCCTCGGATTGGGCCCATTCAATGAACGATTCCACGGTGACATGGTGCCGAACATGCTGATATCGATCCGTGACCATTGCGCCGCGTCGATTCCACCGTTTTCGTCCGATGATGTGGACTTCCCGGGCAAGAAAAGCGTTTGCTGTTCGAACCACGGAACCGATATTGAGATCGTGTTGCCAATTTTCGATGGCCACGTGGAAAGAATGCCGTTTGGAGTCCAGGTCCGCGATAATCGCGTCCATGGTCCAATAACGGTATTCGTCGGTGACGTTCCGGCGGTCGCCCTCGCGGAGAAGTTCGGGATCCCAGTGATCCCCCTCCGGCAATTCCCCTTGCCACGGGCCGACTCCGACAACATGCTCGGCCGCCGCACCGTCCGTCACCGGCGTGGGGACCTCGGTGCCCGCTGCTTCCGAGGCTACACATTCTTCGGGCCGCGAAGCGGCGTCGTGTTCCGATCCCACCCCTAGTCCAGGCCGAGTTCCGACTTGGAGAAGGCGTAGAGGCACGGGACGGATGCGCTCTCCTCGATGCGTTCTTTGGCGCCGGTCGCGCGGTCCACGATGATGGCCACTGCCACGACGTTGGCCCCGGCTTCCCGCAATGCCTCGACGGCGGTCAGTGCCGAGCCACCCGTGGTCGAAGTGTCTTCGAGGACGACGACGTTCTTCCCCTTGACCTCAGGGCCCTCGACCTGACGGCCCATACCGTAGGACTTCTGGGCCTTGCGAACCACGAAGGTATCGATGGCCCGGTCCTGGTCCCCCGCGGTTCGCATAATCGCGTGTCCCACGGGATCCGCACCCATGGTCAGACCGCCCGCTGCGTCGAAATCGATGTTATTTCGATCCAGAAGATCCAACATGACCTGCCCCACCAAGCGCGACGCCTCATGGTGCAGGGTCACTCGACGCAAGTCGACGTAGTAATCGGCCTCAAGGCCGGAAGCCAACGTTACCTTGCCGCGCACCACGGCGAGCTCGATGATGAGATCACGGAGCCTCTCGCGGGCGGCCTCGATGGACAGAGCGGTGGAAAGATCGGAAGTCATGACGTCATTCTACGTGGTGGGCCGGCGATTCGAGGCGATCGAGCATCACGCTGTGGATACGCTCTTTGGGAGCGAGCTCGCCTCCCGAAACGGAGCTCTGAGTTTGGCCAGCATCTCCTCGTACTCCGCTTCCGGATCGGAATCGGCAACGATGGCCCCACCGGCACTCACGCTGATTCGCGTCCTCGATTGCGTCTCCGCGCTGAGCACGAGCGTACGGATCACGATGGACAGGTCAGCTTCCCCGGTTGGGGAAAGATATCCCAAGGCCCCGGAATACACCCCACGGGCACGCCCCTCCAAGCGCTCGATGATCTTCATGGTGCGCGGCTTCGGTGCGCCCGTCATGGAGCCTCCTGGGAAGCAGGAACGCACCAGGTCGAGCGCGGAACGCCCAGGTAACAGTCGCCCTCGAATCGTCGACACGAGCTGGTGTACGGTCGCGTAGCTTTCGACACCCATTAAAACCGGAACCTGGATCGTCGCCGGATCACAGACGCGCGAGAAATCATTGCGCAGGAGATCCACGATCATGAGGTTCTCGGCGCGAGTCTTCGGATCCACTGCCAGAGCTCTCGCGGCGCGGGAGTCCTTTTCGGCATCGTCGCAACGCGGTGTCGTGCCTTTGATCGGTTTGGTTTCGCACCAGCCGTCGCTGGCGACGGACAGGAACCGCTCAGGACTCGAGGACAGCACCGCGATGTCGTCGCACCACAGAAATGCGGCATATGGGGCCGGGTTCGCCTGACGCTGCTGCCGGTACAAGGCAAGCGCTTCATCGAGCCCAAACGGCGCTTCGACGATTCCCCCGGCTTCCGCGGTCAGACACACTTCATAGGAATTCCCATCGCGGATCTCACCCAGGGCTTCCCGGACGGCGCAGATGTATTCCTCGCGCTCCGGGCAGGCAAACCCAGGTTTCGGGATCGCCGAATCCTGTGTCGCCGTTATCGACGGCAGCGATTCCTCAGCCCTCGAAACGAGGTCCATCCACACCGAGTCGCCAAGGACCCAAACCTCTTCAGCGTCATGATCAACGAGGACAAGTCGGGTGGCCTTCATCCACACTGCGTCGGGGGTCTCTGCCGAGTACTCGTTCGGGGAATCGAGGTCGGCTTTCACCTCGTACCCGAAGTAACCGAACCACGCACCGACCAAGGATCGGGCAAAAGCCGGGATGCGCGAGTCTGCGTTCCGGGGCGGAGCCGATCCGGATGCACCGGACGGGGTCGAGCATTTGAGCCGCTCTTCCAGGACATCGAGAATCGTCCCGCTCACGGGCTCTCCGGTATGGGCATCGGGGCCCAGATGGTGCACCCGGGGGTCTGGCGAGCCCGCCTGCTCGTATCGGAGAACCTCGCTCGGGAATACCAAGACGCTCCAGCGGGATGGCGCCCCTCCAGGCTTCCGTGCAGAGGCCGAATCGAGCCATGCCGCATAGCGCATTTCGGCACCGTTCTCATGGTCAAGGCAGTCAAGAAGCCGATGAAAGAGGTCTGCGAGGCTGACATCCACCTCAGTGAACGCGGACTGCGATGCCCAGAGGGTCCGACCGTGGGCATCCACACCGCAAGGAAACCTGTGCGAGAGCATAAGTTACATTCTTCCACGCCGACTTCTCCCCTTTTCGGGTCTAGGCTGGAGGTCGCACACATTGCATTGCAAAGGGAGTGATGATGGCCTTTTCAGCTAAACGCATTGCCGCGTCCGTAGGGCTCTCAGGGGCCGCCGGGTTGCTCGGAGTCGCCGCGCACGATGTGCTCCAGAAAAAGCACACCATCCTGCGAAATTTCCCCGTCCTGGGGCACGCCCGCTATTTCATGGAATTCATCCGCCCGGAGATTCAGCAGTATTTCATCGAGAACAACTACGACGGGCGTCCCTTCGACCGTGACACCCGGACCATGATCTACGAGCGCTCCAAGGGGTTGGGAGGCGAACAAGCCTTCGGCACCGAGCGCAAGGTGCTGCGGCCGGGCCACGATTTCATCCTCCACACCATGGCCCCAGTCGATCCCATGAAGGAAGAACCACGCCAGCGTCTCGGTGGACCGGACTGCACCCAGCCTTACGATATTTCTCTGTTCAATATTTCTTCCATGAGCTTCGGCGCATTGTCCGCGAATGCGGTCATGGCCATGAACAAGGGGGCGTCCCTCGGCGGGTTTTCCCAAGAAACAGGGGAAGGCGGGCTCACCGAATACCATCTCAAATACGGTGGTGACATCATTTGGGAATTCGGTTCCGGATATTTCGGCTGCCGCACCAAGGACGGCCGGTTCGACGACGAAGTCTTCGCCCACAAGGCCGCCAAGCCAGAGATTAAGGGGATCCTGATCAAACTCAGTCAGGGGGCGAAGCCCGGCCTGGGCGGTGTCCTTCCTGGCGACAAGGTCACCCGTGAGATCGCGGACGCACGTGGAGTGCCCGAGGGACAAACGTGCGTCAGCCCTGCCGCTCACCCCGAATTCGATACTCCCCGAGAACTTTTGGAGTTCGTCGCTCGCGTACGCAAGGCGGCGAACGGCAAGCCCGTGGGCATTAAATTCTGCGCGGGATCACGGATCGAGATCCTCGCTTTGTGCAAGGCGATGTTGGAAACACGGATAACCCCCGACTGGATCACGGTCGACGGTTCGGAAGGCGGTACGGGTGCGGCCCCCGTCGAGTTCGAGGACGCCGTCGGAATGCCGCTGACCGAAGGCCTGATCAGCGTCAACAACGCCCTCGTCGGTGTTGGGCTGCGAGAGAAGGTCGCATTGGGAGCTTCCGGGAAGGTCGTCGGTGGTGCCGATATCGTCCGGCGCATGGCCTTGGGCGCGGACTTCACCAACAGCGCCCGAGGCATGATGATGGCCACCGGGTGCATTCAGGCGCAGAAGTGCAACACCAACAGGTGCCCCTCCGGGGTCGCGACACAGGATCCTCGGCTGGCGCGGGGAATCGACGTCGGCGACAAAGGCGAACGCGTCAAGAATTTCCATATCGGCACCATGAATTCAGCGATGCGAATCATCGCCTCGATGGGACTTCACACATTCCGCGATCTCGGACCTGAACACATCATGCACCGCATCGACTCCACGAGTTCCTCGTCCTACAAACGGATGTACACCTGGCTGGAGACGAATTCTCTCCTCGACGGAACCGCCCCCGAAGACTGGATGGAAAAATGGAACCGCGCAGACCCGGATAGCTTCATGGTCGCGAGGCACCACCACACTCGAGCGAACTGACCCTCCCGACTGCCCCGAGTCGGCGAGAAGGGCCCGGTTTCAGACTGGACCGGGCCCTTCTCGCGGTGTCCTTTATGCGAAGGCGGATTGCCCCGTGATGTCGCGACCGACAATGAGTCGCTGGATGTTCTCGGTTCCCTCGTATGTGTGAACACCCTCGATGTCGAACATGTGGCGGATCACGTGGTTTTCCAGGAGCACGCCGTTGCCGCCCAGCATGTCGCGTGCGGTAGCGAGAACCTTCCGCGCTTTCGTGGTGTTGTGGACTTTGAACAAGCTTGCTTGTTGGTCCCTCAGGGTCCCTGCTTCCTGGAGCTTGGCGATCCGCGCCGCCATGAGCTGCATGTCCGTGATCTCGGAGAGCATTTCGACCAAGCGTTCCTGAATCATCTGGAACTTCGCGAGCGGCTTTCCGAACTGGATGCGCTGCTGGCTGTAGTGCAGGGCGGTCTCGTATGCGCTGATCGCGTGGCCCAATGCGGACCAGGCAACCCCGACACGGGTCTGCACGAGGACCACGGAAACGTCCTTGAAGTTCTTGACCCCCGGAAGGAGATTCTCTGCCGGAACTCTCACGTCGTTGAGGCTGATGCGGGCCTGGTAGATGGCTCGCAGGGTGCCTTTGCCTTCGATCACCTCGGCGTCGTAGCCCTCGGATTCCTGGTCCACGATGAAACCGCGTACGTTGTTCTCCTCGTCGCGCGCCCAAACCACTGTGATGCCACCCGAGGCACCGTTGCCGATCCATTTCTTCTCACCGGTGATGACGTATTCGTCGCCGTCCTTGACTGCCCGGGTTTCCAAGGACACGGAGTCCGATCCGTGGTCTGGTTCGGTCAGAGCGAAAGATCCCAGCAAACTCGCGTCCGCCAGCGGGTCAAGGTATTTCTTCTTCTGGTCCTCGGAGCCGAACAAGGCAATGGAGCGCAGAGCCAACCCGCCTTGGACAGCAACGGCCGTGGCCATGGAACCATCCCATCGGGACAGTTCCATCGTCACCAGACCGGCCGCCAACGGTGAGAGCTTCCGGTGGCCGGGTACATCCAGACCATCGGTCATGAGGTCGAGCTCCCCGATTCGACGTACCAGGTCCAGAGGGTATTCCGCACGGTCCCAGTATCCATTGACCAGCGGAAGAATTTCCCGCCCGTACTGCCGGGCCACATTCCATGCTTTGCGGTCTTCGTCGGTCGCATCGGAAAACACATCCAGATAATCCGTGTCGACGGGCTCGGTCAGATCGTAGGAAATCTCAGGGTTTACCGCGTTCACGGTCCCTCCTTCAGGGTTGTTGGATTCTCTGTCCCGTGTGGCTCGACGCCGACCGGGCCTCTTCGTCGGTGAAGGGCCACGGGCGTCAGGTCAGTAACTCGGCTCACAGTCTACCGGCTCGCCAGCGGCACACCGGACTCCGAACCCCTGCGCCACTAGACGGAACGCAGGTCTCTCTTGAGGATCTTTCCCGATTGGTTACGGGGCAGTTCCGCGACGACTTCGATGCGTTTGGGTACTTTGAACGGCGCGAGATGCTCCTTGGCGTGAGCGATCACCTCGGCTTGGTCCAACGACGCCCCTTCCCGCGGGACGATGAAAGCAGTGACGGCTTCGATCCAACGCTCGTCGGGGACTCCCACAACCGCCACCTCGGCGACGCCTTCATACCGGTAGATCACGTCCTCGATTTCTCGGGACGCAACCAATATCCCACCGGTATTAATGACGTCCTTGATTCGGTCCACGACCTCGATGTACCCGGCGTCGTCCATGACCACTTGGTCACCCGAGTGGAACCAACCGCCCTCGAAGGCTTCGTCCGTGGCCTCGGGCATGTTCCAGTAACCCATGCAGACCTGGGGCCCCCGATACTGGATTTCGCCGGGTTCGCCGACTCGGGCACGCAGACCGTCGGCGGTCATGATCCGCACCCTGACGTTGTGGACGGGCTTTCCACACGACGCCGGGCGCTGGTCGTGTTCTTCGGGTTTGAGGACGCAGGTCAGTGGCCCCAATTCGGATTGTCCGAAACAGTTGTAGAACCCGATCCCCGGGTACCGCGAGCGCAATTTCTCCAACACCGCGACCGGCATGATCGATGCTCCGTACTGCACTTTGCGCAAGCTCGACAAGTCGCGCCGGTCCACATCAGGGTGGTTTGCGAGCGGGACCCACACCGTGGGTGCCAAGAAGAGTGAACCGATTTTCTCTTTCTCGACGCGCTCGAGGATCTCCGGAATATCCGGTTTCTCCAGAAGGCGCACGGTCGCACCCATCAGCAGGTACGGAACCGCGAAAACGTGGAGCGCGGCAGAGTGGTAGAGAGGCATCGCGATGAGGGGCGCGTCCTCGGGGCCGAGGGAAAGGACCGTGATGCAGGACTCGTATTGGGCCCTCAGACTATTGTGGCTGTGAACGGCACCCTTGGGTTTGGATGTGGTTCCGGAGGTGTACAGCAATTGGGCGACGTCGCCACCGGATTGGACAGGCGTGCCGAGAGGTTCGGGCCGCGCGCCGTTTGTGCCGAATTCGTCCGGGAAGTCTTCCATGACTCGTTCCAGCAACGCACCGGGCTCCCCGAAGAGCGGTTGGACGGACTCAGCCGGGACGTCGCCCAGAACTCTCTCCGCTGTCTCCCGTAGCCCAGGATCCGTGAATACCGCGGAGGCTCCGCTGTCCTTCAGGATATGTGCGAGCTCGTTGCCCGTGAGGGCGAAGTTCACGGGCACGTGGACGTATCCTGCCCGCAACGTGGCGAAGAAGCCGATCAGGAACGCGTCGGAGTTCTTGCCGTAGAACGCGATCCGTGCCCCTTCGTCGAATCCTTGGGACCGCAGTATCCGGGCGGCGGCCGTGACCGCGGCGTCGAAGTCCCGGTAGGACCATTCGCGGCCTTCGAATTTCAGGGCGATGTGCAGGTCCGACCGGGCGGCGCTTCGGGCGAGAGCGGCGTCGATGCTCTCTTCTCGCGCGGCACGGACCTGCTCAAACGTACTGACTTCCGGCATTGCCTTCATCTCATTCACCCCATCGCTCGATGATGGTCACGTTGGCCTGCCCTCCGCCTTCGCACATGGTCTGGAGACCGAATCGTCCGCCGGTCTGCTCCAACGTGTGAAGCAGCGTCGTCATGAGGCGGGCTCCCGTGGCGCCAATGGGGTGGCCCAAAGCAATGGCTCCTCCCCGCCGATTGACCTTGGCCATATCCGGTTCAAGCTCTCGTGCCCAGGCCAGAACCACCCCGGCGAAAGCCTCGTTGATCTCGATCGCGTCCATGTCCTCGAGGGTCATCCCTGACCGTTCGAGTGCGCGTCTCGTCGCGCGAATCGGCGCGGTCAGCATTTGTACGGGATCATCACCACGGGCCGACAGGTGATGGATCCTCGCTCGTGGGTTCAGCCCGAATTTCTCGACCGCATTGGCCGAAGCGATGACCACAGCGGCAGCCCCGTCGGAGACCTGCGAAGCGGAGGCTGCCGTGTGGATGCCTCCCGGAACGATGGGGTCAAGCTCGGACATCTTGGCTCGATTCGGCTCGCGAGGACCTTCGTCGCGGACGACATCGCTTACCGGGACGATCTCCTCGTCGAAGACCCCGGCTTCCCATGCCGCAATGGCGCGTCGGTGGGATTCGGCGGCAAAGGTTTCCACATCGTCCCGGGTGAATCCCCACCTCTCGGCCATGAGCTCGACGCCGCGGAACTGGGAGATCTCCTGGTCTCCGTAACGCTTGCCCCACTCCTCGGAACCCGCAAAAGGATTCGGAAACCCGAGTTGGTTTGTTGCGGTATTCGCCCATCCGAGGGGGATCGAACTCATCGATTGGATCCCGCCGGCAAGAACCAGGTCACTCGTACCGGACATCACTGCCTGAGCGGCGTAGTGAACGGCTTGTTGGCCTGAACCGCATTGACGGTCGATCGTCGTACCCGGGACGGCCTCAGACCCACCGGCAGCGAGCCACGAAGTGCGGGCGATGTCGAACGCCTGAGGGCCGACCTGGTCGATGCAGCCGAGAATGATTTCATCGAACTCTTCCGAGTCGACCCCCGTGCGTTCCAAGGCCGCTCGGATGGGAACGGCCGCGAGATCCACTGGGTGGGTCGAGGCGAGTCCGCCTTTTCGGCGCCCAACGGGCGTACGGATGGCGTCGACGATGTAAGCCTCAGGCATATGTGCTCCTTGTGATGGAGTTTCGATATCGGGGTCCGGGATTTACTTGGGTGCCATGCGGATTGCGCCGTCCATGCGGGTCACCTGGCCGTTGAGGTAGTCGTGACCGATGATGTCCAAGGCCAGTTCGGCGTACTCGACTGGCTTCGCCAAGCGGTGTGGGAACGGCACCGACTTCTCCAGGGATGCCCGGAAATTCGGGTCGATTCCGGCCATCATGGGCGTATCGACGATTCCGGGGGCAATCGTGTTCACACGGATACCCTTGCTGGCCAGGTCTCTTGCTGCGGGGAGAGTCAGTCCGACGACGCCGCCCTTGGAGGAGGCGTAGGCCGCTTGGCCGATCTGTCCCTCGTAAGCGGCCACCGACGCGGTGTTGATGATGACGCCGCGCTGGCCGTCCTCGTCCACGGGCTCGGTTTTCGCGATGGCCTCGGCCGCGAGCGCCAAGACCTGGAAGGTGCCGATAAGATTGACCGTGATCACGGCCGTATATGCCTTGAAGTCGTGAACCCCGTTCTTACCGAGTACGCGACCCGCATTTCCGATCCCTGCACAGTTGACGGCAACGCGAAGCGGCCCGGTGCCACCGTTTACGGCCTGTTCGACGCCGGTTCTCACCGAATCCGGGTCCGTCACATCGACCTCGACGTAGGTAAGGCCATCGAGCCTTTCGGCCTTCTCTATGGATTGCCCCAGATCGAAAACGTAGACATGTGCGCCCTTGTCGACCAGGGCCCGCGCGGTTTCGTGGCCCAATCCGGACGCACCGCCCGTGACGATCGCAGAAATTCCATTGACGTCCATTTGTCCTCCTTGAATGATGGATGCGGCCGCGGATCCCGGCCGCCGGTCCTGGGGACTCGCTTACACGAATGCGGAGACGCCCGTGATCGCGCGACCCACAATGAGCGAGTTGATCTCGTATGTTCCTTCGTACGTGTAAAGAATTTCGGCGTCGCAGAAGATCTTGCCGGCCTCGAAATCGCTGGTTACGCCGTTGCCTCCCAGAAGCGCGCGGGTTTTGGCCACCGATTCTCGGGTCAGACGCGTGCCCGTGGATTTGCCCAAGGCTGCGTGCATCATCTGCAGAGCGCCTGCCTGTTGTTCACGAGCCACTTGAATCATGAGCCCGAGAGTCGCGTGGGCGTTGCCGGCAATCTCGGAGAGCGACTGCTGAATGAGCTGGAATTTGGCGAGCGGTCGCCCGAATTGCTCACGGTTCAGCGCGTAGGAGCGGGCGACATCGAAGGCAGCCATCTGCAATCCGTAGCTTTGCCATCCGACCCATACCCGGGAGTTCCTGAGCATCTCGTTGACGCTCGCGAAATCCACGGTAAGGGGCAGGTGATTCTCGGCGGGTACGTGGACGTCGTCCAGCTCGATATCGGCGTTCTGCATGATGCGCAGGCCGATCTTGTTCGCGATTTTTTTCGCGGTGTATCCCGGCCGATCCGTCTCGACCAAGAAAGCCTTGAACTGATGGTCGGCCGTGTCACGAGCCCAGACCAGTGCGAAGTCGGCGATCGTTCCCGCCCCGATCCAGCGCTTGCTGCCGCGAATGACCCATTCGTCGCCGACACGTGTGGCCGTAGTCTGTATTCCGCCAGCGATGTCCGAGCCATGTTCGGGTTCGGTCAGCGCGAATGCACCGATGGCTTCGAAGCGACGCAATTTCGGCAACCACTTCTCGCGTTGTTCGTCGGACCCCAATTGGTTGATCATTCCGACGATCAATTCATTGTGAATACCGACGAGAGCCGAGAGCGACACATCGGCGCGGGCCATCTCGGCATAAACGAGGCCCCTGTACAGCCAAGTGGTATCCGATAGCTCGAGCTCTCCGAGCCCCAGCTCGGCGAGCCCAGGGAGCAGATCGAAGGCGAATTCTTCGCGGTTCCAGTAGTCGATGCTCTGGGGACGGATCGTTTCCTGCAAGTACTTTCGAATGTTGTCGTATGACGCACGTTCCTCTTCATTGAGCAACGTACGCACGTCCAGAAGGTCGCCGTCGGGATGGGGGAGCTCGGTAAAGCGCCCATCCGCGGAAGCGGTTCCAGGTAGATCTGACATGTTTGCCCTTCCTCGTGGGAGACCATGACACCCGCAAAATATGGCGTGAATCACAGTTATTCGTGACCATACCGGACCTGGACTTGAATGTCCCAGCCAATGAGGAACCATCCGCAATATTGCTGAAATGTCGGGCGTCTATCATGGGCGCATGCGCGAATTACAGGCTCAGATCATCGAAGAAATGGGCGTCAAGCCCCGGATCGAACCCGCCGAGGAGGTCAGACTTCGCGTCGATTTCCTGTGCGACTATCTCAAGGAATCCCACACGAACGGCTTCGTCCTGGGCATCAGCGGGGGCGTCGACTCGTCGTTGGCTGGCAGACTCTGTCAGCTTGCCGTGGACAAGCTGTCCGAGGAAGGAATCGAGGCCGACTTCGTCGCGGTCAGATTGCCGTACCGCACCCAGGCCGACGAAGAAGATGCCCAGCTCGCCCTGAAATTCATCCGACCCCGAACCAACTGGACCTTCGACGTCGAACCGGGAACGAGCGGAATCGAGGAAGAGTTCCTCCGGACCACCGGCCGTGAAATTTCCGATTTCAACAAAGGCAACGTCAAGGCACGAATGCGCATGATCGCCCAATACGCCCTGGCCGGCGAGCGGAATCTGCTCGTCGTCGGAACCGACCATGCGGCCGAGTCGATCACCGGATTCTTCACCAAATTCGGCGATGGCGGCGCCGACATCCTCCCGCTCTATGGCCTCAACAAACGCCAGAATCGCCAAATGCTGCAATACCTCGGCGCCGACGAGCGACTCTGGGCCAAGGCGCCTACGGCCGATCTTCTGGATTCGACTCCCGGACGCCACGATGAGGAAGAACTCGGAGTCACGTACGACGTCATCGACGACTTCCTGGAGGGACAAGAGATCCACGACGATCAGGCCGAAGCCCTGGAATCCCGTTTCCTCCGCACGCGGCACAAGCGCACGACGCCGGTCACGATCCTCGACCCCTGGTGGAAATAGGACGCTGGACATCCGGTCACAGGAGGCACCACCCTGCCGGACGGAATGTCTCCAGCTGCGGCCCGACCGCGAGGGCTGCATTCACGGTGTGGTCGGTGGTCAGCAGGTCCTGCACATCCGAATAAAAAGTGGCAGCGCGACTTAAAGCTGTTCGAGCTTTTGCCGAGCCCACCCCTGGGCTACTGTGTAACAACGTGAGTTGCCTCACAGTGGCGTGAGGCAATAGCCGAATCAGAGGGAGGCCATATGACCGTCACCGATCAGTTCCGCCAGGCCAGAGACCGCCTTGTCGAATTGCGCGAGGATTATCGCGAAGCTCGAAAAGAATTCCAGTGGCCTCGGTTCGAGCACTTCAACTTTGCCCTGGACTGGTTCGACGCGGTTGCAGCGACTCCGGAACGCGCGGACCAGAACGCGCTCGTCGTCGTCGAGCAGGATGGCTCGTCCCAACGACTGACGTATCGGGAGATGTCCGACCGGTCGAGCCAGGTGGCCAACTGGATGAGCGAGATCGGCGTGCGACGGGGCGACCGTATGATCCTCATGCTCGACAACCAGGTCGAGCTGTGGGAAAGCATGCTCGCGGGCATCAAAATGGGCGTAGTACTCCTCCCGACGACGACGATGCTCGGCCCCAAGGATCTCGAGGAAAGGGTCGCTCGCGGATCCGTGTCCTGGATCCTCACGAATTCAGGGAACGTGGCCAAATTCGCCGAGGTTCCGGGGGAATTCTCGGTGATCGAGACAGGCGGCAAGACCGAGAATGCGATACCCGGGCGAGGCCATTACGCCTATCAGGAGAGCCACGAGGCGACGACCGAGTTCACACCGGACGCCCCGACCCCAGCCGATGAGACCCTGCTTCTCTACTTCACGTCAGGAACCACGTCGCGCGCCAAATTGGTCGAGCACACCCACGCGTCCTATCCCGTGGGGCACTTGTCCACGATGTACTGGATTGGGCTCGAGCCCGGCGACGTCCACCTCAACGTTGCATCCCCAGGCTGGGCCAAACACGCTTGGTCCAACATCTTCACCCCCTGGATCGCCGAGGCCACGGTATTCATCTACAACTATTCGCGCTTCGATGCCGCAGCTCTCATGCAGACCATGGATGCGGAGGGCATTACGAGTTTCTGTGCTCCGCCAACCGTCTGGCGGATGTTCATCCAGGCGGACCTTTCGACCTTGAAGACGCCACCGCGCAAGGTCGTGGCCGCCGGCGAGCCCCTCAACCCCAAGGTCATCAACCGCGTCCGCGAGGCGTGGGGGGTCGATATCCGAGACGGATTCGGTCAGACCGAGACGACAGTTCAGATCGCGAACACGCCGGGGCAGGAGCTCGTGGTCGGTACCGTGGGACGCCCCCTTCCGGGATTCGACATCGTTCTGGTGGACCCGGTCTCGGATGAAGTCGTCGAAGGAACCGGTGAGGGCGAGGTCTGCATCGTCACGGAGCCGCGCCCCGTCGGACTCATGGTGCGGTACAAGGGCGATCCCGCCAAGAACGACGAGGTCTTTCGGAACGGCGTGTACCACACGGGCGACATCATGAGCAGGGACGAGGGCGGCAACTTCACGTACGTCGGGCGGGCCGACGATGTCTTCAAGGCAAGCGACTACAAGCTTTCGCCATTCGAGTTGGAGTCTGTGGTGATCGAACATCGTGCCGTTGCCGAGGCCGCCGTGGTCCCTTCGCCCGATCCTTTGCGTCTGGCCGTGCCGAAGGCGTACGTCGTCCTGAATTCAGGACACGAACCAACCGCGGAATTGGCCGAATCGATCCTGGCGCATTGTCGCGCCAATTTGGCTCCGTACGCGCGCATCCGACGCTTGGAATTCTTCGACCTCCCCAAGACGGTCTCCGGAAAGATTCGACGCGTCGAGCTCCGTGCCCGCGAGCGCGCGTTCCACGGCCCGGAGGGCGAGTTGACCGATTCATCGCGCGGTCAACGCACGACGACGCAGGGTTACGGCCACGAATTCAGCGAGAGCGACTTCCCTGGCCTGAAGAACTCCTGACCCTCCCCTCTACCGCGAGGCGGCACAGTGGCATCGAAAGTCGCCTTGTCATCGCCCACAAGTGCCACCTCGCGGGCGTCGGGGACGTATAACCTGGTGACGTGACCGCAACAAAGACCGTGAGACTCGTGGATTGTCGATCCACTGGGTGGCGTCTCGCGCGCACTCTGCTCATCGTCGGGGTCAGTCTCTGGCTCGGTTCGGTCTCCCACGTGCTGGGCGGTGGCCATATCCCCCGCTCAGGGCTCGCGCTCGCGCTCTCCCTCCCCTTGATCGGCGCGGTTTTCGCCCTCACACGCTTCACGCTGGGTTTCGTGGCCTGCTTGCCCCTCCTCGGGCTGGGCCAGCTCGCGGTTCACGGGCTTCTCATGATCGGCTCGATCTCCACCGGAGACCATACTTCGATCCTCGGCGGAGCACCCGTCGGGACCAGCTCGGCGCACGTCGGTGGCACGGACATGCACCAGGCGGCCGGGGTCGCACACGTCGGGATGATGCATTCGGGACATGCGCTTTCCGGAGGCACAGACTCCATGACCATGGGGAACGGTTCCATGCCGATGCTCCTGGCCCACGTGATCGGAACAGTGCTCGCAGCCGCCGTCGTGGGTGCGGTCGATGCCACTCTGTGGGTCCTCGCGGTCCTGATCCTGCCATGGGTCGCTCGGCTGATGGGGGTTGCTCCCCTTTGCCGCAAGCCTGCCCCTACCGGTTTCCCGGACACATCCGAGGCACTTCCCCAGAGGAAACCACGAGCCTTGGATCCGGTCCGAGGCCCGCCTCTCCACCTCGCATTCAGCTGAAACAGACGTCGGCCCATCCTGGGCCGGCGCAATTCTGCGCGCACTGAAGCGCGCACCGATGCGAGGAACAGAAAATGACAACCATCGATACATCGCGCCCTGAAACGGGCCCTAACACCACACCTCCCCCTCGAGGCCGCAGCGGCTGGTTCCGGGCCATGGTTCTGAGGCTGCACTTCTTCACCGGCCTGATCGTCGGACCGTTCATTCTGGTCGCGGCGCTCTCCGGAGCGTTGTACGCTATGGCTCCACAACTCGAGAAAGCCGTCTACTCCCACGAGCTGTACTCGGGCACCGAGGCCCAGAACCTGTCTCTCGATGACCAGGTGCAACGGGCCATAGAACATGTTGATCGAGAGAGCACAGAACATGAGGCGCCTCCGCTGACGTCTGTGCGGCCTGCACCGCAACCGGGGATGACGACCCGGGTCATGTTCGCGCCACCGGAAGGTTCTTCCCCTTCTGACCACAGGGCCGTGTTCGTCAGCCCTGCCGACGGGGAAATTCGTGGGGACCTGACCGTTTACGGTTCCTCCAGCTCGCTGCCGCTCCGCACATGGATCGATCAGCTCCACCGCAACCTCCATCTGGGGGAACCCGGACGCCTGTACGCCGAGTTCGCGGCATCATGGATGTGGGTTATTGCCCTCGGAGGCCTGATCCTGTGGGTGCCTCAGCTGACCGGACGGTTGCGTGCAGGGCTTTCCCGACGTCGAGCTATTCGAGAAGCCATGTTGCCGACGCCCGGAGTCAAGGGGCGGAAGCGTCTGCTGGGGTGGCATTATTCGGCGGGTTTGGGCCTTCTGGTCGCGATGCTGTTCCTCTCGGCCACCGGAATCACGTGGTCCACTTATGGGGGCGAGAACGTCACTCGACTTCGTGCCGCACTTGACTGGTCCACCCCCGAAGCGAGCACGTCATTGACAGGGGCGGAAACACCTGCCGACGAACATGCTGGTCACGCAGAACATGCGGCCGCCTCCGATGATTCGTCCTCCATGTCGATGCCCCTGGATTCCGGCTACGATGCGATCATGCGCGCATCGCGGCGTCTGGGCATCGGATCGGACCAGGTCGAGATCGTACCGGCAGCGTCTATGGACAAAGCGTGGACGGTACAGGAGGTCGACCGCCACTACCCCACTCACGTGGACAGCGTGACGATCGACCCGATGACGTACGAACGGGTGGATTCGGTGTCGTTCAAGAACGACTACTCGCTGCCGGCGAAGCTGGCCCGGTGGGGAATCGACATCCACATGGGACTCTGGTTCGGATTGCTCAATCAGCTGGTGCTCTTCGTCGTCGCAATCGGGATCGCCGCGATGGTGGTGACCGGTTATTGGATGTGGTTCAAACGCCGTCCGACGTTGTCCCGAATGAAGGCTCCGAAATCGGGATTGCGGAGCGCCCCTTGGTGGGCATGGCCCGCCGTGGGCATCCCCGCCTTGGTGATCGGCTGGTTCCTTCCCCTTCTGGGGCTTCCGCTCGTGGCCTTCGTCCTCGTTGACGGCGCCTTGGCGTGGAGAAGCTCGCGCACCAGAGACACCGCCTGACAAGGGCGTCCCTGAAAGATGGCCCGAGGCTGACTCGCGAGGGTCTGCTTCGGGTCATCCGCGGGCGGTCATCGCCGCCTGCCTAGTATAGATGCATGGCAGAGACACAGAACCCCTTGGAATCGACCGGCCGGACCCTCGGATGGGGGATCGTTGCAACGGGCTCGATTGCCCGGAAAGTCACCCCCGACATCGGGGCCCTCGCCGATGCCCGCCTCGTCGGAGTTTCTTCCCGAACTCAGGCGAGCGCGGATGACTTCGCCCAGGAATTCGGTGTCGACAGGGCCTACGGGGACGACGCCGAGCACACCGGATACGAAAAATTGCTGGCCGACCCCGAGGTGGAGGTTCTCTACATTGGGACGCCGCACGGACAGCACTACGAGAATATGCTGGCGGCGCTCGAAGCGGGCAAGAACATCGTGTGCGAGAAGTCCTTCACCATGAATGCCCGCCAGGCCCGAGAGGTCCTGGGCCTGGCCGGGGAGAAGGGTTTATTCGTCATGGAGGGGCTGTGGACCCGTTTCCATCCGCTCAGGGCACGTGTGGCAGAGATCCTCGAGTCCGGCGAAATCGGCGTGGCCAGATGGGCGCAGGCCGACCTGGGCTTTCGCGGCCCCACCGAAATCACGCACCGCTTGTGGCGTGAGGACGCCGGCGGAGGCGGACTCCTCGACATGGGCTGTTATGTTTTGCACTGGCCGTGGCTGGCCCTCGGAAAACCAACCGGATTCACCGCACAGACCATCAAACGCGGAAATGTTGATGCCCTGACCCAGATCACGGGCACATTCGAGAAGGCTGCGGCCCAGATGACCATATCCTTGGTCTCCCAGGGGCCTCGACAAGCAATTATTTCAGGCCACGAGGGCTTCATTACCATCGGTTCGCCCATGCATCAGGCGAGGTCCTTCACCGTCACGAATTCCCAGGGGCAAATCCGCGAGGAGTCCTGGCCTCTCGTCGGAAGAGGGTATTGCTACGAGATGCGCGAGGCCACACGGCGCATCCAGGAAGGCTCTCTCGAGTCGCCCATCATGCCGTGGGAGGACACCATCGCACAGATGGAAATGATCGACGAGATCCGCGGGCAAATCGGCGTCGTCTACCCTGACCACGACGAGGCCTGACTACCCAGCCCACCGGGCGGGGACGGCACATGTCTGCGTGCCCGCCAGTTGCCTGGTCACACGGAAGCGGCGCGGGAGCGCGGCTCATTCGGTCGAATAGTCGACGGTTGAGTCCAGCGGCCCCGCGCCGTTTTTGTGCGGCTACCTGTTCTCGAATTCGGCGTCGCGGCGCTCCGAGAAAGCAGACATGCCTTCCTTCTGGTCCTCGGTCGCGAAGAGCGAGTGGAATACTCGACGTTCGAAGGTCAGCCCCTGGGCCAAGGGGGTTTCGAAGGCCATTCCGACCGACTCCTTGGCGATCATCGCGACGGGTCGGGACTTCTTCGCAATCGTGTCCGCGATCTGGAGTGCCGTCTCCACGACGTGGTCGTCCGCGACGACGCGGGAAACCAATCCCGCGCGTTCGGCCTCTTCCGCGCCCATGTTCCGGGCCGTCAGAATCATGTCCATAGCTTTGGCCTTGCCGACGGCGTGGGTCAATCGTTGGGAACCGCCCATTCCGGGAATCACCCCGAGGTTGATTTCCGGCTGGCCGAATTTGGCGCCCTCACCGGCAATGATGATGTCGCACATCATCGCCAGCTCGCAGCCGCCGCCCAGCGCATATCCATTGACCGCAGCAACGATAGGCAATCGAACCTGCGTAAGCCGTTGCCACTGGGCAAACCAGTCGCTCGCGTACATCTCCATGTAGCTTTTCGATGACATTTCCTTGATGTCAGCACCCGCGGCAAAGGCCTTTTCCGATCCGGTCAGAACGATCACGGAAATATCCTCGTCGCGCTCCCAGGCCTGTGCGGCGTCGACGACGGCTACCATGGTCTCGTAGTTCAATGCGTTGAGAGCCTTGGGACGGTTGAGCCGGATGATGCCGACACCGCCTCGGGTCTCAGTCCGGATGACGGCCGTCTCTTGCGACGATCCCTTTTCGTCTGCCGTCGTAGTCTTTTCGCTCATGCTTGATTCTCCCTCATCGTTTGGATGATCGCGGAAAAGTCGAGATCTCCGTGGCCGCTGTCCAGGAACTCAGAATAGGCTTTGTGCGCTGCCCTGCCGAAGGACGCGTCGGTCTGCGTGGATTCCAGGGCCGCGAGGGCGAGCCCGAGGTCCTTGGCCATCAGAGCGGTCGCGAATCCGGGTTTGTAGCCGTTGCTGGCCGGGTTCTCCGGGACGGGTCCGGGGACCGGACAGTTGGTCGTGACCGACCAGCACTGGGCGGCTGAGGTGGACATGACGTCGAAGAGCGCCTGGTCTGTCAGGCCCAACTTCTCGCCCAGGGTAAAGGCTTCGCACGCGCCGATGGTCGTGATCGCGAGCAACATATTATTGCAGCACTTCGCGGCCTGGCCTGCCCCGTTGTTCCCACAGTGCACGACTTTCCGTCCCATCGCGTCGAACAGCGGGTGTGCGGCATCGAAATTTTCCTGCGGACCGCCGACCATGAAGGTCAAGGTGCCTGCCTCGGCTCCGGCGGTTCCACCGGAAACGGGCGCATCCACGGCTCGATGTCCGGCTTGGTGGACCAATTCCGCCGCTTCACGTGCTTCGTCCACGCTGATGGTCGAGCAGTCGATGAAGAGGGTGTTCTGTGGGGCCGCGGCCAGGAGACCGTCGTTATTCTGTCCTTGATAAGCGGCAATAACGTGCTTGCCGGCCGGAAACATCGTGATGACGACCTCTGCGTCCGCCACGGCCTCCTCGCCGGAAGAAGCGATGTTGAGTCCGTCTTTCTCGGAGGCCTGGCGTGCGGGCTCGGCGAGGTCGAAGGCCACGACGTCGTGGTCAGCCTCCTTGAGGTTCCGCGCCATATGGCCGCCCATGTTGCCTAGGCCCAGGAATGCAATCTTCATGCCAATTCTCCTTACTCGGGCAATTGCAGATCTTCGTACCCGGGGACCGGGTCGAAGAATCCGAGAACTATTTCCCGGCTCACTTCTTCGAGTGTCTGCGGTTGCCACTGGGGGTTGCGATCTTTGTCGATCACCTGCGCGCGGATGCCCTCGGCCATATCGTGGGCCAACAGCGCGTTTCCGCTGGTGCGGAAGTCTTGAACCAAGGTTTCCGCAAGGCTCTGGTCCTTCGCCCGGTGCAATCCTTCGAGGGCGGTTTTCATGCCCGTAGGGCTGTTGCGGCGCAGAGCCTTGAGTGCCTTGTTTGCCAGCTCGTTGTCCGGTTCCTTCTCGACACGCGCCTCGAGGTTCTGAAGGATTTCCTCGACGCAGTCCGCCGCGTAGTCCTCGTCGATCCACGAGGCGGCTTCCTCGAGTTCGGAACGGGGAGGTTCGACCACGAAGTCCTGGATCGTGGTGGCGACGGCGCCAGGATTCTCTACACTCTCGAGGCTCCGGAGCAAGTCTTCGATCGCCGCATCCGGAACGTAGAAATCGGCGAGTCCCGCGTGGATGGCGTCCCCTCCGTCGACATGCAACCCGGTCAATGCCATGTGTCGACCAGCCTGTCCTGGCGCCTTGGAGAGGTAGTTGAGACCTCCGACGTCAGGGGAGAAACCGATTCCAGTCTCCGGCATACCTGTCCGCGTGGACTCGGTGACGACCCGGTGCGAGCCCGGCACGGACAGCCCGATGCCGCCTCCCAGAACCAGACCGTTCATGATGGCGACATACGGCTTGGGATAACGCGAAATACGGTAATCGAAGTCGTACTCGTGGCGGAAGAAGTCGGTTCCCTGGCTCCGGTCTCCGCCCGTGGCGGCCTTGTACAGAGCGACGACGTCCCCGCCCGAGCAGAGGCCTCGTTCACCTGACCCGACGACGGCGACCGACTTGACGTTGGCGTCGTATTCGAAGTCGTCCAACGCTTTGTTGATCAGCTGGATCATCTCAACGTTCAACGCATTGACCGCGCGCGGGCGGTTGAGGGTGATGACCCCGAGGTGCCCCCGGACCTCGGTCAGAACGCTGGGCTCCTGCTGCTTATCCGCCATGGATGTTCCTCCTGTTATGGGTGTCAACGGGATGTGCGACGTCGGTCAGTTGCCGGTCGGCATGACAAAGCTGGCGCCTTCCTTGATGCCGGAGGGCCAGCGCTGGGTGACCGTCTTGGTCTTGGTGTAGAAGCGGAAAGCATCGGGGCCGTGCTGATTCAGATCACCGAAACCGGAGGCTTTCCACCCACCGAAGGTGTAGTACGCGATCGGAACGGGAATCGGGACATTGACGCCGATCATCCCGACCTCGACCCGACGGGAGAATTCGCGGGCCGTATCGCCGTCGCGAGTGAAGATCGCTACTCCGTTGCCGTATTCGTGCTTGGTCGGAAGCTCCAAGGCTTCCTCGAAATCCGCGGCCCGAAGAACCGAAAGGACCGGCCCGAAGACCTCTTCCCGATAGATGTTCATATCCGCAGTTACGCGGTCGAAGATTGTGGGGCCGACGAAGAATCCGCCGTCATGCCCTTGAACGTGTGCATTGCGTCCGTCGAGGATCAAGTTGGCGCCTTGTTCGACGCCCTCAGCGATCGCGTTCTCGACTCGCTCCTTCGCTGCAGCGGAGACCAGGGGCCCGAAGTCCGATGATTCCTCGAGGGAGGGGCCGACCCTGAGGTCGGCCGCACGTTCCTTGAGCTTCTCGATCAGCGCATCTGCGGTTTCCTCCCCCACGGGGACGGCAACGGAAACCGCCATGCACCGCTCACCGGCCGAACCGAAAGCGGCACCGATCAAGGCGTCGGCGACCTGGTCCAGGTCCGCGTCCGGCATGATAATCATGTGGTTCTTGGCGCCTCCGAAGCACTGGGCGCGCTTTCCTGCTCGGGCGGCGTGTTCATAGATGCTTTGAGCGATGGGAGTCGAGCCCACGAACCCGACCGCTTTGATATCCGGATGGTCGAGCAAGGCGTCCACTGATTCCTTGTCGCCGTTGACGACGTTGAAGATTCCGTCCGGGAGGCCTGCTTCCTTCCACAACCGCGCGAGAATCAGGGGAACGGAGGGGTCGCGTTCGGACGGTTTGAGGATGAAAGCGTTTCCGGCCGCGATCGCCGGGCCACATTTCCACAAGGGGATCATCGCGGGGAAGTTGAAGGGGGTGATCCCGGCGACGACGCCGAGCGGCTGCCGCATCGAGTACACGTCGATTCCGGTTCCCACCGAATCGCTGAATTCGCCCTTGAGCAAGTGCGGCGCGCCCATCGCGAATTCGACGACGTCGAGTCCGCGCTGCAAGTCTCCGTGGGAATCCGGAACGGTCTTGCCGTGCTCTCGCGAGAGCGCCTCAGCGATCTCGTCGGCATGTTCATTCGCGAGGTTGACGAACTTCCCCAGGACGCGAGCCCGACGCTGCGGGTTGGTTGCCGCCCAGCCCCGTTGTGCTTCCTTGGCGTTCCGGACGGCGGCGTCGACCTCATCCGTCGATGCCAGCGGAACCTTGGCCGTGACTTGCCCCGTGCTGGGGTCGAAGACGTCCCCGAACCGTCCGGACTTTCCCGAAACGTCTTGACCGCCGATGTAGTGCGTTAGTTCCTTGACCCGCTCCTGCGCCATTACCGAGGGCTCCTTCCCGCAGGGACTGACCCCGCGTTCGGTTTGTGTTCTGAGTCACAGGCTATCGACCCGGCTCAGCTATTGCCAACGGGTCTGCGGCGCAGCTCGTAACATCGGCGTTGCTAAGCATTTCGATGCTTCTTCGACTCGGCCGCAGCTTTCTTGCCCTTCTCGGCAATCTCGGCCCAATCGGAGTCGTCGAGCTCCGTGAGCGCGGAGAAGGTCGACGGTCCGGCGAGCATCTGACCCCCGTCCATCGTGATGGTTTGGCCGGTGATGTAGTCGCATGCGCCTGACAACAAGAAGATGCCGAGGTTACCCATTTCTTCGACCGTGCCGGCTCGACGGGCGGGCACGGACTCCAGATCGGTCATCGCACCTTGCCCGTCCTTGTTGGAGCTCAGAACGACCGAGGTGAATTCTGTTGGGATGGGGCCGGGCGCAATGGCGTTGAGTCGGATACCGTACTTGGCCCACTCGACGGCCAGGGACATGGTCATCGCGTGGACGGCTGACTTCGCCATGGCCGAGGGCACCACGTATGCGGACCCCGTATAGACCCAGCTGACCAAAGTGGACAGGATATTGCCGGGAAGGTCCTGCTCGATCCACCGGCGTCCGACGGAGTGAGTCACGTTGTATGAGCCCTTCATGACCGTGTCGGTGATGGCTTGAAAACCGCGGGGGCTCAGGTCCTTGGTCTGCGCAATGAAGTTGCCTGCGGCATTGTTCATGGCACCGGTCAGCGGACCGTGCTGCTCCCAGATATAGCCGACGGCGGCGTCGACGGCTTCCGAATCACGCACATCGACGACTTGGTAATGCGCCGCACCCCCCGCAGCCCGGGCGGACTCCTCGATCTCGTGCGCGGTCTCGCGGAGGACGTTCTCCCGACGACCCCAGATGTGGACCGTGGCGCCATGTTCGGCGAAGTGGCGGGCCACGCCTTTGCC
This sequence comes from Rothia uropygioeca, assembly GCF_004136585.1. Lineage (NCBI taxonomy): Bacteria > Bacillati > Actinomycetota > Actinomycetes > Micrococcales > Micrococcaceae > Rothia > Rothia uropygioeca. Next base: position 219,520 of record NZ_NOIR01000003.1, on the reverse strand, counting down.
CAGACCGCTTCCGCCGCCCGTGACGAGAATGCTCTGTCCGGACAGGACGTCTGGGCGAAAAGGAGATTGCGGCGCTCCAGGGGAGGGATTGGTGCTACTGGGCTGTTCGGACATCGTATTGCCTTCCACAAGGGTCGAAGAGCCGGATATCGAATCCTTCCGGCCAAAAATTGTGCTCGTCATCACGCTAGCTTGGCTCAGCCCGCGCCCCAAACCCCGCCGCGGGGTGCTTCTATGGTTTTCGTCAGGCTTTCACGACGAGTTTCCTCGGATGTTTTCGGTTCATGCCGGCGCCCTTCCGTGGCCGAGGGCCGAGGTGGCGGATTTGCGCTCGCCTGGGGCAGAGTGGGACCTCCGGGGCGCAGGTGCGCCACCTCGCGGGGTGCCGTCGACGTCGTGCGGACTCGGAGCGCCGTTGGGCAGGGATTACCGTCAACGCCGCGCCCCTTGCCGAGTGCGGCTGGGAGGGGTACCTGATTGAGAGGCGTTTCCCCGCGTCAGGGGGTAACCACCGCCTAACGCGGGGCTCTCCAAGCTTCCGACGCCAACCCGGTAGCCTGGTGAGCATGAGAATTGCGACCTGGAATGTGAACTCCATCCGTGCCCGCGCCGACCGAGTCGAGGCATGGTTGGATCGCTCCGACGCCGATGTCCTGGCAATTCAAGAGACGAAGGCCAAGGACGAGAACTTTCCTTTCAGCGTATTCGAGCGCCTGGGTTACGACGTCGCCCACTTCGGCCTGAACCAGTGGAACGGTGTCGCGATCGCCTCCCGCGTGGGCCTCGACGACGTCGAACGCACCTTCCCCGGTCAACCGGTATTCGGCAAACCTGGCAAGGAAGAGATCCAGGAGGCTCGAGCGATCGGGGCCACCTGTGGTGGCGTTCGCGTCTGGAGCCTCTACGTCCCCAACGGCCGCGGAATTGACGACCCGCACATGGCTTACAAGCTGGATTGGCTTAGGGTCCTCCGCGAGGACACCCAGAAGTGGCTCACGGATGATCCGGAGGCTCAGCTGGCCCTGGTGGGAGATTGGAACGTCGCACCCCAGGACGACGACGTCTGGGATATCGAGTTCTTCCGCAAGAACGGGATGACGCACGTGACCGAGCCCGAAAGGTCGGCATTCCACTCTTTTCTGGACGACGCCGGGCTGGTTGACGTCGCCCGCCCTTATACGCAGGGGGAGAAAGACTACACCTATTGGGACTACACCTCGTTGCGTTTTCCGAAGAACGAGGGCATGCGCATCGACTTCCAGCTCTACTCCCCCGCCCTGGCTAACCGCGTGACGGGCGCAAGCTACGACCGTGAGGAGCGCAAAGGCAAAGGCGCCTCCGACCACCTGCCCGTGATCGTGGACGTGAAGTGAATCAACCGTGAGACCGGCCGGGGGCTGGCCGCGTTCCACGGTTAACGCAAAGGACCCCTTCACCGCGTGCGGCGAAGGGGTCCTGCGCGAGTTTCTTATCCTCAGCGCCCCAACTTACTGCCCAACGGGGTACTGAATACCGGCCATCGGGTCGTAACCGTCGGCGAGTTCACCGAGCCCGTTGGAGGCACAGTAGGACTTCACCAGCTGGTCGGTCGAGACGTCGTAAGGTTCGGAAGATGTCCAATCGATGGTGCACTGCCCGCCTGTGTTCCAGTAGCCCTCCAGCTGAGCAGCCGCGGCGGCATCGCCTGCACCGCTCGCTCCGGCCTGGTCGCCACCGGCAGCCGCGCCGTCACCGGCTTCTCCCGTGGAACCGGCGGCACCCTGGCCGCCATTGGCTCCGTCGGTGCCTTCACTACCACTGGCACCGTTGGCGCCCTCACCATTCTGACCGCCGTTGGTTCCATCGGCACCTTCCGCACCATTGGCACCCTGGCTGCCGTTGGCTCCATCGCCATTAGCGCCGGAGTTCCCGTTCGCACTGTCGTCGCCGTTGGCACCCGCGGCGCCGTTAGCGCCTTCACCAGATGACGCCTCGCCCGAGCCGCCCGACGACGAATCCGACGAGGCCGAACTTGAGCTGCCTCCCGAACTTGACGAGGAAGCCGAGGCCGAACCCGATGCATCGGAACTACCATTATCGTCCTGGCCGCATCCGGCCAGAGCCAGAGCGAAGACTGCTGCAGTCAACGTCAGAACACGAGCTTTCATTGGACTCTCCTTATGTGTCTTGGCTAACACTTGAGTATAAACAAACAGAAGAACAATTGTCTCGCAATATTTTCATCGAATTTTGCGAATTATGAAGACCTCGCGCTTACTCGACAGTTTTTACAATCTCAGGCGGTCAATAATGGTTAGAAGGGCTATCTGTCAATAGAATTTCCCTTGAGGTTTCAGCGCACAAGTTTGGTCCCACACCCTCACCGGAAGAACTAGCGTTACCCCTGAGGGGCAACGGTTACGAACTTGCCTTGACTCGCATCGCTCCTTTCGGATCAGTCGGGACACCCTGGTTTATTGGGTTCTCGGCGGTAGGGTGCTGGTATGTCTGAAGCCTCGGAGAGCCCCATATCGCGCTACAGCCACGGACACCATCGAAGCGTGATGAATTCCCATTCGACGCGCACGGCAGAAAACAGCTGTGCATACTTTCTGGGTCGAGTAGCCGAGGGAGACAAGATCCTGGACATCGGGTGCGGGCCCGGTACGATCACGCTGGGACTCGCTAAACGCGCGGGAGCCTCAGGAGCAGTGGTCGGCGTGGACTTTTCTCCAGACGCCATCGCGCTGGCAAAGAGCAACGCGAATTCGGCTGGTCAGGAAAACGTCCGTTTCGTGGAGGGAGATCTCTACGCGCTCGACGTGGAGCCGGCGAGCTTCGACATCGTGCACGCTCATCAAGTGCTCCAGCATCTTTCAGACCCGGTGGAAGCTTTACGCGGCATGGCTCGTTACTGCAAACCAGGAGGGCTCATTGCAGTCCGGGACGCTGACTACCACGCCATGACCTGGCATCCCAGATTCCCGGGAATGGACCGCTGGCTGTCCGTCTACACCGCGGATGCCCGCTCGCGCAGCGCGGAGCCGGACGCTGGGCGGAATCTCCGTGCGTGGGCGAATGCTGCCGGGCTGGCGCCGGTTGCGGTGACCTCGTCGACGTGGACGTACGGAACTGCGGAATCCGCAGCATGGTGGGGCACCAGCCAAGCAGACCGTGTTCGCAACTCACGGTTTGCCGCCCATGCAGCCGAAAAAGGATTGACCCCTCAGGACATCGAAGGTATTGCCCAGGATTGGGAGAGCTGGGGCAACCACCCGGATGCTTGGTTCTGCATGGTGCACGGCGAAGTTCTCGCCACGGTCGAGTGATCTCCAGGGCCCACTTGGACCCTAGTTAATTCTTTCGGCCATGGTTCGTTGTTCTGTCACTTGCCGCTGTAGACGGGGAACACGGCGTTCTCCCCGTAGTCCTTCTCGTCCAAGGTGCGCAACGCGTCCATGTCCTCCTCGCTGATTGCGAAGTCGACCTGCGCGTTGGAGCGCATATGGTCGGGGTTCGCGGTCTTGGGCAACGATACGGTGCCGAGCTGAAGCGTGTAGCGGATGCACAGCTGAGGAACCGTCACCCCGTATTTCTCCGCGATCGCGGCGACTTCCTTGTTCTTCAGAATCTCGCCGTGCGCGATGGGTGAGTACGCTTCAACGAAGATGGCCTTGCTTTCGCAGTAGGCGATGAGCTCGGAGGGGGTGTTACCGGTGTGGACGAGGATCTGGTTCACGTGCGGTGCAACCGTGCCGTTGTCGAGGATGTTGTCGAGGTCTTCCTGCAGGAAGTTTGACACCCCGATGGAGCGGATCTTGCCCGCCTGGTGTGCCTCCTCCAGGGCTCTCCATGCCTGTCGGTTGCCCTCTGCGTAGTCACCACCTCGGAAGTCGTCCCACGGCTGCGGAGCGTGGATCAGCATGAGATCGATGTACCCGATGTCGAGCTTCCCCAGCGACTTGTCGATCGCGGCGACCGCCTCGTCGTAATCCTTGATCTCCGCAGCCAGCTTTGTGGACACAAACAGGTCCTCTCGGCTCACTCCGCAGTTGCGTACGCCGTCGCCGACCCCTTGTTCATTGCCGTAAGCCTGGGCGGTGTCGATGTTGCGGTACCCGATCCCGACGGCATCGCGCACGGCCTGTGCCGCCTGATCGTCGTTGATGAACCATGTGCCCAGACCCAGCTTCGGGATCTCGACGCCGTTGGACAGAGTATAGGTTTCATTCAGGATGCTCATGCTTTACTTCCTTGTCTTCGGCAGTTCGTCGTACATCTGGTCGTTGACCGGTTCGAGCCATTCATTACTGACATTCTCGCCCGGGGTGATGAAAGCGACGTGGGAAAACCACGAGTCGGCCTTCGCCCCGTGCCAGTGCTTCGTACCGGCCGGGACACGAATTGCCTTTCCCGGCTCCAAGCTGACAGGATCCTCGCCCTCGGCCTGGTACCAGCCGCTGCCGGCGGTGCAGAGCAGGATCTGGTCACCCCCGCCTGCTCTGCCATGGTGGATGTGCCAGTTATTGCGGCAGCCCGGCTCGAAAGAGACGTTGTTGACGGGAACGCTCCCGCCGGTCAGCGGGGCGAGGTAACTCTGCCCGATGAAGTACTGCGCGAGGGCATCGTTCTTCTCACCGAGCGGGAAGATCTGGTCGAATTCGTTGTTGTTCATGCTGATTCCTTCGTTTCGTGGTTGATGAGACAGAGGGGCCAGATTCTGTCGCCTTCCGTGACCTCGTCGGACCGCAGGTCGAAACCGTGTGAGCTTCAGCCCGATCCGGTGGTGCGGCCTTCCTCTTGCTCCGTCGTCTCGCCGGCGGCCCCGGAGGCCAAGAAGCGCAGGGCCTCGTGAGCGGCGCTCTCCGGCGGGGCCGTCCAGACGACGAGCTGCTGCTCGGCGTCGTGCGCTTCGACGAGGGTGTCCCAGTCGAGCACCAGTTCGCCGACCGTCGCGTGGTTGAGCGTCTTGGTGCCGATGGTGAGGCTCTTGACCGTGCGACCGGCCCACCACTGACTGAACTGGGAATCCTGCACGGAGAGCTCTCCGACCAGTGAGCTCAATCGCGGGTCGTCGGGGTATTTCGCGGCCTCCATGCGCAGCTGCGCGACCGCCGTCTGGGCGACGCTTTCCCAATCGGCGTAGAGAGCACGCATCACCGGGTCTGTGAACAAGATGCGTACGTAGTTGCGGTGCTTCTGCGGGATCTTCCCGAAGTCGACCATCATCGCGGCCGCCAGGTCGTTCCACGCGAGAATGTCCATGCGTCTACCCATCACGATCGCCGGCGTCGCCATCAGATCACCGAGCAGACGCCGTAGCTGTGGTTGGACCTTCTGCACGGTCCTGCGCGGAGCCCGGTTGGAGGGCTTCCCCGCGAGACTGAACAGGTACCGCCGCTGGTCGTCGTCCATCTGCAGAACCTCAGCGAGGGTGTTCAGCACGGGAGCGGAGACCTTGATGCGGCCCTGCTCGATGCGCGTGTAGTAGTCGGGGCTGATCGAAGCTAGCTGCGCCACTTCCTCACGACGTAGGCCGACCACACGCCGAGTACCGGAGCCCTCCGGGAGCCCGGCGTCGCGGGGCGTGAGCTCACCGCGTCTCGTCTTGAGGAACGTGCCGAGCTCGTTCATCTTCGTATCACCAGCCATGCCCACATCCTTCCACCGTCCCTGCCTGAGGTGGGAGGGAGGAAAACATCCCTGGATGATTTCTTCCGTTGTCGAAGCGGGGTGATCGGCGGGATGCTGGGCGCAACGGCCGTGATTCGGGATCAGGTTCATGGCCATGCCGACATCGAAGGAGAAACGCAGGGATGACTGACATGATGCGAGCACTGATCAGCGGTCGCGGTCCGCAGTGGACGGTCGACGACGTGCCCGTCCCGCAGCCGCGACGGGGTCAGGTCCTCATCCGCAACTATGCTTCGGCAACGAACAATGCCGATCTGCCCATGTTGGACGAGGCCGATCCCTGCAACGGAGGCAGCGGAGAAGAGTCCATTGCGGGATTCGAGTATGCCGGAGAGATCGCCGCCGTCGGGGAAGACGGTGGCAGTTGGCAGGTCGGCGACCCGGTGATGGGCACCTTCCCGTCAGCGTTTGCCGAATACATCGTGGCCGACCACCGGTTCGTGCTGTCACGGCCCGAAACTCTCGACCCGGACGTGGCGTGCACACTTCCGACTGCTCTACTGACCGAGTATGGGGCGCTCACCGTCGCAGGCTTCGAGCCAGGACAGAGCGTCTTGAGCACGGGGGCGTCGACCGGGATCGGCATGATCGGGGTGCAGATCGCCAAGGCGCTCGGTGCGTCACAGGTCATCGCGACCACCCGCAGTGCCGATAAACGGGAGCTACTCGCAGCCCTCGGCGCGGACACCGTGATCGTCACCGGGGAGGAAGACCTCACCCAGGCTGTGCTCACCGCCACCGGTGACAAGGGCGCTGAGGTGGTCCTCGACCACGTGGCCGGCGACACGTTCGCCCAATGCCTGCCCGCCACGGCCATAGACGGTCACGTGGTGAACATCGGACGGCTGGCCGGTCCTGCCTCCACGATTAATATCGACTCCTTGTCCTACCGGCACCTGACCGTCAGCGGCGTCTCTTTCGGGTTCTCCCGGGACTGGGAAACTGTTCCGATTCTGGAGGGTCTGCGCGCAAAGGTGCTGCCGGCCGTCGGACGCGGCGAGATCCGCCCCGTCATCGACTCCGCCTTCGACATCGCGGACGTCCAACGGGCCACCGAGCGGCTGCGCTCCGGCAAGGCGATCGGGAAGGTCGTCTTGTCCTTTGCCTAAGAGTCCACGTTCTGGGCGGGATCGCCCTGGCCGGTTGCGCGGAAAGCCACCGTTCAGCCTGAACTGTTCGTTGTCGCTGTCGGGGACAACAGTCGAGTGATCGGCACCGTCATGGCCGGTTACGACGGCCATCGCGGTTGGGTGAACTATCTTGCCTCCGCTCCCGAGGCTCGCGGGCGAGGCATAGGCCGTGCACTTATGGCACATGTCGAGGCGGCTCTGCTGGAGCTTGGTTGCCCTAAGGTGAACTTGCAGACACGAGCTTCGAACCCCGAAGTCGTCGGTTTCTACGAACACCTCGGGTACCGGGTAGATGACACCGTGGACCTGGGCAAACGACTGATCAGCGACTGAGCGTCTGATGCGTAGGAATGTGCACGGGTTGCAATTGATTCGGTTGACGCTCTTCTGTCCGAAGCACGAGCTTTAGCCGCCGCTTGTGGGTCCGGCAGGTATGAATATGAATTGCTGGAATTGCCCGGTCTCGGGTTGATGAGTATCCCGGAGATCGCTGCCCAGGTTCTCGTGCGGGCGACCCGGTTTTTGGGTTTCTGATCACGGGCCAGGGACCTGAATACGCGCCCTCAGTCCATACTGTGTGCATGACTAAGTCCACTTTCCCCGACAAACCCACTCTGCACGGTGATTTGGTGACCCTGCGTCCTATTCGAGGTGAAGACGCAGAAACTATGGATGTGATCCTCCATTTCGTCTACGGCGCCTTTTCAGCGGCCCGCAAAGCCAGAAGTCGGCGAAGGAGTCCTGGGTGCGGCCCTACACGGAAACAGGATCCTCTGCGTGAGGCGCAATTATTGCCGGCCACACCAGAGAGGCGTGAAACCAGATACGGCAGACCGTCGGAACGAGAAGAGCCCCGGGCCGCCGATAACGCTCACCGCTCTCCCGAGTACTGTGCCGGCAGGGACACCACGTGAAAGCCCGCGCTTCATGCCGGGTATTCGACCCTTAAAAAGAAATCCGCCCCGCATAGAAGCCTACGAGGCGGATTTCGTGGCTCCGACCGGCGTCGATCCGGTGACCTTACGATTTAGAGTTCGCGATAATCACGGGTTTCTGCGGGATGGCAGCGGCTTCTCTCTGCCCGGAACCGAGCCCAACAAGTTGCCAACCACTGTCACCAATGCCCATAAAATGTGCGGAATAGATGCGGAGTCTGGCGCAGTCACTCCACCCAGTCACCTAATACTCTGGCTGCCAGTGCGCGCTCTCGTCAGGTCGGTATTCCTAAGGAAGTTGTGGATCTTCGGTGGCTCGTTCAGCGTTCCGCATATGGTTTCGATGTGCGGCTTGGACTTCAGGGCCCTGGAGGGCGAGTAGTTCAGCTTTGGTATAGCTGGTGCTGTCCATTGCTGGTTCCCTTCTGGAGATATCGGTGGGTACTCGTCAGCGTATCCTGATCCAAGACCGGGGTGATTTCGAGGTCGCCTTCAGGCCGATAGTCGCATCGTCAAGGAGCCTTTGCCCTGCGCACATAGGGAAACTGAACTTTTTCATGTTCGGCACGCTCCCATTGGGATCACCCCTGCTCCGGGAAAACAGCAGTTCCTTCACAAACTCATTGCCCACGATGAGCTCACCTCCTGCGCACGCAGGGAAACGCCAGGAACCTGTCGGCTCCCATCCACCTCGGGGCTCGCCTCTGGGTGTACGGGGAAAACTTGGACGCGTTCGACGGATCCGGCATCTGATAGAGCTCACCCTTGCATACGCGGAGGAATCGGCGGCGGACCGGTACTCGACAGCCAGGGCTCACCCCTGCGTGCGCGGGAAAACCAATGAAGATCGGTGGCTTATCCTTCCACGCCCGGGCTCACCCCTGCGTGCGCGGGGAAAACACTGCCTGACGAGGACAAATACGTCCGCTTACCCTGGTCCTGATTCATTTTCCCGCAGTTGATTATAGGGATGAGTGTCCGATTGCTCGGGCACGGTGGCCGCACCTGCCGGTACGGTCTTGACGCTTCCACGCCCTCCACCTGGTAGCTCCCAACGCGTACGCCGGGACAAGCGGTAGGCTCGGCGTCCGCTTACCCTCTCCCGCTTGCCTCAGGCGAGCTGATGATGTCGACCGGTCCCCGTCTTGTGTCCTCGAGCGAGGGCGAGAATATTGATCGCAGCATTGATGTCACGATCAAGAACCACCCCGCACTGGCGACACCGATAGACCCGCTCGGACAGGGACAGTTTGGTTTTCACTGCCCCACAGTTCGAGCACGTCTTCGACGACGGTGCATACCGGTCAATCACTTCCACCCTGGCACCATGCCAGGAAGCCTTGTATTCCAACTGCCGCCGGATCATCCCCGGGGCAACATCGAGGACGGCACGATTCAACCCGGACTTGGCCCGGACATTCTTCCCCGGGGCCTCGATGGTTCCGGCCGCCGAGGCCGTCATCCCGGCCACGTTGAGATCCTCGATCGCCACCATCGAATACCCGGTCGCCAGTCGTTTGGTCATCTCATGAGCAGCCGTCTCACGCTGCAAAGCCACTGTGTGATGCGTCCTGCTGATCTGGGCCACCAGGCGCTTGCGGCGGGCCGAGCCCTTCTGCGATCGGGCCAGACGCCGTTGCAGCTTCTTCAATCGAACAGCTGCTTTCTTGCCCGGGGCAGGGTTGTCCACCAGCTGCCCGTCCGAGGTCGCGGCCATGACATGGGCTCCGAGATCGACACCGATTTCTCCGCGTGCCTGGGCTGCTCGGGTGGGCTGCGGCGGTGTTGGTGCAGCCGGTGTCTCGACCAGCAGGGAGGCATACCAGCATCCCCCGGCCTGCGAGATGGTGAAGGATTTGATCCTCCCGCCCTGTTTCAGGGCACGAGAGAGCCGGCGAGTGTTCTGGCAGGTGCGGATGACACCGAGGAAGGCCAGCCGCAGGTGACGGTAGTCCCGGATGACTTCCCCAGAACGGGGACCACCGCGAGGGTAGGTGGCACCGTAGCCTCCCATGGCCTCCGGTGCCGGGATCGTGAACGAGTCCCGGTCGCGGCCTTTCTTCTTGAACCGGGGCAGACCGACTGGTCGGCCCTTGCGTGCTCCGGAGAGTGAGTCCATCCAGTTGGAGAAGGCACGCGAGGCGTTCTGCGCCCCGGAGATCAGTACCCGCCGGGGTGCGGTGTGCAACCAGGGGTTCGACCAGCGCGGGTGATCCCACCTGTCACCGTTGTTCAGGACTGTCTCGGCGCGCCGGTGTTCTGCCCGGACCGGGGTCAGTACTTCGGTGCTGAATCGTGTCCAGGACAGGGTTTGCAGAGCAGGTTCCTGTTTGCGACGGGCTCTGATCTGTTTCTTCGCTTCGGCGGCGTCGGTGCCTGCTGTGATCAGGTCCCGTTCTGCAGCCCATCCGGCTTTCAACGCATTCAGGTTGCAGGCGATGAGCATGTTGTAGGAGACCCGGGCCGCCCCGGCCGCCTGGGACAGGGCACGGATCTGGTCAGCGTTCGGATCCAGACGGTACTTGTAGGCCCGCAGGTCCGGATCTGCCTGTTCCGTGTCCATGCTCTTTTCACCGCCTCACTTACTTCGCTGCTGCCGTTCTTCCAGTCACTCTAGAGACAGGGTCTGACAACTTAAGGGCCTGTCCTTAAGGCAGCCACTCAACCACGCGGGAGCACCAACGACCGATGATTGACCCGGCAACATGTGGATACGTACAATATTCTGTACGCTAGAAAGGTGTAGAGACATGAAAACGATGTCGTACTCAGAATCACGGGCGCGGTACGCCGAGACCCTGGATGCAGTCACCGACGACCGGGAAGAAGTCATCATCAACCGTGCCGGCCACGAACCAGTAGTGATGGTCTCCCTCGACGACTACGAATCGCTGAAGGAGACCGCCTACCTCCTCAGGAACCCGGCGAATGCCCGTCGGCTCCTGGCTTCCATCGACCGCCTAGAAAACGGGGGCGGGACTCGGCAGGAGCTGGCTGAATGAGTCTGGTCTGGGACGAGGCCGCCTGGGCGGATTATCTCTGGTGGCAGGCCCAAGATCGCAAAACCCTCAAGCGCATCAACACGCTCATCAAAGACATCCAACGCAACGGCAACGAAGGCATTGGCAAGCCCGAACCCCTCAAGCACGGCTTCTCCGGGTACTGGTCCCGCCGCATCACCGACGAGCACAGACTCGTCTACAAGATCAGCGGCGACGACATCCGTATTGCAGCCTGCCGGTATCACTACGAATAATCCAGGATCGGCTCACCGGAGGGAGCCCCATCTCCGTTTCCGATCGTCGTTTTCGTGTTCTGATCACCGTTGCGGCAGAGGCGGGCTGACAGCTCGATAGCCAGTCCTACTTGCCGATCTGGGACACCTTGGCGGGGAACTTGGTGGTCCGATCAACCGTCTACAGGGCTGTACAACGGCAACGGGTCGGACGGGTTCAGCGCACGGAACCCCATGCGGGTTTCCTCCGATGACGTCGGCGATTTCATATTCGGATACGAACCCGAGAGGCCATACTCTCAAAGTGATGCCAAACCCTAGGACTGTCCCCGCATACGGCACGGCCATCCTGCTTGCCGTGGCCCCAATACTGGCTTCTTGCTCGGCGAATGCCTCCAAAGGTGGGCCCCATTCTCTGGCCGTTCAGGACTCGACCATCGCCCAGGCAGCCGAGCCCGTCTCCCAACGGGCGGCACCGGAGGTTCAAAGGATCAACTATCCGGTCCAGGGGCAGTCAGATCCTTCCCAAAATTGGGGGGATCTCTATCTTCCGGCTGGTATCCATCAAGAAAAATCGGTGCCTTTGGTGGTTCTCATCCACGGTGGGGCCTGGCACCACTCCATTGGCGCTGAAGATTTCAGCTACTTCGCCAGCTCGCTGGCCGGTCGTGGTGTTGCTGTCTACAACATTGAGTACCGTCGGGTCGGTTCCGGCGGTGGCTGGCCGACTACCTTCACCGATGTCGCTGCCGCCGTGGACCACGTGCCGCAACTACTTCGAGACCATGCAGAGCTGTCGGGCAAGACCGAGGTCGTTGGCCACAGTGCAGGGGCCCAGCTGGCGGCTTGGGTGGGGACCAGAAGCCCCCAAGCCGCATCGCAGGTACCGGAAACGCCGGAGTTCAGGCCGGATCGAATTGTTTCCATATCCGGTCCGTTGGACATGACGTTTGCTGCGAATTCAGGGGATCTGGATCTGGCCAATGTGATCGGCGGCAGCCCGGTCCAGATGGCGACCAGGTATGAAGATGTGGACCCGATTCAGAACATCGACCCCAATATTCCGGTGGCGGCAATTCACGGGACAGCTGACACCACGGTTGCATGGCAGCTTTCGCAACGATACGTCCAGGCCGTTCAACAAGCCGGTGGGCCTGCAAGGTTCTACCCCATGTACGGGGACTCACACGGCTCTTTGATCACACCAGGGACTACGCACTACGACGATGTTCTGGACATTGTCACCAACGGTCTTCAAGACAGCGATCTCTGACCAGGGGTTCTTGACATCCTCCCCACGGCTGAAGCCGGGGCTTGCGCGAATCCCTGGTCAGCGCCCTTGGCGGTCGAGTCGATTAACCAGCAACCAGTTGCCCGGCGCGTTGATGCGATACGTGCAAAACCTGTCCGATATCTTTTAGCGTCATCCCCTGCTCGCGCATCAGCCGAGCAGCCTCTCTCGATTTCGCTGCCGCCAACGTAGATGCATGTTCTGCTTCGGCACGGTACTTGTTGGCCTCTTCCTGAGCTTCACGGATCTGCTCCGGGACCCGGACGGTAATTTCTACCCGCACCTGATCCAGGTCCTGCCCGGTCAGAATCGAGATCAGTTCCTTAACCATCACCTCGGCTTCGGTCAGGTTCCTGGCCTGAGTGCCCTGAGACAGGCCATCTACTTCCAGATGCCAATACCGCCCTGAGCGCTGAGCAAGCACTTTGTAGGCAGTCATTTCCACCACTTCTCTCCTAGCTTGGCTTCCGCGGCCCTATAGATGCTGACGGTCGTCAGCTCGTTGATATCTCGATGACGAGGAACCACGATCATCACACCGTCAAGATCGTAGATATCGTGGTTACCGCCGGAGCACGAGAACTCGAAGGTGTATCCGGCCGATCTGGCCGCTTTGCGGAGCTTCTTCAAAATCTCTTGCTGTCTCGCCACAACAACATTCTACCCAGGCTAGAACTGCGCTGCAATAGGGGGTAGCTAATCGTTGCCACTATCGCTCGGCAGATCAGTGCAGCTCGCCGGCGTTGATACTCACGTGCCACTCGTTGCTCGCTTGTTCAGAGACGGATCCCATGGCATCAGTTGTGTCCGGTTCGTGTGCGTCTCCGTGAGACTGGATGCGAGACCAGACTCCGGGCCCGTAGGCGCTGGTCGTAGTTGCCGACCTCGGACAGTTTGTCAGGGAATTTGGCGGCCCATCGTTGACGAGTGGCCGGGGGCAGGAACATCTCATTCCAGACGGACTGAATGATTTCGCCACTGAGGTAGCGGGCTTGGTCTTCCTTGGTGCCGTTGTCCATGACTTCCCGAACCAGCACCCGTCGGCCACCAACGGTGGACAAATCCAGGGTCCGGTACGGTGCCCAACACAAGCGTTGCGGCAGTGTGATGGGCCCGGCGGTTGGCCCCTGCGGGTCCTTCCACTGGTTCACAATTTCGTCCGGCTTGGAGTCAGCGAAGCGTTGGTGTGGAGTCTGCACCAAGAATCAACTCTTGTAAACAAGTGCACATATATACTTGCCGGAAAATATACATGGATGCACTGGCAAGATCCCTGCACCATGAGTGGGAGCATGGACCCGACGATCTGACCTGCAGAGCTTGATCTTAAGAATTATGATGGCCAAGTCCGCTCATCCACGTGTAATCGCTACGGAACGATCACAGATTTCAGGAGACCTTTGTCCGAGCCCACGTCGTTACTTCCACCATGGCACCAGTTCGTTTTCCACGTCGTCACCTCCCTCTCAGACGAACAAACACGCTCGAACCGAGAAATCTTCTCAGCCGTATCCACATCCATGGAACTAAGCCCTGAACAACTGGCCGAGACGCTACAGAGCGGAGACTCCCGAGCGAAAAACCGAGCGAGTTGGGCCATCACCCACTGCCACAGGGCATCAATGATCGAGCGTGTTTCCAGGGGCCACTACCGCATCACGACCGCGGGTCAACAGTGGCTGGCTGCTCATCCATCGGGGTTTGCTACGTCCCGGGAGGCCGATCTTTTCTTCAAGCCTTTCTGGGATACAGCGTCATCGTCCGCCACTGCATCCGCAGTCGAGACGGCCGAGACAAGATCGGCTTTAGGCTCATTGACAGTCAAGTCCGGTCTAGATCCTTTGGAACAGATTGAAAATGGCATCGCCTCGATCCAAGACGAGGTGGCCCAAAGCCTGCTGATGCGACTGCGCAGTAGCGACCCGGAGTTCTTCGAAGAAGCGGTGGTTAAAGTACTCCTTGCTATGGGCTATGGTGGGGCCGAGCAACGGGGCCAGCGCATCGGAGGAACCGGAGATGGCGGGGTCGATGGAGTCATCGATCAGGATGCTTTGGGTCTGGACCAGATCTATATCCAGGCCAAGCGTTACGCAGACGGAAACACCGTCGGTAGAGAGACCATCCAGGCGTTCGCCGGGGCGTTGCAATGGCGGGGATCCAGTCGAGGTGTATTCATTACCTCCAGCGACTTTTCTCGAGGGGCCGTGGAGTTCGCCCGCCAGGTCCAAGCCCGGATTATCTTGCTCAACGGAGAACGTCTGGCAGATCTGATGATCAAGTACCGCGTTGGAGTCCAGGTCAAACAGAGCTACGAAGTCATGGAAGTCGACGAGGACTTCTTCGAATAGCATCCATGCCCTTCGCCTGAGTTGCTAGAGAGGATGGCCTTGTTCTTCTTGCCGGTAGAGGAGAAGAGGTGGCTGGAGAATTCTTCAGGGCTCAAAGTTGAACTTGCTCCCCTGGCGCAGTAAGCCCGCCTGCCGGCTTCATAGAGGTCTTCTCCAGTCTGACCAACAATTGGCTGATAAAACCCATATGTTTAGCTGTGTGAATTTTCGCACTCGACAGGTTAAACGATCTCGAGCGCTAGCGATGATCGCCGTGCCCTGCTCCTTATTTATGCTCTCCGCCTGTTCCGGATCCGATAGCGGAGTTTCTGACCCGTTGTCGGTCCCTCCAGCCGCTACCGCGTCCGCTAAGAAGTCCCCCAAACACAGGCGTAAGGAAGTTTGAAGTGGGGCAGGAAGTTGTTGTCAGGACGCTGACGACAAGATGGTGTAGTGCTTCAAAGTGAATTCGGATGAACCGGTATCAGAATGTCCGAACACGCAATACGAGGGTGCCCCTAGGCCAGAGAACGGCCGTCTTATACAGTTCAATATAGAAGAACAGATCGGTGACCTTGCCAATTCGAAAGACTCTTATATAGCTGACTCTGAGAAGTTTGGTAGTGGAGTCAACCAGGCTTCATGGTCCTTCGTAGGTGAGAACGGCACACGGGCCAACGAGATCATGACACCTATCGCTTACAACTGCTTCAAAAGCGGCACTGAGACCCTGCCTGACTCCTTGAAGGGTAAGGAGCAGGCTACTGGAGCTATGTTGCTTGATCTTCCCGAGACTAAGGGCAAGTTGACCTATGCTGATTCTTACTCTGGGGAAGCGTTCACCTGGAAAATTGAGGATCTGCCAAGCCCAGGAGCCTAAACAGGTGAGTGATTCAGAGGCAGGGTGCTTGTTATGTCCCAGTCTCGTGGCGCTAATACCCCAAGGCATCGACTCCAGAAACTCGCACTCGATCGTCTTCACACGCTGAGTCAGTTCCGGGGCCGGGCAGTTGATCCTCGGGTTGCAGACTGGGCTTTGCCACGGTTGCAGTTTCCCGAACGGCGGGTGGGACCGTGGAGAACCTGCACGAATCAACCGGCTATAACCCAACTGCTCCGCGCTGAGAGGTGCTGATTTGCTGAGGCGCATCGGGATCTGGTGCTAATTGCGGTTCAGGCCGTGGCGTCGAGTGTCCAAGGCTTGCTTGAAGTGACTTTCGGCGGCATCAATCTCCGAGTTCGGTGTGGCAGGATCGAAGACCCTCAACAACGAATAACGGAACGTCGAGGGGTCCAGGCCACGCAGCTCAACGTTGCCACCATGACCGTTGGCGGCATAGGAACTCCATCTTTGACTGATGCGTTCGGCTCCGTCGGCTTTCCCGACGTATTGGCGGCCATCTCTTGTGTCGGTAATGAGATAGACGCCCAGGACTGAAGCCAGGGCTGTCCGCCATGCTGCGTAGCGATGCTCGCGCATCACTGCCTGCAACTGGTCGTAGTCCAGCACCAGTTCATCGAACCCGGGGAAAGGGATCGGTGCAGCATCGGCGATTTCCAGGACAGGGTAGTTGGCTGCCGTGGTGGTTGTTATCCGCCAAGCCCGTGGCGACTTCCACCCGATGACTAGTCGGTTGTTCAGATCAGCCATTGCATCCGAGGCCGTCAGATCGAAGACGCGACGGTGCTCGTCGGACGAGACCAGTCCGTGATTCTCCACGACTGACCAGAGTCGGGCTCGGTTGCTGCCCTCAGCGATGAATACGATCCAAAATCGCGGCGGCTTGGCCGGAAAACTCCGGGTGTTGAGGGACTGGTTGGTCGTGTACTCCATGATCCGTTCGTACGTGGAATTTGGGCTGATACCGGGCGAGCTGTCTTCGTGTTCCTTGATGAACACGTGACGGATCACTAGGGATTCGGAGGGGTCGATGCCGGCGTTGTTGAGGATCGTTTCGAAGGTGAGCACGATGTCTGTATCCCACTTCCAGGAGCTCGAGAATGCTTTCTGACCATAAGCATATTGCCGCCGCAGATGTGGACAGGACCCAGCTCTGATGCCTTCCATCAGCGCATCGAGAGTCTAAGAAGCGTCTCGCGGACCTATGAGTATTGCCATCACGTTGGGGCTATTAGGGCAGGCTTATGGGAATCGACCAACCGCGAAAACTATCGGTGGCCCAACGTGATCGCAGGCTTCACCAGGTGCCCCTGTGAGGGACCCTCATACGGGCACCACGGAAACCGATAGATGCCAAACAGCTCCTCCGGCACGTCGATAGAATCCTCAGGTGCCTAACTACAGCCCTCGTTCCCATGTCTTTGTTGATGAGTCCAAGAGGAACGAGTACTACATCGTCGCCAGTGCCGTGGCTCCCGGCAACGTCACCGAGGCTCGCAAGTTCGTGCGAGGACTCATGCTGCCAGGGCAGAGGCGTCTCCATTTCACAGACGAGAAGGACTCACGACGCAAACAGTTACTCAAGAGCTTCTCCGACCTTGATGTCGAGGTCTCGGTATACATAGCCAGCGGCCGCAAAGGCAAAGAGGCCAGGCCGCTGTGTCTGGCTGCGCTAGCGAAGAACCTCGCAGAATCTGGGGTCAACCGGCTATACCTAGAGCAAGATGCCTCCACCTTTGTGGCCGACAAGAAGGTTTTACGAAGTACGTTCGCCGGATATCCCCATGGCCCTAGCTACGATTTCCCCAGAGCCTCAGAGGAACCACTGCTGTGGATTGCAGATGCTGTGGCTTGGTGCTACCAGAGACGCGGCCATTGGATCCAGCAAGCGGCACCACTCGTGGACGGCCGGGTCAGAAAAGTTGTCTGACACTTCCCGTTAAATACGCGAGCCAGGCTCGTCGAACCGTCCGGATGACTGCCTGGCTTACTTCTCGGGGCTACTGCCCTTCGCATTTCCTATGGTACCTGGTAGATGACACGGATGCCACTGATCAGGAAGGACCAATCCGGTCGATTCTGCACAGGGGTGAACCCTCAATCCAGCAGGGATATCACCATGACCGAGATCAACCTTGCTTGACATATCACGGTTGGATACCTCATTGTCGGCGCGTGCGCCGGGGCCTGCGCTGCCGGAGAAGCCGGCGTGACCATCCCGGTCTGTGTCGCATGCATCGGCGGGTACGCGACAGCAGGAGGGGCCTCTGTAACCGCTGTCGCCAGCTGCTTCAACTAGAGAGGAAACAAGATGTCCAAAAAACACACCCTGGCCGGCTTCATCATCGGCTTGGCCATCTCAAGCGGGATCCTCCTTCTCCTCCTTCCTGGCCTGTTCGAACGAGCCTCATCGGGACACATCTGGCTCACGTGGTTGTTCTTCGGCCTCGCCATCAGCTGCGCCGCAGGAACACTCCTGACTCGACGGTCCGCCCAATAATTCACGTTGGCTTCCTCCCCCACCCATGGGGAGGAAGCCAATCCTCCTTTGGTGTGCAGATCCGGCTCATCTTGCACGAGTGGTCATGAAAAACAGAGATAACAATCTCATTTGGTCTCTTGCCCGAGGTGCCGGTAGATGGTCGGCCTCGAGACTCCGAAGGTGTCAGCGATCTGCTGCACCGTGTGCTCTCCCACGTCATACATGGCCCGAGCCTGCTTGACCTTCGTGGGGGTCATTTTGAACTTCGGTCCAACCCTTCCGGCCACGCGCACGGGCAGCTGCCAACCCGTCACGAGTCCGCTCGACAATCAGATCGTGCTCGAACTCCGCAATGGCTGCCAGCATATGAAGAACAACCGGCCTCCGGCCGTGGTGGTATCAATCCCCTGGGACAGGGCAACCAGCCCAACACCTTGATCCTGCAACTGATCAGCGACGTCTTTGAGATTACCCACCGAACGACCGAGTCGATCCAGCTTGGTGACCACCAATGTGTCACGCTCTCGCAAATACTCCAACGTCCTGCTCAGAGCAGGGCGCTTGGTCAGAGTCCCTGAGGCGTGGTCAACGAAAAGCTTCTGGCATCCGGCCGCATTCGGGGCATCTGTTTGCCCCTCCGGATTCTGGTCTCGGGTCGAGACCCTCGCGTATCCGATCATCACCATGCCCATAATGTGCCGTAAACGTCGCTGATGCGACATAGATAGCGGACACGGGTAACGAGACATAGCACGCCGCATCAACCCGTTTAGCCCGAAGGTGCCTTGTAAACGGTCGTTTGTATTCAACCCATATTCAATAACCCACAACCAGCATCCGCACCCTTAGGACCTTCCCCCTACACCGATATTGCCCCCCTATAAGGAGGCTTTGCCAAGGCTACAATCAGGTACACTTAAGCCGCAGCCCAGACAACATCACGGCTAGTGACACCTCAACCCCTCAAGTCGTGGTCACAATGACCCACTCAGGGTGCCGTCATGCTGACTCCTTGGCTTCACCACACCCTTGCTAGTCTCCAGCGAATCACTGACAGGAGGGGTGGACCCCGGCCCCAAATACACAGCTCTTGGTCTCACCGCAGTCGGACTTGCAGTCCTTGGGGCCTTGTTTATTTTGTTCCCCGCCGTTCGGATGCTTGGGGTGACTCTGCTGATCACCGCGATAATTATTGGCATTGTCGTACTGACACAGCGAGATCGCATCATCTGGGAAGGCGTGACAGCCATCTGCCTCCCCGCTGTGATACTCGTGGTCGCAGCGGGGATAGGAATCGCGAGCACTCCCAGCACGCCATCAACGACTGCTAATCAAGCCACAGGGGCCAGCTCCTCAGCCGGTGAAGCCAGCACTCCGTCTGCCACCTTCTCCACCCAAGAGACTCAAGCTGCACAAACGGCATATTCGGAAGCACCGAGTGCAACGAACCTCGTGGCTCTATACAGCGCATGTGAGGAACCCTGGTTGGGTCACCAGACAAAAGATCCAGCTGTCTGGTCGGACGACTGGACACGCCATCGTGTTCAAGGAGCCTTGATCTTATGCCCTGACCATAAAGACCGCGCGGCTGTCGAAGAACAACTGAAAGCCACAGAGGGCAAGCCCTCCCAAGGGGAGGTAGAGAAAAAAGCTGTTCAGGTTGCTTATGGAACACAGCCTTCAACGGGCACCAATAGTTCTGACGAGTACGAGCGAGACCTCGAGACACTTAAAGAGCTGTGCGGCAAGCGGTATCTCGGTGATACCGAAGGTAAATGGCCCTGGTCTGAGAGCCAACGCCAGGAAGCAAAGGGGGCCTTTGTTCTATGCCCAGATCATCAAGACCGGGGCGAAGTCGAAGCCAGGTGGAGAAAAGGCGAACAAGCCGACCAGGGCAGGTCAGAAGGAACCAGATTTGGTAACGGCACCTTCCGAGTAGGCCAGAAAATCCAACCCGGAACCTACCAAACCGAAACCACCGCATCCGAAGGGTTCTCTGCCTGCTACTGGGAACGACAAGACGAGGCCGGAAACATCATAGACAACAACTTCATGTCCGGAGCCCTTCAAGCACAAGTCACCATCGCCCCGACAGACTTCGCGTTCATGTCCCGCGGGTGCGGAGAATGGCACCAGTAACCCTTGAGACTTTGGTTCTACAGGGGATAGACGGTTGTAGCGGAAGCTGCACCTTGCCGTGCTTCACGAGAACCCATTACTACTGAAGAGAACCAGCCCAGCAACACGAGAAGCCAGGAACTACCGGTCCCATGCTCACCTTCGAAACGATCCTCAACAACGCCGGCATCGACCCCTCCGAATCCCTAGTGATCCGTCACGTGTTCATCAAGGAACACGAAGACAGCTCGCCCGGTATCAGCCCAAATTCCACGTACGAACGGATCATGGAGTACACGACCAACCAGTCCCTCAACACCCGGAGTTTTCCGGCCAAGCCGCCGCGATTTTGGATCGTATTCATCGCTGAGGGCAGCAACCGAGCCCGACTCTGGTCAGTCGTGGAGAATCACGGACTGGTCTCGTCCGACGAGCACCGTCGCGTCTTCGATCTGACGGCCTCGGATGCAATGGCTGATCTGAACAACCGACTAGTCATCGGGTGGAAGTCGCCACGGGCTTGGCGGATAACAACCACCACGGCAGCCAACTACCCTGTCCTGGAAATCGCCGATGCTGCACCGATCCCTTTCCCCGGGTTCGACGAGCTGGTGCTGGATTACGACCAGTTGCAGGCAGTGATGCGCGAGCATCGCTACGCAGCATGGCGGACAGCCCTGGCCTCAGTCCTCGGGGTCTACCTCATTACCGACACACGGGACGGTCGCCAATACGTGGGGAAAGCTGACGGGGCCGAACGCATCAGTCAAAGGTGGAGTTCCTATGCCGCCAACGGTCATGGTGGCAACGTTGAGCTGCGTGGCCTGGACCCCTCGACGTTCCGTTATTCGTTGTTGAGGGTCTTCGACCCTGCCACGCCGAACTCGGAGATCGATGCCGCCGAAAGTCACTTCAAGCAAGCCTTGGACACCCGACGTCATGGTCTCAACCGCAACTAAACCCGGCTGCACCGCCTTGACGATCTTCACCGGGCACTTATTCGGCGGGTCCCGTGGGAATCCAATCGCCGCGAATCTAGCGATCACTCAGTCTGAAACGAAGACTCCAGAAGTCTCCCAGTGAGGGACCGTCTAACAGGACGTGCGTGAGCTGAATCAGTCAGAATCGCCTTGAGGTGGATTTCCTTCGGTCTGGGACCGGTAGAACGCCCGCCCAATCAGCTGACGGGCACGTTCGGCATGACGATCACCGGCGAAGATGATCTCGCCAAACCTACCCAAGACATCACCTGCTCCAAGCACGGCCTCGTCGGTGCCGGCTTGGAGGTCTGGGCTCTCTTCAAACTGGCTCTGACTATTCGAGTGCGCCTGCCGCACCAAAGTCTCGTCTTCACCGAGCTTGGCGATGATCGTCGCCAAAGCACCCTCGGTGGTCTCCTCGGACTCACCCAACATGTTCGACAATTCACGCACTACCTCGAGAAGGGCAACCCTCTTCGAGTCCCGTGGCTCGCCGGTCGCGACGGCCGTCGTGCCGGTCACGATGCCGCCGCCGGAAATGTCGATATCGACCGGTTGCTCTTCGACCAGCTGCAACCGGGTCAGCTCGACATCGGAGAGATCAACATTTTCTGATACTTCGGTTTCTCTCAGATGGGGTGCCAGGAGTCGTATGTAGACCGCCTTCTTCGCCAGCTCCGTATCCTCATAATCAACGACCTGAGTCATGAAGTCGTAGAAGTTCAGGAACGAGGTCGTGTTCTTCCGGAACAACTCAAGCTCGTTGACCTCGATGCGGTCATCGGTCAACTGCGCATGCTTCCACCTGTCCCTGAAGCGCTTCTTGGCCGGGCCCAGGCCGGCCGCGATCTTAGCATTAACCTTGGTTCCTGCCCCGGTGCCTTCGGTCAAAAACGCCGTTGCGACGTCGTGGATCTCATCATTTTCGTAGATGTCAGCACTATCGAGCCTGGAGACGATATCCCAGATCAGGTTCGGGTCCGTGGTCTCATCGATGGCGGCGTCGTTGAAGTAGGGCTCGAAGGATGCCTGGATTTCTGCGGGGTCGTTGACGAAATCCACGACCTGGGTCATCGCGGCGGTCTTCTTCGTCCCCTTGGCCGTTGTGTGCGTTCGGTTCAGCCGGGATAAGGTCTGGACCGCCGTGATTCCCGAGAGCTTTTTATCGACGTACATGGCACACAGCAACGGCTGGTCGAAGCCGGTCTGGAATTTATTCGCAACGATCATCACCCGGTACTGCTGGGATTTGAATTCCTGTCGCAAATCACGCGCGCCGGCATCGTTCATGGTTGCTTCGGTCAGGGTCTCCAGGCCGAGTTCGGTGCTGGTCTCGGCGTCTTCGACCGTGCCGGAGAATGCCACAAGGGTCCCGTAGTCCAGGCCCATGGTTTTGATGTACCGGTCGATTTCGCGCTTATACCGCACGGCACCGAGACGGTTGGGCGAGACGACCATGGCTTTGGCCGAGCCATCGAGCAGATGGGCGACGTTGGCTCGGAAGTGCTCGACGATGATCGCGGCCTTCTGCGCGATCGTGATGGGGTTGACCCGCACCCATTGCATGACCTTTTTCCGTGCCTCGGTCTCGTCGACCTCGATGTCCAGCGAGCCGGCGATTTTCTCTCCGAGGTCGAAGTACATCTTGTAGGTCCGATAGCCGCGCAACACGTCGAGAATGAACTCTTCCTCGATCGCCTGCTTCATTGAATACAGGTGGAAGGGCCTGGGCTCGCCCGCGTCGCTGTCACGGTGACCGAATAGCTCAAGGGTCTTTTTCTTCGGAGTCGCGGTGAAGGCGAAGAACGAGGTCCCTTCATGCGAGGCGCGGGCTGCCATCTCATGGCTGAGCATCTTGTTGATCATCATCTGCTCGGCATCGACCTCGACCTCGCCGGTCTCAGCCAGTTCCTCCCGCTGTTCGGCGCTCAGCACTTTCTTCAGGCTCGCCGCGGTATTGCCCGACTGCGACGAGTGGGCTTCGTCGGCGATGACCGCGAACTTCTTCGCTTTCAGGTCCGAGGCGTTTTGGAGCTTGTCCAGGATGAAGGGGAACGTTTGAATCGTGACGACGACGATGAGTTTTCCGGACTCAATGGCATGCCCGAGGGCCCCGGATTTGGAGGTCGTGTTCTCCTCTCGGAGCGCGGCGTATTCCCGGATGGCCTTGTCGTCAATAGTCGCAACAATCGACTGATTATCGGTGTCGATCTGGCGGATGGCCTCTTGCAACTGTGCGTCGAGGACATTGCGGTCGGTGACAACGATGACCGTATCGAAGACCTTCTGATTATCGACCTGAATCCGTGCCAGGCGGTGTGCAAGCCAGGCAATCGAATTCGTCTTACCAGACCCTGCCGAGTGCTGGATAAGAAAACGTCGATCAGGATCCGGGGCGGTGACGGCTCGCTCGAGCTTCTCCACCACGTCCCACTGATGGAAGCGGGGGAAGATCAGCGTGTACGAACGCTTTTGGCGGCCCGTGTTGTCACGGGTCCGAGACTCGGAAATCCAGATATACCGCGAAAGGATCGCCAACCACGCATCACGCGCCAGAACCTGCTCCCAGAAGTACGCGGTCTTCTGCCCGTTCGGATTCAGCGGGTTACCCGCTCCCCCGTCCTCGGTTCCGCGGTTGAACGGCAAAAACCGCGTCTTGGCTGCCTCGAGTTTGGTGGTCATCCAGACCTCGTCCTCGGAGACGGCGAAGTGCACCAAGGCGCGGGTTCCGTTGCCCAGCAACGCGAAGGGTTTCTTGCCCTTGGGTTGAAGCACCCTGTCCCGGTACTGTTGCTTGGCGTTTTCGACCGTTTGGGTGTTCTCGGTTTTGACCTCGGCGGTCGCGACGGGGACACCGTTCAGGAAGAACACCAGGTCGATGGAGTTATTGCCGTCTCCGTAGTGGACTTGGCGCATTACTCGTAGCCGATTCGCCTCATACCGTGCCAGCGTTGACGGGTTCAGCGTGGTCTCGGGCTTGGCCTGCATCATGTCGAACTTGGCGGAACCGGCACCCAGACCGGCAACGTTGAAGCCCTTGCGCAGGGTGCGTAGGGCCCCCTCGCGGTCGGTCATGGGCTTGTCCAGGCTCGCGGTCAGCCGGTCCAGCAACATGCGACGACGTTTGGCTTCATCCGTGGATCCGGGCTTGATGAACTTCTCGAACGTCTCCTTTTGGGTCTCCTGGAGCCACGCGAAGACGTCCTCCGGTACGAGCGCGCGGTCGACGTCGTAGAGGTCGTCGTTCTCGGAGTAGAGCCACCCGTGCGCCGCCAAGTATTCGGCAAGCTCGCGCTCGAACTCGATTTCCTTATGCTGACCACTCATGATGCCGTCCTTACATCGATTTGACCGGTGACTGCTGCGGTGATGAGTGCCGCGCGGCGTTCCTGGGAGAGGGTGATGAGGTCCTCTGATTCGGAGATAAGTTCGTCGATACGGGATGTTTGGTCGTCGAGATAGGCCGTCACCTGACGCTGTTCGCCGACCGAAGGCAACCAAATTGGCAACCCACGGAGAAGAGGTAGACGAACGTTATTGACAGTTGATCCGTTCGAATGAGCCCGAAAGTAATCCTGCACGATGCGGCTATAGATTTGCCACATGATGAACCGGCCGTCCGCTCGAGCCTGGTTCACTCGCAGAAGTACCATTCTCTGGCCAAGGCAAACATTTATATCTGGGACCATACATGCTTCTCCGGCAGGAGCCTCTCGGGTAAAAAGAACATCCCCTAACCTCGGAGCTCCGCCAGCATTACGTTCGCGCCAAGTGGCCTCCGATACTCGAAGCCCATGCCCTTGCCTGAAGCTACCGTTTCGTATGGATGCCGTACGAACCGCCTCAAACTCCCCATCGAGATCGATCTCTGGGGTGCTGTGAGGACAATCCACCACATCAAGACAGGCAGCGTACATACGGCTGTTCACATCCTTCACCCCGAACACCGAGTCGATCACAGCTTGACGCCGCTCCCGAAGAGTTTCGATGAGACTACGTTGCTCGGTGATCAGCTCGTCGATCTTCTGCGTCTCGCGGTCCAGATACGCAACGATCGCATCCTGTGTGTCACGCGGTGGTCTCGGTAGGGCCATAGACTTCAATACTGGTCGATCAAAACTAGTCGAACGTTCGCGTATCCCCTTCGCAAGCGCACGAATGAATCCAGCTCGCGACGCAGCTCGCAAAGAGTGGACTATGAATTCCGGGTTATCGCTTGGGGCGGTGTAAATATGCACCACGGGAGACATCTTTCCGTCAGAGTCGGACACGCCAATTGCCCCAGCAAAAGCATCCATGGAGTGAATGACAACTTCGCCTCGGCGGACCCCTTGGTAACCGATCTCTTTAACGGATTCAGTGAATCCATCAACCCGGCGATTTGATCGTAGAGTCACCTGCCCGTCACGAAAGGCGGTGACCGTCATGTCATTCGATTGCGGATCGCGCCTGACAGGTTCCAGCATGGCCCTTGCAGGAACGACTTGCCAGTTCGATGGCAGCTCCGATGTCCAGGGTAGCCAGCTCACGCCTCCACCGCCTTCAACAGCGTCAGGATCTTGGCGACCTTCGCCTCCAACTCCTTATCGATCTCCTCGAGTGGCCGTGGCGGCACGTACTTGTAGAAGATCCGTGTGAACGGGATTTCGTAGCCGACCTTGGTCTTCTTGGGATCGATCCAGGCGTCGGGCACATGCGGTGCCACCTCGGCGTCGAAGTACGCCTTGATCGTCGCATCCTTGCCAACAGCACCGTCGGTGTTGCCGCCGTAGGTAAACGGCACGTTCTCGGTGTCGCGTTTCTTGCTGTCCGGCTTCGGATTGCCCTTCCGATCGCGGACCACCTCGTCGTTCTCGTCGAACAAAGGCCTCTCAACGGTAATGGTCCAGTACCCGAACTCGCTGGTGGGCAAGATCTTGGAATGCTCGCCTTCCTCATGCGCGTCGTAGATCCCCACGATCTCATCACGTTGAGCAACGGAAATCTCGCGGCGCTTGGACCCCATGCCCTTACGCAGTTTGGTCCACATGCAACTGGCATCAATCAGCTGGACGGTCCCGCGTCGCTCGGGCTGCTTGTCGTTGTCGAGGATCCACACATAGGTGGCGATACCGGTGTTGAAGAACATGTCGGTGGGCAAGGCAATGATCGCGTCCACAAGATCCTCTTCGAGCAGCCATTGCCGAATCTTGGACGGCCCCGACTCCGCGGCACCGGTGAACAGAGGCGATCCATTCAGGACGATGCCGGCTCGGCCACCACCTTCATGAGCCGGCCGCATCTTCGCGACCAGGTGCTGCAAGAACAACATCTGCCCATCGCTAACCGGCGGCAGTCCTGCATTAAACCGGCCCATGCCCCCAGCACGATGCTCTTCCTTCACGAAATCCTCGGCGGCCTTCCAATCGACCCCGTATGGCGGATTGGAAAGACAAAAATCGAAGGTCCGACCGTAGAACCGATCAGTGATCAGGGTGTCGCCCTTGCCGATATTGCCGATCTCCTGGCCCTTGGAAATCATGTCCGACTTACAAATCGCGTACGACTGTCCGTTGATTTCCTGGCCGTATAAGGTCAACCGGGCGCTGGGGTTACGCTCGTGCAACCGCTCTTCGGCCACCGACAACATGCCGCCGGTACCCGCGGTGGGGTCATACACCGTCCGCACGACGCCCTGACCGGTTAGTGATTCTTGTTCCTCGGCAAAGAGGACGTCGACCATCAAACGAATTGCGTCGCGAGGGGTGTAGTGCTCGCCGGCTTCCTCATTCGAGGCTTCGGCGAATTTGTAGATCAGGTGTTCGTAGAGGTTGCCCATCTCGGCGTTGGTGATGGCCTCCGGGTGCAGGTTCACCCCGGCGAACCTCTCCACGACCAGGTAGAGCCGATTGTTCTCGTCCAGGATATTGATGACCTGTTCGAAGCCGAACTGCTCGAAGACATCGATGTTCGATGAGAAGCTGGTGATGTATTCGATGAGGTTCTCGCGGAGCTGGTCCGGGTCCTCGAGCAACCGGTCGAAGTCGTATTGGCTGGTGTTATAGAACGCCAAGCCCGTGGCTCTGCGCATCTGCGCATCCAGAACACCTCCGGTATGTTTCTTAGCCAGGGCCCGCATCTGATCCCTGCTTGGGGCCATCAGCGCATCAAGACGGCGCAAGATCGTGAACGGCAGGACGATGCTACCGTACTGATGCGGTTTGTAGATGCCACGGAGTTGATCAGCGATCGACCAGACGAAGGGCCCGAGGTTGCTCATGCGAAGATTCGGCTTTCTCTAGAAAAGTGTCCCCTCTCAGGCTAGAGGGTGGTACCGAGATCAGAGCAGCTCCTGTATGCGGCGAGTTGACTGAGGCCTTGACATGGAGTCCTAGGTACAGGCCCGAAAGAGGCTTTCTTCAGGAGTAAGGACAATCGGTCGTTTGTGTTCAACTCATAATCAAGAACCAACAGCCTGCGGGCGTTGCCGCTTTTGGCCGGAGTTCTGTGATCGCCGAGTAGCGCAGTCGGTAGGATTGGTGACCATCCCTCATCGGGCGTCGAGCGAGCCTGGGCTATTCCAAGCACTTGCGCATTTTGAAGTTTGTCAACGTCACCCCTCGCTTGACCGGGTGTTGTTGAGTGACGACAACGAAACCCTGGCTCTCGAAGAAGGGCCGTGCCGTAACGCTGACGTCGGCCGACAACCCGCGGACATTCCTCGCGCGAGCTAGGTTCTCGCCGTGGGCGAGTAATTTCGTTGCCACCCCGCGTCGCAGAAAGGTCGGGGCTACGAACATCATGTCCACATAGCCGTTGCCACCCACATCGGAGAACCCAGCCATCTGGCCACCCACAATTGCGACGAAACTTCCCCGATTCAGCATCGCAGCGCCCCAGCGATCGAGGCCGCGTGCCTCTGGGGCGGCCCATGCCTGGATCTGCTCGGCCGTGTAGTCCGCAGAGGCAGTCTCGGTGACAGCAGCCAAGAATATAGCCAAGGTGTCAGCCGCATCCCCGTGCTTGTAGGGTCGCACTTCGACTGACGAGCGATCGGAAGCCAGCGGTGTCATCACCCACATAGTCTGCCATTAGGCAGAGCCCTAGTCATCAAGCACCGCCCGCAAGACGGCCCTCAACGGTGCACGCGGACTGTCCCAAGAAAGTATCGGCTATGCACCGGATAACCCACCGTGAGCGGGTCTTTACGCGGGCAGGCCATACGGGAATTCAGGAGCCGCTAAATCTAACGGCGATCCAATCCACCGGGAAGCCTACTCAGGGCGCACCGGTGAGGGACCGGCAATCGGTCATGTGGGGACTTCCTGGTGGGGGTATCGACGTCGCAGGGCGAGGGATATATAAACCAGTCCGATGAGGACAGGTACCTCAATCAGGGGACCGATCACTCCAGCCAAGGCCTGACCGCTGGATACGCCGAAAGTCGCGATGGAGACAGCGATAGCCAGTTCGAAGTTGTTCCCCGCGGCGGTGAACGCCAGCGTCGTGGTGCGTTGATAGGAAAATCGCAGGGACCTGCCCGTCAGGTATCCAACACCCCACATGATCGCGAAATATGCCAGCAGAGGCACGGCTATACGTGCGACATCTGCCGGTTGGCGGGTGATCCGGTCACCTTGGAGAGCAAAAAGGATCACGATGGTAAACAGTAGACCGTACAAGGCCAGCGGACCGATTTTCGGCAGAAAAGATGTTTCGTAGGCTTGCCGGCCCCAATGGCGTTGGCCAAAACGTCTGGAGAAGAACCCGGCGGCTAGAGGAATTCCCAGGAATATCAGAACGGACCCGGCGATACTAGCCGCAGAGACTTCCAGACGGGCCTGCGACAGCCCGAGCCAACCAGGGAGAAAATCGAGGTAAAACCAGCCCAGACCGGCGAAGGCAATGACTTGGAAGATGGAGTTGATAGCGACTAATACCGCGGCTGCTTCTCGATCGCCACAAGCCAGATCGTTCCAGATGATGACCATGGCAATACAACGAGCCAAACCGACAATGATCAACCCGGTCCGGTAGGCCGGAAGACCCGGCAAAAACACCCACGCCAGTATGAACATCACCGCTGGTCCAACCACCCAGTTCAGGATCAAAGATGACACCAACAGACGCTTATCCGAAGTAACGTGACCGAGCCGGTCGTAGCGAACTTTGGCTAGCACCGGATACATCATCACCAAAAGCCCCAGCGCGATCGGCAGAGATACTCCTTGGATCTCGATTGCAGATAAGGCCGAACCTAGACCGGGGGCCAGTCGCCCCACACCGAGTCCGACCAGCATGGCCAGGATGATCCACACCGGTAAGAACCGATCCAGGACAGACAGTTGCGAAGCCGCCGTTGCATCATTCCTCACGCAATGGCCTTCCCGTCGGAAGTGCTACAGCAGGGCCCTGACTGCGCATCGAAATCTCCAGATCCTCCGCACACTCCAGTCTCCGGGACATCTAATTGAAGGCTTCTGGCAGCCTGAAGGTCTCCTGCCAGGTATGCAGCGATAGAGCGGACTTGTTCGAAACCAATCATCGCCAGAAATGAGGGGGCCCGGCCGTAGGACTTGATCCCGGCGATAAACAAACCCATATCTGGTTGCTCCAAGGCTTGATACCCGTGGGCAGGCACTGACCCACACGAGTGCCAATTGGGGTCGATGTCTCCAGCAATGCCGGCGGGAGCTTCCAGTTGGTGGTCTAAATCCAGTCGGACTTCGGAGAGAAACGACAAGTCCGGACGGAACCCGGTTGCACATACAATACGGTCGAGCCCTTCGACCACCTCACCGTTCGAAGAAACCAGGCCCACTGTGCCCGCGGAACCCGAGCGTACTTCAGCAGCCCTGAAACGAGTCACGACCGTAATCCTGCCGTCGGCAACCGCGCGACGCACCTTATCCCCCAGTGCTGCCCGAGCGGGCAACTCATCGTTCTCCCCACCCCCGAGGGCCTGATCGGCAGAACCTCGTCGCAACACCCACAGCACCGATGCCGAAGCATTGGGGCCCTGACGAGTCAATGCCACCAGTGAAGTCAACGCCGAAGCTCCAGAACCGAGGACCGCTACCTTTTGCCCGGACCAGGTGGCATCAGTAGGATCCGGCATCGTGTGAACGATCTGGTCGGCATGGTCGTTTTCCCCGGTGACCGGGTAACCTTCGGAGCCGAGCGGGTTCGGCCGTTGCCACGTTCCGGTCGCATCTACGACCGCGCGGGCCAGAACCCGCTCGATTGTTCCGTCAGGCCGATAGGTGTGCACTACATAGGGCTGTTCGGACCGACCTGATTCAACGACGAGGTCCCGATCCAGGCGGGCGACTCCGACAACGCGTCGGTCGAAGCGGATCCACGGGGATAGGGCTTGACCCAGTGGTTCCAGATAATCGCTAACCCATTGCCGACCAGTCGGATACACAGACTCTTTGGGCATGGTCCAATCCGATCCCAGTTGCCTGGCCACAGCCGCCGAGACGAGCTCGCTCCAGGGGGAGAACATACGTACATGCCCCCACTGGCGCACGCTTTCGGCAACGCGATCCGATTTTTCAAGCACTAGAACGGCCTGGTCTCGGCCACGTAATTCAGCCGCGCACGTCAGACCAATGGGGCCAGCCCCCAGAACGATGACCGGCAAGTCCGCGGTGGGTGATTGCACAGAACGCCTCCTACTTTGATGCATATCGATATAGCGATTGTTGCCTCGTGATTCGATAGTTGTCAAACTAGGAGTATGTCCGCCTTACCAACTCCACCGCCACCCCGTCCTCCGTCCAATATCCCCGCCACAGAAGATCGGATCCGGGAGGCTGCCGAAATTTTCAAGGCATTAGCAGACCCAGTTCGATTGCGCTTGTATCTGGCAATCCGGGCGGCATGGCCTGGGGATGTTTGCGTCTGCGACCTGCCAGACCAGGAGGTTTCCCAGGCCACCGTCTCCCACCACCTGCGCAAACTCAGAGAATCAGGCTTAGTGACGGCCGCACGCAAGGGGACCTGGGTTCATTATTGCGCCGTCAGAGACACCGAAATAGATGCGATCAGCATCATCAGGTAAATAGAGGCGTGACACCGAGGCGATCTGGGTCGATTATGCACTCGTCACCATCTGATGCCCTTGCACCGAGTCATCGAGCATGGTCAACTACAAGTGTCACACCTCACTATGAAGGTCACAAAGCACCCATGAACCTCTCTTCGTCTTTCCCCCTCCGTGTATCTGCCATCGGTGCAGCGGCGGCACTCAGTCTGGGCGCACTGACCATAGCAGGGCCCGTTAGCACCTCGACGCCAGCAAGCGCGGCAGAGACCGCAGCCAAGAGTCCCTGCCCATACAAGGGCAGCCACTCTCTCATCAAGAAGAACGCCGGGAACATCACCTCCGACGTCAAACACGCCCAGTGCCTCCTCAACCTTCTCGGCTACAACCTTAAAGTCGACGGCATCTTCGGGGTCGGGACAGAAAATGCTGTCAAAGACTGGCAATCAAAGCACAAAGCCCTCAAGGTCGACGGTGTCATCGGCGCTAAGACATGGGACTCGCTCCACGCAGGAGTCAAATAGCCTCGCATCACCACTCATGAAGGGTCCGTCCCACTTGGGCGGGCCCTTCATGAGTAATCAGTACGAAAAATGCTCACAAGCCAGCGCGTTGCACAGCCCGATATACCGTAGACCGAGCCACTCCGAACAACTCCGCGATCTCAGCCGTCGTGTGTTCCCCGCCCCGATACAACGAGACCAGATGCTTCTCCTGGGACGTCGAGAGCTTCGGCTTCTTACCCCGCAATCTCCCCTTGGTTTTGGCTACTGCCATGCCCTCACGGGTACGCATGCGGATTAGATCAGCTTCGAACTCGGCAACCATACCCAGCACGTTGAACAACAGCCTGCCGATGGGATCCTCAGGATCATAAACACTGCCGCCGATATTCAGAGTCACGCCTTTGGTCGTCAGTTCGGCCGCGAGGTCACGAGCATCCGGCAAGGACCGGGCCAACCTGTCCAGCTTGGTCAAGTGTCCCGGTGAGGGACCCTCGAACGGGCATCACACTGCGTGACAAGGACCTAAAGACCTACATGCACGCGCAAATGTCTGCTTGAATGGAAGCAATCGTTCGGCCCGCCCCAACCTTGGTTGGGAGCGGGCTGGATCTTTTTAACCTCTGGAGTTCCGTCCATGACCAGACGCATAAAGGCGACCAAGACGATTGCCGAACATATCCACCTCTTGCGATCCCGTGGGATGGAGGTTAACGCGACCCTGGCGGAACAGTGGCTCTCCAACGTTAGCTACTACCGAATGTCGGCATACTGGCACCCAGCCCGGGCTTTGGACAGCACGGACCGTCCCACTGATCGATTCAAGCAGGGGACAGCGTTCGAAAATGCCACGCTTCTGTATGAGGCAGACCGCAAGCTTCGCACCCGGGTACATGACGGCATGGAACGAATTGAGATCGCCCTACGAACTCGTGTGGGTGAGCAACTCTGCAAGCAAGACCCCCTCGCCTACACCAACCCGTCCAATTTTCGCGAGACTTTCAACCACGTCAAATGGGTCACCACGGAGAATAGACGCGTCTCGCGCGCCCTTCCTCACAATGAAGCCATAAAGCATTACAAGCGCGAGTACGGCCATTTTCCCTTTTGGGTCCTTGCCGAAGTCCTCGACTTTGGTGATGCTTCACGCCTCTACGCAGGGCTGCGAGACGAGGACCAACGCGAAATCGCAGATGGACTCGGGTTTAGTATCAACTACGGTGCGCTGACGAGGATCCAACGAGCCAAGACAAGAGAGCAGCATCCGCTCGTGAGGTGGATGCATCAGCTGACCATCATCCGTAATACCTGTGCCCATCACGGACGCCTATGGAACAAATCCTTCACACCTGCAGCTACATCAGCACTTCGAGCGATCCCGGGGCTTGAGCTTCTACCTGAAGGCCAGAGTGAGCGAATCTTTGGAGCCCTTAGTGTGATGGCGTATCTATTACGAGTGGTCTCACCAGGAACGACTTGGCCCGATAAAGTCACTCAACTTATCGAGACGACATTCCTAACTAATCCCCTGGTAGACCAAGGGAGTCTCGGAATTCCTTCGACCCGATCGCACCACCTATAAATACGGTGGTTTCTGCAACGGTCTCTCCTGATGTCGTGGTTGTCTTTGTTTAATGAGACGTAGTTGTCCCGTGAGCGTTTGATCGGGGAGCCCACGCCAACGGTGATAACCCATAGATGCCTACGGGTTGTTCGATCGTCTGCTGGTCCACGGTCAGTGGTGGGGTCACGAGGGTGAGCTTCCCATAAGGTGAATCCATGGCAACCGTGGGTACAGTCAGTCCCGTAGGCGCATCAAATGTCGGGGGTTGGTAGGCAAGGAGGGTGCGGGCTGCCCCAAGAAGGCTGATCCGGATGATGCCTGAACTCTCGTTGGCAAGAGAGTCCATGACGTGTGCTGCCATAACGTACCCGGTGGAGTGATCGAGAGCCTGTACCGGCAATGCTCCAGGGCGGGGTTCGCGATTACTGCAGTAGGTAGCGATTCCGCAGGCGGCTTGGACGATGGAATCGAATCCAGGCCGTTGCGCCCAGGGACCACGCTCTCCCCATGCCGACAGGGACGCAATGACGAGATGCGAGTGGCGATCGAGTAGATCATCAGGATCAAGACCGAAGCGTGTCATCGACCCGGGCCGATAGCCAAGTAAGACAACATCAGCACTCGAGAACAGGGTTTCAAGATTTTCTCGGCAGGTGGTCAGATCGATGGTGGATGATCGTTTGCCCATCCCAGTTGAGAGGTGTTGTTCCAGAAGCTCGGGCCGGTTGGGCGGGTCGATACGCAAGACATCAGCGCCGAGGCAAGCCAGTAGCTGTGAACAGGTCGGGCCCGCGATGACCCGGGTGAAATCCAGAACCCGCACCCTATCAAGCAAGGAACACTCCGATGTCGCAGGCAACGGGGGCCGCTCTTGGTGCTGCTCAACAGCAACCCAAGGGTCATTGGCAGTTGCTACACCCTGGGGGTGACCACCCCATTGCTGCCCGGTGCGGACCGCCACGGCGATCCCGCGCTCCTGAGTGATCGCGCTTTCAACCTCGAGTGCAGTCCACTCCCTCAAAACGTTGGTGAGTTCATCACTTGTCGATGCACCGAGTGCCCGAGTGATGGCAGCAGCGTGGTGCGGGTAGTTCGCATGCAACCGCACCCACCCTTCAGCGGTGGGAAAGTATCCGGACATGGGTGCCCAGCCAGACGGTTCGCGACCGTCAACCCGCAGATGCTCGATCGCTGCAAAGGACGCCGCAACCCGTGCAGGACTGGCGTCGAAACGCATCGGCGCGCGTCTCCTCTTCGCCAAGCGTTCGGCTGCCTCTTTGGCCTGCACAATGGAGGTCCATGCCAACCGCTCCACATCTAATGAGCAGTCCCACCAGCGACGCGGTTCGAAGTCCATGTTAAAAATTATCCCCCCAGATCCTTTTTGACGGCGTTCAGGGACGATGGCGGTCTGCACGCTATTACTCTTCAGCGCTCTGGCCGTCGTCTCCATCGACCAAGCGGATAATCATTTGGATCTCCTCCGCAACGGAGTCATCATCGATCCACGCCGCGATTAGACCACGCGCCTCCTCTTCGATCTCACTGAGGGAGGTCGCCTGACCGACCGGCATGATCGCAACCCCGGTGGTTGGTGACGGCTCCCCCAGTTCGGGGATTCTGAAGACCCAGAAATCGGTCTCGGCCGTGACCTCACGATGCGCGAAGACCTCATACAACGACTCAGACGGTGTTTGTTCGTTCACTTTTGCTGCTCCTTGGGTGAGGACGGGCGGTGCGCGTACTGCTCTGACATCATGTGATGGCATTTCATGTCATGGCATGTCGCATGCTTGTCCTCGTGAAAGCTCAATCCGTGGATCATGACCGACCCGGCCCGAAGTTCTTGCAAGCAGGTGCTGCCCGGTTTGCCCCGGAACAGGGCCGGTCATGATGGATGGATTCGTTCTAGGCCGGTGACAGGCTCTTGGACGGATCCTTCGGGTCGGAACCTGGCTGATCGCCCAGCAGGTCCGGATCGACCCCGGCAGCCCGAACGGCTGCCCTCTTGTCGCGCTCGGTGAGCACGTTGACGATGCTCTCGTAGCTACTGGTGATCGGCGGATTCTTCACCGTCCCGTAGGAGAGCACGTACATGCTGTTCATCGCCCGGGTGAAGGCGACATAGAACATCCGCTTCAGCTCCTGACTCATCGAGGGGTTCTCCTTGTGCAGGACCACGACGTTGTCGAACTCCATACCCTTGGCCCCGTGAATGGTCGAGACCACCAGATCCGCCTGGGCCTCAGAGTTCTTGGCCTTGCGGTCCCGGTTGCGCTGATTGGTCAACGACTGCCTGACCCCAAGGGGGTATATACAGCTTGTACCAGATGAAGTGGTACAGCCTTTCGCCTGCAAAATCAGGGGATTAGGCGCTTTTCCGCCTTCGATGTACCACATCGATTTTGACAAGTGGTACAGGCCCCTGCCCTGATATACCGGCTAGAACATACCCCCTGTACCACTTGTACCATTTAATATGAAATATCCATCACGCCCGCCTGCGCACACGCGCACACGCATGTAAGTCCCTCGAAAAGGGTGGTACATGTGGCACAAACGGCGCGATCCCCGGTATATCAGTCGAATCGCCGTACCACTAGTTTATAGACTAGTGGTACAGCCCCCTTTGAAGGGCGCTCCCGAGGCTCGCGATCACAGTCGCATACCCCGATCTACTGGGCTTCGTCCCCAGAGCTGAGGATGTACCACATCTCTGGTACACATCATCAGGCCGATAAACCATTGGTGATCGACTTCTGAACCTCGCCCCTCGGATGAGCTGCAGGGAGCTCTACATCAGTGGTACATCTTGGGGCAACCTATCCGACACATGTCTAGGTGAGGGAGCACGCCACCCAGAGATAATGATTTCGGAAATCATTTCGCCCGACTAGATCCAGGTCAAAACGCCCTCGCAGCCTCGCGACCACGCATAACCTCCTGGTTGACGGCCCTCTCTCGCCGAGAGAACGCCGACAACACTCACCGTAAGGGAAATTGGCCTCCAGCATGATGTTGGCCTCCCCAGGGCAAGCAGATGGCAAGAATAGAGTTGCTTGCCAAGGTTGACGATGCAGCTCCGCCTACGCCCAGCTCCTGCAGCGGATGACTCCCATCAAGCAGCATTTGGCCCACCGGACGCCGTAAACAAGGTGCGCCTTCGCCTCTCTGGCCCACCGGTCAGAAGTTGGCAAAGGGCTGACCGACGAAAACTGGTCAGCAACATTGACCATTTTGTTCGCAGGCGGATGCCATACAGCCCTCGTCGAGCCGATCCACATATATATATCCTGACAACACCTTTGGCGCAGATAGCACCCGTGCCAGCTCCGCTGGCTGTGAGCCGCCCTCCCCTGCCTTGATCCTGAAGACCACTGGCACGATTTGGCGCGTCCGGAACGGACGAGAGCACCCCGATCGCCGGGTCTTCAGCGCAGCGGCTCACTTTTACACTCAAGCGACCGCAGGGAGCGGATGGGCATACCGAAGGAGCGCCAGCGACTGAAGGACAGGGAGCGATAGCGACCGGGGAAAAACCGTCGGCTATGCCGACCACCACCGTCTCGCAGCGAAGCGCAGAGACCGGAGCGCAGCGGAGGGTCCGCAGGACCGGTGGTGCCAGTTTTTCTTATGCCCTTTTCACTTCTCCACCCTCTGCATCGCGTCCGGAGCCTTGGCGGAGGACCGATGCGTGCTATATCAGGGGAAACGTCTTGACCGTACGGGTCCGGATTCAACACTTTTTGCGCGGAGCGCGTGTCCGGACACGGCTGTTTCCCCTGGTTTTGTCGCCTTCATGGTGTACGCCTGTTTTGTTGCCTCTGGCAACACCGGTCAAACGCCGTTCGCGCCGTCGTGAGGGACGAACGACGGTCCACTTCTCTGCTCAGAACGAGACCTCGACTCCGGGTCGTGTGCCGCAGGCGCACTACTCTTCTGACCCGCAGCAGCCGGTCCGCCGCGACAGCGTGTTCCTCCTCCGGCTGGTCCTGCTGTTCTCTTCTTCTGGTCCACTCTTAATGCCTGGCGCAGCCGCCGGATGGATCAGAACCTCGTTCCTCAGTTGCATCGATGTCTACTCCACCATCGAAGCCTGGTGCATCGACAGTCCGTCGCCGTCGACTCCGTTCGACCAGCACTGACTGCCTCTGCTGATCCGTCTCTTTGTTGCCAGAATTTCGCACCGGTCGAGACGGGTCTGTACCACCGGATCGCTGGCTCGCTGCAGACTGGTTCCGACCTGTCGTGGGTGCTGCTGATGGACCACTTCCCTATCGCTGGTCTGCGCCCTCTGGATACCGTCGGCGGCCGGGCAAAAAAAGAGATATCCCGGTTCCGGACCATCGGGCTCTGGGGACATCAGAAGGCCCCAACGAGGCGTCCATGTTCGGCCTTCTGCTGAGACGGACAGGATGGCGCTGATGACTCGCTTCGGATGGTCCTCGGTTTCGACCAGCGGCTGCGGCGGGCGCTCTTCGAGGATTCGGTTGGGGAGGCCCGCCGGGTTCCAGATTCAGCACGGGACCGGCTCGGATATTCCCCGCCGAGTCGGCCCCTTTCGCGTCCTGGTT
Source organism: Rothia uropygioeca (assembly GCF_004136585.1). Classification (NCBI taxonomy): domain Bacteria; kingdom Bacillati; phylum Actinomycetota; class Actinomycetes; order Micrococcales; family Micrococcaceae; genus Rothia; species Rothia uropygioeca. Next base: position 181,780 of record NZ_NOIR01000003.1, on the reverse strand, counting down.
GCGTCCCGGTCGGGCACGGGCGAGACATCGACGGGCCACAGCACGGCTGGTATGGCCGCCCGTGTGCCTGGTCCGTGTCTTGGTCGGTACCCCTGTTGGTTCCGCATGCGTCCCATCCGGGGCGCGGTCGGGACACGCGCGAGTCCCATGCCGTGGCCGCGTCCCGGTTGCGTCTTTGCTGTGTCCCGTCACGGACGCGGGCTGTACTGACATGCGACGCGTCCGTGGCACCGGTGATCCCCGGATCAACGGGAGTGCGAGCAAGATAAAAAATCAGGCCCCGGTGGTGACGCAGTGGAATTTCGGTTTAACGTCTAGCGTTAATGACGGTGCCCGTTACACGCTGGTGACGTGATCAGATCGTTCGGCAGCAAGGACACCGAGCGCATCTGGCATGAGCAGTACGTCAAGCGCGTTGACCGGACGGTGCAGCGGGCGGCGCTTCGGAAGCTCGAGTTGATCCATGCGGCGAAGGATGTCGAGGACCTCCGGGTTCCGTCTGGAGCGTCTGGTCTGCGACCGACGCGGGCAGCACAGCATCCGCGTCAATCCGCAATGGCGTCTCTGCTTCGTCTGGAGAGAGGGAGGTGCGGACAATGTCGAACTCGTCGACTACCACTGAGCGCGACCTGATCGAGCCGATCCACCCGGGAGAGATCCTGATGGAGGATTTCATCGAGGGCTTCGGTATCACGCAGAACAAGCTCGCCGTGTCCATCGGTGTGCCGCCGCGCCGGATCAACGAGATCGTGCACGGCAAGCGGGGGATCACCGCTGATACGGCGATCCGTCTGGCGCGCTACTTCGGAACGTCCGAGGAGCTCTGGATGAATCTGCAGTCGAACTACGAGCTCCGGCTTGAGCGCCGTGCACTGCGCTACAAGATTGCCGCGATCACGCCGTTGCAGGTCCCATGACCGGGCATCTCATCGTGATCTCCGGTCTTCCCGGCGTCGGAAAGACAAGCGTTGCTGAGATCGCCGCCGCGCGCACAGGCTCGGTGCATCTGTCCATCGATGCCGTCGAGGAGTCAATTCTCGCCTGCGGTTTGCCGCGAGGATGGCAAGTCGGCGTCGCCGCGTACGAAGCGGCTCGCGCGATGGCGGAACTGAACCTTCGCCTCGGTCGTATCGTCATCATCGATGCAGTGAACGACAGCGAGGATGCCAGGCAGACCTGGCGTGCTGCGGCCGCGCGCACCAGTTCTCGTATCGACTTCGTACACTTGGTGGTCGCGGATTCGCAGGAGCATGAACGCAGGCTCAGCGGCAGGGATCGCGGTCTCGCCTACGTCGGCGAGCCGACGTGGACGGAAGTGCAGCGCCGTCGAGCTGACTACGCCGCGTGGTCCGACGAAGTCTTGGAGTTCGACACGGCAGCGCGGACTGCGGATGAGGTCGCAGACGCACTTACCGCGCGCCTCAGCGCGAGATGAGGCCACGTCGTCGCTGATGGTTCTCCGCGCCGGAACTCGGTGGAGTTCCGCTTCACCCTGTTGTGCAAACGCCGGATCCCCTGAGAGGTCCGGCGTTTTCGCTTTCAGTTCGCTACGAATCCAACGTCATCCCGAGAACCTTTCGGACAGGAATGGTTCCGCCATGGTCGTCTTCTAGCCAACGCATGCCGAGCTTTAGGGCAACGCGTTCCGATGCCTCATTCTCGGGGTGGATGATTGCGACCAGCTCGGGTGAGCCCACGACGTCACGTGCGTAGTCCCGGCATGCAATGGCGGCTTCGGTGGCGTAACCGCGGCCCTGCCTTAAAGTGACGACATGGTAGCCGACCTCGAGCTTGAGTGCGCCATTCACCTCCTGCCAGGTGAGGCCGCAGTCGCCTACGAACTCCCCGTCGATCGTCTCAACGATCCACAGGCCGTAGCCGCGCTCCGCGTAGTTCTCTTCATTCCATGTGATCCACCTAGCTGCCTGCTCACGTGTTTTCGGTGCGGGGTAGAAACGCATGACTTCAGGATCCCCAAGCATGTCGGCCATGAGCTCGATGTCAGCAAGCCGCATGCGGCGGAAGCGGAGGCGTTGAGTGTTTGGCGGAGTCACCGTCTCATCGTAGTTGCAGGAATACTTCGCTCCAAAGGCGGGCTGGGGCCAGAGGTCTGTATCTGCTGCGACGTGGTGGAGTTTAGGTTTTCAAACTAACCCCTGAGGCCATCCGTAGAAGAGTGATCTAGTCCTCGCACGTAAAGTCGCAACGCGTTTGCAGCGAACCTTGCGGCCTCCGGGGTTCCGAAGGCTACATGGAATTCGGGGCTCGTTTCGTACTGGTCTGCGAAACCTCGGATCATGTCGCTGGACTTCGCCCTATCTCCCGTGTGGGTAGGAGTTCCCGGAATCTCCTTGAGCCACTCAACATAAACGACCGCGTGCTCCTGCGCTATGACGGAGTCCAGTTCTTGCCCTTCCTGCTGGATCACACGCCACCGTCCACGTCGATCGCCCACTGCCCGCCCGCGATCAGCCCGGCGAACCACTGATCACCGGATCAACAGAGGATGCGAGCAAGATAAAAAATCAGGCCCCGGTGGTGACGCATCTGCGTCACCACCGGGGCCTGATCGTGTCTCGATGACGTCTCGATGGTGTCTTGTAGTGGTACCTCGAAAGACGGCACGTCTACTTCCGTCCCCTCCAGGAATTTTGACAAGACATGAAAGGATATACCCACCGGAAGTATCGACAAGATCTCCCGAGGTGGTTGCCGGTGACATCCCGGTCCTCTACCTGGATTCCCGGTGGTCGCGGCACTTGAACCGCGAAGGTTTGTATCTGGCGGCCCAGACGGTCGAAGACCGCCAGAAGGCCCAGGAGCAGGTGACGACTGTCTAAACAGCGCCCTGGTTCCGATATCGCATGGAAAGGACCCCACATCATGAAGATTATTGGCGAATCAACAAGAATCGGATCAAAGAGTATTTGGGGGATATCAGATGACCCCGCTCTATCGGGATCTGCGTAGCTTCAAAGAGTCCTGACTGGGCGACCCACTGACCCATCCATCAGCGTTATCAATGGTGCACAATATGATGTGATGTCATTGCACAGGGCATCACATTATGTGCAGGGCTCAACTCGTTCCGGCAGGAGACGCCTCCCCGATTTCATATGCGGCATTGTACGATGACAGGTCCCCCACCACGGAACGCGACTATCGCTCCACCGACCCTTGGCAAGGGAGTCGATCAGGGACATGGCAGACCGCCGCAATGAGAAGATCCCACGCCCGCACGGCACAATACACCGGTTGGAGTACTGCGCCGGCGGCGTTACCACCTGCATGGTTCCTGACCAATCCGTCATCTTCCGCCCCCCTCTGGGGTAGATACGTAAGTATCTTGGGCCCTCAACGAAGGCCTCACCAAGAAGGCGAGGCGATGCCGTGCGGATATCAGGGCGGCGAATGAGTGTGGACCCTCAACGAAGGCCTCACCAAGAAGGCGAGGCGATTTAGCTCACGCCTCTCGGCGTGGCAGACAACGTTCCGCCCTCAACGAAGGCCCCACCAAGAAGGCGAGGCGATCCGGACGCCGCTACGGACACCGCTGATCGCACCCCCCTCAACGAAGGCCTCACCAAGAAGGCGAGGCGATTCCTCATTGGCGGGACCGGCATCGCCCAAGCCGCCGCCCTCAACGAAGGCCTCACCAAGAAGGCGAGGCGATCATAAAATCTTGCGACATATAAGGTTGTAAACAGCCCCTCAACGAAGGCCTCACCAAGAAGGCGAGGCGATCCGGAGTTGCAGGAAGCCTGGTCGCCGCCGTTTCCGCCCTCAACGAAGGCCTCACCAAGAAGGCGAGGCGATTGTTGTTTCGGGTCAGCACCCGGTCGCCGGGATGGCCCTCAACGAAGGCCTCACCAAGAAGGCGAGGCGATTACTGGAACCAGTACAGAGCCCCGGCGTGGACGGCACCCTCAACGAAGGCCTCACCAAGAAGGCGAGGCGATGACTGATTAGGTGACGTGTAATCCTCGATCATCGTCCCTCAACGAAGGCCTCACCAAGAAGGCGAGGCGATTAGAACAAGTCCCGCACATCCTCCGTCAGGAACAGCCCTCAACGAAGGCCTCACCAAGAAGGCGAGGCGATACTGATCGGTGACCAATTCGGCCGCTACCTGCCGACCCTCAACGAAGGCCTCACCAAGAAGGCGAGGCGATACACTGACCAAGTCCATTGAGTAGGAGGGGCCGGGGAGCCCTCAACGAAGGCCTCACCAAGAAGGCGAGGCGATATTTCACCTCATCACCGTCCACAGTCAGTTGCATCCCTCAACGAAGGCCTCACCAAGAAGGCGAGGCGATGGTGTTCGCGGCCTCCGCGGATGAACACCAGATCGCCCTCAACGAAGGCCTCACCAAGAAGGCGAGGCGATTCCGGAGACGATCAGGTCTCTCTGGCCCTGGCGGCCCCTCAACGAAGGCCTCACCAAGAAGGCGAGGCGATCCGCTCTGATTCTACCCATTGTTTTCGTTCTCTCGTCCCTCAACGAAGGCCTCACCAAGAAGGCGAGGCGATCGGTCTGCGCTGATGACCAACACCTCAGTTAAGCTACCCTCAACGAAGGCCTCACCAAGAAGGCGAGGCGATACCTGAGGCAAGGCGCAGGCACGGAAATGTCGTCCCCTCAACGAAGGCCTCACCAAGAAGGCGAGGCGATAGCGAACCCACGGTACGTGCGTGATATATTGGGCCCTCAACGAAGGCCTCACCAAGAAGGCGAGGCGATTCACCCAAAAGGGCCGCATAACCCCTCACAGCGTCCCCTCAACGAAGGCCTCACCAAGAAGGCGAGGCGATCTACCGCCTGGGGCCGCGCTGACATTGCGAGCAATGGCCCTCAACGAAGGCCTCACCAAGAAGGCGAGGCGATACTGGTCAATATTACCCTACGGAGACCGACGAACCCGGACTGGCCCGCGAGGGCTCGTCCAAAGCACCTGCCTGCACGGTCTCGAAAACAGATCAACCACCCAAAAAGCGCTCCTGACTAGTGAAAATGTTCCGCGACGGCTCGCCGGTAAATCTACAGCGCTGGAGCTCTCGCGCGGGCCGGGCTAGTAGATCATGATGGAGTCGTCTCGATCTTCCTTCTGGACACCGAGGTACTGAAAATTTTTGTCGGATACTCTTGTGGTCAGTCCAAGGTCACAGATCAGTACAGAGTCTTCGGACGAGTCCATCAATTCAAGCAACTCGCACTTGAGGCGTGTCATTGCTGCCGGGGACACATCGAATAAAAACACGCTGTACTGGATGCGGTCACCATAATGACTCAGCTCGTCTGCAATGCGTGTGCGTCTCTTGTCGCTGGGGACGTCATACGTTATTAGGAACCGTCTGGCGTCGTCGCGGCTCATCGGGTAACAATCCCTCGGTAAGAGCTTTGGGTGCCGTCGATAACGCCAAGCACTAATCGTGCCTGAATCTCGATTGCCCGACGCCAGGAGACAGAGTAGCCAAATATAGGATGCCGGAACTCTGTAGAGACTCTCTGCTCTACGGATCTAATGATGGCTTTCCGTCCCTGGTCTGTCAGCCTGGCCGATCCCAGTGCTGAGTTGAAGGACTTCTGCCTCAGCTCTCCATTGTTGAATGCGCGGAAAACAGCGGAGTCGGCAATGGGCGCTCGGAACTCCTCCATGAGGTCTAGCGCCAATGCGGGTTTGTTTCTGCCACCCGAGTGCAGGAAGCCCGCGTGGGGGTCAAGTCCGCAGGAAGCTATGGCTCTGATAGCTTCGGCCGCCAACATTCCATAAGCATAGTTGAGTGCGACATTGACAGGATCGACTGCCCCACGGCCGATCCGGCCTGCAAACCCTTCAGATAACCATGATTTGTCGGAGAACTGGAGCATTTTTGGGACCTGCTGGAAATACAATCTTGCAGACTTTCCCTCTAGGCCCATAATCTCGCTGAGCGAATGAGACCTTGATACGGCCTTCTGCAGAGACCGCAGCGAGGCGATGATGTTCCGGGGAATACCGTACCTTCTCACCTGGGTAGCCTGGTTGGCGATTTTGGCCTGGATGAATTCTCGGGCCAGTGGTAGGTGGCCCTCGGCGCTGAGGACGTGTTGTCGGATGCGAGCGCTCCCATTGGGCATTGCCGCAGGCTGAGACCACCCAACAACTCTTCCTGTGCCCGTGCACCAGACGATCGGGCGACCACGCCACATGAACTCCCGGATGAGGGCTCCTGATAAATCGACATTGCCATGGACGACGATAGACTGCACTTTTTCTATCGGCACTGATGCGAGGCGCTCATCGAACTTCTTGACGGTAACCCGCCCTTTCGAGATCGAGACCCGTGAGCCGGGGGTGGTTGCGTGCAGAACGGTCCCCTCCGGATCGGCAACCTGGATTTGGTGTGGAATCTCCTGGAGTTTTCGTTCCTCGGGGAGACAGATCACCGCGTGAGAACAATGTCGGCAGCGCGGATCGTCTTCTAAAGCCTCAGGTGCTTTGGCCGCGTCCACGACGGCTCGAGTTGCTTCGACCGCTGCGCGAGCCTGGGCCTCGTCTTCTTCGTCGAGGTCGATGAGAACCCTTCGTTTGTGCCCGGTGAAGTAGACTCCCTGGGCGATCACAGGAATACCCGCCTCCAGGAGGGCAGCTCTCTGGAGAGTCAGCTGGATCCGATGGGACGTGCTTATTTCCGGGATTTTTCTTACAGGTGTGGCCTTGTACTCGAGAAGTGTCACCCCGGTTTCGGGAGAACCTTCCGCGATGTCAATTCGCCCATGAATACCCCACCGCTTGGATCTGACATCAACCGCACGAAACGTGTCACTGGTGTTTTGCGACGGATCGTGGGCACGTCGGTGCTCAAAGGTTCCCTGCTCGATTTGAGCCGACTGGCGGGCTTTCTCATCGGAGGCTTCTAGCCAGGCTCGACGAGGACAGAACTGATGATGCCCGACCCAGCTGATTGGTATGGATTCCTGTGTCTGATCAGTTTCCTGGTTCAAATCAGTATCTCCGTTCCGTGAAGTGCCCGCCTTTCAGGGGCGCTGGGATTATCTGATCGGGAAATGGGGAACGATACCGCCGCTAAGAGCCGTTGGGTGCGCAGTCGTGCGCGTGCTTCTTCTGCAGCAATTGGGTCGGTGTCTATCCGCTCCAGTGCCCTGGTCAAGGGCGCGCTGCGTTGGATCCGCCCCCAAGCTGCAGGCGAGACCAGCCCGTTCGGTACGGCCACGACAAGAGTTTCTGTCTTGGTTGCCATGTACTTTCCCGGGATCCGCCCGGTGTATGGGGAAGGCTCGGGGGCAGCCAGGCTTCTGCCACCGGGTGCTAATCGTTGAGTTTGGTGGACCGGTTGCATCGCCGTCAGTGCCCAGAGGGCGCACCAGGCCAGGGCGTTGTCGCACGGACCCGGTTGGGTCAAGCCGGTCGCGGTTCGGGAATCGGGCTTGTTGCCGCCGAGGACGTCGTTACACGTCTGCCCAGTCAGTCCGGTCAGGATCATATCCGGTTCCCACCCGGCAATTTCTTGGGCCAAGGGCAGGAAGCGGTGGGCCAGAAACTCTTCCCCGCGGTTTCGGGTCTTCATCTCCCACGGGGAGGCTCCCAAATCCGGCCTGATGCCTTTGGCCTCGGAGAGCCACCAGGACCTGGTACCAAGACCACGAACTAAATCTTGTTCCAAGGCGCTGAGTTCTGATACCTCCGCTGACCGCTGATCCTGCAGGGCTCGCCACCAGGCAGCCGATTGACCGGTCAGTTCTTTGGTCTCAGGCAGCCCGGTTCTGGGCGTCAACAGGCTGACAGTATGTTGCCCCTTTTTGCCCGTCCACCGGGCTTGAGCCGCCCAGTGCTGGCTGGAGGAGACCATCAGCGCCAGGTCACGAATGATCGTGGCTGCTTCTTCGGAGTTAGCTCCGTCGATGTCGATGACTGCTTGCGGATTCACCAGGACCTCGGGCTGGTCGGGATCGATCCATCCGGCCCTCACCCGGGAGGAGCCCAGGTCGTTGGCAAGAATCGAGGCTGTTCCCCACAGGGCACAATGGGTCAGCAGCGTGTGATAACTGCCTGTGATGGTTATGGTGCTCATCGTCCCTCCTGGGAGATCGTGTTATCAGCTGCTCTGAGCAGAGCTTCCAGATAGGCCACACCCCACGGGCCAAGGCTGTGCTCAACCAGGGTGGCGAGGTCATCCCAGAGCCCTTCAGCAAACAGCGTCCGTGTAGCTGATGCGACATCACCGTCTGTGCCCGGGGCCACCTCACTCGGAGCTGTCAGGGGAAAATCTGCCCGGCCTCGCCCATGGTGGGTGCCGATCAGCCACGTCACCAGTTCGCAGGTTCCGGCCTTCTGCGGCAAGGGACTAGTCGCCTGGCCAGTCTCGGACCAGTAGAAGGCGGCCGAATACATTTCATGCCGCCACCCGGAGACCACTGTCGGAACTGTCCTGCTGATCTGTGGAAGGAGTCCCAGGCTCTTGGCGTAGACATGATGTTTCTGTGCTTCTTTGACCTGGCGGATCTTCGTCTCAGGCCAACCTGTGCCGGGTTCGGTGCCGTTTGCTCTCAACATGGCCTGGAACGCGTCTGCCTTTTTCCCGGAGTCGTGGTGCAACCCGGCCTGGGCAAGAGCCTCGACCAGCCCTACGTCCAGACCCAACTTTTGCCCCAGGGCAGCGGCGCGATCAGCGACATCGCCCTGGTGGGTCTCCAATAGAACCGGCTGAATATTCGAGTACGGGTCAACATAGCCCGTTTGCACCTCAGGATCGCGACGATGACAAAGCACCCAGGCTGGTTCTCCGTCGGTTTCATCGGTGCTGGGTCCGACGAGCACGTCGTAGACAGCATGCTCAGTATCCAATTGGTCAGTTGGCAACAGCTCGACATCGATGGTGCCGTCGTCTGTTAGCGCTTCGTCGATGACGGCTCGACACACTGCCGTTGATTCCGGAACGTGCTCCTTTGTGGCACCTTCGTTCCAGAAGATGTGGGTCCCGGTCAGTTCCGGGTCGGAGAAATCTCCGATGGGCCGGTGGCCCTCGGCGGCTAGAACCACCCCGGGAGTCTTGTCCTTGCCTGCGGTATCCAAACCGAGGGTGCACGGAAGAACCGCATCCAGAACCACCAAGTCCCCGGGATGGAAACGAACACTGCTAAGAGGTTGGGAATGCGGCAGCTCGCTACCGGTGTCCTGCAGCAGAGTCCAGGTCCCGTCGTGACGGACCCATGCTTGGTGGTCTTCCAAGACGTTTTTGTTCTGAAGAATCCGTCGCAGACCGGCCGGGGTGGACGGGTACGCCTCGGAATCGTCGAAGACCAGGTGGGTCAACAGTTGGTAAGTCGTATCCACCCGTTCGGCACGAAGCGTCGTGGCTTGCTGATCGGTACTCTCCTTCGGGGATTTCAGGGAAGGAAGAGCCCTGCCGACGACCTGGATGTCCGGGGTCTCCGGATCAAGACTGTCTCGTAGCCAGAAACTCAGATCGGGCTCGGCCACCAAATGTTCGCTGGTCCGGGACAGCAAGCGCACATCGGCTGCCTCCAGGTGCGAGAACACCGGCCTCGGTGGGCCCGCTTCGGGGACATCGGATGAGCGGATGGCATCGGGGCTGATCCCTCCGCCCTCGGCCTGGCTGATCGCCCAATCCCGTGCAGCATGAAGGTCGGAGACCCGGTAAGGCAGGGCTTGGACGGTCTCGATCGTCTTGTCCTGGTCTGGTCCGACGATGATCACGGTGGCAGCCGGATGAGCTCCGTTGCGGTTGACCCGCCCGGCTCGTTGCACCAGAGCAGTACCGGCAGCCAGGTCGGTGACCATCCCCGCGAAGTCGATGTCTACCCCGACCTCGATGGTCTGGGTGGCAACGACAAGATCAACTCCATCGAAATTCAGGGAACCAGTAGCGCCAACACGCATGGGTCCGACAACCAAGCGAGTATTCCAGCCGGCTGCAGCTGCAGCCTCCTGAACGGCAACAGCAGTAGTGACCCTGTTGACCACTACACCGATCAGTCCCGCCGATTCCGAACGGAGTTTCTCGGCTGCCTCCAACAGGGTCCCGATGTGGTTCTTGCGTGCCTTGGCCGAGGTGCCATTCCATCCGGTGATCGGCTTGTATTCGACCGGTTTCGGTCTGGTAAGGATCGCAGCCAGATGTGGCTCGAGATGACCCCATTCCAAACCGATACGGTTCTGGTCCTGATTGTGGTCTTGAGTTGCGGTAGCAGCACAGACCTGCAGGGACGGGACTGTCTCTGCGACCGGGTTCCATCGGTCAGTCATGGAACTGACTCGCCGGAAGGTATCCACGAGTTGCCTGCTCAGATGTGCCTCGTCGATGACAGCAACATGGTCATAACCCAGCAGTCCTGCAGCCCGGGATCGGGACCAGACCGATGCCCCATAACCGCGGAAGAGCAATCGGGATCCGAGCATGTCCGGGGTCGCGCACAAGACCTGCACGGCGGTCGGGTAATTGAGCCATTCGTCCCGGCTTGACCTGAACCGACCGGTCCCTGTCACCGTCGCTGTACCACCACGCAACAAATGCACCCGCAAGGGAACCCGAGCGGTTTCGGGGCACCCGTCCGGGCTCGAGCGACGGATCAACAGGTCTCGGACCTCGGCCAAGATCCCGGTTGCCTCGTTGCAGAGTATCTCTGCTACGGCGGTGGCTCGATCGAGCTGCTGGTCCACGATGGCCCGGCGCGGGACCACCGTGCTGAGACGACGCGGAATCCGAGGCCCGGGGTCCCCGTCTTCGAGTCGTTGCTGGTCGATGGCATTGGCAAACACGTGGACGTCGATGACCGCGCTTTTCCCGCCACCTGTCGGTACATCGATGGTTTCGGGCCAGTGGCCTGTCTCTAGTAGTGACTCCAGCATCTGTTGCTGCCACCGGTAGGGGCGGACCTGGTCGCCGTAGATGGCCGCGAAGAATTCGGGGAATCTGTCAGCGGTCAGTCGCATCGTGCCTCCTTGCCCTCAGCTCGGGCGTGTCTTGGGGAATCAGCAGGCCTCCACCGAAGTGGCGAGATTGTCCTATGGATACAGCCATCCGCGGGCCAATCAGCTCGCTGGTGCGAATCCTGGCGGTATACGCCCGGACCGGCATCTTCCCGTTGGTTTTGTGCACCAGTTCATCGGGCCGGTTGGTTGTGTAGTGTTCAGTGCTCAGGGTCGGGACGGTGTTCGGGTCCGGCCCGATCAGTGCCTGGACGACTGCACGGATCCGCTCGACCGGTTGCCCGCTGGTATCCAGCCCCTCGGCCATGCCCTTGAAGACATTGGCCAGGCTCCATAGCAAGGTCACGTCAACGTCGGTGAAATCCCCCATGGCTTTGGTCTTGCGTTCGGCCACCGCCGGGGTCTGGGTCACCCATTGGCGTTCGACACCTGGCCCTGGAGCTTTCCAAAAGAAGGCCCCGTCGATGAGGCTGTCGGTGCGTTCGCCCCGATCGATGCGCAATGCTCCGGCATCACGGGTCCCGATACGGTGCAGGCGTTCGACAGTGCGCAGCAGAAGATCGAGCTCGGAGTCTTGGAGACCACGGGGGATCATGATCGCCAAGTGTGGGCCCTGTCGGTTGCCGGAGACCAGTTTGATCTCTTCGGTATCGAGTAGGTGGAAGGCCAGTCCGTTGGCCCTGCCGTGGGCGATGTTGCCCCGCCCGGAGATGAGCCCGGAAGGATCCGTCGTCCCGAGCAGGCGGGTCAGTGTCTGGTGAACGGTGACCATCAGCTTTCGCCGCGATACCGGAGTCAGTTTTTTCGCCCGAATCTGTACAGGGATCAGTAGCACTCTGCCCCAGGGGGCATCTGGAAGATCAGCGGCAATCGGCGAGTACACCGCGTTGCGGATCCCCTCCCGGGGGCTGGCCGGCGGCGGTGGTGGAGATGTCAGCGTGTGTGCCTTGGGTCTGAACGCCTTTTTACCGGACGGGTGCAACGTCTGATGCCAGGCATCGAGAATGTCACGGCGGCCCGGGGCCACGGTCTGTAGAACTTCACCGCTGAGCACATCAGTCCTGCTGGGGGCATCGACCCGGTGGTGGGTCGGATCGAAGTCACGGACCACACGTAGCAGAACGGGACTGTCGGCAGAACCCAGGTAGCCGACATCGGCGCACAAATCATCCAGGGCCTCAGTAACATCATCTGGAAGGTTCTCCCAGCCCCACCCAAACGCAGAGCCCAGGGCGAAGCCATCAGAGATGGGTTTGGCGCGGACCTTCGGTCTAATTGCCTTGGTGCCGGGGGTCTTTTCGAAATCTCCCTCGTTGCGGTAAGCGACGCGCTGGATGGTTTCAACCGGTAGAGCCTCCGGAACGGACAGATAGTCCGGCGGGTTGGCCTCAATCCAATCCAAGGCATCCAGGCTCCGGGCAGAGGCCGTCAGCCGGTCGGGATGATCTGGTGAGCGGGTCGCCGTGGAGCCGGTATTGGCTGCATGGACTAGGGCAGAGTAGAGCCTGGGCTGTTCGGGCAGAGGCTCGGCCGATCCGCTGGGCCCGTGGCCTCGATAGACCCCCAGCGGAAACTCGGCAGTGATGGCCACGACCATGATCAGGCCTCTTCTTCGGGGTCTTCGTCAGTGGCCGATGCGATGATGCTGGGATCGCCCACGACGTCGAGGACCTGGCCGTCCCAATCGATGCCGGCAACAGTCTTCAGATTCTCCAGGGCCTGTTCCAACAGCTCGACCGCGTCGTCGACCTCAATGGGGGCGAACTCTTCGCTCTGCCCGTACCGCTTGTCCAAAGACACCTGAGGGGCAGCGGCTTCGATGAGATCGCAATTGGCCCGAAGCACCAGCTCCTGGGCCGACAAGGCCGAAGCAAGCAGACCGTAGGCGGCCAGAACAGCCCGATGGGCTGCATCGGATTCGGCATCGCCACCGAAACGTAGCTGCCGCAGAGCGGAGAAACTCAGTACCCGGGTCCGAATAATCCTGGAGCAGGCGACCCCTCCGAGGTTCTGATCGACCCTCGGGGGAATATTGCCCAGCCCCAGTCCGGCCAACGAAATGGGTTTGTCCTTGGTCTGTTTGCTCTGGTTCTGGAGCTTGGCGATGTTCTTATCGGACAGTTCGGCCTCCTGGTCCTTCAGGAGCCGATCCAGGTTCTTCCCGTCCAACTTGACGCTGGGGGAAACACTGTCGGCCCGGCCAGCCCCGCGGGTCGGGGACTTGTGATCCGAATCGGTCTGCTTAGCAGTTACACCGATGACTTCCCCGGACAGGATCGTCCGAAAACGGGCCTGATTTGCCTTGCGCCGAGAATCCCAGCCCCCAAGCAGGGCCATGGTCGGTGCCGTATTGAAGACAGCTGAGGCATCGGCCTGAGACGAATCCCGGACTGCCCTGTACGAATCATGATGGGTGGCAGGTACCCCCTCGATCCGGCCGGCCTGAATATGTCCGTCGAAACCACGGGCGGGAAGATCGAGATCAGTGAAAGACTTCCCCGCGTTTTCGTAGGTCACACGGATTGTTGGCACCTTCGACAGGAGCTGATATCCGGGGGAGCTCTCGTCGTTCCGAGCCTGGACCACTGCGCTCTCGTCCCGGTTGCTGACACTCTGCTTCGAATCCACGATCACGACCAACATTGGTTGCCCGCTGATATAGCGCGTCTCGAACGCGAACGTCGCATTGCCGCGCCCGTCCACGTATTGGGCCGGGGCAACCGTAGCGTGCTCTCCACCGGCTGGTTGCAGTTCAGTGACCACGGTCAGGGCGCTGCCTCCTCCTGGTTTGCACTGGGGGTAGAGGTGGTCGTGGAACGAGAATTTGGTGGTCATGCTGTCTCCAATCGAAGCACCGGACGGATACACGGCCCCAACCACGGTCAGCCGAGGGGGACCACTCCAAACGTATGTCATGGACCACCAACCAGCAACCCCAAACCTAGTAGATAATCCAAGTATCAATATTTATGTTGTAAAAGTTGGGATGCTGGCCCGTAAGCTGGAGATCGGTGGAGTAGCCTTCGTTGAGGCTTGGACAATCTGCTAGGCATAGAGATGCGGTCACTTAGCTACTCCACCGCCCCTGGCTGACCTCAAGGCGCGTTGAAGCGGGGCCGGTTGCTGGGATCGCGGGGATCCGTCCTGGGTCGAATCTGCCCTACTCCCGGCGTTTTCCTTGCAGGGCTGCTCTGTGGAGTCGTTGAGTCTTCACCGGCGCTCCTGTTAGTGCAGCAGGATGGTAGTGTCAGTGGCATCACGATCAGCCCGTTGCCTCATGGCGCGGGCTGATTTTCTGCCCAGGCCATGCGCTACGCCAGCAATTCACTATCCAGAGAGTTGGCCTGATTCGAGCAGAGCCTGAGACTAGGGCCTGTCTCGCTGGTTGTGGGTTGTTCCTTAGGCGTGTGGTAACAGGGTGTAGTTGGTTATGCTGATCAGTTCCCCATCACGGAACGCGATGATCGCTCCACCGACCCTTGAACAGGGAGTCGACCAGGGATATGGCAGACCGCCGCAACGAAAAGATCCCCCGCCCGCACGGCACACTGCTGAACGGCAACACCCAACACTTTTTGGAGTACTGCGCCGGCGGCGATACCACCTGCATGGTCGAAATCCGTCGCAACAGCTATGTCTCGGCCGAATCCATCGAAGGCCACGACAAACTGGCCCAACTGGCAGAAGATGATGCCCAAGCGCGCGCCTACTTCCAGGCCCTGGACTGGAACGAGAAGACCGGACGCTACATACTCACCGGCCCCCTGGCCAAAGAACGGGTCTTCATTGATGATCCGGCCTATGACCCGTCCGTCTACACCCTGACTGCCGAGGAAGAAGCCGACGAACAATACTGGAGAGAACTCTCCGAGGCAGCAGAGAGAGGAGAACTAATGCCGTCAGGACGACCCCATTTCGTCGCCCGGGCCGAGAGGAACGAGGCCGGGACCTGGACCGTCGATGTCCCCGAGGTCGGAGTCAGCCAGGTCGAGGACCTGGCCGAAGCCAAACCCGACATGGTCTCCGCTATGGCAAACCGGACCGGTACCCACATCGAGGCCGACGATCTTTCGGTCCGTCCCTATTACCGAGTGGTTGTCCATGCTCGAGCATGGTCGGGCGGATGGGAGCTGATCTTCGACAACGAACAGGCCACCCAGGTCAGCGAGCTGGATTTCGCCGAACAACAGGTCCGAGACTTCCTCGACACCGTGGAACCAGAACTCGATCATTCCGACGTCGACGTCGAGATCGTCATCCACAACGGATCTCAATGATGCAGGCCAGCCTCGGCTGTCTCTCACCAGCCGTTGCTCCACCCGCAAGGGCAGGATTCGGCCTGACAGACCAGGCGGGGAGATCACGCATCCGATGTCGTCTTCATCGATTCGTCCTCTTGAGTTAGACACCATGGCTTGGATGTATTTGGGTGCTCCCGATCATCAGCCAGCCTCGAGCCTTGACCCCATAAATCGAGATCCGCGCGCAGGGCACCTTGCAAGCAGGTCTAGACAGCACGGGATGGCGGGAACAGCTAGCCTTGGCACTTGTTTGCCTATCGGGTACACGTTAAGTGGTTCTGCTGCCCACCACGCCCGTATTATCGACGGCAAGTCCACGCGGGATTCGCTTCGCAACCACAAGTCGCACGGTGCGGGCTAAGTGCCGGAGGAGGGAACATGCCACACCTTGAACCAGATCCAGAGCTGGTCACCCTACACTCGCGTGGCAACGCCACAGTCCGCGTTCCAGATGCGCAAGACAGGTGGTTTCTTCGCCATGCTGATGACCTCATTATGAGAATGGAGCGGCAACTCAGCTCAGGAGATACAAACGCCCGCCGATCAGGAGCAGTTTGTCGTCGTTTTAAATCGGCGTTCACGAATATGGTTCGGTGAGGGTGACCAACCAGAAGACTAACCTTCATCGCGAGGCCACCCACCGCTGCGCAACCCACGAACACCCGGAGTCGAAGAGCTTCAACAGCAGGCCGAATCTAAACCTTGCGGGTCAAGCCGCCGGCTCGAGATGCTCTTCCACCCATTCATCGATATCAGCCTGCCGCCACCGTACCGCGTTGCCGAACTTTACTGCTCGCGGGAGAGACTCTCCACGAGAACGCCTTCGATAGATCGTCGATACTGACATCCCAGTCTGCGCCGACAATTCCCGCACATCGAGCAACACTGCTTTGTTACGCCGCTCAGTATCCATGCTGGTCACCTCACAAGTTACCGTATTCTATAATCTGTTACTCAGAGTATCACAAGTTATAATTTCTGGTAACGTGTCATCCATGAAAGCCACAACTTACTCGCGCGCCGTGGGCCTGTTCGTCCGCAAATACCGGATTGAACACCAGATCACGCTTGAGACCATTGCACGACATGGGCGTGTATTCGGAGCCCGGTGGAGCGTATCCAGTATCCAGGCAATAGAATCCGGACGGGCTGCACCGACACTACCGACACTGCTGACCCTCGGTCTGGTTCTCGGCGATCTAACCGGTCGACGGTTGACCCTGCTTGACCTCCTGGGAGATGCAGAGACCTTCGGTCAACCGCCTCTATCGCGTCGCAATCAGCCAGTCGGCCGGTCTTTCGTGGCACGAGCGCTGAAGGGCAAACCGCTGGAACTTCGGGAGACCGACTTCGATCACCCCATTGAGCACAACTGGAGCCGTCAAGGACCTGAACCGTTGCCCGGAGAAGAGACATCAGAATCACGCTCACTCGATGGCTCCGACCCCATTACTGGCACACCACCACTGAGGCCCTCCGAACGATCCGGACAGCTCGATGCACTGCTGGAAGACAGCCAGCTCCCCCCGGAACCGGACTGGAATCAGGATGAGACGGTCGTGTCAGACATCCTTCCACCCAGCCTCGCCGAACGGCGCGCCGCAAAACGACTCGGAATCGAAGCCACCCAGCTTCAACGCTTGGCAGATCGATTGTGGGGACGATCGATAGAGGAAGAGTCTGCGCGTCGCGCCGGGGAAGGCAGCACCTCACAAGCACGTGGGCGGGTGACCCGTCTTCTGGTCGCCGAATTGCAACAGACTTTGAAGGAGGGGTCGTGGGACGACCAAGACTGAGCATTGGTACCTACGGGACGATCAATCTGACTGAGATTCAACCCGGCAAGTGGAGGGCCAGAACCAGATATAGATTTGCCGATGGGAAGGCTCGCCAGATTGAAAAATACGCCTCCACCAAGGCTCGGGCTGAAACTTCCCTCAAGCAGACGCTGCTGACCGTTGAGGCCAGCCGTGGGGGCACATTGACTCCGACGACGCCCCTGCGTGTCCTCGGGCAGAAGTTTCTGGCACACAAGCGCGATCTAGGGCGTTCCGAAGGAACTTTGGAGACATACGGATATGCCGTCAATGCTCACATCATCCCCAAGATCGGCGATCTCACGGTCGGGGAAGCAAAACCTGATCGGCTCCAGGCCTTCCTTAACGGAGTCCACAAAGCCGCTGGGCCGGGAGCAGCCAAAAATTGCCGCTCGTCGCTCAGCGGCATGATGGCTCTGGCCGTCAGCAATGGCGCGGCCGCACGAAACCCCGTCCGTGACGTCGAGCGGATCAATCATCACAAGGGCAGAAAAGGGTCCACAGCTGTATCGGCCGAGGCTCTGCCGGACCTTGTCGAGAAACTCCGTGCATCACCGAGCTTGATTGAGCAAGATACGGTTGAATTGCTTGAGTTCATGATGGCTTCAGGGTGGCGAGTGGGTGAGACCTGCGCCCTGGAGATCTCTTCCGTTAATTTCGCGTCCAGAACTGCTGAGGTGGAAGCTACCTGCGTCAGGGTCAAGGGCCGCGGTATCATCCGCCAGACGGTGCCCAAAACGGCGGCATCCCGCCGCGTCACGCCCCTGCCCCAGCAGACGATGGAACTATTGTTTCGCCGATATTCGCGGCTGAAGGACTATACGGATCTAGTCTTCCCGACACGCCTGATGACCCTGCGAGATCCATCCAACACGCAACGTCAATTACGCGACGTTCGACAGGACATCGGATACCCCGACCTATCGACCCACTCCTTCCGCAAGACGGCGGCCACCATGCTCGATCGGGCCGGCATGTCCGCCACAGAGATCGCAGCATATCTCGGACACGAGAATCCGTCCATGACTCAAGATGTCTACCTGAACACCTTGAAGGGCGAGACAAAGGCAGGCAACGTGATGCAGCACCAGTTGGAGGGGCTCATCTGAAAATGCGGGGTTTGTGCGGGGTCGCTGACTGTTATACAAAGAAAACCGCCCCGCATAGAAGCCTACGGGGCGGTTTTCAGTGGCTCCGACCGGCGTCGATCCGGTGACCTTACGATTTTCAGTCGTACGCTCTACCAACTGAGCTACAGAGCCAGGCACATCTAGTGCAGATATGCCACGACGGCGTCTCTATCTGACATTCATCAGAATAAATACGCCGCCAGAGCGACCCTGACGGGACTTGAACCCGCGACCTCCGCCGTGACAGGGCGGCGCGCTAACCAACTGCGCTACAGGGCCTAGTTGTTTTTTCCAACGAGAGAAAATCCTATTGGAATAAACTAAGGTGTGCAAATCAGAGACTTGCAGTACCCCCAACGGGATTCGAACCCGTGCCGCCGCCGTGAAAGGGCGGTGTCCTAGGCCGCTAGACGATGGGGGCTTAGGCCAGCTCGGGAGTATTCCTCGCTTGGACCTCCATAAGCATAATCGCGTTTGGAGCCAAAGCACAAATCGAGAATCCCGAAAGAGTCGCGAATCACAAATAAGGCGGAGAGTCGGCCCTGAACGCTTCTGCCTCCACGGCCGACTCCGCCCGCCTTATGCGAAACAGAACGAATCAGCCCCAGACCACACCCGGTTCCGGAGCGGAGTCGATGCGCTCGTCCTTGAGCTCCGGGACGATCATCACGGGATTGTCCGAACTGTGCAGCACGCCTTGCGACGTCGAGCCCAGGATCATTCCGGTCAACCCGCCACGTCCCCGAGTACCGACCACAATCATGTCGGCTTCCTCGCCGGCTTCGATCAGCACGCGCACTGGGGAACCATCGATGAGTTCCGCGGTGACGTCGAGCTTCGGGAAAAAGCCACTGATCCAATCCTTGGCCTGGTTCTGAAGCTCCTCGACCTCGCGGTACATGGCCTCGAAGTCAACGGCAGCGGGAACCCAGTTCACCGCACCGGTGAACGGCGCGAGCGCGTTGACGAGCTTGAGACCCACACCCATGCGCTCGGCCTGCTCGGCGGCCTTCAGAATCGCGATACGAGCCTGATCCGAACCGTCCGAACCGACGGCGACGCCGTGGCTCGGCTGAAGAATCGTCGCATCCTCCGCGTGCCTCTTTGCCCAATTCAATGGAACGACCACGACGGGGCAGTGAGACTTGGCCGGCAACGCCGTCGAGACGGTGCCGAGAAGCCTGCCGAGGAACCCCTTGGCCGACCGAGACCCGACGACAATCAGCTCCGCACGCTTGGAAAGTTCCAGCAAGATGCCCGAAGCATCGCCGGTCTCCACCGTGGCTCGCAAATCGACGTCGTCGTCCTCGACGCGACGATGAGCCTCGTCGAGAATTTGGGTTACGCCGTCTTCCAGCGCTTTGTCGTCGATGACGGAATATCCCGAGTCGAATCCCGTGCCGGTGAAGACCGGCAAGGAATAGGCAGTGACCAGGCGAACCGGAACCTTGCGCCTCTTGGCCTCGGAAACTGCCCAGATCAGGGCCCCGTAACTTTGATCGGAACCATCAATTCCGACGATGACCTCGCCGTGGATATCTCCCAGATTCTGGCCTCCGGAGCCCTCAGCCACCGCGCGGGCCCCGAACGTGCTGTTGGAATGCAAGCCATTGGTCTCTGACATGGCGTCCCTCCTTGGGTAGTTCCTGTACCCATTCTAGGACGTAAATCACGTATATGCCCTGGTGCGCCCCGGAAATTCACTTCCGGGGCGCCACATGAGAGCCCCTACTGGCCTTTTCGGGAAATTTCGACCATGTCTTCACGCGGAACGACCTTGACGCGCTTGCGCGGGTTGCCCTCGGCGTCGGTCACGGCTTGCCCCAAGGACTGCTCGTGCTCGTCCAGGGCATGCCACCCTTCCCACGTCGTGTATTTGATGCCCTTCGATTCGAGGAATTCGAGAACATTCTCGGCATCGGCCTTGGTCGCCGTGAATTCTCGGTCCTCGAGCAAGTGGGTGATGGTCTCCAACGCATCCGACTTGGTCGAGCCGATCAGGCCCACGGGACCGCGCTTGATCCACCCGGTCGCGTAGAGCCCCGGGATGGGCGTCTCGGTTTCGTCGAGGACGCGTCCTTCCTCATTGGGAATGACACCCCGCAGGCCGTCGTAGCCGACCTCGGGCAACTGAGAACCGTGGTAGCCAATTGCGCGGTACACCGCTTGAACGGGATATTCCTCGGTTTCTCCCGTCGGGCGAATTCCGCCCGCGCCGTCGAGTTCATTGCGTTCCATACGAATGGCGCGGACCTTGCCATTCTCATCCCCCACGATCTCGGCCGGGGACTGCATGAAGTGCAGGTGGAGTCGACGGGAAGCGGTTCCCGGATTATCTTTCTGCTCCTCGCGCCATTTGTTGAGGGTCTTGATCAAGGCCTTGATCTGGTTATTCGACTCGATAGCCGCTTCGGAGGCCTCGTCGAATTGGAAGTCCTCGTCGTGAAGCACGATGTCGACATCGCGGGATTTGGCCAGCTCGCGGAGTTCGAGCGGCGTGAACTTCATCTGAGCCGGTCCGCGGCGACCGAAAATGTGGACGTCGGTGACCGGGGACTGCTTGAGACCCTCGTAGACGTTGTTTGGGATCTCGGTGACCAGCAGGTCTTCGGCGTGCTTGGACAGCACACGGGCGACGTCGAGCGCGACGTTGCCGTTGCCCAGGACCGCGATTTCCTTCGCCTCGAGAGGCCATTCACGGGAGACGTCGGGGTGGCCGTCGTACCAGGCCACGAATTCGGCAGCACCGTAGGAACCGTCCAGTTCGACTCCGGGGATATGCAGCGACGCGTCGAAGTAAGCTCCCGTCGCGAAAATGACCGCGTCGTAATGTTCGCGAAGCTCAGCGAGCGTGATGTCCGTTCCGTACTCCACATTGCCGAAGAATCGCAGCTTGGGGTTCTCCATGATCTTGTGCAGCGAGGTGATGATGCCCTTGATGCGGGGATGGTCGGGAGCAACGCCATAGCGAATCAGACCGAACGGCGCGGGGTAGCGATCGAAAATATCGATGCTGACATCCACCTCGCCGTCGGCGACGGCATCGGACTTGGTCAGCAGGTCCGAGGCGTACACGCCCGCGGGACCCGATCCGATCACGGCGACGCGCAGCGGACGGGCGGGGTTTTCAGACACAGAGACTTCCTTTCGTAACTGATCCCGGACTCGGTTCCGGGCCCTCGTGAGGAGGGGCAGCACTGAGGCACTAGCTATCAGTCTAACGAGATGACCTCATACGAATCAGGGTGCCCTTAGTAATTCTTCAGCGGACGTCATAGGCAGATCGGTAGAGTTGAGTCATGACCCCAAGCTCATCTGCACAGCCCGAAGGATCACCCCGTTCGGAGGATCATGACCTCGACACCTCAGGCATGAATACCTCGGTGGATCCACGCAATGACCTCTATCGTTACGCCAACGGAGCGTGGATCGACCAGCACCGAATCCCCGCTGACCGGGGAATCGACGGCGCATTCTACGCACTGCGCGACCGCTCCGAAGAACAGATCCGAGACATCATCGTCTCGGCCGGCGAAGCCGATCCCGAGTCCAAAGTCGGTGCGTTGTACAACTCCTTCATGGACGTGGACGCGATCAACGACGCCGGCAATCAGCCCCTGGAAAAGGATTTCTCCCTCCTGGACGCGGTTCAGGACAAGGACGGCCTGGTCATAGTGCTCGCTGCCCTCGATGCCAGCGGCGTCGGCAGCCCGGTCGGCCTGTACATCAACAACGACGCCAAGAACGCGACGGAATACGTCCCCTATGTGGCACAGTCCGGTCTCGGCCTTCCGGACGAGGAATACTACCGCGAGGCCAAGTACGCCGAGATCCGCGAGGCATACCGCGAACACATTTCCCGAATGTTCGAGATTACGGGAGCGGCCGAACGCCTCGGCGAGACCCCCGATTCGGCGGCACGGCAAGTCTTCGATCTGGAAACGCAGCTCGCCTCGCATCACTGGGACAAGGTCATGTGCCGCGATGCGCACAAAACCTACAATCCCTACACCCTGGCTGGGCTCAAGGATAAATTCCCGGGCTTCCCTTGGGGTCGGTGGGTCGAAGCCCTCGGGGGCTCCGAGGAGAGTTTCGCACGCGTCGTCGTCGCGCAGCCTTCCTTCCTCAAGTCCTTCGCAGCCATGTGGAAGACGGAGCCGATGTCCCGCTGGAAACTCTGGACTGCTTGGCACATCATTCACTCCCGCGCCGCATTCCTTCACGACGAGGCGGTGCAGGAGAATTTCGAGTTCTACTCCAAGCGCCTCATGGGAACAGAGGAAATGCGCGATCGTTGGAAGCGCGGAGTCGGGCTCGTGGAATCTCTTCTGGGCGAGGAAGTCGGCAAGGAATACGTCGCCCGCCACTTCCCGCCCGAGCACAAGCAGCGGATGCAGGAACTCGTCGGGAACCTGATCGAGGCCTACCGTGATTCCATTTCCTCGTTGGACTGGATGACGCCGGCCACCCGTGAACGAGCATTGGAGAAGCTCTCTAAATTCACCCCGAAGATCGGGTACCCGGACGAATGGCGTGACTACTCCTCATTGCAGATCAGTCAGAACCTCGTGGAGAACGTCCGCTCGGGCAATCGTTTCGAACACGACTACGAGCTCGGAAAGCTGGGTCAGCCCATCAACCGTCATGAGTGGCACATGACTCCCCAGACCGTGAACGCGTATTTCAATCCGGTGATGAACGAAATCGTGTTCCC
Source organism: Rothia uropygioeca (assembly GCF_004136585.1). Lineage (NCBI taxonomy): Bacteria > Bacillati > Actinomycetota > Actinomycetes > Micrococcales > Micrococcaceae > Rothia > Rothia uropygioeca. The sequence goes on along the minus strand of NZ_NOIR01000003.1, from coordinate 158,866 downwards.
CGCTGCGATCCTGCAGCCGCCGTTCTTCTCGATGGATGCCGATGACGCCGCAAATTACGGCGGCATCGGGGCCGTCATCGGGCACGAGATCGGGCATGGCTTCGACGATCAGGGTGCCAAGTACGACGGTGATGGCAACCTCAACGACTGGTGGACCGAGAAGGATCTCGAAGAATTCGAGAACCGCACGAATTCGTTGGTCAGCCAGTATGCGCAATACACCCCGGAGGGGCTGGACCCGGCCGAGGACCGCGTCAACGGTGAACTGACTCTGGGAGAGAATATCGGCGACCTGGGTGGGTTGACGATTGCGATTAAGGCGTACCGCAAGGCGCTCGAGAAGCAAGGCACCACGCTCGAGGACGCGCCCGAGGTCGACGGCGTCAGCGCTGTTCAGCGCCTGATTCTGGCCTTCGCGCAGATTTGGCGGTCCAAGGCGCGCCCCCAGACAGCCAAGATGCTTCTGTCGATCGACCCGCATTCCCCCTCGGAATTCCGGTGCAATGGCACGGTTCGCAATGTCGACGAGTTCCACGAGGCCTTCGGCGTTCGGCCCGAGGACGAGATGTGGCTCGACCCCGAGGAGAGGGTGAGGATCTGGTGAAGCCGGAGGTGTTCGTCGTCGGGTCGGTGAGCCGCGACGTCACCGTGACCGTTGAGAAGTTTCCGGCCCCCGGGGAAACGGTCGTGGGCCATTCCGTAACGTACGGTCTGGGCGGTAAAGGAGCTAATCAAGCGGTTGCCTCCGCGCTAACCGGAGTCCCGACCTCCTTCCTCGGGTGCGTTGGAACTGACGAGGTCGGAAAACAGCTCGTCTCGGTCCTCCGCGACCGAGGGGTCCGGACCGAATGGGTCGTCGAGGTGCCCGGGGACTCGGGCTCGGCGCACATCACCGTGGACGCGCTCGGGGAGAACATGATCTCGATCGTCCCAGCGGCGAACCGGTCGGTCTCCCCCGAGCTGATTCGGCGGGGGCGCGATTGCAGTTTCGACGATGCCGCGGTCGTCATGGCGCAGGGCGAAATTCCGGCCGAAGCCCTCGAGGAGTTGGCGCGAGCGGTCGCGCCCCTCGAAGCGCGTCTGGTCCTGAACCTCGCTCCGGCCGTGAAAGTCTCGACCGAGTGCCTCGCCGCGACCGACGTGTTGATGGTCAATGAGTCCGAAGCCGCCGCAGTGTTGAGCGAATTGGGCTCGGCGACTGTCGAGTCGGTCGCCCAACGGTTGACCGAACTCGCGCCGAATGTGGTCGTGACATTGGGCGAGCAGGGCTCTGTCGTTGCCACCCGCGAGGATCCTCGGCCCACACGTATCCAGGCTTTCCCCACAGAAGATGTGGTGGATACGACCGGTGCGGGAGACGCTTATGCGGGGGTCTTCGCAGCTGCCTTGGCACATCGGGTGTGTTCCGACGACGGCGCAGGAACCCTGCCGCTGGAAACTCTGGCGGCGTGCGCGACCATCGCCTCCCGCGAGGCCGCCAAGGTCGTCGAGAAGGCAGGGGCGTCGTCATCCTACTCAGAATTCTCTTTGGAGGAACAATGAAGGTTGATCTCAATTCGGACTCGGGCGAGTCCTTCGGCTCCTGGACCATGGGCGACGACGCCACGATGGCGCGGATCGTCTCCTCGCTCAACGTCGCATGCGGATTCCACGCCGGAGACCCCGTCGTCGCACGGACGACGTGCCGTGCGGCGGCGGAAGCCGGTGCCGCTGTGGGGGCTCACGTTTCTTACCCCGATCTGCAAGGATTCGGCCGGAGAGTCATGGACATGGGCCACAATGAGCTGGTGAACTCGGTGATCTACCAGATCGGCGCGCTCCAGGCCATCGCGGTGGCCTCGGGTACGCAGGTTGCTTACGTCAAACCCCACGGGGCGCTCTACAATCACATTGCCCGCGATGAAGCCCAAGCCCGCGCTGTGGCGGAAGGTATCGCATCGGTCAGCACCGATCTGCCGATCTTGGTTCTGCCGAATTCCAAGATCGCAATGGCCGCGGAGGCAGCCGGGTTGCGCGCGGTTCCAGAGGTCTTCGCAGACCGCGGCTACAACTCGGACGGTTCCCTCGTGTCTCGCAGGGAACAAGGCGCGGTCCTCCACGATGCCGACGAGATCGCTTCCCGCGTCGTGCGCATGGTCAAGGACGGACTGGTCACTGCGGTCGACGGTTCAGAGATCGAGGTCAATGCCCAGAGCGTGTGCGTGCACGGGGATACACCGGGAGCTGTGGAGATCGCGAGAACCATCCGCCAAAGTCTCGACGACGCCGGAATCGCGGTAGAAAGTTTCGCCGCAGCATAACTCGGTGGAAGCACTCACTCGAACGACAAAAGCGCACCGGAGTAGTTCGACAACCGGTGCGCTTGTGGCATTCGTGGCGAAGAGTCATCGCCCCCAGCACAAGATACTCAGGAGAGCTCGGGCCTGACCCTGGAATCGTCAACATCTCGGTGGCGCCAAGCCTCGACAATCCACATCGCAAAGAACACGAAGAGGCACATGATGGGTATCGCGGAGATGACCAACGGGATCGTGGTGATGTCGTCCAAATACTGCGAGGACCCGTACAACGCGATTCCGATCCACATCGGCGAGATGTACAGGCCGATTCCGGCGACCCAGGCGAGAACCAAGGCAACGGTGCGCTCCGGTCCACGACGCGAGAAGAGCCACGGGAGAGCGTCCACACAAATTGCGGCGATGATCAGCGGGAACCACGTGTTGTGATGTGACCAGGAAATGGGGGAGATCGAGAGCATCACGAAGGCATTGAGCGAGACGATCGACAGTTTCATCCCCCGTTTGTCCAACGAGGGAATCACGGCCGCTACGCCCACAATGAGCGCAACGATCAGCACGTACATCACGATTTTCAGCAATGAACCCGTCAGGCCAATGTGCATCAGCCATCCCTGGATCGAGATGTTGTCCAGGTAGTTGATGTTCCCGACCCTGGACGGATCGGAAATGGCATGGAACCAGAATTCCGCTGCCTGGTGGGGCAGAAAGATCACGCCGACCAGGATGGTGCCCGCAAACGACGCGGCCAGGGTTACCAAGCCCTTGATATCCTTGCGCATCAGGAGGACCAGCCCGAAGGCCAGTGGGGTCAGCTTGATGCCCGCGGCGATACCGATCAGCAGACCTCGCGGAACCTTGGTGGCCGGGCGCAGCAGATCCGCGAGAATCAAAAGCATGATCAGCGGGTTGATCTGCACGAGTCCGAGCCCACGTCGCCACGGCCCGGAAAGGCAGATGAGCGCGGCCAGAAGCGCGATCGTCGTCGTGCGCCCCAGCTTGTCCTGCAGCGGAATCTTGTACCCGCGGTGGTTGACGTAATCGTAAATGATCGCGGCGAACCACCATGCGACGGCGATCGAGAACAGGACCATAATCGCCGTTCCGACTTTGACCGGCAGGAACGCAAATGGCAGAAACAACAAGGCCGCGAACGGAGGATACGTGAACGGCAGGAACGAGGTTTCCGTGAGCGGCACGAGGTGAAGCTCGTAGAGGTCCTTGTTGATTCCGTCGTTGCCGAAGATCGTCGCGGCACCCGCACGGTAGACCGTAAAGTCCAAGCCGCCTTGTGTCAGTGCGTAGAGAATCTGTCCGCCGAGAACGACGACAACGACGATCCAGGCGGCCGCCTGCCAGGGTTTGGAGGGCGCGCTGCGCTCAACGGAAGAGGAAGTCATTGGTTCAGTTTACCTAGCGATCAGCCCTGAAGCTGCGGTTGTGGACGGAGAACAGAATCGGCCTGCCCGCCGTGGGGCCAGCGCAAGCCACATCGTGCATCTGCCCTCGCACCGCGCTGGGCCCCGATACTAGCCCTGCGGTTTTTCCGAGTCCTCCGGCGAGGACTGGTTCTTGGGCTTGGCCACCAAATTGGTCGGACCGGCGCCCGCGACTTTGCGGCGACGTTTGGGCTTGCGCACCTCGCCGTTCTCGCTGTCCGGCTCGGCCTTCTTCTTTTTCGGCATCGCCGCGATCCGCAATGCCGTTTCGATCACGATCACCAGTAGGCACACGTAATACACGATGTACGAGGGGTACAGCGCGAACACGGTTCCCACAACACCGATGAGTGTGGCCACGAGGGCCAGAATGCCCAGAACCATGACGATCGTGTGCGCCAGGAAGAAACGCTCCGAGCCCTTGTTGCGCCACGCCAGGTAGACGGACATGAGACCGAAGAGAACAGGGAAGAAAACCTGTCCGGCCACCGCCATGGAATCCGGATGCCACTTGTAGAGACCCATCGCTTGAATGATCGCGGCGGCGGCCAGAGCCAGGGAAGCAGGCAGAGATTTCATGGCCGCCAGTCTACCGGCCTCACGCCGTGATGAAGTATGTGAGTCCCGCGATCACGAACACAGTGCCAGCAATCAAGGCACAGACGAGCTCGATCAGCATGCCGATTCCGGCGGCTTTCAGCGCCGCAACGGATGAGGAGAAGGCCGCGCCGAGGTCCTTCTGGCGGTATACCTCGGAAGCGAAAAGGCCCACCGCAAAACCGATGACCAGCCCCAAAACCGGCAATACGAACATTCCGACGACCGCGCCTATGACTCCGTAAAGCAGTGAGCGGTTCGGGATGCTTCTGCGTTTCATGGTCCGGCCCGTGAGCACAAGGCTCGCGCAGAGCCCGACGAGAGCCAACCCTCCCCCAAGGCCCAGAACCCACCAGCCTTCGGGCGCACGGACCGTCAGGGACCAGACCAAAGTCGCCGCCAGGACGAGAACCGAACCGGGCAGTACCGGAAAGATAATTCCCAGGATCCCGACGACGATCAGCAGGGCGGCGACAACGGTCGCGACGATTACGGCTGTCATACCTTCAATCCTACGTCTCACCAGCCATGACATGGCTTGGCAGAGAACCCGGACGAGTTTTTGCCAACGCCGAAAGGCGCTTCGCGCCAGCGTGTGCGTTTCTACCTGGTCACGCCGAAGAGTTTGTCGGTGTGCGCATTTCCGAAAACGGCATCCGGGTCCAACCGTTCGCGCAGCCGCCGGAAGTCCTCGAAGCGCGGATACAACCGCGAAAGCTCCTCGCAACCCAGCGAGTGCCTCTTTCCCCAGTGGGGCCGGCCGCCATGGGCGCGCATGATCTTTTCGACCCCGCCCAAATACCTCGTCGGGTCCTCTTTAAAGTACTGGTGCACGGCGATGTACATCGTTTCACGGCCGAATGCGGTCGAGAGAGGCACGTCGTCGGCCGCAGCCACACGGCCTTCGACGGGAAACGAGACCTTCAGATCGTTGCGCTCGATGAATCGCTTGACTTCCCTGATGGCCTCGGGACCTTCTTCCAACGGAACCGCGTATTCCGTCTCGTTGAACCGAACCCTCCGCGGCGAGACGAAGACTTCGTGGGCCGGGGCACGGTAGGAGCGGTTCGACGTCGCCCACGCTGCCGCATGGGCCATAGCCGGAACAGCCCGGGGGAAAGCGGTACCGACCTCGCACATCAGGCTGAGCGCGCCATTGTCCACGATTTCTTCGCTGAGCATCTGCAGCCAACGGGTTCGCGGCCCGATGTGCGCGAGGTCCGGTGGTGATGCAGCGCCTCGGGGAACACGGGTGTTTGTTTTGGCGACCGCCTTGTCGGTATGAGGGAACCAAAAGAATTCGAGGTGATCATGAGACCGCGCACGATCCTCCAAGCTGGCCAACAAGTCCTCGAGATGTTCCCCGGTTTCCTGCGCAACGAGGTCGAAGGCCTCCACGCATTCCAGCTCGACTTCCAGGATCATGCCCAGCACCCCAACCGATATCCGCGCCAGATCGAAAATTTCGGGATTCTCCGATGCGGACAGGCTCATAACCGAGCCGTCCGGCGTCACGAGGCTCAGCCCGGTCACGGTCCCGCCGAAACCGGTGAAGCCCAGGCCAGTACCGTGAGTTCCCGTCGAGATCGCTCCCGCAATCGACTGGGGGTTGACGTCTCCCTGATTGGTCAGGGCCAAGCCGTATGGTTCAAGAAGCCGAGGAATGTCTCGCAGGCGTGTTCCGGCAAGGAATCGTGCGCGACGCCGGGGCAGATCGACCCGGACGAGCCCGGTCATCTCGTCCAGATTCACGAGGTGTTCGTCGCCGAGGGCGATTGGTGTGAAGGAGTGGGCGGCTCCGACCACTCGGATCCTTTCCCCGTTGTCTGCGGCTTGGCGTACGACACCGACTGCTTGCCCCTGCGTCCGAGGCTTCCACAAGTGCTGCGGTTGCGCGGATTCGATGCCCGACCAATTGCTCACCGTGTGCATCAGAAATTCCACCCCTTTCCTCGATAAGTGGCCCAAGTGTCGACAACCCGACCGTCCGCGACGACCACATACTCGGCCAGGTGCTCGGCAAGTTCACCGGCTTTGGCATGCCGGAAATACACCAGGTCGCCCAGCGCCAGAGTCTCGGCGCCCGGTCCGCGAAGCGGCGTCTGGACTTCTCCTGGTCCTTCGGCCAGCGAATACTTCAGTTCTGCAGGCCAATCGATCGTGGGAAGACGGTCGGTTCCGCTCGGGCCCGAGGCAATCCATCCGCCTTCGAAGACCGTGACCCAGCCCGGCGCCGGACGCCGCACGACCGGCGTTGCGATGAAGGCCGCGGGGCGATGATGAAATTGTTGGTAACCGTCGAACAAGCCGGGCGAGAGCAGCCCCGAACCCGCGGCGACCTCCGTCAGAGTTCCCTCGCTCGAGCTGCTCTCGAGCGATCCTGTGCCGCCTCCGTTGACGAATTCCAGGTCCCGTTCTTCTCTGATCGCGGCGAGGACCTGAGCCCTGCGTTCCTTGAGTTCGGCCGCCGAGGTTCCCTGCATGCGCCGCGTCAGAATGGCACCAAGGCCCTTCCCCGCATTCCCCCGTCCAGCGATTTGGCCCTCATATGACAGGACACCCACCAAGGCGAATCGAGGCCGACGGGCAATCTGCCGGACGACGTCGATCGCCTGTTCCGGCGTGCGGACCGGTGATCTGCGGGCCCCCAGATGCAAACGGTCGGCCAAAACTTTCTCCCAAATCCGCAACGACGCGTCGACATCGAGACAGACCCGAACTGGCGGGAGGGGCGATGCGGAGGCCTCCGTCTCACCTTGGCGGAGTTGGTACTCGATGTAATCGAGGTGTTCCGCAGAGTCGACCGTGAGCGTGATGTTTTCCCTCCCGGTTCGGCTCTCACCCAGCTGCCGCAGAGCAGATCGGTTGGTCGTGGGATAAGCCACGAGTATGTCGCCGAATCCCTCCTCGACCAGCGACAGGGCCTCATCCAGGGAGAAAGCCATGATGCCGTGAAATCCCGGCTGGGCCAGAACGTAGGACATTGCCCCAGGGACACGCAGAGATTTGGAGGCGACACGGATGGGAAGTCCCGCAGCCCTCTTGCGCAAGGCCGCAATGTTGGTGTCCAGAGCATCTCGATCGATCGCTCCGACCGGTCCGTCCATGCCGTGGAGGGCCTGCCGGATGGAGAGGGAAACCATAGAAAATCCTTGCTTGACGAGGTGCTTTGCCTCACACCATACGTCAAAATCTGCCAAACTGGACTCATGAGTACAGTCAGTGCCGATCTCTCCTCCACCCGGCCCAATACCGTGGGCCTGCCCCCGCGACTCGCCGAGTTCCTCACGGAGAACCTGAGCGATGATGTCGCAGGAACCGGACCCCGCCTCCAGGCCACGGCCCCTGCGCTCGGAGAGAGGCTGTTCTCTTTTCACGGCGCAGGCGCTGAGGATGTGTTCCGTGCCGTCGATAGGGCTCGGGCCGCGCAACCGGGGTGGGCCGAACGGCCCGCGTCCGAACGCGCTGCCGTCCTGCTCCGCTTGCACGGTGAAATCCGGCGCCACGAAGAACTCATTCTGGACACGATCCAGGCCGAAACCGGCAAATCCCGGATCCATGCGTTCGACGAGGTCATGGACGCATACAACGTGTGTCGTTTCGTGGGACGCACGGCCCCGAAAGTCCTTCGTCACGAACACCGCCGTGGCGCCCTTCCCGGGCTGACGAACACCACCGTCCAGCGCCTCCCTCTGGGAGCGGTCGGGTTCATCACCCCGTGGAATTACCCGGTCTCCTTGGGAGGAACGGATCTGCTCTCGGCATTGGCCGCGGGCAATGTGGTGATCCACAAACCCGATTCCAAGACCGCGCTCTCGGCCATCCTGATGCGCCGGCTCGCGATCTCGGCCGGTCTCCCGGCCGAGGCGTGGCAGCTTGTCCCGGGTCCCGTGGATGAGATCGGCGACGCCCTCCTGGACATGGTGGATGCGGTGTCTTTCACCGGATCCACCGCCGCCGGTCGCGGTATCGCCCAGAAAACGGGCGCAATGCTCAAACCGACCGCGCTCGAGCTCGGCGGCAAGAACCCCATGATCATCTGTTCGGACGCTTCCCTCGATGCAGCGGTGGACGGGGCCGTGCGAGGGTGCTTCTCCTCGACGGGCCAGTTGTGCCTGTCGATCGAGCGCATTTATGTCGCGGACGAGCTCTACAACGAATTCTGCACACGTTTCCGGAACGCCACTGGGGCGCTGCGACTGGGTTTCTCATTCGACCACCACCACGACGTCGGCAGCCTGATCTCCGAGGAGCACCTCGCCAGGGTGCAACGCTCCGTGAAACAGGCCACACAGGTCGGCGCGAAGATTCTTGCAGGAGGCTCGGCACGGCCGGACCTCGGTCGTTGTTTCTTCGAACCGACGATTCTCACCGATGTACCACCCTCGGCCCGACTCACGCATGAAGAAACCTTTGGTCCGGTCGTCGCGGTCTACCGAGTCGACTCCGAGGACGAAGCGATTGCCCGTGCCAACGAGACTCCCTACGGCCTCAATGCGAGCGTGTACTCGGGCGACAAATCCCATGGACTGGCGGTCGCCTCCGACGTCGAAGCCGGAATGGTCAACGTCAACGAAGCCTTCGCCGCCGCGTGGGGATCGATTGCGGCGCCGTCCGGCGGTCTGAAGGCATCCGGTCTGGGGCATCGGCACGGGCCGGAAGGAATTGTCGAATTCACCCGAACTCGAACCGTTGCCCACCAGGCACTCATGCCCATTGCTCCCTTCGGTCCATTGGACGGCGAGAGGTTCCAAAAGGTCATGAGCCAGGCCCTCGGGGCGATGAAGGCACTGCGGCTGAAGTAGCTGCCGAAAGCAGCACCAACGCGTTCCTTCGTGATCTCTGACATCCCGGAGCGACCAGGCCAAACGCACTCTGTAAGCTTGGCCCGATGGCTAATTCGAAAAAGCGCTCTCCCGCCGGAAAACCCCACGACGGTCAGGCCAATAAGATCTCACGGACGCTCGTGCGCCACTGGCAGGTCCTGACCGCCCTGCTACTGCTCGTGGTGGGTTCGGTCGGTCTGATCCTGAGTGACTACGGAAAGTCGGAGTGCACGATTCTGAATTCATCGGCCATACCGGATCATCTGTCAGAAGACATGCAGAAGGCCTCGGAGGAATCGGGATTTCCCGTCAAGATTCTCGCGGCTCAGATCGAGGCCGAATCGGGGTGGAACCCTGACGCTCATTCGAAAGCCGGTGCCATGGGAATCGCGCAATTCACCCAGGACACCTGGGACGTCTGGGGGGACGGGGACCCCATGAATGAAAAGGATGCGATCGCGGCCCAGGGCCGGTACATGAAGTACCTCCACAAGCAGGCCGACGAATACGCCAATTCCGAAGAAGACGTCGCACGGTACGCTTTGGCCGGCTACAACGCCGGCCCCAACGCCATGAAGAAGGCGCACGGTGTCCCCGACATCTCCGAAACCAAGAATTACGTCCACAAGATCATGAAGCTTTCCGAAGGCAAGTACTCGAAGACTTGCAATTAGTCCACGGGGTTCAGAATTCGAGCCGCGGTCCGGAGCATTCTCCCCGAGGCTGGCTTCCTTGGACTAGATTGGCACTATGCCTACGTCTTCACATATTCCTTGGGTCACATCGGTCGAGGACGCCGACCAGCTGCTCCTCGGCTCCGACCTGGAGGTCCGCGTGGCCGATGTGCGTTGGTACTTGGATGGGCGCTCAGGTTCTGCCGCCTTTGCCTCGGGCCATCTGCCCGAGGCGACTTTCGTCGATCTTGACACGGTCCTTGCTGCGCCGGCAACGGCCGAATCCGGCCGACATCCGCTCCCGGATCCCGAGACTTTCGCGGCCGGCATGGAAGCCGCGGGCATAGCCGAGAATACCGTCGTCATCGCCTACGACGATGCCTCGGGAGGCTCTGCTTCCCGACTCGTGTGGTTATTGCGCGCCACGGGGCACACCGCGACCCTTCTCGACGGCGGGATCCAGGCCTGGACCCGTCAGCATGGCGCGGACGCCCTCGAAACCGGGGCAGGCGACGAAATTCCGGCACCCGCGGGAAGCTTCCGACGCACGCCGGTGAACCCGGAATGGCTCGCGACGATGCACGACGCCGAAACTGCCGCTTCTGACGGACTCCCGCTTCTGGACTCGCGTGCCCCAGAACGGTACCGGGGCGAGGTCGAGCCGATGGATCCATGGGCAGGCCACATTCCCGGCGCACTCAATGTTTTCCACGCGGAGAACATCGGAACGGACGGACACTTTTTGGCGGCCGTCGATCTGCGGAAACGCTTCGGAGAGGCAGGCGTGGACGGCGATACCGAACCCATCGTGTACTGCGGGTCCGGCGTGACGGCATGTCATAACCTCGTGGCTCTGGAAGCCGCAGGCCTCCACGGGCGCCTCTACCCGGGATCCTGGTCCCAGTATTCGGCCCTCCATCCCGAGCCGGGCGATATTTCCGGCTCATAGAAGAATTCCCCACTTCCGTGCCAGGAGTGGGGAGTTCTTTGTGCCACCGGAGCGCTGGGCCCCTAGAGGACGCCCGCCAGGCGCTGGACCCCCTCCGCGAGACGTTCCGGGGCCACCGATGAGAACGCGAGGCGCACATTGCGTGCCCCGGAGGGCTCGGCAGGCGGATTGCCTGCGCGGTGCGCGGCGGCGTCGTCGTAGAACGCGGTGCCCGGCACGAACACCACGCCCGCATCGATGGCCCGGGGAAGTGCTAGCTCAGCATTTCCGGCCCCGCCCTCGGGCAGGGTCAGCCAGGTGAAGAACCCACCCTCCGGAGTCGTCCACTGCGTGCCCTCGGGCATGAACTTCTCGCACGCCTCCAGAACGGATTCGCACCGCTCCTTGTACAGCTTGGAGGTCCTGCGGGTGTGAGGCTCCCACATCCCTTCGCTCATGAACCCGAGAACCAGCCGTTGGGAGAGGACCGACGGACAAATGGTTACGGCCTCACCCGCGATCTGCAGGAACTTGCGGACCCGCGGCGGCGCAACCATCCAGCCGACGCGCACCCCCGGTGAGAAAACCTTCGAGAAACTACCGAGGTAGATGACGGCTTCGGGATCGTACGAATGCAGGGACCGATGACGCTCCCCGTCGAATCCGAGCTGACCATAGGGGTTGTCCTCAACCACCAGGACGTCGTTCTCACGGCACACACGGACGAGTTCTGCACGGCGCTCGTCAGCGAGCGTCACACCGGTGGGGTTCTGGTAATTGGGGATCGTGTAGAGGAATTTGACCTTTTTTCCCTCGGACTTGAGGCGTGTGATCTTCTCCTCGACCTCTGCCGGGTCCAGACCCTGATCGTCCATCTCTACCTGCTGGACCTCGACCTCGTAGCCTTCGAATACCCCGAGGGCGCCAGTATAGGTGGGCCCTTCCGCCAGAATGACGTCGCCCGGGTCCGTGAACAGCTTGGTCACGAGGTCGAGCCCCATCTGTGAGCCCGCGGTCATCTGGATCTCGTCCAGCTTGGGGTGGGAGCCTTCCGACTCCATGAACTCACACACGAGCTCTGCCAGTTCTTCCAAACCGGCGCCCGAGCCGTACTGCAGGACCTCGAGGCCCTCCTCGGAGATGATCTTGGAAGCCATCTCACCCAAACGGTCCAATGGAAGGAGTTCGAGGTCCGGGTTGCCACCGGCCAAAGAGATGATGCCCGGACGCATCGAGACCTCGAAGACGTCACGCACGGGCGAGGGACGGAAGCCCGCAGCCCTCGAGGCAAAACCTTGCATGAGACGCGCGTCCGCGCCGGTTGCTCCGGACATGAGTTCCTGAATGCTGACCACTTAAGTCTCCTTTGATTCGAGTGGAGGTCGAGGACCTGGTCTGGTGGGGTCGTCGCGTGCGGACACCACGGCTGAGGGGCACGCCCGGGACCCGTGTGGGGCCGCACCCGGCGTCCGTGCCGGGTACGGCTCCTGCCTATGCCCCGTACGTGTTCTTGGCCTCGCCGTATGCGGGGCCATCTGCCGACGCGTTCTTGCCCAGGGCCATCAGGCTGATGAATTCGTACACAATATGTGCCGCGGCTATACCGGTCAGTTCCGCGTGATCGTAAGCAGGGGCCACTTCCACGACCTCGGCGCCGACCACGTCCAGTCCGCGCAGGCCACGGACGATCTCGAGGATCTCGCGGCTCGTCGCGCCACCGGCTTCCGGGGTCCCGGTCCCCGGAGCATGAGCCGGGTCCAGCACGTCGATGTCCAGGGAAATATACAACGGACGGTCACCCACGCGCTTTCGGAGCAACTCGACGACCCTGTCGACGCCGAGGCGGTAGATATCGGCGGATGAGACAATGCCGAAACCGAAGCGGGCGTCGTCGTCGAGATCCTCCGTTCCGTACAGCGGACCCCGGGTGCCTACGTGGCAGAGCGCATCCGTATCGATGAGATTTTCCTCGAAAGCACGGCGGAATGGGGTTCCGTGGGTGTATTCGGCACCGAAGTAGGTATCCCACGTATCCAAATGCGCGTCAAAGTGCAGCAGAGCTACCGGCCCATGCTGTCGGTGCATGTTCCGCAGGTTGGGCAGCGCAATGGTGTGGTCACCGCCGATCGTAACGAGCTTGGTACCGTCCTTGGTCAGCTCGTGAGCGCCCGCGTCCATCGCCTCAAGGGCTTCCTCGATGTTGAAGGGATTGCCGATGATGTCACCCGCGTCAGCGACCTGGGTGTTCTTGAACGGGGAAACGTTCTGCGCAGGGTTGAAGGGACGCAAGAGACGGGAGGACTCGCGAACGTGATTCGAACCGAAACGCGCACCCGGGCGGTACGAGACCCCGGTGTCCCACGGCATGCCGGCGACGACGACGTCCGCCTTGTTCACCTCGTCCAATCGGGGCAACCGAGCGAAGGTTCCGTTACCGGCCCAGCGCGGGACCTGGGCGGCGTTGACGGGACCCACGTACTCGCGACCGTTCGCATCGGTTTCGATAATGCGCTCGGGGTCCGCCGAGAAACTCGGCTGAATCTTGGGATCGTTTTTGCTGCTCACGTGTGTCCTCCCGGGAAGTCGTACTGGGCTTGTTTCCCATTGTGCAACAAAAGTTGCTTTTATGCACTGGGACATACTCGTCACGCCCCGCCCGCAAAACGATCCGCCTAGACGTAGCGACGAGCCGCCTGAATCGCTTGCTTGACGTACCCACCGCCGAACAATGCCGCATGGAGCAGGATCAAATGAAGCTGATGCAAGTCCACGCGTTCCTGCCACCCCGCCTCCAGCGGATGGACCTCTTCATAGCCTTCGAGAATGTCGCGCAGATGCGGGGCTCCGAACATCGCCAATGCGGCCAGGTCGTCCTCGCGGTGCCCGCCATAGGTCGTCGGATCGATCAGCACGGCTTCGTCACTGGTCCAGAGCACATTGCCCGCCCACAGATCACCGTGCAGACGGGACGGCGCATCACCGTCGTCGAAAACTCCGTCACGCAACCGCTCACACAGCTGACCGAACAGTCGTCGCTCGTCGCTGGAGAAGCCTTTGACCTCCCGAACCAGCGGCGCAATCCTCAACTGGGCGAACATCGCTCCCCATGATTCGAATTCACCGAGGGGCAAGGCCAGTTGCTGGCTCGCAGGACCTTGGTATCCGTCGCCCTCCCACCCTGGAGGGCCCGCTCCCCATGCCGGGGCACCGGCGTCGTGCATCGTGGCAAGACCCTGGCCGAATGCCCGCGCGGCCGCCTTGGACGGAGAGGATTCCCGTATCAGTTCGAGCCGGAGGCCATCCTCGGCCACACCGACGACGCGACAAATGCGCGCACCCCCATCGCCTTCCGCATCGGTTAGCCATTCCAAGCCGGATTTTTCCCAGTCAGCAGGTCTGCCGGTCGTGTGCTTGGTGAAAAACTCCATACCTCATGATCCACCAACGCACCGCCAGCCCAAAAGGGGTCGGCGTTAACCGGCACGCCACTTTTCTCTGCCACTATGGATTCGTGAGTTTCTTGATCGCCCATCGCGGGCACTCCGAGAAGGCCCCCGAAAACACCATGGCCGCGTTCCGGGCGGCCGCGGACGCCGGTTTCCAGTGGGTTGAGACGGATGCCGACATGCTGGTTGACGGGACCATTGTGCTCATCCACGATTCGTCCTTCAAACGCACTGGTAAAGTCGCGACCCGTGTGAGCGAATCGCAGATTGAAGATCTGGCAGAGATCGACGTAGGTCGCTGGTTCTCCCCGAACTTCGCGGACACTCGCGTTCCCACCCTCAGAGACCTGGTGGATCTCATGAACAACACCGGCCTGAACATGAATCTGGAGCTCAAGCTCACCGACCCCAGCCCTGAACGGGTCGACACCTACATTCATGCGATCGCCCGGGAGCTTGAGCGCGTCAAACCTCGTGACGAGGAACCGCGCGTCATCGTTTCCTCCTTCAATCACCCCCTCCTCACGGCACTCCACCTCGTGGCGCCCCGCCTTCGTTTGGCCTGCCTCTTCGAGCGGAACCGTTTCACCCTGACGAACCGGCATTCGGGGTGGCGAGAGATCGCCCATTCCATCGGCGCGACGTACGTTCATCCGCACCATCGCGAACTCAACGAACATATCGTCGGATTGATACATGCCGAAGGGCTCGAAATCAACACGTGGACCGTCAACAACCCTGGCCGTGCAGCCGAACTCGCCGGCTGGGGCGTCGACGGAATCTGCACGGATGGCCCCAAAGGGCTCACTCCAATCGAGGCGCCCGCAGCATTGCGGCACGCACCTGCGGCACGCCCCGAGCCGCATCAGTCCGGAAGCGCAAAAGCCCATCCGTGATTATTAAATAAAATTTACATAAATTCACATTTATAGCTTTCGTTGTAAACATATGACGAATTCATTTTCCAGTCTTTGTTGACCACATACTGAGACGTGCATTACATTAGGCTCACCAGGGCCAAAAATAGTTTGGTCCGTAGCTCTATGGAGTTAGTCAATGAAAAAGCCTCAGCACCTTAAGAGAGCAGCTTCAGCACTTGGAATCCTCGGCGCTTCAATCGCTCTGGGCGTTTCCGGCACCCCCGCGTTGGCGGCAACGCAGGCGGATTCGACCAATTACATCGTCGGCGGTCAGGCGACCAATAGCCCTAATATCGTCCAGCTCTCCTTCAACACCGCAGGAGAGTCGGGAACCTTCGGCTGCACCGGCGAAGCCATCAACAGCGAATGGATTCTGACCGCGCGCCACTGCACCGAGGATTCGCAGAACATGAAGGCCTACTACTCGAACGACACGGCCAATCCCGGCAAGGCCTATGGTTCCGATCGAGTGGTCAATTCGCCCTACGGTGACGTCGGCTTGATTCACCTCCAGAGCCCGCAGGAGGTCAGCTCGTACGCCCAGCTGGGAAGCGGCTACAGCCCCAAGTCGGGCGACCAAGGCAATATCTTCGGGTACGGTCTCCGTGCCAACCAGGGACGAGCTGACTGGCTGTACACCGCGAGCGTGAACGTCTTGGGCTCGTCGACCGACGCCTTCGGCGGCAAGGCAGTACACGTCCGCGGTTCGAGCGGAGCCTCCAATCACGGCGACTCGGGTGGTCCGCTGGTCATCAACGGCCAGATCGTCGCCGTGTGCTCGACCGGCGACTCCGCAGATCCCGGCGCAGACACCCAGGCCGGCAGCAATTACGCCAACCTGACCGATCACCGCAACTGGATCAGCCAGCAGACCGGGGTCTAATCCAGCATTTCGACGGACACCACTTCGCGCGGCGACAACCCCTTCACATCCGGGCGTTGTCGTCGCGCGAATACTTTCGGCCCATCGAGAATTCTCAGGGCACAGAAGAATTTCGATATCTTGAGGAAATCTCGGCACTTCTTTTCAAATCGGAAGGATTGATCGGCGCCCGTCGAAATATGAAATACCCCGAGAATCTCTACTTATTCACCAAAACCCAGAGGACCTCCGCCGGCCCGCCACCGGTATTGCGCCATGAATGAGGCTCCCGACCGCTCAGGGTCACGGAATCTCCGGGGCCCAGCTCAAGCTCCCCGGCGCTGGTCCTCAGCACGAATTCACCCGAGATGACGTGCAGAACCTCGGTCTCGCATTCCACGGTGTACAGGGCGTCTTCGCCGGTTCCCCCGGGTTCGATACTCGCCCGGATGACTTGGACCTTCTCGAGGTTCGGACCGGACACGAGTCGCTCGTGGATTCCCGCCCCGCCGAGGTCCACCTCGGGTGCCTCCTCCAGACGAATGACCTGGGTATCGGGCTCCTCGAAGAGATCACCGACGTTCACACGGAGGGCTCTGCACAACTTGACGAGCGACGCGACGGAGGGCGAGGTCTGGTCTCGCTCGACACGACTGATGAACCCCTTGGTCAGGTCCGTCGCTGTTGCCAGCTGCTCAATCGTCATGTGCTGTCGCAACCGGTGATTGCGAAGCCGTGACCCCAGTTCAGGCGATCTCTCCAGTTGCTGAACGGGCAACGCCTTCATCGCTCGATCCTTTCATTGGCCTCTATGCATGGTATCGATAGAGACCATGAATTGCGCATCACATCAGGATTGGAACCGTTCTTGAACCTCCTCATCATTCTTCTGTACCTGGCCGCGATGGTTCTTATCGGCTGGTACGGCAAACGCCGCGCCAAGAGCACAGAAGACTATCGCGTGGCCGGACGTCGGCTGGGATATCTCTTCTTCACCGGGACGATGTCCGCCGTCGTCCTGGGCGGAGCCGCAACGATCGGCGGCGTCGGACTCGGATACACTTACGGCATTTCCGGGATGTGGATGGTTGCCGCCATCGCGGTCGGCGTCATGGTGCTCTCCCTGGCTTTTGCCGGACGCCTTCAGAAGCTGGGCGTGTACACGGTGTCCCAAATGCTCGGCCTTCGTTACGGCGGCCGGGCCGTCAAAGCATCGTCGGTGGTCATGCTCGGGTACACCGTGATGCTCGCCGTAACCTCAACCTCCGCCTACGCGTCGATCTTCAAGGTCCTGTTCAATATGGACCGGCCCTGGGGCATCGTGATCGGGTCCGTGGTTGTCATCGGGTATTCGATTCTGGGCGGCATGTGGTCCATCACCCTGACCGACCTGATGCAGTTCCTGATCATGACGGTCGGCATGTTCTTTCTACTCCTCCCGTTCTCTCTTCACTCGGCCGGCGGCTGGTCCGGTCTGCACGCACGCCTCGACTCGGAGTTCTTCGACCCCGGAGCCATGGGTGTACAATCCATCATCACGATGTTCGTCGTCTACACCTTGGGCCTGCTGGTCGGGCAGGATATTTGGCAGCGCGTCTTCACGTCCCGCACCCCTCACGTCGCGCGGTGGGGCGGATTCGCTGCGGGCCTCTACACACTTTTGTACGGCATCGCAGGTGCGATCATCGGCATGGCCGCCGCCGTGGTTCTTCCGGATCTCGAGGTATCCGATGACGCCTTCGCGGCCCTCGCACAGGATTATCTCCCCGCCGGCCTGGGTGGCGTGGTACTTGCTGCCGGCGTCGCCGCAATGATGTCCACGGCCTCGGGAGCGCTGATCGCTTCGGCCACGGTTGCGAGGGTCGACGTCGTACCGTTGCTTTCCCGCGCATTCACGCGGCCCAGGCCTCAGGTGCACGAGGGATCGAGTGCTTCCGGAACCGAGAATCCCGACGAATCGGGCGCAAGCATGAAACTCGACAGGCTGTACGTGCTGATCATCGGAGTGTTCGTCACTGTCATCGCGATGATCGTCCCCAGTGTGGTCACAGCGTTGACGATCGCATACGACATCCTCGTCGGCGGACTCTTGGTTGCGATCCTCGGCGGGCTCTTCTGGAAACGCGGGACAGGACCCGGAGCCGCCAGTTCGATGCTGGTGGGCGCGATCAGCGTCCTGGTATCCATGGCATTCTTCGGTGTCGCCGCAAACGAGCCCATCTACGTCGGCCTGGTCCTGTCCCTGATCGTCTACGTCGCGGTTTCGCTCTCGACGCCGCGCACCGATTCGACGACACTGGGTGAATGGCAGGCTCGGCTCGAAGGATCCCGCAAGTAGCAGGCCCGAATTCCGAAAGGGCCCGGTTTTCCGACAAGCGAGTTGCCGCATCCCCAAAAAGTTTCATATATGTATATTCTGGTTGCGCGTCAGGATACTTTTGTAGTGAACCCACAACCCCATCCGCTGCAGCGCCGCGGCGAAGAGGAGGAGCATCATGAGCGAGCAGGCCGCACGGGAAACCCCCGTTCAGACCGAACAGCGTCACAACGCGGGTTATGCCATTCTGGCTACTTTGCGGAATTACGGTATCGACACGGTTTTCGGCATCCCTGGCACCCACAACCTTGAGTTCTATCGACACCTCGACGAACTCGACATCAAGCCCGTGACCACCCGTCACGAGCAAGGCGCCTCGTACGGCGCCGACGGATGGTCGCTGACCAAGGGGCTTCCCGGCGTTGTCATCACGACATCGGGTCCGGGCCTGCTCAATTCGCTCTCGGGTGCGGCCACGGCATATGCCGAATCCCGCCCGATGATCATCCTGTCCCCCGGTCGGCCTCGCGGAACCGAATTCCGCGACATCGGATCCCTGCACGAGACCAAGAACCCCACCGGAGCCGTGGACTCGATCATCGGACTGTCCCGCCGCGTCAGCTCGGCCTCCGAGGCGGTAGAGATGATCCACAACGCGTTCGTCTCCTTCAAACACTCCCGCCCGCGGCCGATCCACATCGAGGTTCCCCTGGACGTTCTCGAGGAGACCGGAGGTTTCACCGAGGAAGAGCTCCAGGCCCGCCCCCTCGGCTCCTTCCAGCCGGCTCAGCCGCACGACATCGCCCGCGCCGCGAACATGCTGGCCGCAGCAGAGAAACCGATCATCGTTGCCGGTGGTGGTTCGGTCGCAGCGCACGAAGCAGTTCTGGAGCTGGCCGAGCTGCTCGAGGCGCCGGTGATCACCTCGACCAACGGCAAGGGCGCGATCCCTGAGCGGCACCGACTGTCCCTCGGCGCGGACCTGCGCCTGAGCACCGCCCACGAGTTCTGCCGCAAGGCCGATGCGATGCTGATCATCGGTTCGAAAATCGGCGAGGCCGAGCTCTGGGGTGGCGACATCCGTCCGAAAGGCCCGATCATCCGCGTGGACATCGAGCGCCAGCAGATGCTGACCAACATCACCCCGGACCTCGAACTCCCGGGCAACTCGGTCGCCGTGGTCCCTCAGCTGGTCTCCGCGCTCAAGGCCGAAGGCGTGGAACCTGGCTCGCGCCCGGCGCCGGATTTGACCGAGGTCTTCGAAAAGCTCGACGAGGAAGGCCGCTCGATTGCCCCGGAGCTCGCCAAGATCAACGAAATCATCATGAGCGTGCTGCCGGACAACGCCATCGTTGGTGGCGATTCCTCTCAGGTCACCTACATGGGCACGACGACGTTCTACCGTGCCCCCAAACCCAACTCGCTGTTGTACATGGGCACCTACGCGACACTCGGCTACGGGCTCCCCGCGTCCATCGGCGCTAAGGTAGCCGCCCCGGACCGTCCGGTGATCTGCCTCCTCGGCGACGGCGCACTCATGTTTGCCATCCAGGAAGTCATGACCGCGGTCGAGCAAGAACTGGATTTGCCGATTATCTGCGTGGACAACGGGGGTTACGGAGAAATCCGCGCCAACGAAGAGGACCGGAACATTGCACCCATCGCGGTGGACCTCAAGCAGCCCGACTGGGTCAAGCTCGCGGAAGGTTTTGGCGCCACGGGATTCTCGGCCACCATGGACACGTTGGCCCAGAAGGTCCAGGAAGCGATGAAAACCAAGGGTCCGTCCCTGATCCATCTCACCATCGGCCGGGGTCTGTAATACCGAATCGAGGTTCGGCCGGCCGGGCTTCGGACGGCGCCGTGTGTCGCAGACATGGATTGGTACCGTCTGTTCACGCAGCGCCGTGCCCGGCGGCCGTATCTCCCAGGAGACCACCTGTTTCTGCATAAAGTGGATCCGTGCATAGTCTTCAACGAGCCGCCGCATTCGCCGGCACGGAAATCTTCTCCCCGTTCATCCTCGCCGCCGCGTTGCTCATTGCTGTTCCCGCGAGCGCAGGCCCGGGATGGGCATGGCAGGCGGCCGTGGGCGTCGTTGCCGTCGTCGTGATCCCGTGGGGGCTTTCCCTGTATATGGCGCACACGGGCCAGGTCAGCGATCGGTTCATTTACCACCGGAAACAGCGATACGTGTTCTACGGCCTGTCCCTGATCTCGATCGCCGCGGGCACCACGATTCTTCTGGTTGCCCCTGCTGCGGCTGCCACCAAGAGCATCATCGTGGTGATGCTCCTGGCCGTCCTGGTCATCGCGCTCGTGAATTTTCGGCTCAAAGCCAGCGCGCATGCTGGCATGAGCGCCGTCTTCGGTATGGTTCTCCCCGGTCTTCTGGGGCCGTGGTGGATCATCCTGTCTCTGATCGTTCATGCCACGGTCTGCTGGTCCCGGTGGCACCTCAGAAAACACACCGTTCCGGAGATTCTCGTGGGCTCCGTCATCGGCGTAATTCTCGGAGCGTGCCATCTCTGGTTTGTTTCTTCCCACTGATTCTCCGTTTCTCATGATGGTCACCATTTGCGCGGGTGGCTGACCTGCGGGGAGGCTGAAACCGCTAGAACGGAAGTGCAAGAAAGGGCCACATGTTCGGAGTGCTCGAAGGCTTCGCCATCATTGGGGTCGTTGTCGGCATTGGGTACCTCGTTGAACGGATGGGCATCCTGGGCAAGAACGCCGGGTGGACCCTCAACCGGTTCGCGTTCTTCGTGGCCCTCCCCGCCCTCATGTTCACGACCCTGGCGACCGCTGACCTGCACGTCATCTTCTCTGCCCGGCTTCCGGTGGCCGCCCTGAGCTTCGCTGCAATGGCCGCGGTCTACACATTGATCGCGGGAGTATTCCTCAAACGCGGAGTCGGTCGAGTCACGGTCGGGGCAGTGGGTTCGGCCCTTCTGAATTCCAACAACATGGGCCTTCCCGTGGCGACGTACATTTTCGGTGACCCCACACAGGTGGCTCCCATCCTGCTCTTTCAGCTCGTTCTCGCGACACCGGTTTGTCTGGCAATTTTCGACGTCGTCGCGAAAGGCAGGGTTTCCGCCCGGGACATTCTGAGCCAGCCGTTTCGCAATCCCATCATTATCGGATCGGTCCTTGGGGTCCTCGTGAATGCGCTGGGGGTCCCCGTGCCCAATGTGATCAACGAGCCCTTGGGACTCGTCGGCGGCGCGGGAATCCCGCTGATTCTGGTGGCCTTCGGAATGTCCTTGCGTGGAAATCGCCCGCTCGCGGTCGAGGGTCAGAAGACTGAAACTCTGCTTGCGGTCGGCCTCAAAGTCGTGGCCATGCCCGTCGCGGCTTTCCTTCTGGGACAGTACGTTTTCCATTTGGCCCCTCACGATCTGTTCGCGGCCACGGCCCTCGCCGGGTTGCCGACGGCTCAGAACCTCTTCAGCTTCTCATCCCGATACAACCAGAGCATCTCTCTGGCGAGGGACATCGTGTTGCTTTCAACAATCGCAGCTGTACCGGCACTGTTCGTGATTGCCGCGATCATGGCCTAGCCCCAGAGGGTTCCGAACATCAGACCCGCGGCCGCCGCGCCGGTCGCCAGGAACACCATTCCAAATGCGTTGATCAGTGCGGCGCCCCAGCGACGTTCCTGGACGAGCCGAAAGGTCTCGACGCTCGCGGTGGAGAACGTCGTATAACCGCCCATGAAGCCGGCGCCGACCGTGATCTGGACTTCCGACGAGATCGTTTGGGCCATGAGCAATCCCGCAAGGAATCCGAGCAGAAGCGAGCCCGAAAGGTTGATGAGGTTCGTCGCCCACGGCATGGTACTGCCGAGCACTGATCTGAGCACTCCGTCGAGAAACATCCGGACTGCGGCGCCCGCTCCGCCCGCGAGCGCCACGCCCAGGAACAACCAGTCGATCATGCCGGGGTCTCCTCGTCGTCGAGATCCGCTGCCACGACCGCTGGTCCGACGGTCCGGGCCGCCAGGAGAATCCCGGCTCCGGACGCGACGACGCCGGCGACCACGCTGAGCACTGCGTAGCCGATTCCGGCCCAAATGTGGCCGGAACCGAGAAGCCCGGTTACGTTCGTGGCCAACGTGCTGTACGTCGTGAAGCCCCCGAGGATTCCGGTTCCTATAAGGACGCGCGCGGTGCGCCGTCCCCCGACGTCCGCTCCCCGACGAGCAAGGGCCTCCAACACATATCCGAGGAACAACGCTCCGACGACGTTGATCGCGAGAATGGCCCCGAGGGCGCTTCCCGAGCCCGGAAAGAACAGTGTCAGCGCGTACCGAAGGCTCGTCCCAACGGCACCGCCGAGGAACGCGAGGCCCAGGAAGGCCGGCCGGAGGTGCACCGGCCGAGCTTTTTTCGTGGGCCCGCCGGCAATGCCATGGTTACTCTGTGACACGTTGATGTACCTCGACGTTGTTCGTGATGGACCATGCTTTCTCTCGGCACGGTCGAAGAATCCCGTGCTCTATCCACGATCAGATCGAGCTGTCTCGGATCGATGCCGACGACGATCGCGGAGCTGCGCAGACTCATCTCATCTCACCACCGGCAGTATTGGCATCGGCCCGTTTGTCGGTGGGGGTCTTTCGAGGATTCATGGGGCACCTACCTTTCAGCTGCGGCACGTCATCGGAAGACATACCGAATCGACTCAGGTAGGGACTGTTGTCGCGCCTTCGAATCCGAGTGCATCCGATTCGAAGAACCGCAAAGTTGGGCAACGGCGAGCCCCACCGCCGTGACGGAACCTGTCCGTCCAGTGGTTTTCAAAATATGTCGGTCCCCATGACATGTCAATGCAGAAACATTCCCCTTGCGCGATCGGCCCGACACGCCTACCGTACAACTTGTATCTATGTTGCGCTTATGTTGATCCGGAACGGTAACCGAAGGAACCGAATTTGGCACAGAATGCCTCACAACGCCGCCCCGAACAGGCAAGTCCGGCCTCGGCCACACCCGCCAGCGATCTCGTGTATCGAGAGGTCAAGGCCCGCATTCTCGACCATCGCCTGGAGGGCGGGTCCCTCATCAGCGAAGGGGAGATCGCAACAGATCTGAAGGTCAGCCGCACACCGGTCCGGGAAGGCTTTATACGCCTCCAAGCCGAGGGATGGATGACGCTGTACCCCAAACGTGGTGCGCTCATCCGTCAGGCAGGGCCGAACGAAGTACGGGACGTAATCGAGGCAAGGATCGTCGTCGAGTCCCATGCGGTCGAGTCCATAGCGGCTTCGGACCGTGGTGGGGAAGTTGCTGCCGAATTGAGCGAACTCATCGGCCACCAGAGCGAGGCGCTGGCAGCCCACAACGACGAGGACTTCGCAAAAATCGACGCAGACTTCCATCAGTGCATCGTGGCTCGGGCAGGCAACAGCCTTTTCATCGACTTCTTCGAGAACCTCAAGGACCGCCAGCGCCGCATGTCCACGCGGGCGATTTGGAAGTCGAACGAGCAAGCCGAAGCCGTCCTGGCTCACCATCGCGAGCTCGCCGAACTCATTGCCCGGGGTGACTCCGCCCTATTCCGGGAGCGCCTCGGAGCCCATCTCCACGAGATCCACGAGCGCTTCTTGTCCTGAATTCCACCACCATCACCAACCGCACGCCATCCGACGTTCGGATTCATCCCGAAAGGAACCTCTTGCTTCCTCAGAAGCGCCTTGTCCCACCGTGGTTACTCGCCGCAGTATCTCTCTTCGCCGTCGCGTGGGGAGGCAATCAGTTCACCCCTCTGCTCGTGATGTACAAGGACCTCGACGGCCTGACCACGGGGGCAGTGGATGTCCTTCTCGGGGCGTATGTTCTCGGCATCATCCCTGCCCTTCTCATCGGTGGGCCGCTTTCTGACCGGTTTGGGCGACGCCCGCTCATGATCCCGGCTCCCGCATTTGCCCTGATCGCCTCGATCCTGTTGGCGGTTGGTTCTGCATCCCCGACGGTTCTTTTCATCGGACGGATCTTCTCCGGCCTCGGGCTGGGCTTGGGCATGGTGGTCGGCGGGTCGTGGATCAAGGAGCTGTCGGTTGCACCTTATGATTCCGCAGCGGACCACGCGGCCGGCGCACGCCGAGCCTCAATGTCCCTGACGGCAGGATTCGGTTTGGGCGCCGCCGTGGCTGCGGCCCTCGCGCAGTTCGGCCCGATGCCGGCCGAACTGCCGTACATCGTGCACATGGCAGTGGCCGTGGCCGGCCTCGTTGCCGTGATGCGCGCCCCTGAAACCCACAGTCGGCAACTCGAACCAGCCCGGCTCATCGATGACCTGCGCATACCCACCGCGAAGCACCGTCGGTTCCTGTGGGTTGTGGTTCCCATGGCGCCTTGGGTCTTCGGATGTGCGGGCAGCGCGTACGCGGTCTTGCCCAGCGTGTTGGGAACACGGACCCAGGGGCTCGACATCGGCTTCTCGGGCCTTCTGTGCATGGTCGGTTTGGGGTGCGGCCTCGCATTGCAGCAGCTCGGCAAGCGATTCGACGACGTCGGGTCGGCTCGGGCCATCGTCATAGCCCTCGGGGTCACGGTTCCGGCGATGGTTTGCGCGGCCTGGGCCTCGCACACCGTCAGCCCTTGGCTCGCGACGTTGGCGGCCGCCCTGCTCGGCAGCTCATACGGACTGCTACTGGTCTCTGGTCTTCAAGAGGTCCAGCGCATTGCGGGCCCCAAGGATCTCGCCGGACTCACCGCCGTCTATTACTCGCTGACTTACCTCGGATTCTTCGTCCCGGCCGCATTGGCAATTCTCAATTCCTGGATCACCTACCAGGTCATGTTCGTCGGAGGTGGCGCAATCGCGCTGCTGTGTCTGGCCCTGGTGGCGACGTTCTATCGCAAGCATCTTCCCCAGACTGCTTGATATAGCTCCGGCGACGGTCCCACGGCCCGGAATGCACATCGCCGCCTGCACTCGAGCACTCACGAGTCGTTCGGGTGCATGCGGCGAAGTGCGTACGAGACGAACTAGGCGTTCATCGCATTGCGATACTCCCCGGCACCACGCAAGGCCTCGAGGTTATGACCGATGAGGTCCTCCGGATCGACCGGGCGGCCGCCCGCCGAGTGAGGAGTGATAATGAGGTTCGGGGCATCCCACAGCGGACTGTCCGAGCCGAGGGGCTCTTGTGAGGCCACGTCAATGGCCGCTCCGGCAATCTGTCCGTCGTGCAGAGCGCCGATGAGCCCGTCTTCGTCGACCGTTGAGCCACGGCCGACGTTAATCACGAATGCTCTGTCCGGTAGCGTTCGCAGAACCTCGGCGTCGAGAGCGTGATTGGTTGCTTCCGCATTCGGGAGGATCATCACGAGCACGTCCGTCCGGGCCAGGAGTTCGTCCTTCTCCTCCGTCGCGACGACGTTGTAGCCGTCGCGCTGACCGGTCGAACGCGCAATACCCGAGACTTTGGCGCCAAGGGCCGAGTACAAAGGCGCCAGCGTCGAACCGATCGAGCCGAAACCCCAGATCGTGACCTGAGCGCCGAGGAGGGTCGTAATGGGACCTTCGGCGGGGTGAAGCGGCTGCGGGCCGCCCAGCTCCGAGGCCCAGTGATGATCCCGGTGATGCTCGCCGAGCGTGGGCAAGGACCTCACCAGCGCGAGGGTCAAAGCCAATGCGTGCTCGGATACCGTCTTGTCATGCAACCCGATGCCGGAGCAGATCACCGCATCCTCCGGGAAGCCTGCTTTCTGGACCTTCTCCGGACCGGCCAGGAGCGCCTGGATCAAACGGAGATTGGTCATGCGTCGCGCGGAATCGGCGAGTTGGTCGTCGGTATTGGACCAGACCACCATGACCTCGGCGTCGACGTGTTCTTCCGGAATGGGCGATGTGGGATCGTAGACGGCGACGTCGTCGTCCTCCCCCAAAGGCAATTTGCCCTGGTCGATCTCGACCGAGGTGGGCAGCAGAATCTTCACGGTTTCTCCTTCGGCGGTACGGTCCTCCCAGCTTACGAGACGCATGCCACGGTTCTCACATGGACCTTAACCCAACGTCCGATGAAGGCGGGCGAGCGAGGTCGCGATGCCTCGTCGATTGCGCGCGAAGGAGCCGTTCAGCCTGAATATCCCCGCCAAAGGTAGACCCAGGAACCTCGCGGGACTTGCATCGAAGGTTTCCCGAACCAGTGTGCCCTCGTCGATGGACTCCATTTCCCAAGTCCAGGTGTGGCCGGTCGGCATCCGCCAGGCGAAGGCGCGGTTGGGCTCGGCACGGGTCACCGTCAGGCTAATGCGATACGGAATCCCGTACAGGCGCATGAACTGGGTGACGCGGTCCCCCACGCTGGGACGCTCCGGCCCCGAAATCTGCCGCTGAACCGTTCCTGATCCATCGAGCTCACAGTGACGGAATGGATCCGAAACGAGCGCATAGACGGATTCGGGAGATGTCTCGGACAGAACGGTCTCTGCCGCGATGACTTCTGCAGGGCTGTCCAGGAAACGCACGAGGGAATTGCTCATGCAGCCCATTCTCGCATCACCGGGGTGTGTCACCATGGGTAGTGCAAGCAACACTTACCGTGGAGGTGCCCCGTTGATTTCCATCATCGTCAAATTCCAGGTCAAGCCGGAATCCGCAGACTCATTCACTGACATCACGCGCGAATTCACCGAGGCGACTCGGGCCGAGCCCGGCAACAAGTGGTTCGAGTGGTCCCGAAGCATCGAGAATCCGAACGAGTACGTGCTGCTCGAAGCATTCGACGACGATGCCGCTTCGGATCACGTCAACAGCGACCACTTCAAGAAAGGTTTGGAGTCCATGCGTCCGCACCTCGTGGAGACGCCGAAGATTCTTTCCCGCCAAGTCGAAGGAGATGGGTGGGACCGCATGGGCGAATTGCAGATCGAGCAGTGAACGACGTCCCTTCGCAGACGGAAGACCTTCCCCAGGACGCCGGATATGCGCACGGCTCGGTCCAGCTCGCCGTCTCGACCGTGATTCTCGCGATGCGACGCGAGGCGAAAGACGAGCCCCACTCGTTGTGGTTACCGCTGGTCCGGCGTCTGCGGGAACCTTTCAAAGGCAGGTTCGCTCTTCCCGGTGGGCCGCTGTCCCCGGACCTGTCATTGGAGATGTCGGCGGCGTCGACCCTCAAGAGAGCGACCGGTTTGGTGCCCGGCTACCTCGAGCAGCTGTACGCTTTCGGACGCGTCCATCGACTACCCGGCCCGGAGGACGACTACGACGACGTCGAGCCGCCTAGCGAGCGCGTGGTTTCGGTCGTGTACTGGGCGTCGATCCCCGCCAATGAGGTTGCCCACTCCCGAGTCCACGAGAATATTCAGTGGATGCGAGCCGACGACCTGCCCCGTTTGGCTTTCGATCACAACGAGATCGTTGATTATGCCCTGTACCGGCTGAAGAATAAGGTCGAGTACTCACGGATCGCTCACTCGTTCCTCGGCGAGGAATTCACCTTGGCCGAGTTGCGCGAGGTATACGAAGCCATCCTGCGGCGCCCTCTGGATCCCGCGAATTTCAGACGCCAGATTGCGGCCTCGAAATCCATCATCGACACGGGCAAACGGGTCGAAGGGACCAGGCACCGACCACCGCGCCTGTTCCGCTACGACCACACTCAGGCTTTTGCGGATCAGGGGCCCCTCGGTATGTACCGCGCGGCCGCGCACGACGCCGCGATGCGTCAGGATGAGAATCCGTAAGGGTACCCTCCGATTTTCACGCTGTGTCCCGCAACCCGCGGACTCGCGGCGCACGGATGGTTGACTCTTCAGCTTTCCCGACCGAACCCGGAAACCAATTCCCACTCCTCGATAACGCGTATTCCGCGTCCAATACTCTTCCTGATTGACTTCGGATGTGACCCACACCATAGGTCTCATTATCGATACTCAATGAGGAGAAGTCATGAGCACACAGGACACCGCGTCAGGGGATCTCTCAACAGTCGAAGCGGCTCGCCGGCATGCACCCGTTGGACAGCGCGTCGCTATCGTTACGGGATCTGCGCGAGGAATCGGGGAGAGCATCGCCCAAAGATTGGGGCGGGACGGACTGCACGTCGTCGTGGCAGATCTACCTTCCATGCAGGAGGGCATCGACTCGACGGTCGAGTCGATCAACTCGGCCGGCGGCACCGCGACGGGCACGACCGTCGATGTTTCCGACGAAGACTCGGTCGCGGATCTCATTTCCACCGCAGTCAAGGCGGGAGGACATGTGGATGTCTTCGTCGCGAACGCCGGGATCGCCCAGGTGCAGGAATTGCTGGAATACGACGCCGCGGACTTCCAAAAAATCCTGGACGTCAACATCAAAGGGGTTTTCAACTCCTACCGCCAGGCCGCGCGCCAGATGGTGCACCAGGGACACGGAGGCAAGATCATCGGCGCAGCCTCGATCGTGGCTTTCCGACCATTTGCATATTTGGGGCCGTATTCGCTGACCAAATGGGCGGTCCGCGGACTCACTCAGGCCGCTGCGATGGAGTGGGCCGAACATGGAATCACGGTCAATGCGTATGGTCCGGGCATCGTCGGCACGGCCATGTGGGACTTGATCGATGAGAAACTCGCGGCCAAACACGGTCAGCAGCGAGGTGAAGCCCTGGCCGAAAACGCCGAATCGATCCAGTTGGGCCGCGTTTCCGTTCCCGACGACATCGCCCGCCTGGTCTCATACCTCGCTGGAGAGGACTCTGACTACATAACCGGGCAAACGATGCTGGTGGATGGCGGTATCCAATTCAGCTAAGGGATGACAACGCCGGCCTCCGGCCTGCGGGTCGTCAAAAACGGCCCCGATTGACCAGTATCAATCGGGGCCGTTGTGGCGATTCGAGGGATGGGTCATACGACCCCAGCGCGCCCTTAGAGCTCGACGGTCTCGCTTCCGCCTGCGGGACGATCACCGGTGAACTTCGACTTCACGATCTGAGCCAGAGAAGCGACCTTGCCGCCGGGCTGTCCCCAGAACTGAGCGGATTCGCCCACGAAGCGCATCAGACCCAAGTTCGGGTCTTCCTTGCCGCCCTCGAACCAAGCAGCGGCACCGTCGTTCCAAAGCTGGTCGATCTTTTCCTTGTTGGTGTTCTCGAACTCGACGTGTCCGGAAACCGAAAGCCAAGATCCGACCTCGGCGAAGGCGAGGTTGACCTCGGAGGTTTTCATGAGGTCATCGGCCAATTCACCGTGGAGCCCGATGAAGAACCAGGCCTCGGCGTCGTCAGTGACTTCCTGCGGAGTCATCGGGTGGGAGTGGAGCTTGCCATCATCCTTGGAGACGGAGGTCAGCATGACGAAGCGCTCGCTGCGCATGATCTCGACGATCTTTTCCTGAGTTAGGTCAGACATTGCGGTTCCTTTCAATCGTGAAATGCGGCGCGTTGGCTCTACCCCTATCATCGTCCGTCCCGACCGCCTCTGGCCAGAGCCGTCCCATCCTTTTGCTCACGGTGGAACGGTGCCCGGCCCCCTTGTCTCGAGTTCGGGCTCGCGCCGGGTTTACCGCCGGAACAGCCGCTGATTCGCGAATTCCACGACCCCCAGGCGACCGAGCTCCCGTCCGTTGCCCGATCGCTTGACCCCGCCGAAGGGAAGTTCCGCCGCGCTACCGCCAGGCATGTTCACGGATACCATCCCGACCTCAAGGCCTTCTCCCACGGCTTCGGCGCGCTCGGGGTCGCCTCCGAAGACGGCGCCTCCGAGACCGAACGGAGAATCATTGGCCATTTCGATAGCGTCTTCGTCGCTGTTGACCGAGTACACGACGACGACCGGGCCGAACAGCTCTTCGTAGTAGGCGTCCATGTCCGGGGTGATACCGGTCAGCAGAGTCGGTGCGTAGTAGAAACCGGCGCGATCCAGGCGCTTACCGCCGGTGACCAGGGTCGCCCCCTGAGATACGGCCCGATCGACCTGCTGAGCAATAGCGTCAACCGCGCTTTCCGAAGAAAGGGGCCCGAGCGTCGTCGAAGGCTTGTGCGGGTCGCCCGGGCCGTACCCCTTGTCGAGAATCCTTTTGACGGCTGCAACGAAGGGGGCATACGCCTCTTCCATCACGATGAAACGCTTGGGGGAATTGCAGGCCTGCCCCATATTTTCGAGTCGAGTTTCCACGGCGAGCGCCGCGATGTCCTCGATATTTTCTTCGTCGAGGACGATCAACGGATCCGAACCGCCAAGTTCGAGCACGACCTTTTTCAATTCTTCGCCGGCGATCGAAGCTACCGAGGCACCTGCGGCTTCGCTGCCCGTCAAGGAAACTCCGACGATCCGACGATCGCGGATGACAGCCTCGATATCCTTTGAGGCAATCAACAGCGACTGGTAGACGTCCGGTCCGAGGCCGGCCTCGGCCAGAACATCCGCAAAGGCCAGTGCTGACCCCGGAGTCGAGGAAGCCGGCTTGATGAGAACAGTATTGCCCAGGACCAAATTCGGCGCAGCCAATCGAGCGAGCTGGTACATCGGGTAATTCCAGGGCATCACACCGAGTACGATGCCGGTCGGGCGGTACTGCACGTAGTCATCCTGCGTGGAGTCCTCGATACGGCGTTCTTCGAGCATCTCCGGGCCTTTGGAACCGTAGAACTCGAAAATCTGGGCAACTATTTCGATCTCGTCGCGGGCGTCTTGGTGCCGTTTCCCCATCTCGCGGGTGATGACGCCCGCAAGCTCGTCTGACTGGTCCCGGAAAAGCTCGGCCGCTTTGAGCAGAGCGCTTGATCTCTCCGAGGGGGTAGCTTGCCGATTGGCTCGGTACCCGTTGTGGAGGGTCTCCAGTGCGAATTCGATGTCATCGCTTGTGGCGTTCTTGAATTCGTGGACGGTTTCGCCAGTGGTGGGGTTGATGATGGCGTACATACAGCTCCTCGACGTTGCGACGGTTGTGCCCATGACTCTTCCCGGTTTGTAGAAGACTTTCCAGGCACGACCATCATGAGAGATGAGGCCAAGCCTGCGCCGTCTCGCATGCAAAAAGCCCCGCACCCTAGTGGGTGCGGGGCTTCGAACCAGGGTCATAAATTCCTTACTGGGGAATGATGAGGCCCTTGGTCTGCGAACGCGCGCGATCGAAACGCTCCTGGGCGTCGGCCCAGTTGGCGATGTTCCAGAAAGCCTTGACGTAGTCCGGCTTGACGTTCTGGTAATCGAGATAGAAGGCGTGCTCCCACATATCCAGCTGCAGAATCGGAGTCTGAGCCAACGGAATGTTGCCAGCCTGCTGATCATAGAGCTGGAACAGGTTCAGACGCTCGCCAATGGCGTCCCATGCAAGAACGGCCCAACCGGAGCCCTGGATGCCGGTCGCGGTTGCGGTGAACTGCGCCTTGAACGCATCGAAGGATCCGAAGAAGTCGTCGATTGCTGCGGCGAGTTCACCGGTGGGCTTGTCGCCTCCGTCCGGAGACAGGTTGTTCCAGAAGATCGAGTGGTTGGTGTGCCCGCCCAAGTTGAAGGCGAGATCCTTCTCGAGCTGGTTCACGTAGGTGAGGTCGTTGCTCGAACGGGCCTCTTCCAGCTTTTCCAGAGCAGTATTCGCGCCCTTGACGTAGGTCGCGTGGTGCTTGTCGTGGTGCAGCTCCATGATGCGAGCCGAAATATTGGGCTCGAGAGCCGCGTAGTCGTACGGAAGATCCGGAAGTACGTACTGGTCAGCCATAACCAATCCTTTCAGTGATCCAGCTAATAGATCCACTGTCGACTTTAACACCCGCCATGGTCGGCCTCTAGGGCTGCGTCACAACTTCCGCCGCCAGCGAAGACCGGCGTAGCACGGGGCCATACGTGTGACGGCGGCGCAGATTCCCTGGGCCGGCGGCTCGCGCCGCAGAACCGTTCGGTGGTGCGACCCGGAAGTTCAGGGCTGCGGATTCTCACTCTGCGAGAGCCGAACTTCTCAGTACGTGCGTGACCTGGTGAAACTGTGTTCCAGACCACATATAGTTACACTCAACGAGGAGTCATCGTGAAGGCTATCCGTCTCCATCAATACGGGAAGGACCCTGTGCTCGAAGAGGTCGACGAACCGACCATCACCGACCCGTGGGGCGTCATCGTCGACGTCGGGGCTGCGGGCCTCTGCAGGACCGATCTGCACATTGTCGAAGGCCAATGGGAGCCGATCCAGCACCCTCAGCTTCCCTACATTCTCGGCCACGAGAACGCGGGGCGAGTCCGTGAGGTAGGCAGCGCGGTGAACAACGTCAGCCCGGGTGACACCGTGATCATGCACCCCCTGACCAGTTGCGGGCTGTGCCCGGCCTGCCGACTCGGCCAGGACTCACATTGCGAGAATTCGACTTTTCCAGGCGTCAACGTCGACGGAGGGATGGCCGAGCAGCTGCTCACCAACGCCAGGGCAGTCGTCAAGCTCGATAACGGGTTGGATCCCAAGGACGTGGCCGCCCTGGCCGATGCCGGTCTGACTGCCTACCACGCGGTCCGGAAGGCCGCGGACGTGCTGTTCCCGGGAACCCACGCCGTCGTCATCGGCGCGGGCGGGCTGGGCCACATCGGTATCCAGACCCTTGCAGCCATCACGAGCGCCGAGATCACCGTGGTGGACCGGAGCGAAGAAGCTCTTCAACTCGCGAAGCAGCTCGGAGCGCATCACACGGTGCGCGCCGGCGACGACGAAGCCGTCGCATCGGAAGTCCTCGACATCACCGACGGTGGCGCTCACGTCGTCTTCGATTTCGTCGGCGAGCAGGGAGTCGAGCTATTGGCGCCCAAGCTCATGCGTAATCGCGGTTCGCACTACGTCATCGGGTACGGCGGTCACGTGAAGCTGCCGACGATCGAGATCATCAGCCGGGAAATCAACGTGATCGGCAACCTGGTCGGCACGTATAACGACCTGGTCGAACTGATGACGCTCACAGCTCAAGGGAGGGTCAAACTGCACACCTCCGTCTACCCCCTCAATGCCGCCCTGGATGCCTTTCATGACCTCGAGGCCGGCCGGCTGGTCGGACGCGGAATCCTCGTGCCTTGAATTGAAGAGACGACCGATAGGAGCTGAACGATGACGTTCCCAGCAAAATACCCACAACTCAATGAGATGGAACTGACGGATGACGCTCACGACGTGCTCATCCGAGTGCTCCGTGTGGCTTTTCCCCATCCGGCCTTTCCGGATGGGCCGTATGAGCGGACGGCCGCCAAGATCCTCGTCGAGGCCAAGGAATCGACCTGGTTCCGTGTCGCCCTGACCCAAGGCCTTCTCACGCTGAGCCAATTGGCGGGCGGAGATTTCAGGAATCTCGACGACGACGCCGCGACAAGCGTACTGCGCCGCATTGAAGCCACGGCGTTCTTCGGGTTCATCCGCCGCACGACCGTGCTCAACCTCTACGACGACCCCGAGGTCTGGGAGGTTCTCGGTTATGAGGGACCGAGCTTCGACAAGGGCGGTTACATCAATCGCGGTTTCAATGATCTCGACTGGCTGCCCGAGCCCCGGATCGAAATCTACGACGGAGAGCCCTTGCCGGACATCGCGCCGAATGCGGTGCTCGCGGCCACCGGCAAATCGCCGACTGGCGGTCAGCAAACCGATACCAGCAACCAGCCCGGATCCCAGGAAACCGTGATGAGAAAGGTTTCGAAGTGAACATCGACCAGAATGAAGAAGCCGTCGTCATCGTGGGTTCAGGTGCGGGTGGGGGAACTCTCGCCTACGAGCTGACCAAACAAGGCATACCTGTTGTCGTGCTCGAGGCCGGGCCGTATTTGCGCAATGAAGACTATGTGAACAACGAGTGGGAAGCCTTCAACCAGATGGCGTGGCTCGATCCACGGACAACAAGCGGTTCATGGCGCATCACCACCGATTTCCCGAACCTCCCCACGTGGATCGTGAAAGCGGTGGGCGGTACCACCACGCACTGGTCGGGTGCGACTCCGCGCTTCAAAGAGCATGAGTTCAAGGCCCGGAGCACTTACGGCCGCGTGGAAGGGGCGAACCTTCTCGATTGGCCGATCGCCAAG
Source organism: Rothia uropygioeca (assembly GCF_004136585.1). Taxonomy (NCBI): domain Bacteria; kingdom Bacillati; phylum Actinomycetota; class Actinomycetes; order Micrococcales; family Micrococcaceae; genus Rothia; species Rothia uropygioeca. The sequence continues at coordinate 124,568 of NZ_NOIR01000003.1, read as the reverse complement.
GAGGATCTGGACCCGTATTACGACCGTGCCGAGATCGCGATGGGGTCGACCCACACCCACGGGCGCAAGCCATTGCCGGCAAACAACAACTACAAGGTCTTCGCGAACGGCGCGGAACGTATCGGTTACAAGCATTACGCGACTGGCCCCTACGCAACCAACGCCGAGGAGTACGACGGTCGTCCCGCATCCATCCAGGATGGCTTCAATTTCCAAGGCGACAAGAACAAGTCGAAGTGGTCGACTCTGGTTCGCGAAATCCCGCGGGCCGAGGACTCGGGTCTGTTGGACCTGCGCTCCGACTGCCAGGTCGTCCAGATCACCCACGACGCCTCCGGCAGAGCCGATTCCGTGCTCTACCTCGACGAGGAAGGCAACCTGCACCGGCAGGCCGCGAAGCTCGTGGCAGTCGCGGGCAATTCCATCGAGACCCCGCGATTGCTTCTGATGTCGGCGACGCCCATGTTCCCTGATGGGCTCGCGAATTCGTCGGGCCAGGTCGGGCGCAACTACATGCGGCACACGACCGGTTCCGTGTACTCACGGTTCGACAAGCCGGTGCGCATGTACAGGGGCGAGACAATGGCCGGTGTCATCGCCGATGAATCCATTCATAACCCTGACCGTGGGTTCGTTGGAGGCTACTACCTCGAGACGATCTCGCTCGGCCCCGCGTTCTTGGCCAGTTTCGCCGATCCGGGTGCCTGGGGCGCGGACTTCGCCGAAATCATGGATTCTTATCTCAATACGGCTGGTCTGTGGGTGATCGGCGAGGATATGCCGCAGGAATCGAATCGGATCACGTTGAATTCGGCGGTCACCGACAAAAACGGCCTGCCGGTCCCGAACGTTCATTTCGATGATCATGCGAACGACGTCGCGATGCGAGACCACGGGTATCAACAAGCTGAAAAGCTCTACGACTCCGTCGGTGCCATCGGCTCCCACCGCACCCCGCCTTACCCGTCAACGCACAACCTCGGGACCTCACGGATGAGCGCTCGCCCTGAAGACGGCGTGGTCGACCAGTGGGGGCGCACCCACGACATCCCCAATCTGTTCATCAGCGACGGTTCGGTCTTCACCACCGGAGCCGCAGCAAATCCGACGCTGACCATCGTCGCGCTGGCTATCCGACAGGCCGAGTACATCGTCGACCAGCTGAAAACCGACGGCATCTAAGGCACCAAAACTTCACCAATATATGAGGAGAGACCATGGCCAATACATCCCCGTACGATCAGATCGCAGAAGTTCCCTCGTTCGAGGTAACGAGCACCGACTTCTCCGATGGCGGAACCCTGCCCGCCGCCCAAGTCAGCGGAATTTTCGGCGCTGGCGGAGAAGACATCAGCCCACAGCTGTCCTGGAGCGGTTTCCCCTCCGAGACGAAGAGCTTCGCCATCACCGTGTACGATCCCACGGCACCAACCGGTAGCGGTTTCTGGCACTGGGCCGTCACTGATGTGCCTGCCTCGACGACGTCGGTACCGAGTGGTGCCGGCGGAGACGAGGGTCAGGGCCTGCCCAACGGAGCTATCCAGTTGCGCAATGACGCGAGCCTCTCCCGCTACCTCGGTGCGGCGCCGCCAGCAGGCCATGGTTCCCATACGTATTACATCGCGGTTCACGCGCTCGACGTCGAGACCCTCGACATCGGATCCGACGCGACACCGGCGTTCCTCGGGTTCAACATGTCCGGGCACACCATTGCCCGGGCCGTGCTGACCGGAACGTTCGAGGCCAAATAGGGCCGTCGACCCAAGCCGCCCGTCCCGCTGAGAAGAGGGGCGGGCGAGCGTCGGGCTCCTAACCCATGGCTTATTCACACTGACTGAAATGTACGGAGACGAGTGAACGTGACTGTCGAGAAAAGGACCTCCGCAAAGCCGTCATCGCCTCGTGATTCGAGCGTCCAGACCATTGAGCGAACGCTCGCTATCCTCGAACTCATCTCCGAGCGCGGTGGCGCGACGGCGCGAGAAATTTCGAACGCGCTCAAATATCCCCTCCCGACCGTTTATCGGCTGATGCAAGCGCTCGTGCAGGCCGACTATCTCACTCATCTGCGCTCAGAGCATCGGTTCGAATTAGGATTCAAGCTCGATCGGCTCGGAGCCTCCTTGCACCGCCAGGTCGGGGTCCCGGCTATGGTCCGCTCGGAAATCCAGATCCTGCACGACTACGCCAAAGCTGCGGCGTATTTCGCCATATACCGAGGCTCGGGCGTGGTGCTCGCTTACGTCGTGGACAGCCCCCGGTACCCACGACTTCGACCGCTTCGATTCGGATTCCACGAAGCGGCCCATGCAACGGCCTTCGGCAAGATCATGCTGTCCGGAATGTCGAAAGCCCAGCTCGATCAGTATCTCGAGGCGCACGGAACTTCGGATCTGACTCCAACAACCATCACGGATCGCGGCACGCTGGAGGAGCATCTTGCCGAAGTCGCGAATCGGGGCATCGCCTGGGAGAAGGAGGAATTCATCCCCGGCATGACCTGTGCGGCGATCGGTGTTCGCAATGGTGCGGGCATGGTCGTGGGCTCTGTAGCCATCAGTACCCCATCCCAGGACACGGATCCTGTCCGAGAAAGGGAACTTGAACGACGTCTTCGGGACACCGCAAACCGCATCAGTCGTTACTACCGCACGACGCAAGCACCCATCGCGTAGGCCGGGTGCCGGTACCCTTCCGAGGTGAGTCTAAAGTGGTTTCTGCTTCCTTCGCGCCCCGCAGAAGAAGCCAACGCGGGTTGGCTCGAGAATTCGGCCGGGTTCAAAGTCGAGATCGTGGCCACCGAGCGATAGTTGAAAGTCAATGAGTCCCAGCAATTGCGCTTCGGTGTTTTTGAACTCTTCAGTACCCGTTCCCCGAAGAACCACGAGGCGCGCTTGTTGTTGCGGCTCGACAACGCCTACAGAGCCAGTTTGAATCCTTCGTGGGATGGGGAAAAACCGAGGCTGCCATAGAAACGGTGAGCATCCGCGCGGGTTTTGTCCGTGGTCAGTTGGACGAGTGAGCACCCGCGCGATCTGGCCAGTCCAATAGCCCACTCGAATATCGCGCGGCCCAGTCCGCGACTGCGGAAATCGTCGCGAATTCGAACCCCTTCGATCTGAGCCCGCAGTGCTCCGCGTCGAGACAGCCCGGGAATGAATGAAATCTGCAAGGTCCCGATCACCTCGGACCTTAAGCAGGCCACAACGAGGAGCTCCCGGTCATTACCGTCTATCAAGGAAAATGCCTGCCGGTATGGGGTCAAATCGTCTTCCGTAGACCTTGACTCCCTGCTTCGGCCCAATGGATCGTCCGCCAACAATTGCACAATCTCGGGTACATCGCCCAAAACCGCGCGACGGATCTCAACCTGCATACCTGCCACAGAAAGATTTGCCACGGGTCGAGCCATGGAACGAGCATACCGCCCGTCGAAGTAGCAAGAAATGGTTCACACATCGCGGCACCATGGAAAGGAAAAACCGGTCCGGGAGCCTTCCCGTTAGTTCAGGTTGCGGGCTTTTCGGCCGTCTCGGTCATGAGCGGTCCCTCCCCGGCGGGCCGCTATCGTTCCGGGCCGTACAGGTGCTCGGGACGGCCGGTCGAGCCGTAGTGGAGGGTCACTGTCACGGATCGGGATTCGGCGAGTTTGACCAGGTGACGCTGCGCGGTGGCGCGGGAAATTCCCACGGCTTCAGCAACCTCGGATGCAGACATGAGCCCGCGGGCAGCCCGCAAAACCTCCAAGACCCTTCCCGACGTCGAGGACCCCGGCACGGGTGCATTGGCGCTCGATCCTCCGGTCTCGGTCAACGAGCGAAGGGCACGGTCCAAACTCGACTGGTCCAAACGGTCCCGATCCAGCAGTCGACGATACCGGGAATACCGGCGGAGGAAACCCTGGAGATGCGCAGCGTCGAACGGCTTGAAGATGTACGTCAAGGCGCCGGCACGCAAGGCCGAACGGACCACCGAGGCGTCCGAAACTGCCGAGAGAATCGCGGCATCGACATCGAATCCCCGCAAGAGGTCCACTCCGTTCCCGTCCGGAAGCACGTAATCGGCCAAGAGAAGGTCGACCTCGCCACTTCCCAGAACCTCCCGCGCCGCCCGCACGTCGCGGACGGGGTCAAGAGCCTCGAATCCGGCCGTCTGGTTGACGTATTCACAGTGCAATTGGCCGACGTACAGATCGTCGTCGACCACCAAAACATTCGTCATGACTCCATCTTCTCCTCCAAGACATGGGGCAGTTCCACGCCGAAACTCGCACCGCCCATTCGCGGGTCCTTTCCCTCGACCAACCACACGCGCCCGCCTTGTCGCCTCGCCACCCGTCGGCACAAAGCCAGACCGATACCCAGGCCGTGGGCGTCGTCGTCCAGGGCCCCGCTGCCGCTGACACCTTCCTGGAATGCGCGCTCACCGTCTTCCGGCGAATCGATCCCGGCGCCCGTGTCCGTCACGACAGCGTGCAGCGCCTCGCCGTCGCTCAGCAGCTGAACCTCAACCGCCTTGGAGGGCGTTTCCCCTTGGACCGCCGCACGAACCGCGTTGTCGATGAGGTTGCCCAGTATCAACGTGACGTCCTCCGGTTCCCGAACGCGGCCGAAGACCAGGGAGTCCTCCGAGATGCGCAGCTCCACGCCGACTTCGGAACTCGTGGTGCTCTTGGCCTCCGCGAGAGCTCGAAGATACGGGTCGTCGACATGTTCGATCCCCTTCACGGGTGCACCGATCGGGCCGGTCCGCAGAATCTCGGCCAGATAGCTCTCCGCCTCATGGTGCGCGCCCGTGGTCACGAGTCCCATGACCGTGTGAAGCCGGTTCGCGAACTCGTGTCTTTGCGCCCGCAAAGCATCGGCCATGGTGATGACGGATTCGAGTTGGCGAGACATCGTCAGGATTTGGGTCTCGTCACGCAGGGTCACGACGCCGCCGACTGAGATGTCCCCGCGTCGCACCTGAACCGCCGTCGCGAGGAGGATCCGGTCTCCGACCGAGATACGCCGTCGCAACTCGGAGCTCCCGGAGTCGCGTTCACCCAAGACTTCACCGACCATCACCTGAATCTCATGCGGTATGCGCACTTCCTCGGTCGGGTATTCCGAGTATCCCAGCAGGCTCCGGGCGGTTTCATTGCTCAAGGTCAGCCGCCCGTCCGGGGAGAATCCCAGGACCCCGTCGTCGAGCCCGCGCAGGACCGCTTCCTGGTGACGCGCCATTTCGGCCAGTTCTTCGGGCCCGATCCCCAAGGTCTGGCGTTTGAGACGCCGCCCGAGCGCCAGCGAAGCCACGATGCCGACGGCCAGCGCCACCGCTGCGAGCGCCCCGATGACCCACAGTTTTCGACGGACCTCCGCCCCGACGGCAGAGGTACGTACACCTACGGAGACCTCTCCGACCACGGTGCCGTCATCGGTCGCGGAATAGATCGGAACTTTCGCCCGGACGGTCTCTCCCAAGGTGCCTTCATCGTGGGTGGTTTCTTCCTTGCCGGAGAGCGCGACGTCGGGCGATGTGGAGACTTTCTTGCCCAGCAGCGACGGGTCCGGGTGCGCGAGTCGCAGTCCCCGGTTGTCGGTCACCACCACGAAATCAACGTTGTTGCGGGACCGAATATCCATTGCGAGTGCCTGCAGGTTGCTTGATCGAATGACGTCCGGACCGACCTGCTTCTCGGCGGTCACACGGGTAGCCCCGCTCCTGACTTGTGGTTCCGCGGCCAAAGTCCGCGCTATGGAAAGGGCCTGCGTCTCCGTGGTGTCGGTGACCGTGCGGGCACCCAGCCACGCGAATGTTGCGGCCGCGAGCGACAGCACCACGATGATGACGGCCAGTTGGCTCATCAGCACGCGGCGCGAGAAGGAATCGGAAGGTCGCGGCATGCGCCCAGCTTAGATGATTGGTCCCCGGGGGTGCTGGGGCGGGAACCAGCGAAAGAAAGGGATCATGCCCAGAATCGACTCCTCCGTAGCGCTGGATCGGGCGACGACCCGTGTTGGCTCCACTTCGTCGATGTGTCACCGGCCCAGGAGCCAACTTCCAGCCAAACGCTCGGGCCTTTGAGGCCCGGCTGTCTCCACTGCCCGAAAACCGCAAGCCCGACCGATATCAGCTCAAACTCTCACCCCACCCCCATCTATGGATTGAGGCTAAGCTGGCCCCATGGAACCATCCTCTCCCGGAACCGTTGTCCACTCGTGAACCGACTGTCTCGGGCTGTACTGCGCTTATTCGCCGCACCCCGGCTCAACATTCGTGAGGACTATGAGAAGGTCCGGCGACTGCAACGTCGATTGGCCGCGCTGTTGATGCCACCGTCTCGAACCCCGCGCTGGCAGCCCATGCCCGACGACAAGAGACTCCATGCTCAAGTCCGGATTTTCCGGCCGAAAGAACGACGGCGCGACGATGTCCTCGTCTTCTTCCACGGAGGCGGCTGGGTCACCGGGGACAGTGAGACGTACACCCCGACGTGCACCAGAATGGCGGACCTCACCTGCTGTACCGTGGCCTCCGTCGACTACAGGCTCGCGCCCGAGTACCCCTTCCCGGCGGGACTGGAGGATTGCTACGACGTCGCCCGGTTGTTGCTGGAGGAACCGCAACGTGTGGGCGCCGCGGACGCCAGTCAGATCGTCTTGGCCGGTGACTCCGCCGGGGGAAACTTTGCGGCCGTCATCTCATCGCTGCTGCGAGAACGCGGTCATCGCGGCCCGAGTCGACAGATCCTGATCTACCCGGTGACCCACTGGGCCCACGATCCGGAGACCTCCCCGTTCGCCTCGGTGCGCTATCACGGCGGGGACTACCGGCTCACCAATACCGAGGTCGAGGACTACTTCGACCTCTACGTTCCTGACCGGGACCAGCGTCACGACGCGCTTGTCGCTCCGCTGATGGCGACGGACCTCTCCAAGCAACCGACGACCCTGGTGATCACGGCGGAGCTGGATTTGTTGCGCGATGAGGGTGAGGCTTACGGCCGTGCCCTCGCCGACGCCGGGAACGCAGTGCGGATACACCGGGTGGTCGGGGCGTTGCACGGTTTCATCTCTCTGCCCCGCTTCTCCCGGTCGGTCCAAGAAGCCTACGAGGTGATCAACGAATTCCTCAGCAATGCTCCCGTCGCCGAGGAACAGACCGACCCTCAGGAGCCCACATGACCCACCGGGACTGGGTACGGCTCGACAACGCCTCCAATATTTTCCTCGCCGCCCGAAGCGCTTCCGATCCCAAAGTGTTCCGCTCGAGCGCCGAGGTGGACCACGCCGTGGACCCGCAACTGTTGCAGGAGGCCCTGGATGAGACGTACGACCGGTACCGGCTCTACCATGCGGTGCTGCAGAGCGGTTTGTTCTGGTACTACCTGCAGGACAGCGACCTGCGCCCGCTCGTCACCGAGGACAAGCAACACATTTGCGCCCCCATCTACCAGGCGGGCCGGCGCACTCTGCTGTTCCGCGTGGTCTATCATCGCCGACGGATCGTCCTCGAAGTATTCCACGCCCTGTCCGACGGCACCGGTGCCTCTTGGTTCCTCTCCGACCTGGTGAACGCATACATCCGGCGGCGGTACCCCGACCAGAGTCCGCCACTCGCGGAGGCCACCGGAGCCAACGCCTTACGGGCCGAGCCCGGTCGGAGCGATGCCGGTTCCCAGGCCGACGACGGCGCGTCTGACGATACGGCTGAGCCGGAACATGGCCTGCCCACCGATAGTTTCGAGCACTACTTCCACCACCGGCGCACGTCACCCGCTTCCGGGTCTACTTTCAGTCGTGCTGCCGTGCCGGCTGCGCTCACCATCGATGACAGCGCCCAGCCATCGAGTGCTCATCGGGCGACCCGCCGACTACACCGCCCCTCGAAGAAAGTGCACCAGGTCGGGGGAACCCGTACCCCTGACAACCGCACGCGCGCCGTCGAGCTCACCATGTCCGCAGCGGCGGTGCTTGACCTTGCGCGCGCCGAGGGGGTCTCCATCACGATGTACCTGACTGCGCTGTTTTTCGAATCCATCCGCCTGTCCTCGGGCGGTCTGGGCAAGAACCGAACCCTAGCGGCGTCAGTTCCGGTGAATTTGCGCCAGTTCTTCCCCTCGACGTCAGCACGGAATTTCTTTGCGACCGTCCGAGTGGAACATACCTACGGTGAAGGTGACGACGGTCTTGGCTCAATCTGCAAACACCTTGAGGGCCAATTCCTCCCCCAAGCCACCAAGGAAGCGCTGGAGAAGAAACTGAGATGGTTCATCCGGGCCGAGCGGATGCCCGGATTGAGGATCATACCGCGCCCGCTCAAAGACGTGTTCCTGGGGCTAATCAACAGGGGCAGCAACCGCAGTTTGAGCGTGGCAGTCTCGAATTTGGGGCGGATGAGCCTGCCCGAGCCAGCCGAATCACATGTGGGGCGGATGCTGTTCCAGGTCTCCGCCGTCCGCCCTCAGTTCTGCGCGACCTCCCACGCCGGATTGCTCACCATCAGCTTCACCTCACCGTTCACCGAGACCGGCCACGTCAAGGAATTCGCCCGGATGCTCACCGCCAACGAGATCGATGTGACGGTCGCCGCGGAACGCGTGACCGAGGCGGAACTCGCCGAAGGAGAATCATGAGGCGCTGCACCGAGTGTGCCGTCGATATCGAGGGCACATGGACTCTGTGCCCGTTGTGCGGGGCCCCTGTCACGGGCGAGACCGTTCCGAGTCCGATGCCGACAGTGCCACTCACCTTCTCACGACGACGGGTGCTGAAAGTATTGTTCCTGACCTCAATCGCGGTCATCGCGGCGTCCTTGGCTGGCCAGCTGCTGTTGGGCCGGGGGCCCGAGGGTTTCGGAGTTCTTCGCTCCTCCTGGCTGGGGGTGACGGCTATGTGGCTTGTGGTGCTCATGGCAATACGCAAACGACGCAATGTCGCCAAGGGCACCGTCTACCTCGTCGTCCTGATTGGCCTGGTCTGCGTGTACTGGGACTATCTCACCGGCTGGCGTGCGTGGTCGCTGACGTACGCGGTGCCGATCGTCTGTGCATCATCCATTGTTGCTTTGCTCATCACGCTCTGGGCAATGCACCTCGAGGTGGCGGAGCACATCCTCTACAGCGGTTTGACGGTGCTGCTGGGCCTGGCCCCCATCGGGTTCCTCGCATTCGGTTGGGTGACGAACCCACTCGCACCAGCCATTTGCGGTGCTCTCAGCGTTATCGCCCTGGTGGTGTTGCAGCTTGCCAGGGGCGGGGAAGTGCGCCGCGAACTCGTCAGACGCCTGCACCTTTAGGCATCGACCCACCGATGAGTGAGCCTGGGCGAATCAATATGACGTGAAAGTCCAGGAAGGCATCGCCGCTGCGTGCCGCTGACGCCGGCCAAGACATGAGGGTCTGGGACGCTGCGCAGTCTCCGTTCCCGCGGCACTCCGCGTTAGGCGGTGGTTACCCGAGTCGGTGCCGTTTCCCTGCGTTAGGCAGGGGCACGACGTCCACGGATAGGAACCGGCAGAAACCGGAAAACATCCGGGGAAACTCGCCGTGACGGCCTGACGAAAACCATAGAGACACCCCCGCCAATGCCCCCCCAGCGCGGAGCACGGAACGCCGGGTGGCTCCCCGGGCCCGTCACGTGATCTTTCATGTCATGACAGCCCGGAATTGAGCTGTTGAGCGCAGGTCAGGCTTGTGCGACGACTTCGTCATCGCCGTCCTCAGGGCGGACGGCATCGGCATTCACGAGTTGTTGGAGCTTGCGCGGAAGGTTCAGAGCAATCGAGAGGATGACGATGAGCGCGAAGCCGACCGAGAGCACGGCAAGCGCCGAGCCCAATCCGAAGCGGCTGGCAAGGCTGGCACCGACCAATGGTCCGACCGCACCTCCGAGCGCTCCGACGTTGTACGCGAACCCGAGACCAGCCGCTCGCTGCTCAACCGGGAAATAGCTGGTGACCCACTTGGGCAAGAGGCCGGAGATGCCTTGGCCGAACATCTGATTGAAGAAAAGAAGTGTACCCACGAGGAAAACGAATTCGCCGCCTTGCATGAAGAGCGGGAAGACGATCACTTGGGAAATAATGAGGCTTATCGCATACCAGCGACGCATGCCGAAACGATCGCCCGCGAATCCAGCAACGATATAGCCGATCGCATTGCCGAGACCGGCGATGGCCACCACGTTGGCCACGACATTCTCGTCCATCCCGACGCCGTCCAGGTATGTGGGCAACAGACCTTGAATCGGCCACGTGTACATGAATGAGGCAAAGATCGTCACCATGATCGCGACGCCAGTTACCCAACGCCGGGGATCGAACTGGACGATGAATGCGATGAATATGACACCACAAACTATCGCAAACGTTGTGATCAGCCAGGTGGGGACCCCGGACACCGCAAAAATCACCAGTAACGCCACGGAGGTGAGGACAGCACCCAGGATATTCAACACACGTCGACGACCTCCGAACAGGACACTGAACGCATCGGGTTCCCTCGCAGACTTTGACCGAGCGGCCTTGGCTGCCTTCCAATCGTCCGCCTCGGGCAACCTGCGCCGCATGTAGAGCGCCAGGAAGATCGGGACGATTCCGGTCAGGAACAGTGCCCGCCATCCCCATCCGGGATGCCAGGATTCGACCCAGGGCATCAGGAACTTGTCCACTTGGGCCGCGAGGATGACGCCAAAGGCATAGCCCGAGAGCAGGAACCCCGAGGCCTTGTTCCGCATGTGCCGCGGCCACGACTCGATAACGTAGGTCGCAGAGGAAGAATACTCACCTGCCATGGCGAAGCCGACCGCAAGGCGAGCAGCGAAGAGGAATGCAAAGTTGGGGGCGAAAGCCATTCCTATCGAGGCGATGGCGAACAACATCATCGACGCGACCATCGCCGGTTTTCGGCCGAATCTGTCCCCGACTGCGCCGAGAATCAAACCTCCGATCCACCGGGAGATGAAGGCCGCAGAGATCAGGGAGGCGCCTTGGACGAGGCTCAGGTCGAACGCCGCGATGATCATGGGGAGGGCAAACGAGATCAGAACGAAGTCGTAACCATCCAGGAGCACACCCAGCCAGGCGGCGAAGAAGGCCTTCCATTTCTCTTTGCTGAGGTACTGCCACCAGTGCCGTCCGGTGTCATCGGTATTTCTGTCGCGCGTTTCGAGGCGTCCCTCTGTCATACGAATCTCCGTTGATTTCACCGTCCTGCCTTCGAGACAGCCGACGTCCGACATCAGATGTTATGAAGCTAACATAAACTTCACTCGTGTGACACAGCCCATCTCGGCGGCGTTGACGACATCAGACGTCCGATGTACGGTCAGCGCAAGCGAACTGCCACGGTTCGCGGTACTCATCGACCGCAGACCGGGTACCCGAGACCGGCGCAGCCGGACGAGAGGACAAGATGCACACTGACGATGTCGCACCCCAAACCCGATTCGATTCCCGTGACAGTTCCAGCGGCCCGGAGATCGATGCACAGTCTCTGACCCTGGCGGCACAGGACTCAGCAGGGACTCTGCTCGTGGACATTGCTACGACCGTCGACGGCCCTGTACTTGCAGTCAACGGCGAGCACGGGTCCATAACCCTTGAGGTCACGGGAGGGCGACTCAATGGGTGGATCACGCACAAGGATCAGACACGTCAGCTGGACGCCGAGGACACGGTCGGTATCGACGACGGACGCACACACAGCATCGCGCTGACGGTGGATGCGACCGGAACCCATGTGTTCGCAGACGGTTACGAGGCCTTCTCCTCGACAACAAAGGTTTGGTTCCAAGAGCTCGGCCTCAACGCCCTTGCGGTCGACCCGCAGGGCATGATGTCACCCTCACGTCTCGCGATCTGGGACGCGCCGCTGCCTGCGAATGCGCTGGTCGCCCAATCCGTCGCGCAGCGGCCATTGATCGAGTTCGCCGCCGCAGAGCTATCGTCACGCGATGCAGGACGCCTCAGCCTTCTGGCGGAAGGCGCGATTCGTGCCCGGTGCCGCACGCGAGGCGAAGGTCAAGGCGGCGTGATCCTCCAGGCCGGCGGAACCTCCGGAAAACTCACTCTCGCTGTCGAGAACGGAGATATTACCTATTCTGTGATTGCCGGAGGCCAGCAGCTGGCCGGGATCCGGGCGCCAGGGCGATGGGATGATGGCAACTGGCATGACATCATCTTGGTCAGTGGTCGCGGCGCGCTAGACCTCTACGTCGACGGGTACCAGGTATTGCACGTCGCTGGCACCGCATTTTTCCAGGACATCGGGCAGATCGAACGGGTTGTGGCCGGCGCGGATCTCGACGGTACCCGACTTTTCGGGGAAGCCCAGACCGCAGCAATCTACGATGCCGTACTGTCGGATCACCAGGTCAAAAGACTTGCCTCCGCGGAACCTGTGGAGACGCGAGCCCTGTTCGACACCGGCTTGGCCGGATCACGCAGCTATCGCATCCCCGCTTTGCTGACACTGGAGTCCGGAGTGATCATCGCCGGGGCGGATCAACGCGTCAGCATCCCCAACGACAGTCCCAACGACATCAACTTCGTCATCCGACGCAGCCTCGACGGGGGCGAGTCCTGGGAGCCCGTGCGCACGATTCTCCACTACCCTGGCAGCGGCCGGTCGGGGGCATCGGTGATCGACTCGGTGATTGTCCAGGACAGGGACAGTGGCCGGGTCATTGTTCTCATCGACCAGTTCCCAGGCGGCTACGGCCAGCCCAACGCCCAGGTGGGGACAGGATATGACAATCAAGGGCGAATGATCCTCACCGACCGAGACGGTGCGATCTATCTGCGTGAGAAGGACGGCTCCGTGGTCACGGACGAGGGCAAGCAGAGCGCCTATCACGTGGCCGATGACGGTGCGGTGACCCGCAACGGCAAACCCGCCGGCAATATACACCTCGCTGCCGGTGACGACGCGAACGAGTCGCTTCTCAGTGCCCGCACGGCTTATTTCCAGATGGTTTGGAGCGACGACGACGGCGAGACATGGAGCGACCCCCGCGACATCACTCCCCAGGTGAAGGAGCCCTGGATGAGATTCTTCGGAACCTCACCGGGCAATGGCATCCAGCTGGCCCGCGGAGAACATCAGGGTCGCCTGCTGATGCCCGTCTATTACAACCATGAGGAGGGTCGTACGTTCTCCTGTGCCGCGGTCTACAGCGACGACGGCGGTACCACGTGGCGGCGCGGCGCCTCCCCCAACGACGGTCGTCTCCTGGACGGAGAGGACCTCTCCTCTCGCGATCTCGCCGACGACAGAGGCTCCTTGCACGAGTCCACGATCGTAGAGGGTACAGACGGTGCGGTGCATGCTTACATGCGCAATCAGCATCCTGCCGGTCTCGTTGCCCACTCGGTCAGCAAGGACGGTGGGGAAAGTTGGGGCGAGGTCAGCTTCGTCCCCCAAATTCCTGAGATCTTCTCACAACCGAACGCGATCCGAGTCAGCCTCGAGGACGGGCGCGAGGCGACAGTCTTCGCCAATGCTTCTCAAATGCTGCCGTTCCGTGGACGAGGGGTACTACGGATGTCCTTCGACGACGGTCGGACCTGGCCGCACAATCGCGTGCTCAACCCACGTCATCACGTCTACCAGTCAATGGCGCAGCTTCCCGACGGACGCCTCGCCGTGCTTTGGGAAAGGGAATGGCAAGGCTTGTTTCTTTCCATCATTCCCCTCTCGTGGCTCCTCGAGTCACGGAGTACGGAAACGGCCGCGTCTGCCTCGGACTGATGCAGGCAAAATAAGCACTCGCCTCCCAACGGGCTCACCCGGACCCATGGGGCATCCGGGTTATTGCCCTAGCGGCTTTTCTCCCCGCGCACGATCCGGGTAATGCGACCCACCATGTCGAGTCTTTCCTCGACGGTCGCATCACCGGGGGCCTGAATCTTGGCTCCTGCATAGCTGAGGTCACGTCCCGCCGCCAGGAGGCAGCGTCTTACTTCTCCGGAGTCCAGGAGGGAGGTGGGCTCGTCCTCGGCCAGCGGGAGGTGCGCGTCAGCCCAGGCATCTCCGTACTGATTCGCGGACGGGCCGGCGCCCGAAAACATGATTCCCTCGAGCAACCCGGCCTCGACGAGCGCGCGGATCTGGTTGAGCGCCCGGTCAGGGTCACGCGCCTCGATGACCGAACGCCCCCAATTGATCGTCATACCGACTCCCGCCTCCAGCGCGAGGGGCATTTCCTCTTCCAGAGACAAGAAACGTTTCTCCCCCGCGATCTCGGGGCTGTATGCGTCACAATGCTCCACAATGACTCGTGTAGACCACGAGCCAGCGGCAGGCGGGCTCGAGAGGATCTCCTCGAGCGAACGAGCGAACATTTCCGGGGCGGCTAGTTTCGAGGGAGCCGTGTGGATATGGAGGGCACCAACGGATTGTTCACCCGTGAGTTGGTTCAGTTCTTCCGCGGCACAACGAGCACGTCGGAAATGCTCCAGTGCTGCCCGCCGGCCGTCCGGATCCGGCGAGGCGAGCCCAAACACGGCGCAGGTGCCCACGTTGATCATGGTGCCGGGAATCAAAGTCAGAACCGACCGAGTGAAGCGACCGTGCATTTGATCGGCGAGCCACTGTGGATCATCAACGAGCTTGTCGCGGAAAGGTATCTCCAGTCCATCGGCGAGTTTCCGACCAGCAAGGCCTGCGTAGAACGCCTCCTGCTCTCGCGGCGAAGCAGGAAGGCATGCGTAGGCACCGACAAGAACGGCAGGCCGAGACGTGCGCCCATTCGCCGGAGGCCCAGAAGAAGGCCGTGTGGCGTCTTGTCGCCGTCTCGGAGATGCATCTCGAGTGCGGTTGGCGGGTTGTTCGACCATCATGCCGTCTTGGCATCGAGCGCACGCTCGATCGGATCATAATGGGAGACGATCGCGGCACGAAAAGCCTCAACGTCGCCGTCCTGGGCGGCTTCGAGCATCAATCCATGTGCCCGAGCCGTCTGCTCCAGATCCGCCGCCACAGACAGACCCAGCTTGGGGACCACCGATGTGTGCACGTCCCAGAAGGCCGTCACCAGCTGTCCGACGAGTGGGTTTTCAAGCCGTTCCAGTAGGCCTGTATGGAACGCTCGGTCATGTTGCGGAAAGGCTCGCCCTTTGGTCGCCAACGCCACCATCTCATCCACCAGGGAATGCAGTTCTGGATTGGACGTGCCGGCCAGGCTGGCCACAATCTGCTCGGCCAAGCCACGGTCAAGAGCTTGGCGAACCTCTACAACATCTCTCAGGGCACGCAGGTCGTCTCCCGGACTCAGTACACCGCGGAAAACGAGGGTTTCCACGAGAGCATCCAGAGACATCTCCCCGACATAGGTGCCATGGCCGCGTCTGATAACGATGATGTCCAGGGTCGACAGCGTGCGAATGGCCTCCCGCACGCTGGATCGAGAGACACCAAGGTACTCGCACAACTCATTTTCCGTAGGCAGAAGGTCCCCTGGCTGAAGACCTTCGGCCAGGATGAAGTCCTTGATCCGGTCCGCTGCCGTTACCTTCCGTGCGCCGCTTGGAGCAAGCGACGCCTCGGAGGTGAGCGTCGTAAATCTCCGTGGTGGAGCCGTCGACATCGTGGCCTCCTCGAGTTTCTGGTTCAACTTCCACTCTACTCAACATCAGATATCAGACAATGTGGGCTGACTTGTCCGACGGGCCGATGGTTTCAATGATTTCGGGCCCGGCACCGACCGACGTCGGGCTTTCCGGCCAGGCACCGCATGGAAACAAACAACTCGCGCGGTGCGTATTTGAGCACAATGCGCACAAGGTGCTCAATGAGCAGAACGCGATCAGTGAGCACAAGCGCGCACCACCTTCCCAGGTTTCCCTAAGGTGTATTCCGCATCACAACATACTTCGAAGGAGAAGCCCGTGATCGTCCTTCTCGGATTCGTCATGATTCTGGTCTTCATGGCCCTCATCATGACCAAGAAACTTTCGCCGGTTCTGGCGCTCATTCTCATCCCGACCATCTTCGGCCTCTTCGCCGGAGCTGGGCTGGGCATCGGCGACATGGTCATGGATGCCATTGAGTCCATGTCCTCGACGGCCGCGCTGCTGCTCTTCGCGATCATCTACTTCGGCATCATGATCGACGTCGGGCTATTCGACAAACTCGTCGAATTCATCTTGCGCTTCTGCGGCCACGATCCGGTCAAGGTGGTGCTAGGCACCGCGGTACTGACCGGCGCGGTGTCATTGGACGGTGACGGCTCGACGACGTTCATCGTGGTCACGGCCGCGATGCTGCCGATTTATCAGCGCCTGCAGATGTCCCCGGTGGTTCTGACTTGTACCGCGGGACTGATCAATGGAACGTTGAACATCGTTCCGTGGGGCGGCCCGACGGCTCGTGCCGCCTCGGCCCTGCACTTGGATGCGAACGCGATCTTTGCGCCCATGGTGCCCTCCCTCCTCGTGGGCCTCATCGTTGCTTTCGCCTTCGCATACCTGCTGGGCCGCTCGGAACGTCGTCGACTTCAGAAGAAGGGCGTGGCTTGGGTCGAAGGCGCAGCGAACGACGTCGAAACCCCACAATCCGGCTCTTCCTCACCCCGTCACGACTCCGGCCCGAGCGGCTCCCACTCGACGCCTCGAGACGGAGAGGGCTCGGCCGCACAGGCCACGTCGGGTGGGCCCGCTACCCAGGCCCTGGTGATCAACCAATTCGAAGGCGAAGGACAGGCCGCTTCCACGCTGACCGACACCGCCTTGGACCCGAACCGTTCGACTCTTCGCCCGCGTCTGTTCTGGTTCAACCTGGTTCTGACGGTTGCGATCATGATCCTTCTCATCATGGACGTTCTCCCCCTGCCCTATCTGTTCATGATCGGTACCGTGGTGGCCCTGTTGGTCAACTTCCGTGGCGTCAAGGAACAACAGGAAGAACTCGCATCCCATGCGACCTCGATCATTTCCGTCGTAGCCATGGTCATGGCCGCCGGTGTCCTGACCGGCGTGATGAGCGGTACCGGGATGGTCGACGGTATGGCGGCATGGCTCGTAGACGTCATTCCCTCCTCGATGGGCCCGTACCTGGCCGTCATCACCGGCATCCTGTCGATTCCGATGACGTTCTTCATGAGCAATGACGCTTTCTACTTCGGAATCCTTCCGGTTCTCGCCGAAACCGCGTCTCACTACGGAATCCCTGCCACCGATATGGCCCGTGCCTCGATCACCGGACAGCCGGTCCACCTCCAGTCACCCCTGGTTCCGGCCATCCTGCTGCTCGTTTCGCTCTCCGGCGTCGAACTCGGCGACCACCACAAGAAAGTGCTGTGGCGAGCGCTGGTCGTCTCGCTGGTCATGCTGGCCGTGGGCGTGCTGGTCGGCGTCGTCGCCATCGGCAGCGCCTAGTCGATACCCGGCCCGTCCCAGAAGGAGCACATCATGACGGATCTCTATTCGAAACCTTCCCACTCGATGCCGGAGCCCTCGCTGAGGGTATCGTCCTCGAATGGGATCGACCGCGCACCACGCACCGTCGTCGTGGGGTACCGCACGGATGCGAGCCCGAAGGTCATGCGGGAAGCGATCGCCGCGGCCCACCGCGAAAAGGCGGCGCTTCGCGTGGTGGCGTATGCCACGGACAGCACTACCAGTCCCTCCGCGAGCCGCATCGAAGTCGTCAAGGAAGTTTCCCTGCAGATCATCGAAGCGGGGCTGGAGTTCGAAATTCAGCGCGCGGGGGACGACGTCGCGGATCAGCTCCTCGATCTGGCCGAAGAGCACCACGCCAAGCTGATAGTCCTGGCAACGCGACGCCGCTCCCCGGTCATGAAACTCTTCCTCGGCTCGAGCGCCCAAAGGGTGATCCTCGAGGCGGAGTGTCCGGTACTGACGGTCAAATAGTGCGGCGCGGGACCTGGATCCGGGGCGAGCTGAACGAGCTCTGGGCTCGCGGTGAGCGTTACAGAGTCCACTTCTCCCCGCGATAGGCCGATTCCCAGAACATTTCTTCGAAGCGGGAAGCGTCCAGGAAGACCTCTCGCATGCGTTTCCGGACGACGTCGGTGACCGAGGCCGCTGCTTCCTCCACCAGGCCGATGGCCTTTTGGGTGGCCTCCGCGAAAGCAGGATCGCCGTATTCCTCAACCCATCGGCCATAGGGATGATCCTTCACCGCGGCCGAACGACTCGTCAGTACCCGCCCCACGTCCGCGTAGATCCAGAAGCAGGGCAACACGGCGGCGGCCCCAACCTCGTAGGGCTCGTAAGCACAAGCCGCGAGCAACGTGTACATGTACCCGCGCGTGATCGGCGAGGGTGATTCCGCTCGGGGGCAATCCGCCAGGAGTGGATCGTTCATGAGCTGGGAGTGCAGCACTTTCTCCTCGGCGACCGCGGTGCTGGCGCTACCTGCCCAAAACTCGGCGGCTTCCGCGGTCGGTGCCCTCGAGGACAACACGGCCAGGGCCCGTGAATAGTTGCTCAGATAGAAAGCGTCCTGGCAGATGTATTCCACGAAGATCTCTGGAGCCAGAGTGCCTTCGCCCAGTTGGCGCAGGAACTCCAGACGATTCACTCGCCCCAGAATCCCGGAAGCGTCTTTCCACAGTTGCCTTGTAAATTCTCCGGTGGTCCACACGTCATGATTCTTCGCTGATTGATTCATCGGGTCGCCTTCGCTCATCGGAGGATCTGGGCCAAGTGATTGACGGGGCCATGACCTTGGTCCGGGAACCGCGAGAGTTCCCAACACGCGCCGTCCACAAGTGCCCGGGTCAAGAAGTTCTTGCCATCTCTGGTCGCTGCCATCAGAGCGGCATCGTCGATCCCTCGGTCCCCCGAATCGGCTTGGTGCACGGCCCACCGCGCGGAAAAAGCAGCGATCGCCGAGGAGAGGGTGCACCCGGTTCCGTGAGTGTTGCGCGTTTCCACGCGGGGCGCAGTCAGTTCAATAACAGTCGGTTCGGCTGCCGGAGTCCTCGCCGCACCCTCAACGGGAGACGGCCTCGGAGATATCGCAAGAACATCCACGGCTTCCCCATCTCGTAGGTGCCCTCCCTTGAGGAGGACTGCACGGGGCCCAAGCTCTAGAAGCTCTTCGGCCTGGGAGCGCATATCCTCGAGCGAGTCGGCAACACGGTCGGGACGTCCCAACAACCGAGCACTTTCCGGGAGGTTCGGGGTGATGAGGTCCGCGAGAGGCAAAAGATCCGCGCGGATCGCTGCGTCGGCGTCCTGGCTCAGGAGGGTGTCTCCGCTCGTGGCCACCATGACCGGGTCGAGAATCACGGTCCCGAAGCTCTCGCGCCGCTCGTTCATCAGGCGTGCGAGCAAACGAACCACTCCCCCGGTTCCAAGCATCCCGATCTTGGTGGAATCCACCGGCACGTCATCGATGACCGCCTCGACCTGGGAGACCACGAAGTCTTCCGGCACATTGTGCACCCCTCGGACTCCGACCGTGTTTTGGCTGGTCAACGACGTCATACAAGCACACCCATAAGCCCCGATGGCGCTGAAGGTCTTGAGGTCGGCCTGGATTCCGGCTCCACCCGAAGGGTCCGAACCGGCAATGGTCATGGCGACGGGTGGGCGCATCACGAATCACGTCCTCTGTTGAGTGTCATGGTGGCGAGGCTCAGCAATTCGGCCGCCGCCTTTCTGGGGTCCTGGGCGGCAGCGATGGCGGAGACGACGCACAGACCGTCAACGGGCACACCCGCCAATTCAGTGGCTGTGGAGGGATTGATTCCTCCTATGGCTACACTCACGAGCCCTCCGGTTCGGGCTATCTCCGCACATTCGGATACCCCATCGGGCCCCAAGGCCGGGGCGGCGTCGGTTTTGGTAGGAGTGGCCCAGGCCGGGCCAATGCCCAGAACATCCGCTTGGCGTTCGGCCACCGCGGCCCGGACCTCGCCCGGTGTCGATACCGAGAGCCCAACCATGAGGTCGGGTCCGAGCGCCGCACGCGCATCCGCCGCGGCGGCGTCGGATTGTCCGACGTGAACATTGAGCCCCAGATCTGCGGCGACGCTGAGTCGATCATTGACGAACAGCTGGGCGGACCTGCCCGAGTCCTGCTCGGCCCGACGCAACTGCTGCTCGCAAGCGCGCGCCAGATCAGCGAAGCGGCCATCCGATAGCTCTTTGTCGCGGACCTGAACTACACCGACGCCGCCCATCACGGCCTCGTACACCACATTCGGTACACGATCGAGACCACCGCACAGCTTCGTATCCGTCACGAAATACAGTGAGAAATCGGTCGCGGGAGGTATCACTGGGCTTCCTCGTGAACCTCGACAAGGCGGCCGATTCCAGCCGGGGAGAGCTCGTAGAGCGAATCGATCCACCGCACGTGGAAGGATCCGGGACCGTCGGCGGTTCGACCCGCCAAGGAGCCGGCGGCACCCACATGGGCGTGGGCCGCCAAAACAGCGTCATGGTCGGCCAGGCCAGCCGCACGGGCGGCACCCAGATACGCCGCGACCGTGGCCCCGAGCGAGCACCCCGTCCCGATGACCAGCGGCATGAATTCGTGACCACTGGTCAGCCACGTGGTCCGGTTCGCAGAGACGACCACATCCCGCTCCCCGGAAATCGCGACGATGCCGCCGGTGCGTTCCGCAAGGAAGCGCGCGGCATCGAGAGCAGTTTCCACAGCATCGGTCGACTCGACCCCACGGCCGCCGCTTCCCTGTCCGGCCAGGGCGACGATCTCGCTGGCGTTGCCACGAATCGCAGTCGGACGTTGAGTGACGAGGTCCCGGGCGAATTCGGTACGTAGGGGAAGGCCTCCGACCGCAACCGGATCTAGAACCCAGGGCACACCCGCAGATCCCGCGGTTTCCACTGCGGCCTGGATCGCCGCGATCTGATCCTCCGAGACCGTCCCGACGTTCACAAGCACCCCGTCGGCCATCCCAGCGAAGATGCGCGCTTCGTCGGGGTGTTCGACCATTGCGGGCGAAGCCCCGACGGCGAGCAGAACGTTGGCCGTGATTTCTTTGACGACCGCGTTGGTCAAGCAATGGACCAGGGGTGACGACCCTCGAACGGCCTCGGCCGATCCGACGATGCCGTCGGGGGCGCGGTGATTTTCCGGTGAATCAGTCATGGTGACGATCCCTTCGCTAGTGCTGGCTAGATCAGGTTCAAAGGGTCTTATCTCAGCCGAACGGGGCACCCCTTGTCACTGTCGGCGCGCCATTGCGCCTCCCATCACTTTAGCTCGTGTCCCGCGAATGAAAACCGCCCCTGAAAGGTCATACAACGCCGCAAGCATGTTTTTCCGACAGTCCGGAGGGTTTATCCACAAGATCTATCCACAGTGTGGAGAACTTACACGAATGTGACTCCACGAAACCCACATCGATTCCCAACAGGTGGGTCCGAGGCCGCACCCCACTGCATAAACCTTGTCATTGCAGTGTGTACGTGCAGGTATTTTTCAGTGGTCGCTCCGCATTCCTGGCCCGTACCGTTGCCCACGGACGCCTCACGAACCCCAAACACAGATTTTTATCCCCACCTGTGGATAACTTTTCACACAACACGTGGAGAAATCGCTCGCTGAGGTCACCTCCCTGTGGAAGGTTGTGGATAATTGTGGACAACTTCCTCACGTCGTCCCCGACGCAAGCAGGGCCTGGGGCGACCTGGCATTCGGTCCCTAGAGAGAGCGCTGTGACCGGATTTTTCCCTGTATTCCGCGGCATCCTAGGTCCCCGGAGCGCCTGGCTGCTCGCCCTTCTCCCCTCGTCCGATCAGCATGAACATGCGGAGCCGACCGCGACCGGGCACCGACCGCCAACGCTTTATCCACACAGATGTCCCCAGTCGTGGACAACTTACACTTCTGTAGTTCGAGCAGCTTATTCACCGATATTCGATTCGAGATCCTGGGGAGAAGCGGCACGTTTCATTTTCCCCAACGCACTCTTAGGACAGATATTCGAGTTGTGCACATCGTTGTGCACACCTGTGGATAACTTTCTCCACCGCCTGTGTGGAATCGCCTGCGCCGACGGCTTCATTGGCACCCGGCCGCACCCCCGAAAGCAATTCTGTCCAGGCCCCTCGCGCATGGCCGCATTCCATCTGCACATGACCCTGTCCCGAGATCCGTCACAGCACTTACGATCGAGGCATGAGCACATTGAGCGACCAGCTACGCAGCCTGCCTTCCTTCCCCCAGGGCCTCCCTGTCCTCGACCCGGAACGGGTTCCCGAGGATCCAATAGACCTTTTCCTGGACTGGTTCAACGACGCGATCGGCGCGGGAAACCGTCAACCGCACGCGATGACGTTCACGACCATTCAGAATGGAGACACCCCAGTCGGACGCACGCTCATCATCAAAGACATCGACGAGCGAGGGTTCCAGTTCTCAACGCATCAGACCTCGCGCAAGGGGCAACACATCGATCAGAATCCCCGCGCATCAATGATCTTCTTCTGGCGCGAATCAGGCCGGCAGGTCAGGGTCACGGGCAACGTCGTGGCCCTGAGCGACGAGGAATCCCAACGCGATTGGGAGCAACGCCCCAGCTATACCGGTGAGCCCAACCCGGACTGGCGGCTCTATTCCCTCGCTCCCACGGAGTACGAATTCATGCAAGCTCGCGAAGACCGGAATCACTCCCGTGTGGAATACATACGAGACGGTTCCGGGTGGGTAAATCACCGGGTCACGACGCCGGCGGGCTAGGCTCGAATCATCGGCCCGAGTACCTGCGATCTATCCTGAGTAGTCATGGACCTGGAATTGCGCCACCTTCGCGCGCTCGAGGCGGTCGGCCGGAAGAAGTCGTTCACGGCCGCCGCCCGCAGCCTGCACATCACTCAACCGGCCTTGAGCCGAACCATCCAACAGCTGGAGGCTCGCCTCGGCGGGGTTACTCTGCTGAACCGCTCTTCCCGCTCCGTAGACCTGACCCCTCAGGGGCAAAGGCTATTCGAACGGGCCAGGACCATCCTCCGCGAGATCGAGGACGCCATCGCTGAGACTCATCAGGTGGAAGAGCTGCGCATCGGTTTCCCGTGGGCTCTTCCCGACCCGTGGATTTCCCGGACTTTGGCGACCTTCGAGCGTTCCAGCGGCATCCGAACGCATCTGACCAGACATGATGACGTATGCTCCGCGTTGCTGAACCGAGCCGTGGATGTGGCTCTCACGCGGCAAACTCTCATGGGGACAGAGGTCGAAACGATTGAGCTCTTCCGAGAACCGCGTGTCGCCGCGGTCAGCACCGGCAGTCGTTTGGCTCGGCGAACATCGATCCCCTGGAAGGAACTCGGCCGACATCCCGTGGTGATCAATACGCTGAGCGGCAATACGCGGCCGTCTCTCTGGGATCCCGGGCAGAGGCCCTCTTCAATCATCGAATGCGCCAATTACGACGAATGGATCACCTTGGTCGCAGCAGGCAAGGGTGTCGGCGCAACGCCGGCCTCGGCTGCGGCGTCGTACGGGCACTCGAGAGTCGCATTCGTCCCGCTCGACGAAGCCCCGTCCGTACCCCTCTGCTTGGCGTGGCGTACGAGCTCGAACTCGCGCGCGATCCAGGAGTTCAGAAACGCAGCACTCTCGGCTCTCCCCTGCCGCACAGAGGGTCGAAACTAGACCCTAGGCGAAAGCTCCCCAACCACGCCGTCCCTCAAGTGCACCGGCGATCGCAAATCGGCCGGGACCGACGAGAAAAACAGCGAGCGAAGCGAGGGCCAGCACCAGAACGGATTCGTATCCGCCGTCCGAGGCGAAAAACCCCTGGGAACCGTGGACAAAATAGATTGCCCCGAACATATCGATCGCCAGAACCAGCCCAGCAAGCCGAGAAAGCACACCGACGATCAAGGCGATACCGCCGATCAACTCGGCATAGGCGGCCACCGCAGCGGAAAGCTCAGGGGATGGAACGCCCATTTGCTGGAAGTTCGCTGCGGTTCCGTCGAGGGTCCACTCGTTGAACTTTTGCAGACCGTGCATCAAGAAGACAATGCCCAGGCCAACACGCAGAAGCAGGAGGCCCAAAGGCGCGGACAAGGTCGAATTCTGTGGGTAACTCATAGTTTTTTCACTTTACAGGTAAAGTACTTTGGTGGGGGTCTTCCGTGACGATGGGCACTCCGTCAGAGGCCCTTATCCGAAACCCAATCCTTGGCAGCCTGAACGGTTGAGGCCTTTTCGTCCCCACTGACCCGGTCGTTGAGGTGGATCAGGTCCTCAGTGGTCAATGTCTTGGAGACCTTGTTGAGCACTGCCTGGGCCGCTTCCGGAACCTGATCTTTTCGGATCAGCGGGATGGCCTGCTGCGCCAGAAAATTGTTCTTGGGATCCTGAAGCACCACGAAGTTGTTCTTCTCAATCGCGGGCGTCGTCGTGAAGATGTCCGCAACCTGCACCTGGTCATCGGTCAGGGCTTTGACCGTCAAGGGACCGCCGGAGTCGTTGATAGGAGAGAACTTGGCCGGCACGCACCCGTATTTGGCCTTGAGCCCCGGCAGCCCGTACGCCCGCTCTTGAAACTCGGGCGGCCCCGCCAACTTGAGGCTTGAACAAACTCTGCCCAAGTCTTCCAGGGATTTCAGGTTGTACTTCTGCGCAACTTCTTGGGTCACCACGAGGGCGTCCTTGTCTTCTGCCGGAGACGGGTCCAAAACCTGCAGGCCTTCCGGAACCGCGGCCCGCAGGGCCTGCATGATGTCCTCGGCCGTACTCGCGGTCGCCTTTTCGTCGAAATACTGCAAAAGGTTTCCCGAGTAATCAGGAACCACGCTCACGCTCCCTTGCTGCACGGCGCCGATATATGCTTCACGGGCCCCGATCGCAGGCTGACTTTCCGCTTTGTGCCCGGCGTTATTGAGCGCGGCAGTATAAATTTCCGCGATGATCTGAGATTCCACGAAATCCGCGGAACCGACGACCACGGTGCCTTTGCCCTTGGACGGGCCGAGCGCGTTCTTCCCTGACAGCCCGCACCCGGTCAGGCCCAGAACTGACGCGGCCGCGACCAGGCCGAGCACCTGGCGCCGCGAGGTGTTCACCGATTCGCGATTCACGATTCCTCCTTGACCAGTCCGGGTGAAGTGAGCGCACGCTGCACCAGGGCCAAAATCCCGTCCAGCACGAGGGCCAGAACAGCGGCGAGCAGCATCGACGCAACCATGCGGGAATAATCTCGGACGGCCAGTCCGTCGATCAGAAAACGGCCCAAGCCACCCAAATCGATATAGGCCATGACAGTGACGGTGGCAACGATCTGAAGGGTCGCATTACGGATTCCGCCGAAGAGGATCGGCACGGCGTTGGGAATCTCCACTTTGGTCAGAATCTGCCATTCCTTCATTCCTTGAGCCCGAGCGGCATCGACAACGGCCGGGTCAACCGCCGCAATCCCGGCGTATGCGTTGGCCAGCAACGGGGCAACGGCCAGAATCACCAGGGCGAGAACCGGCGCGGTCAGACCAATGCCAATCCACAGGGCAAACAAGGTCAGCAGGCCCAGCGTCGGCAGGGAGCGCAACGCACCGGTCAAACCGATCACCACGTTTCCACCCCGCCGCGTATGACCTAGCCAAAGCCCCACGGGGATCGCGACGATCACTGCTATTCCGAGCACGAGTCCCGTGTACTCGAGGTGCTCGCCGAGCCGCACCCAAATGCCACTGGAACCGCCCCATGACTGCGGATCCGTGAACCAATTCCACGTCTGTTGGACAACGTTCATGACCTCACCTGCCAACGAGTAGCGGCCGACGCGGCCAAGGCGACCAAACGGTCGAGCACGATGGCGATGATCGCGATCAACACAATGCCCACCACGATTTCCGTGGTGAAGTCACGCCGGAGGCCATCCGTGAAGAGCGTACCGAGCGACTGGATCCCGATCACGGCGCCCACCGAAACCATCGAAATATTGGATACCAGGGCCACGCGGAGTCCTGCGGCCATCACCGGAATCGATAGCGGAAGCTCAACCGTCCAGAAGCGACGTGCGGATCGATAGCCCACCGCCGTGGCCGCGTCGAGCACGGCGGTGTCAACGGACTCGAATGCGTCCACACATGAACGGACCATCATGGCGATGACGTACAGGCTCAGCGCGATGATCACGTTGGTCAGGGAGGTGATCGCGGTGCCGAGGATCAGGGGCAACAGCACGAAGAGAGCCAACGAAGGAATCGTGTACAGCAATGCCGCCGCATTCACCACGACGCCGCGTCGCGCTTTGCCCGCGCGGGCTCTGGCGGCCCGCCCGGAACCTTCCGCACCCCGAGCACGACGGACAGCGGCAAAACGTGCGATCGGGATCGAGATGATGGTCCCGATGATGACCGGCAGAACCGACTGGAGCAGATGCAACCCGGTCAGCTCGCCCACGTAGGAGAGATTGTGGAAGAGCCAGCTCATAGGCCTACCCCGTAACGACTGCGCCGCTCTCTCGCGGCCGCGTCCATGACGTCGTCGGAGGCCAGCAGGCCGAGGGCCTTTCCGTCTTCATCCACAGCGACTCCCCACCCGGAGGGGGAAGACAGCACCGAGTCCAACGCATCGCGCAGATTTCCTCCCCGGGGGAAGAGGCTGCCACCGATGATATTGCGTCCGTCGATGAGCCAGCCCGCGGGACGGCCGGCGTCGTCGAGAGCAAGGTCCCAATCGCCCCAGGGCCGATTTTCTGTGTCCAACGGGTGGATGGGAACTTCCCCTCCGGAAGCGAATGTGAGCCGGCGCGTGCCACGGTCGTGCCCGACGAAAGAGGCTACGAAATCGTCCGCCGGTTCGCGGAGGATCTCTTCAGGGCTGCCGAACTGGGCGACTCGGCCGCCTTCTCCGAAGACGGCGACCCGCTGCCCCAGCGTCACGGCTTCGTCGATGTCGTGAGTTACGAAGACGATGGTTCGCTCGAGCGTCTCGTGGAGTCGGATGAGCTCACGCTGAAGGTCGGCGCGGACCACAGGATCCACGGCCGAAAACGGCTCATCCATCAGGAGGATTGGGGAGTCCGCAGCCAGTGCGCGGGCAACCCCGACTCGTTGAGCCTGGCCGCCGGACAGTTGTGCGGGGTATCGCTTGGCCAGCCCTCGATCCAGGCCGACGGTGTCCATCAGGTCGAGGGCCCGGGCGCGGCACTCGCTCTTCGAGGCGCCGTTCAACCGGGGAACGGTCGAGATATTGTCCGCCACGGTGCGGTGCGGCATCAGACCGGACTGCTGCATCACATACCCCATGGAACGGCGCAGCTCGTAGGCCGACTGTTCCCGGTTGTCTTTCCCCTGGATCAGTATTTGTCCGTGGGTCGGCTCGACCATTCGGTTGATCATGCGCAACGACGTCGTCTTTCCGCATCCGGAGGGACCGACGAAAACCGTGATGAGTCCGTCCGGAATCGCGAGGTTCAGTTCGTCCACAGCGGTGGTGGAGCCATACTCCTTGGAGACTCCGATGAACTCAATTGCGTCCGTTTTTCCTAGTGGCATGGAGGTTCCTTTGGGTAAGACTGCTGTACCGATGGTACGTCAGACCCATCACGGATCGAGGTCCACCATGCGAAGAAGTTGCGTCATACTTTAGGTTCAGGACTCGAAAAAGATACTTTACGAGTCATCAGGAACCACCCGGAGCTCTACAGGAGGTCGCGTGTCCACCGCTTCATTGCCGAAGTACCGCGCAGTAGAACGGCAATTGCGCGCCCGAATCGCCGGCCTCGACGACGGCACTCTTCTGCCTACCGAGACCGAGATGTGCGAAGAGTACCGCGTCTCGCGAATTACGATGCGGCGAGCAATCGAGGAAATCGCTCGCGACGGCCTGGTGACCCGGCACCGCGGGCACGGCACCAAGGTCAACCGCCCTGAGCCGACGACCTCGGAAAACCATGTCGACCAAGGCGAACATTTCGACAGCCGCTTCACCGGATTTTTCGGTCAACTGACCGGGTTCGGACATCGGGTTCATTCCGACGTCCTGGAATTCGGCCCGGTCCAAGCCAATATGGCGGTTTCGAAGGCCCTTCGGGTCGATCCGCATTCCGAGGTCTTCCACATGTCACGACGCCGCTACGTTGACGGGAATGTCCATCAGTTGTCACGCACGTGGTTCGTTCCGGGACAGTTCCCGGGGATCGAAGACGAAGATTTCCGGGAGCAGTCGCTCTACGGCTATCTGGAACGGGAACACGGGGTGAGCATCGCCCAGCAGGACTTGAGCGTTTCCCTTCTGGTTCCCTCGCGGGACGAAGCCCGCACATTGAGCATTTCGGATCGTCAACCGCGCCTGTCGTTGCAGATCACGGCGTATTCGGCGGACGGGCGCCCTTTTTTGTACGGAGAGTCGATCTTCGTTTCCTCCGATGCTCACATCTTCTTCACCACCACCGGAGCATCGCCGCAACGGTGATCCGAGACCGCGGAAGCGCGATCGGCTCGCCGACGGGATCCGCGGTTGCCGACGTTCACCCGCGGGGACGGGCTCCTTGCGCCAGCTGAGCCGCGACGATCGACGACGGTTTTCCGCCCAACAATGCCTCACCGATTCCGGCGAGCTGAGTGACCTGGCGTTTGGTCAGGCGGTTGAACACGGCGGCACGCACTTGCGCCACGTGACCCGGGGCCGCCTCGATGACGGCTTCGTGCCCGGCCGGGCGAAGATGGCAGATGCTGACGCGCCGGTCGACCTCCGAGGTTGTCCTCGCAACGTAAGCATCCTCCTCCAGCCGTTTCACAACCCGTGAAAGTCGGGCGAGGCGAGTATTTGTTTGGGAGGACAGCTCCGTCATCGTCAGATGCTGGTCAGGGGCCTCGGAGAGCATGGCCAAGACCATGTATTCGACGAATCCAAGGTTGGAATCTCGCTGCAGCTGGTTTTCCAGCTGTCCGGGCAGCTGAAACATGATCGCCGAGAGGCACAACCAGGCTTCACGCTCTTCTTGCGTCAGCCACTGCGGCTCGCGCTGGGCTTGGGGCGCGTGGGACACCGGACAACCTTCCACTTGACGTATCTCTGCTCCTGCACCATCAGCAGGTCATGCCATTATGCCCCAATCGATCGCCGATTCTCGGTCTTCGAAATACACAGGATCACCTTCTGACATGGGCGGACTTGTGCACGCCCCGTGACGCGGAACGCAGAACCCGCCGGCGACCTCGCCTATACTGGGGATTTCAGGTGTGCCGGGAAGTCTGGTCGGCAAGTCAGCGTGGAACGCGGCTTCAAAATTCGAAACAAAGATTTTCCGATCCTTCCCATCGCAGGAGACCTCTCATGTCACACCGTGCCCCTCAGCGCTTCGCCGCGACTCTGCGTCAGGAGTCCACAGGCGGGGTGCTTCTCCTCGTGGCGACCCTCCTGGCCATAGTTCTGGCCAATAGCGGTGCCTCTTCTTGGTATTTTTCGGTTCGCGACCACCACCTCGGTTTCCGCATCGGTTCTCTCAATCTCGATATGTCGGTCGG
The DNA here is from genome assembly GCF_004136585.1 of Rothia uropygioeca. Lineage (NCBI taxonomy): Bacteria > Bacillati > Actinomycetota > Actinomycetes > Micrococcales > Micrococcaceae > Rothia > Rothia uropygioeca. The sequence continues at coordinate 95,159 of NZ_NOIR01000003.1, read as the reverse complement.
CCACTGGGCCGCCGACGGATTGCTGGCCGTGTTCTTCTTCATCGTCGGTTTGGAACTCAAGAAGGAATTCGCGGTGGGTGAGCTGCGCGATCCCGGCAAATCCATTGTTCCCATGACCGCTGCGGTGGGCGGAGTCGCGCTTCCAGCCCTGATCTTTGCAGCCGTCGCCATCGGCTCCGGCGGCGAAGCGTTGAGCGGTTGGGCTGTCCCCACGGCTACGGACATCGCCTTCGCGGTCGCGGTGCTCGCCGTCGTGGGTCGGAACCTCCCAGGGGCTCTGCGAACTTTTCTCCTGACCTTGGCCGTGGTCGACGATCTCATCGCAATCACGATCATCGCGATTTTTTACACCTCGGACCTCAACTTCCTGTACCTCGCACTTGCCCTGATTCCCCTGGCCGCATATGCATTCATCGCTTACCGGGGCGAGAGGCTGCTCCATCTCAAGCCAGGTTCCGCGTGGCTCCTGCTCTTGCCGTTGGGCGCTCTGACATGGGCTTTTTTCGTTGGTTCGGGTATCCACGCAACCATCGCGGGCGTTCTCCTGGGCTTCTGCGTCCCCGTCAAACGCAGTTCCAGAACTCCCGACTCCGCCCATGGGGGCCTCACGGAGGTCCTGGAGCACCGCGTCAGACCATTGTCTGCTGGCCTGTGCGTACCGGTATTCGCGTTCTTCTCGGCCGGCGTGGCCATCGGAGGTTTCCGCGGATTCGTCGAATCCATCAGCAGCCCGGCGGCCATAGGGATCGTCGTCGGTCTCCTGGCCGGCAAGTGCCTCGGAATCACGGGAGCGACGTGGCTGATCACCCGTTTTCGTGGAGTCAATGTGGACCCCAGCATCCGCTGGCCAGATGTATTCGGTGTCTCGCTTGTGGCCGGAATCGGGTTCACGGTTTCCTTGCTGATCGCTGAGTTGAGTTTTGGCGGAGACACTCCGTTGGGCGACACCGCCAAGGTCGCCATTCTTTCGGCATCCGTACTCGCAGCGCTCCTCGGAGGTTCGTTCCTGGCCGTCAGGAGCAGACACTATGCGTGCCAGCCACGTCGGACGCCTGGGAATTCCTGTGGACAACCGGGGGAGTCCGGCGTGAACCTCCCCCTATCCTGAGCGGGGCCTCAGTAGACTGTCCACACCGCATCCGTGTGGAACATCCCTTGTTGAAAGGCAAGTATGGGTTTTTTTGACGTCACCGGGTGGGGATTCTTATTCGGAATCCTCGCAGTGACCATCATCGTTTTCGTGCTGGGTGTGCTCCTGCTGCCGAGGCTATCGGCTCCCGGCCCCGCCAAATATGTGGCACAGGCCGTTGCGTTCGTCGTGGTTTCTGCCCTGGTTCTGACCACGGCCACCGCCTGGCTCAACAAAGAGAACAATTGGTACACCTCGTGGGACGACGTCTTCAATGGAACGGACACGGCCGCCGCGAGCCCCAGACAGACTTTCGGGCAGAAAGCGGCAAAAACGGTTCACGCCTTGCCCATTTCCGGACAAGCTTCGGATAAGCAGAAAGACCCCGCCGCAAACCCCGCCTTCCAACGCAAGATCAAAAACGGCTCATCGAGCAGCACGTACTTTTCCGTGAAATTGCCGGGTCAGGTCAGCGGACAGAGCTACGACGTCATGGCTTGGTTGCCCGCGTCGTATTTTGAGAATCCGGAACGCTTCTACCCGGTGATCATGGGCTTCAGCGGTTTTCCGGGTTCACCCGAGACCTATTCGAAATCCATCGACTACGGCCACCTGATCGAAGACGCCGTGAGCCGCGGCAAACTTCGCGAATCCATCTTCGTGGTTCCAGCGGTCTATCCCGGCGACTACGACAGCGAATGCGTGGATGGCACGCAGTCCCAATCCGGCGGAACCACGCCCAAGGTTGAAACCTTCATCACGCAGGACGTCGTTCCGTGGGTCAAGCAGAATTTCCGAGTTTCGGACGATCCCCGCGCTTGGGCCTTGACCGGTTACAGCGCCGGCGGCTGGTGTTCGGCGATGCTGAGCATGCGGCATCCGGATCTCTTCTCGTCGTCAATGATCCAGGCCGGGTACTTCGAACCGCTCTATTCGGCCAATCAACAGTGGAATTCTCACAACGACCCACGGTACGACCTACAGAAATTGGCCGCAGAGAAGCGCCCCGACACGAATCTTTACTATTTCTCGAGCCAAGACGACACGCTCTCCTGGCCTTCGGTGAACGACTTCAAAGGCAAAGTTGGCGGCCCCACGTCCCTGACCTTGGATTCCATCAAATCCGGCGGGCACCGCCAAGAGGTCTGGGTGCCGGGTATGACCAAAGGCCTGAATTGGCTCGGACGCACCAGCCCGTTTTTCGCCCCACTGACCTGAAACCAAGGGGAAACTATCCATGAAGACCCAGACCAGAGCTAGCCGAAAAGCCACCCGGCACCTCCCAGGATCCCAGCCGGGGCGGCGAATCGCGGCGTTCATGACGTGGGCTTATGCTCTCGCGACGCTCGTGAATGTCGCCCTGCTCATCACGCGGCCCTCTCGGCACGGTTTCGTCGAATTCGTCTTCGGGATCCTGAATATCCCGGCCGAGCGCAGCCTGATCACCCTGGTGGTCGCCGCTGTCACCTTCTGGGCCCTTCTGCGGCGCAAACGAGCTGGGCTCTGGGCTGCGATGTTCTTCCAGCTCACGGGCGTTGCCCTCGGAGCCCTGACGGCGCTCACGTACCCGGCCTCCGACGTCCCGCCGCAAATCGTTGCAAACAATCCGTTGCTGCACCCGGTCTGGGACTATGTCGGCGGCGTCGTCGGAGTCGTTTTCCTTATCCTGCTCTTCCGAGCTCGCCGGGAGTTTCCTGCCCGCATTCGCGGGGCTTCGTACGGAGCCGCGATGCTCGTCCTCGTGGCCGGTTTCCTGCTCGCGGTCCTGGCCGCTTGGGCATTCCTTCCGTTCCATTCGTGGGGCGATCTCGGGGCATTACTCCTCCGCGCGACCGGAGTGACGTCGCCAGCCGTCATGTCGCATCTGCCCAACGTGCATCGCTGGCACATCCAGGCCGTCTCGACGATTTACGGCCTGAGCGCGATCGTGGCGATCTGGGTCTTTCTGCGATCGGCCCGCCCCGTGCACTCGTGGACCGGCGAACGCGAACTCCATCTGCGCGAATTGCTCCACGAGCACGGTCATCAGGACTCGTTGTCCTATTTCGCGAGTCGCCGTGAGAAGTCCACTGTCTTCTCCTCCGACGGTCGTGCGGCCGTAACGTACCGGGTCTTCGGATCCGTCTCCCTTGCTTCGGGCGATCCCGTGGGCGAGAGGGCTTCCTGGGAGGGTGCGATCCTCAAATGGAAGTCCGAGGCCCGTGAATACGGTTGGATTCCCGCTGTGATCAGCGCCAGCCGAGACGGGGCACGGGCGTACACCCGAGCCGGCCTGTCTGTGCTGGGAATGGGCGACGAGGCAATTCTCTATCCGGACCGGTTCTCGCTGAACAACACCTCTCTGACCGAGGTCCGCCACAGTGTGCAACGCCTCGTAAACGAAGGGCTCTCCTACAGGATCAAGAGGCAGAGCGAGTTCACCCAGGACCAGTTGGACCAGTTGGTTGCCCTGGCGGACGAGTGGCGACACGGCAAGGTCGAACGCGGTTTCTCGATGGCGCTCAATCGTCTGGGGGACCCGGCGGATTCTCGGACGATGTTCATGGTTGCCGAGACGCCAGAAGGCCGACCGGTCGGGCTTTTGTCCTTCGTTCCATGGGGGGCCAATGGCCTGTCCTTGGATGTCATGCGGCGGTCCCCCGAGGCGCCCAACGGTACAACCGAATTCATGATCGTCAAGATGATGGAAGAAGCCGAGTCGCTGGGCATCGCCAGGGTTTCGCTGAACTTTGCGATGTTTCGCGAGACCTTCGCACGAGCGGAAGAACTCGGCGCCAACCCGCTGACCCGATTCGGTTCTTCAGTTCTGGGAGTACTCGATCGATTCCTGCAACTCGAACGGCTCTACAAGTTCAACCAGAAATTCGGGCCCACATGGGTCCCGCGGTACATCTGCGTCGATTCCTATGTATCCATTCCCAACGTTGGCGTGGCGTGCGGCATCGCGGAGGGCTTCCTGCCGGCGTGGCTGGGCGGCAAGCCCGCACGGGAAGGAAGTCTTGGCCGGAATGAGCTGGAGCGCCTGACGGAGATCGAGCGCCGGCGCGTCGGCGCGGACGATCTCACACCGAAATGGTCCGATCAAACGAGGCACCGCATCAAACACCTCGAGCAGATGCGTGAGGCCGGCTACGAGCCTTATCCCAAAGGAACGGGTGAAGGCATCACCGTCAGCGAGTTCGCTTCTCGTCTCACGAATGCGGGCGTGCAGGAACCCTCCCTTCAGGCCGGCCGCACTCACACCGACGGAACGACGTCCTCCCCTGCCGTGTCCGTCAACGGCCGGGTCCGGTCGATGAGACGCCACGGAAAAGTCACTTTCCTGGACCTCTACGAACACGGCACCGTGGTCCAGGCGGTGCTCGACGAGTCCGTGTGCGGTCCCGACATGCGAAAACGAGTGCGTTGGATCGACTCGGGAGACTACGTGCTTCTCCGCGGGCGCACGGGCGCCTCGCGCAACGGCACACCTTCGCTCATCGTGGAAACCTGGGAGGTCATTTCCAAGTGCTTGCACCCAATCCCATTCGATTCCTTCACCGATCCCGAGGCTCGTCTGCGACGTCGATCAATGGACCTCATCGTCAATCCCGAGGAATCGAAGCGCTTGCGGATCCGATCCACCACGATCCGCGCGATCCGTCGAACCCTTGATGACCAGGGATTCCTCGAGGTCGAAACTCCGATGCTCAACACGATCCACGGTGGGGCCAGCGCGCGCCCGTTCAAAACCTTCATCAACGCATATGGAGTGGACCTGACGCTGCGCATCGCTCCCGAGCTGTATCTCAAGCGACTCGTCGTCGGCGACATGGGACCTGTCTACGAGTTGGGGCGAGATTTCCGCAACGAAGGCGCTGACTCCACGCACAACCCCGAATTCACAGTCCTCGAGGCCTATCAGCCGTACGCCGACTACAACGTAATGCGCGAGTTGACCGAACGGATCCTCAAGCACGCCGCTCGGGAAGTCTTCGGGAAGGAGTCCTTGCCGCTTCGGCTCGGCGACGATCCCAAGGATCCTCGTCAGAGTACTGTGCTGACGGATGTCTCCGGTGCTTGGCCCGTCGTCAGTGTCTGCGACGCCCTCTCGGAGGCGGTCGGTCAACCCATTACTTTGGACACCGACTTCGAAATCCTGATGGGTCTGGCCCGCGAACACGAGATTCACGTGAGGGACGACATGGGTCCCGGAGCGGTCATCGAGGAACTTTACGGCGAGCTCGTGGAGGCCAAGACCTCCCGGCCGACGTTCTACAAGGACTTCCCGGTCGAGACGTCACCGCTCGCGGGGCCGCACAGAGCGGATCCGCGTTTGGCCGAACGGTGGGATCTCGTAATCAACGGTACCGAGATGGGAACCGCATACTCCGAGATGGCCGATGCGATCGAGCAACGGCGTCGGTTGACCGAGCAGTCCCTCAAGGCGGCCGCGGGCGACATGGAAGCCATGCAGATCGACGAGGATTTCCTCGACGCGCTCGAAACCGGTTTGCCGCCCACGGGTGGGCTGGGGATCGGCATCGACCGGCTCATCATGATGCTCACGGGCGCACCGATCCGCGGAGTGCTGGCATTCCCGTTTGTCCGTCCAGGAGCGACGCCGCGCCTCAAATCGGCTCCTCGAAGCGTCAGCGGGCCCGACTCCGCTTCGGTCGAATGAGCCCGTTTCAGTTCACGGCGGCCGCAGCCGGCCTGGGGATCGGGGGATTCGATCCGGCGCCGGCCTTGATCGCCGCCGTCTTCATGGCCGCACGTCCCAGCGGGACCCCTCAAGCCATCCGGACGGTTCGGCGCGATGTCCTGTGGTTCGGGTTGCTCCTCATCGGTGGGACCGCAGCCTGGGGCATCGGTTTGTCCCGGCTGCTCGGAGAACGGTTGGCTGGGGTCCCCTGGCATGGCCTGTTGCGTGCTGGCGGATGGGCCGCCGGCATCGAACTGGCCGTCGCGGTTCTGGGCCTGTGCTTCGCGGGTTACCGGTGGGCACATCGCTCGGACCCGCCGCAAGAGGAGAAGGCACGCAGTAGGGCCGGGCTGATGCTCGTCGCTGTTGGATTCGTCGCCCTCGTGACCGCGGACATGCCCTTCGTCATCACCATCGGGCTGTCATCCCACCAACCACTGTGGGCGGTGGTCCCGGCCTTCATCATGTGGGCGATCATTTCCCAGGTTCCACTGTTCATTCTGTGCGTCGCCGTTTTGTTCAACAAACATCGACGGGTCTCCAGCGTCATCGGGCGCGCGTGGGGCTCATTGCGCAGGTGGGTTCGGATCGCGGTCCCCATCGGAATCGCATCCGCGAGCCTGTTGCTCTTGATCGATTCCGCCCGCTTCTTCGTTCTGGGGCATTTCCTGATCGGCTAGGCACGGTGCAACCTCGCTCCCCTCGGCCTTGGCATTGGGGTGACCTTTCACCGTAGGCATCAGTTCGCCTCCCTGGGCCCCACGCCAGTGCTTCCGCGCGTGCATGAGGACCGCGGCCCACGAGGCCGGATGGCGGCGGAGCAGCTGGATGAAGGGGTTCATTGGCCTAACTGCGCTACCAAGCCTCAACGAAGGCCGCTCCGCCTCTACCTAGCTTACGTGCTCGCAATCGGAGACTGAAGGGATAAATCGAGTACTTGGTAGTGCAATTAGGTGCAGGATTTCAGATATTGCAAATTTACCCCACCTGTCATACCTTAAGGGTGGTTCACGTCACCGAACTGTGGATGGCGCGGACCGTTCAGACCGACCATGTCCTCGATTGGAGATCCTCATGCCCGCAAAGTTTTCCTTCACCGAGCTCTACGACGGGTGCAAGCCCAGAGGCCCAGGCGCCCTGACCATCGTGACTGAGTTGAAACCGGCCGGAGGTGAACATGCGACGGTCGCCCCGCCCAAGTATGTAGACGGTCGAGGAAATGCCACCTTCGCGTTCGAAACGAGATACATCAGCGGGCAACCGATGATCGTCGTCGTGGTGGATCAGAAACAGAGTGTCAGCAACCGGGACGAAACCACCGTTCTCCAAGCCCGCACCGATGAGAGTTCCCCGGCTTATCAGGTTCTGTCACGGGTCCCGACTATCCGAGTGTCGTACGGAGAAGAATCTTTTACTGATCTTGATCTCCCCGGACGCGGCTTCGACGGCCACATTCGAGCAGGCCAGATCGACGGGCAGCCAGCGACCCATCACGAGAGGTACAAGGCGCTCCGCGACTCTTCTCTGGCTGATGCCTCGGCTGTCTTCAGCACAGCACCGACTATGGCTGTGTACGGGGGGTGGGACGCAACACGGAAAGCCAATCAGGCACGGTTCCGTACAGTCTTCACCGGAGAAATAATCGGTGTGACTGCTGATCAGACCGAGACAGGGCGGGAATCGCCGACTCGTGGCGCAGGACGGGTCGATGTCGTTTCCCCCAGCGTCAAGATGGACGGCAAGACTTTGGAAAGGATCTTGGAGACTCAAAAGGCCGAGTTGTCCGAGAAGAACATTGCCAAGCTCCAGGATGAGATCAAGAAGGCCAAGGGCAAGCCTGTTTCCCTGGCGGCGCTGGGTCTGGGCAATATCCCCCCGGGGGTGGATCAGAACCTCGGTGGGGTGGCTTGTTCCAGGATCATTCGTAGCCGTGTCCTGAGCTTCGCTGCCCTGCGCCAGCTCCGCTTCGGAGGCAACGCCGAGTCCGATGCGGCCCATCGCGCTGTACTGGCCGCCTATGGCCTAGTGGCCTCGGCGCTGTCCGCGGAGGAGTTGGTTTTGCGTGCCAATTGCGATCTGCTCGAAGCCGCGGCTCCGAAAGTGAGCTTGGATCAGCGTCATGGACAGACAAAGGATTTGGCGCCCATTGAGGTTGAGGACGCCGTCGCTCTGTTGGAAGAGGCCTTGGAGAATTTGAAGACTGTTGCCGGGGTCGAGTGGAACGGTGAGGTCCTTGAGGTTGTGGGTGATCCAAGCATTAAGGCTTCTGCTGTCTCCGATGAGCCGGAAGAGGCCTAAGAATGGCTGTGGCTATCACCGCTGAATTCCCTTTTGGGGTCTATCGCGGGCATGGTCCCAGTGGATCGGCCGAGCCTTTGCCTGAACAGCCCAGGCTCTACTCTGCTCTGGTCCATGCCGCCTACACCGGTTCCACCGCTACCCGGTCGCCTGACTATCCCGAACGATTAGTTCCCTCAGACAGCTGCTTGGCTGCGTTGGATTGGTTTGAGGCGAATCCGCCGCAGTATCTTTCTGTTCCTGAGGTCTTGCCCGTGGCGACCACTGAGCGGGTGGTCTACCGGAACGAGGGCTACTTCGAAAAAGACCCGAGCACCAAGGCAATTAGGAAGAAAATCCGGGGAAAGCCCCTCTCCGATGGTTTCGCGCTACGTTCTTCCGTCAGCTGGGCGTGGGATTCGATCCCCGCCGATGTTGCTGAGGCCCTAGAGAGTTTGTGCGCCGATGTTGGATATTTGGGTGAAACCGACAGTCCCGTCTTTCTCCACGTCGTTCGCGATGTCGCACCCACCCATCGTCGGGTCGAGGCTCCGAGCAGAACTGACATTCTGAACGGGGAAGTACTCCAAACCGTTGATCTGGGTCGGCGTCGTATCCTGGACGCCTGGCACGACGGGTTACATCCATACGGCAAGAAGGCGTTCAAGCCGGAGAAACACGCACTCACAGCACCGACGTCGCCTCCGGCCACTCCGCGGGACGGGATCCGCAACGCGGTGTACTCTCCGATAGGCGAGAAGATCCAGGACGCACCATGGGCCAGGATTCTGCTGATTCCCGTGCAGATTCGGGGAAAGAATCCGGCCCCTGCGAAGCGGCGGAAACTGATGGTCGCGGCTCACCAGACGCTGACCCGCCTGTTGGGCGATGCAGACCCTTCCGGGCTAATCACCGGACGCGGGAACATGGCCCGCGGTAGGGCCAACGGACTGGCTTTCCATTTACTCGATCAGGACGAGATCAGGCTGGTCTCGGGCAACCGGCAGAAAGCGCACCTGGCGATCATGATTCCCCGCGGTGTGGATGGAAACGACCTCCAGCTGGTATTGCGTACCGCGGAGAAGATGAATCGCATCTACACCCGTGACGCCGGTGTCCTTGTTATCGACCGAGATGAAAGGACGGATAGTCTGCTCGATGGGGCCAGTTTCTGGAAAGCCCCGCGCGAGGGGTTCATCCGCGAATGGGTCACGCAGAGCCCGGCTGTAGCCGAGCGCAAAACGAAGTCCATGGGCGATTTCACCGATTTTGACGTGACCCTGTTGTGGAGCTTGACCAACGTTTTCAAAGGAATGGTCGACGGCCTGGATTCAAGCAGAACACCGGCCGAGAGGATCCGTGCGGTTGTTCAGGCGATGATCGGCGAAGACCCCGCCACTACACCCTCCCTGCGTACCGATCAATACGTGACGAAGCGGCCCAATGAGCTGGTGCACAAGACCAATGGGAAATTACCGGTGCGGGCGTATACCGCAGGTATCCGCGCCAACGAGCTGATTTCCACTCAGATGGTCGTAGCCGTGGGGCAATCACGTCATTTCGGTGGTGGCCTGTTGATTCCGAACGATACTGCCCCTGGCGGGGAAAAGGACGCACAATGAAGTTGACCGCTGACCGATTCCCAGAGTTCTTCGCGGCCGTCTACGGGGATCAGATCCATCCCTACCGTTGGCAACAACAGATGCTGGAGTCGATACTGGAAACCGGCCGCTGGCCCGAGGTCCTCGATGTTCCCACCGGTGGTGGCAAGAGCGCTGTCATCGACATTCACGTCTTCGCCAATGCCGTTGACCAGCAACGATTTGAAGACGACGTCCCCGGCCCGCGGGTGCCCCGCCGCATCAGTACTGTGGTCCCACGCCGGGCGATTGTGGATCAGCAATTAGACCGTGCCACCGTCCTGGCGGGAGTTCTCTCCGAGGAGGCGACCGGGATCCTGGCCGAGGTGCGCGAACTGCTGATCCGCCGCTCAACCCCAGAAGGCTACCCCGAGTCATCTCGTCTTCCCTTGCGCGTGCACCTGTTGCGCGGCGGTACAGCCGCAGTGGCCGCCACGGGCCGGTTCGGGTCGGCCCGGGACGATTGGACCAATTACCCGGCTGCCGTGCAGGTCTTGTGCGCGACCCCGGACATGTTGGGTTCCCGGTTGCTTTTCCGCGGCTACGGAGTCTCCCGTCGTGCCCGTTCCCGTGCTGCTGGACTGTTGGGTTATGACCATGTGGCTGTCATTGATGAGGCCCATCTGAGCAGACAACTGGTAGATACGTTCCGGCGCATCAGTTCCATGACGGCCCGCTGGAGCCCCGTCTCGGAGACGATTCCTGGCCTTCAGGTCTGTGCCGCCACCGCAACCCACGACCCAGGGCAAGGGCAAGGGCAAGACGAGAACGCCGTCTGCTTGGACTGGGATCATTTGGAACCTCACCTTTCCGGCATCCTCACCACGCCGAAACAAGTCGAGTACCGCGGCATCACCGCGTGGAATGGCACCTCTCGCAAGGCCCGCGCCGAACATATTCGGTCGCTCATGGAATCAGTAAAGGAGATCCGTGCGGATTCGACGGGCCTGGTGGGTGTGGTGGTCAACAGGGTCGCTACGGCCGTGGCCGTTCAGGAGGCCGCGGCCAAGGCCGGGTTGAGCACCCGTCTCGTCGTCGGGCCCATGCGTTTCGGTGCCACGGGCTCCCTGGACTTTGCCGGCGTCGATCTCGTGGTTGCCACCCAGACCATTGAGGTCGGTGTGGATATAGATTTCGCGGGCATGGTCACCGACTTGGCTACGGGCTCGGCCTTAGTCCAACGGGCTGGTCGGGTCAATCGCAGCGGAACACGCCCTAGTGCCCGGGTCATCGTCGTCGGTCCGGAAAGAACCGATCCAATCTCTTCCGGCGCGGCGCTGCCATATCTCGCGACGGATCTTCATGATGCGAGGGATTGGGTCCTCCAACGTGCCGCCGGTGACGGGATCAGTCCCGGAGCTCTCAAGCTTGCCGGGGCACCTTCGGCGGCACCTGAACGGCCGGTGTTTTCGCATCTGGATGCCTCCGATGTGCGCCTGTTGGCTCGCACCAGTGAAACGCTGGTGGCCGATCCTGACCTTTCTTTCTGGCTCAGGGACAGCTTGGACCAAGATAGCCCGGAAATTCGCGTCATCGGCCGGCGCCTTCCCAGTTTGGCGGCGCCGGAGTCCGTTACCGATCAGCAGGCGGAGGAAGCCCAGGCGGAGGTCGTGGATGCGACCTACCAGCTGTTGCCCCACCTGGTCTTCGACGACTCCGAAGCCTATCCGACCACACCCGTGGGACTACGCCGTATCCTTCAGAACAAGCACGTCTTGGAGAACTATCAGGCGTGGGTGCGCCGTGACGGTGACTGGTTTCTCCTCCAAAACGCCGAGAGCGTACTTCCCCATGCGCAGCCGATCAGTAGCCTCCCGTTGCGGGCCGGTGATTTAGTGGTCCTGGACGCGAACCTTCCGTGCACCATCGGCATGGACAGCGCTGGGGAGGGCACAGCTGATGAACCAGGTGTCGTCCTTGCTGCGGAGGGTCAACGGCCCATCGGTGACTTTTCCACCGATGCATCGACCGGCGTGATCGTTTTCCACCACGATGGCTCCGAGCGGAAAGACACGACGGAAGGCACGCGTGTGTGCAGGGCAGCGCACGATGAGGCGGTGGCAGAAGACGGCACCATCGATGCCACGCTGTTGCCCACGGCCCGGTTGAATACGGATCACGTTGTCTACGATGTCGCCGTCGGGCCGGCTACCGCCATGACTGGCGGGGAGCCTGCCTGGGTGGTTTGTAGACGCCGCGATCCTGAAGGACAGGGTGTGCAGGTCGAGGTCTCCCCCAACGCCCAGCCGGTACTGCTGGAGACCCACCAGGCCGATGTCGCGGATCGGGCCAGGGCGCTGGGCCACAAGCTGGGCTTGCCGACCGGTCTGGTCGAAGCTCTCGCCGAGGCCGGCCTTCACCACGACTCCGGCAAGGTCTCCGAAGCGTTCCAGGCCATGCTCCGAGCAAACGGAACCAACCCAACCACGGGATGGTCCGAGAACCGGATCCGAGAGATCAAAGATGCACAGGAAAAGAGCGTCTACGCCAAAAGTCTGGGCCTGGTGGCCCAGCCCAGCAAGACGGTGACACCTGCCGTGACCGGGTGGCGACACGAGATGTATTCAACTGCCATGTATTGGGCTGACTCTGCCGACGGTTCAGAGATTTTGCCTCAGCGGGCAGGCACACGTGAACTAACCGCCTGGTTGGTGGGCACGCACCACGGCGAAGGACGAAGCGGGTTCCCCCTCAGTGTGCCGGAAGCGATCGTCGGAAATGCCCGCAGCGATGTCAAAACCGCGGCACGGCAGCTGTTCGCAGAAGGACTCTGGGATGACCTGGCCGCCCTGTTGAATCAAGACCTCGGCCCGTGGGGTTTGGCCTACTTGGAGGCCCTACTCCGAGCCGCTGACGTCACTATCTCCCAGGAGGGACGATGAGCGCCATAACTATCGGAGGCGACTACCACACGCTACTGTCTCACTGCGCCCTCTGGGGCGCGGCCTCCATCTTGGCCAATGACCTGGGCCCGTCGCGTGTTCGGGCCGGATGGATAGACCCTGACAACCCCGGGGCAGTGGTGAACCCGCAAGCCGTCATCGAAGTTGAGGGGAGCAGCCCCGAAGAGGCCGGAGCAGTCATTCGTGATCTGGCGTTGATGGTCTCCTCCAGCCAGCACTGGGCCGCTCAAGCCAACTGGACAGACAAAAAAGGTGACCACGCTGTGAGTCTGTTGACTCCCAGGACCGGGTTGCCCGAGACGAAAGACCTCACCGGCAAATCCGCGCAATGGTGGCAGGCCTTGGAGGACCAACGGGCCCGAGAAGTATCCGAGCTCAGCCCTCTGGAACAGGATATGGTCCGAAGCCTCGGGGCGAGATCCTGGTGGCTTTCCGAAGCCAAGGGCCTGAGACCGGATCTGGGGGCCTCTCCATGGGAGATGAAGACCCGCAACCGCGGTGAAGAGTTTCTGGCAAACCGGTTCCTGCCCTTGGCCAAGGAAGTTGCTGGCTGGGAACCGGCCATGATCTTGACCGGACTCACCGGCCAGACATGCAATGACGTTCTCGGCCGAAACAAACCCGACTCCCGGACCGCAACCGGCTTGGCCCAGCCCGGCCCCTGCGATAGCGCCCTAGCCTGGTGTGCGTTCTGGGCTCTGACCGCGATGCAACCGGTCCACCAGACCCAGCGGTCGACACCAGGAGGGAAAGGCCTAGCTGCCCCCGAACCGTCTCCGTACGCAGGCAGAATCCGAGGACGGTACATGGCAACCAAAACCGAAACTCTTGTTCTAGCCGTGCCGGACGGGTTGGTCTCGCCCTCGGCCTGGGCCCGCATCCAACGCAGCAGGCCGTTGACCTACATACTGGACCGTACTGATACCGAACCCGTGGCCGTCGAAGAAGCACGCGCACAATTACGCGCACAACGGGTCTCAGCGGCTGTGTCTTTCGCTATCTCTCGTTCCGATAACCCCAGCGCCCCTGAAAGAAGGGCGCTTCATGGATCGGAGGTACTGATGTGAGCCACAGAGTTGATTCGCAGCAAGAATCTATACCAATTGGCTGGGTGACGCACCATCAATTCTGTCCTAGGAGAGCTTGGCTGGAAGCCGCTGATGAGAAAAGCCGTCAGTCAGCACAAATTGAACAAGGAAATTTTGAGCATCGACGAACTCACGATCCTGGTCAGAGTGGTAGTGCTACGTTCCGTGCTGTGGATGTTCGATCAGAAGAATGGGGTATTCATGGCCGGATTGACCTGGCGGAGGGCGATCCGGAAACGGGAGTAACACTTCTCGAGTACAAAGCCACGCCTGTTCGCAAAATCCCAGAAATAACACCTGCCCACAGGATCCAGCTGACTCTTCAACGCGTTGCCCTCCGGGAAGCGGGCGTGCCCGTAATTGCTCAGGGTGTGTACTTCACCGGCCATAAACGAAGGGTCTTGATTGACCTTGATGGTAGGGATGAAGCCCAAGCTTACGAAGCGGTCAAAGCTACTCGTGAAACGGTAGATTCCCCCGTGGCCCCTGCGCCCTTGGAGGACGACCCTCGATGTCAAGGCTGTTCGCATGCCGTGGTGTGTCTACCTGAAGAGCGAAAGCTCGAAGAAATCCCCCACCAAATACGGGTGGCCAACCCGGATGGAAACGTATTACACGCCACCACCCAAGGCTCTCGTGCTTCCGTGTCCAAGGGGCGAGTCATTATCAACAAATTCGATGATCAACTCGCCTCTCTGCCGATAGAAAAAGTGCAAGCTATCGTGGTGCATGGAAATGTCGACTTATCCGGTGCTTTAATCCGAGAGTTCATGTGGCGGGGCCGTTCAATAGTCTGGTGCACAGGGACTGGACGAGTGGTGGGGTGGTCTCAACCTGCATCAATGCCTAATGGAGGCGCACGCGCCCAGCAACACGTTTCCAGCGTTGAAGGGAACCTTCCACTAGCACGAGAATTTGTTCTCGCTAAGATCGCGAACCAAGCGACTCTAGCCAGAAGATACGGTACTGCAAAAGAGGTCATTACATCACTGCGGTCACTCCAGACCGTCGTGTCTAAGGCATGCTCGGTCAGCCAGATCATGGGCGTGGAGGGCAAAGCTGCCACGCTGTATTTCCAGCAACTCCCTAAACTGCTTCAGTTCAAGGATAAACCGTGGTTAGCGGCGGGTTTTACAGGCAGAGTCGGTCGAGGCGCTGTGGATCCGGTCAACGTCGCGCTCAATTATGCCTATGGCATGCTCGCCGCGGAAGCGATCCGAGCTATAGCGGCTTGTGGCCTCGATCCTCATGCTGGTTTTCTCCATAGTGGAGGCAGAAACAAGCCAGCATTGGCGCTAGACCTCATGGAGGAATTTCGCGCCCCTGTAGCTGATTCCGCGGTGTTCCGAGCCTTCAATAATGGAGAGTTAAGGCAGGAGTCCTTCAACTCGGCGTTGGGGTCAGCCAGGCTGACAGACCAAGGACGAAGGGCAATCATAAGGGCTGTGGAACAGAGGATTTCCACCGAGTTCCGCCATCCGATATTCGGATATTCCGTCTCGTGGCGACGGGCTATAGAGATTCAAGCGCGGTTGGTATTGGGTGTTATAGATGGGACACAACAGTCCTATCGGGGGATAGTTACTCGATGAGCCGAGATGATGCTAGGCGTTTCCTGGTTACCTACGATATTCCGAGTGATAAGAGGCGAGCTCGAGTCGCAACTGAGCTGGGCCATTATGGTGATCGGGTCCAATACAGCGTATTTCTCTTCGACATATCCCCAGCCGCGATGACACGCCTCAAGTCGGGGATTCTTGAGATGATCAATTCGTCTGAAGACTCCGTATTGGTATGTGATCTTGGCCTTGTCAAAAAACTGTCTGACCAGACCTTTCAATATCTCGGCATTGAAAGGGAGGACCGAGATGACTCGCTGATGATATATTGACCCACCCCGTCGTGCGAGGGCTTCATTGATGCGAGATCTTCGGCGAGCCGTCGCGAAGAAAACTACTAGTCACACGCTAGTTTCAAAAGACTCACCCGGAATCGTGCTCTTCTACACTGTCAATTACACCGAGCCCTCGCATACCGACGCGTATGCCCATATGGCTGTATAGTAATAAAGCCTGCTGTCGCCTCACCTTCTAGGTGGGGCCTTCGTTGAGGGGCCCAAGAACATCGCCAGAGATCGTGTTACTTGTCCTGGAAGTCGCCTCACCTTCTAGGTGGGGCCTTCGTTGAGGGGGGGGCTGGCAGCAAATCCATGACCAGTTCGGATCACAGTCGTCGCCTCACCTTCTAGGTGGGGCCTTCGTTGAGGGGGGTACAACTCGATCACGGTCAATAACCACGACGCTAGTCGCCTCACCTTCTAGGTGGGGCCTTCGTTGAGGGAAGCATGTGGGGCGTGTGTCTCGTGTGGTGACGGCTGTCGCCTCACCTTCTAGGTGGGGCCTTCGTTGAGGGCGCAAAGCACGCAAACAGTTCCTCGCCCAGTGCGCAGAAGTCGCCTCACCTTCTAGGTGGGGCCTTCGTTGAGGGGCGGACCCTACCGGGGACCAAGCAGCCGCACGCGCAGAGTCGCCTCACCTTCTAGGTTGGGCCTTCGTTGAGGGAGATTCGGGAATGACTACGACTCTTACCGGCATACGGCACCGGTCGCCTCACCTTCTAGGTGGGGCCTTCGTTGAGGTCGGGGAATGACTGTTCAGCCATTAGTTTGTCTCCCTGTCGCCTCACCTTCTAGGTGGGGCCTTCGTTGAGGGTGGGATGCTGATGGCCGCCCTGTGGGTAAGCCGTGGTCGTCGCCTCACCTTCTAGGTGGGGCCTTCGTTGAGGGGCAGTCTGAGGCTGATTTGTCGAACGGTGAAGCTTTCATGTCGCCTCACCTTCTAGGTGGGGCCTTCGTTGAGGGGGAGAGCGAAGAGGTCACTGCCGAAATCCTCGACGTCGCCTCACCTTCTAGGTGGGGCCTTCGTTGAGGGTGTGAGAGTCATAACCACCTCCTTCCTTTCTAGTACCGTCGCCTCACCTTCTAGGTGGGGCCTTCGTTGAGGGCAATGCCAATCCTTCGGGTTCTTCGCCCGATGAATCGGTCGCCTCACCTTCTAGGTGGGGCCTTCGTTGAGGGTGGCCGGAATCGCAGAAGAACCGCCCAGCTTCGCCCAGGTCGCCTCACCTTCTAGGTGGGGCCTTCGTTGAGGGAGGTCGATCCTCTCGGCAGGCGAGCGGTCCTCGGTCCTCATGTCGCCTCACCTTCTAGGTGGGGCCTTCGTTGAGGGATGCAGGCTTGTGGGGAGTTCTTTGATGCGGTGATGACGGTCGCCTCACCTTCTAGGTGGGGCCTTCGTTGAGGGGGGAATAAGGCGCATGCTGACGCGGATGCCTTGTTCACGGTCGCCTCACCTTCTAGGTGGGGCCTTCGTTGAGGGTAACCGCAGGTACGACCCCGGAAACCGGTACCCGACGTCGCCTCACCTTCTAGGTGGGGCCTTCGTTGAGGGCTGGAAAGAGCCGCCCGGTTGGACGGCTCGTTGTGTTCGGGTCGCCTCACCTTCTAGGTGGGGCCTTCGTTGAGGGAAGGCGGGGAATGCGAACCAAGAAGGTTCGCATTCAAGTCGCCTCACCTTCTAGGTGGGGCCTTCGTTGAGGGCAGACTCGCCCCGACCGTAACAAGGACGCTTCCTAAGTCGCCTCACCTTCTAGGTGGGGCCTTCGTTGAGGGAAGTGTGTGCCTGTCCTGCCTGTACTTCATTGACAGACGGTCGCCTCACCTTCTAGGTGGGGCCTTCGTTAAAGGATCGGGAGTCCGTCCTGCGCCAGTCTATAGCCCCGTTGCCTGCGGGCCTGTGCGGCCTGAGAGTGGTGGTGTTAGAGATGGGCCGGGCCCACCCGGTTGTTGCCCGGTGAATCCGTGGTTACTAACGGAACTAGCACCCGCATAGGACACGTAACAGGTCAGCAAGAGCCCGAATCACTGATGCGATGCCGATCAGGGTCCGCACCAGGGTCGGGCTTTTTGCTTCCCTCCAGTCCTGTGCTCAGGTGTATGGCCCATGAGCCTGTCACCTCCGTATCTGACCCCCGCTCTCCCCGGCGCAGGTCTTGGTTAAGTCCCGCAGAGTAGTCGCCTAAAAGGTGACCACCATAAAAGCGCCCCGTCACCCCAGGCTTCCCAGCCCGAAGACCCCCAGGGCCAAGACGAAACCGACGACGCCTATCAACGTCTCCATCACGGTCCAGACCTTGAGCGTAGTGATTTCGTCCATGTCGAGCAGATTCCCGACGAGCCAGAAACCGGAATCGTTGAAATGGGACAGAACCACGGAACCCGCCGCAACGGCCACGACCATGGCGGCCAGCTGGAATTCGTTGTACCCGGCTGCCGCAACACCCGAAGAGATCAGCCCAGCCGTGGTCGTCAGGGCTACCGTCGCGGACCCCTGGACAACTCGTAGTGTCGCCGAAATGATGAACCCAGCCAAAATCAATGGGATACCGAGCCCGGACAAGGACGAGGCCAGGGCGTCGCCGATCCCGCTGGCTTGCAGAACACCGCCGAACATTCCGCCGGCACCGGTGATCAGGATGACCGAACACACCTTGGGCAGGGCCCCTTCCAGGAGATCCTGGGCCTGCTTCTTCCGCAAACCTTTCCTCCACCCGAAAACGACCAATGCAACCATGAGCGTCACCAGGAGCGCGACGGGCGTCTCCCCCAGCATGACCACGAATTCGTACCAAGGCTGGTCTGAGACTCCTTCACCGAGCACTCCGGCGTCGGACAACGCCGAAAGACCCGTATTGGCGAAGATCAGAATCATCGGGAGCAAAAGTATTCCGACGACGGCCATCCAGTGCGGCGGCTCCTCGACGTCTCGACTTTCCGCAACGCCCATGGTCTGGGGAACGGGCAGATCCACGCGTTTCCCAACGAACTTCCCGAAAAGATACGCGGACAAATACCAGGTCGGGATCGCGACGACGAGACCAACGAGCAGAAGGACCCCCAAATCCGCGTGGAAAAACGAGGACGCCGTAACCGGTCCTGGATGGGGCGGGACAAAAACATGCATCACGGAGAACGCGCCTACCGCCGGGATACCGTACAGGAGCATCGATCCACCGACCCAACGCGCCACCGAAAAAACCACCGGGAGCATGACCACGAGACCCGCATCGAAGAATATTGGGAATCCGAACAGCAACGAGGCGATGCCAAGGGCCAACGGCGCTCGTTTTTCCCCGAAAACGTGAACCAACCGGTGGGCCAAGGAACGCGAACCACCCGACGATTCGAGCAATGCGCCCAGCATCGCGCCCAAACCGACCAGAAGAGCCACGGTCCCCAAGGTGGTTCCGAACCCTTGGGTCACCACGTCGACGATGCTCCCCATAGGTATTCCTGCTGCCGCCGCTGTCAACAGGCTGACCAGAATCAGAGCGGGGAAAGCGTGGACCTTGAGTCCGATGATGAGGAGGAGAAGAACAACAACTGCCCCCAACGCGATAAGCAATAACGGGCCGGCACCAAGGGTTTGCGACCATCCGTCGACGTTCATGGGTGCATACCTTCCGTCATGTTTCGGAGGTGGATCCAGCTTCGAACGATCAACCTCAATTTGTCTGCAGTCGATGGAAATTACCGGCCGACTGGCGTGAACACGAAACTACCTTCTGCGGATCCCGCTGTCCGTCAAGGCGCGGGTCAAATGGTCAGGTAACTTGCAGTCATGACAAGCTATATGAAAACGGCGCACCAAGCGATCGACGGCGCATGCGACAGCTTGCATGCCCTCGGGTTCGAGGTTTCTCGGATCAACCGTTAGGGCCGCAAGAGCCATCAACCGTAACCGCACCTCATCACTCGAAAGTATTCACCATGGACGCATTGACCGACCTCGTCACCAACGTTGGCGACTTTATTTGGCAGGGCATGTTCATTGTCCTGATCGGCATAGGTCTGTACCTGACGATCCGCACACGCGGGGTACAGTTCCGGTCGATCCCTGAGATGTTCAGGATCCTGGGGGAACCCAGTGGTAAGGACTCCGAAGGCCGAACACAGATCTCCTCGTTCCGCGCTTTCACGATCTCAGCGGCTTCGCGAGTCGGAACGGCCAATATTGCCGGTGTCGCCCTGGCGATCAGCATCGGCGGGCCGGGAGCCGTCTTCTGGATGTGGGTCATCGCCTCAGTCGGCGCGGCCAGCGCGTTCGTCGAGTCGTTGCTCGCCCAGCTCTATAAGCATCCCGGCAAGGATGCCTACGTCGGAGGCCCCGCCTATTACATGCAACGCGGACTTCGTGCCCGCTGGATGGGCGTCGCCTTCGCGATCATCATTTGCTTGACCTATGGCTTCGTATTCAACACGGTTCAGTCGAATTCGATCGTGGACGCAATCTCCCAGTCCACCGCTTCCTTCGCTCCGGGTCTTGCGGAGAGCATGGGCCTGAAAGTCGTTCTTGGCGTGATCCTGGCCGTGCTGACCGCGGTCATCATCTTCGGTGGTGTGCGTTCGATTTCCTCGTTCACCCAGGTGATTGTGCCGGTCATGGCCGTCATGTATGTGGGACTCGGCCTGGTCGTGGTGGTCATGAACATTACCGCGATTCCCGCCGTCTTCATGCAGATCATCGAGGGCGCCTTCGGCATCCGGGAATTCGCGACGGGAAGTCTCATGGGCGTGATCGTCCAGGGCGTCCGCCGCGGGTTGTTCTCCAACGAGGCCGGCATGGGTTCGGCCCCGAACGCCGGAGCCACCGCAGCTGTTTCCCACCCTGCCAAGCAGGGATTCGTGCAGTCCTTGGGCGTGTACTTCGACACGATCCTCGTCTGCTCGATCACCGCGTTCATCGTGCTCCTTTCCAAACCGACTTTCGGAGACGAAGCGGCGGGCGCATCACTGACGCAGACGGCCTTGGCAGACCAGTTGGGCGGTTGGGCCGTCCACTTCCTGACCGTAGCGATATTCCTGTTCGCTTTCTCTTCCGTGATCGGCAACTACTACTACGGCGAATCCAATATCCAATTCCTGACCGAACGGAAATGGGTCTTGCAGGTGTACCGGATCGTCGTGCTCTTGTGCGTCTTCGGCGGGACCATTGCCGCTCTGGACCTGGTCTGGTCGCTCGCGGACGTCTTCATGGCCGTCATGGCGTTGCTGAACCTCATAGCCATCCTCCTGCTGGCGGGTGTGGCTTCGAAGGTCCTGAAGCACTATGAGCGTCAGCGCAAGGCGGGCAAGGAACCGATCTTCCACGCATCGGACATGCCGGAAATTACGGGATTGGAGACCTGGGACGGCGGAGACGAGGTCACAACCCGTCAGTTCTGGATCGATCGGGAGGCCATGCGCCAGCCCGCCAAAAAATAGTGGATATTTAATATCCACGACTCGTCGAAGGGGTATGCCCTTGCCGGAAGGTTTTTCTGCCTTCCGACAGGTGGCATGCCCCTTTCGTCTCCGTGGCTACGGCCTTTGTTCTCGGGGCGGGATCGCCATAATGGGTAGGGAATCACGCTCCTATTCCTTTCACGAAAGAACATCTCATTGGGCGGAAAACTGAATCGCGTAACTGGGGCGCTCATTCTCTCCACGGCACTGGCTCTTACCGTGTACTCGTCTCAGAGGCAGGATCTGCGAGGGGCGATCGGCGATTACTACCATTCCTCGGAGTCCGTGCAGAAGGAACTCGGCCACCCGCTCAAACCTCAAGAATGCGATCAGGCGGAGGGCGGATGCTTCCAAGAATTCGCCCATGGCCGCATCTATTGGTCTCCCACCGCCGGCGCGGCCCATGTCCGGGAAGGACAGATCTCTGAGTTCTACAACCAGCACGGGG
Organism: Rothia uropygioeca; assembly: GCF_004136585.1. Taxonomy (NCBI): domain Bacteria; kingdom Bacillati; phylum Actinomycetota; class Actinomycetes; order Micrococcales; family Micrococcaceae; genus Rothia; species Rothia uropygioeca. The sequence continues at coordinate 73,648 of NZ_NOIR01000003.1, read as the reverse complement.
CCCATGCGGGCCAGTATGGCTACCCCCGTGGACCGGAGCGCTGCTCACACCGTGGGACCTGCATCCAGAGCTTCGACCACGCCGAGATCGCGTGGTCTTCTTCCCATGGCGTTCAGGTCCTGACCTCGGATGCCATTCGCGGTTTCTACGACGGCGAGCACGGCGCGGAAGGACGGCTTGGGATTCCGGTCTCTGCGGAAGAACCGGCCGGCGAATCCGGGATAACGCAGACCTTTTGGAACCAGGCGGACGACAAGCGTTACTCGGTCGCGTGGAGCAGCGCGACCGGGGCGCACGCCGTCGAAACCACGGGGGCGATCGGCAAGAAGTGGACGGAGTTGGGAGCCGCTGGCGGCTCTTTGGGGCTCCCTGTCTCGGAGGTGTTCAACAACCTGCCCTACGGGGGTAGATACCAGGAATTCCAAGGCGGTCGGACGTATTCCTCCCCGGCAACCGGCACGTGGACCGTTACCTCGGGCACCATCCAGCGAGCCTGGGACGAGGATGGAGGGGCAGGAGGACGGTGGGGTTATCCCACCTCGGACGAGCACTCGACCCCGTTTGGGATCCAGCAGAATTTCCAGGGTGGTATCGCCCGGAAGTACGAGAACGACTCCGTTACTTTCCGGACCTATGAGCAAGTCCAGCCCGACGGGATCAGCAAGACCATGGACGCCGATGCCTCCGCCCTCGGGCTCGGGCGCGCGCTCGGGGCTGCGGCCAAGAGCGCTCTGGACACCTATTCGAAGCAGTACGAGGGTGCGGTCATGGTGTATTCGGACCGTTACGGGGGCGTCGCTCTGTCCAAACGGGTCTTCGACGTCTGGTCCGCCAATCCGAACCCGCACGGTTTGCCGCAGAGTCATTCCGGGGACGGAGATACTCGCCGAACAGCATTCCAACACGACGCACTGGCCTTCGACGTCGACCATGACCTGGTGCGCCGAGTGGACAGAACCCTGGGAACCGGTGACGCACTGGTATTCGGCGATTCCCAGGTCGCTCCGGACAACAGCTGGATCCGGCAAGGCATTTCCAGGGCCGGGTTCACGGTCGAGGCGAGCCAAACCGCGTACCCGAGCATTGGTTTCACTCGAAAACAACCGTCGGGGAGCTATTCCGGCGGCGTCCTGGACAATTATTGGACTCTTCCCCTCGGGGACCCGGAGGTCATTTACCTCCAAGGCTCCGGGAACGACGTCTACGTGCGAGACAACGAGCGCGTCAGACGTGACGCCACTCGGACAATACGCAAGTTGAAGGAGCTGTATCCCCGGTCGACGGTCGTCCTCAGCGGCGTCGTGACCGAGGACATTCCGGAGCACAGGAGCAGGGACGAACTCTCCCGCGTCTACGAACAAGTCGCCGAGTCCGAGAAGATCCGATTCCTCCCCCTGAAGCGGTGGACCACCATCTACCAGGGTGCTCCGTTGCTCTCGGCAGACCATATCCATTTCACGGACGCCGGTCATGATCACATGGCCGATCCCTTCACGGAACAATTCCGGAAGGCGATCCGTTAGATGCATGAGCTCATTGGCTCCGTCCGCCCCACCGCGAAAGATCGGCGCCGTGCGAACAGCGGTGGCATTCACCCTGTTTGCACGGAATGATGGGGTCGAATCGTAGATGGAGGAAAACATGTCGGACCTGACCGAGGTCGAGGTCTTCATCCCGGCTGGAGGCCCCGAGGACACCGAACGCGAAGAGTTCCTCGACGCCGCGGCCGAACTCGCGGAACAGGGGTACCCCATCACGGTGTACGTCCGCGGCGAAGACGAATGGGCCTTCGAAGAATGCGAACACGTGGCGGACATGCTTGAGGCTTCCGGGGACATGGTCTTGCCCATCACCCTTCTGGGACCACAGATCGTGGCCTCCTGGATGTATCCCACGTCCGAGCAGATGCGCAGGTTCGCGAAGGCGCAGGAGCCCAAGCGCAAGGACCCGCGTTTCAGTGCCGCCGCGGCCGCATGCGGTCCAGGCGGCCGTCAGGTTCCCGGCAGCGGACAGCCCTCGGAGAAGCCCGCCCCAGCGGGTTTTGCTGCGGTTTTGGCCGGGGTTCCCGAAACCCCTCGGGGCGGCCCCGATATGGGCGCCCGACGCAACCTCATGGGCGGTGACATCGGCGAGGGGGTACAACCATCATCGACCACGGCGGATTCCACCGGTGATGAGCAGGCCTCAGGCGGTTGTTGCGGCGGATCCTGCGGGTGCGGCGGCCACTGACCTGTCGGTGTCGAACAAGTACTGCCCCTGATCCGACAAGGTGAGCCAAGTAGTGTGGGACAAAACATCGACTTGAAGGAGTGACCATGAGGTTCTTCCCGAGCAGGAACAATCGTCGTCCGGAATGGCAGCTCTCGCTGTCTCCCGAAGAGAAGAAGAAACGTCAGGCCCAGACGCGCGAACACAAGCGAGGCGGAACAGTGCGGCAGGGCAGCCGGAATCGGGCGGGTCGGGCTGCTCCCGGTTCGGCCGTCGCCGCAGGCCGGAGCCGAGGGACCAACCACCCAACTGATACCCACCGGCACGATGATTCTGATAACCGCCCGGCACGGAAAGCGGGTGGGTTCCTCCGCGATTCGACTATCGCTTTCGTTTGGGGTTTCGCGGATGCGACGGTGTGGTGTGTTTCCCCAGAAGTGTGGACATCCAATGTGGCCCTCAAGAATCCGGCCCGAGGCGGCGCCATCACATGGGGCGCCCTTGCCGGTTCTCTCGCGGGAGGGGTCTGCACGTACAGAATCGCTCAAGAGGCCGGAAAACGCGAGAATGCTCAGCGGTTGCTCCGCATCCCCGGTGTTTCCGCAGAGACTCTTCACCACGCGAATGCCGAAGTCAAAAAATACGGCGCTCGGGCATTGGCTTCGGGCGCGGTCGAAGATCTACCGTACAAGGTTCACGCCAGCGCTTTGGGCATCCAGCAAGCCCCGATGGGCGAGTTCCTGTTCTGGTCCGCCGCGAGCCGCATGACGCGGATTGGGATCGTCACCAACGGCGTCGCCGTGCTCGGGAGCATCTCGCATTCGATCGCTCCGAGGTTGACCAAAGCTGTCGGTCCCCTGGCCCTCAATGCAGGCTGGGCGGCGTACTACGCGTGGCGCTTGTCCAAAGGAACCGAAACGAAGAGTCGCTCATAGGCCGAACGGTTCCAGAAAAGTCATGACGCGGCGATTGCGTACCGCTTGATCGCACAATGCGGTGCGCAATCACCACGCCGCCGAAGCAAGCGCGGATCTGCCCTTTCGGGCTAGGCAGCGCGCCGCCGCTTGAGTCCTCGACTCACCACGGGCCAGAACAGGACCAGAATGATGACCGCGATCAGGCTGGTCCACACCTGAGTCCGGCCGTCGGCCGTGGTCAGCATGACGATCAGGACGAAGGCGACGCCGGCGAAGAGCACGTAATTCAACACGGGATGCAGCCACACCTTAAGCTTCAGGCCGTCCCGTTCTTCCTGGGTCATTTTCCGACGCAGATTAAGTTGTGTCAGGGCGATGAACACGTAGACGAACAGCGCCACAAGGCCAGCGGAATTCATGATGAAGTCGAAGACGCCCGATTCGGGTGCTGCGAAATTCACGATGGTGGCCACCACCCCGCCCACTGTTGAAGCGAGAAGGGCCATGTACGGAACGCCATGACGGGAACGCGCTGTAATCGCTCTCGGGGCGAATCCTTGGTCCGCGAGGGCCGCAAACATTCGCGATGCGGAATACAGGCCCGAGTTCAGTACGGAGAGCACTGCCGTGAAGATGATCAGCTGCATCACCAGGGCCGCGCCCGGAACACCGAACTTGGCGAACGCGATCGTGAACGGCGCCTGCGTCACGTCGGTCGGAACAGGAAGCTCGTTCCACGGGATCACTGTGGTGATTACCAGCACCGCACCGACAAAGAACAGCAGGATGCGCCAAATCACGGTTGAGGTTGCTTGGCGGATGCCCTTGGCCGGGTCCTCGGACTCGGCCGCCGCCATCACAGCGATCTCGGTGCCGAAGTAGGAGAAAATCACCAGGGCTACGCCGGTCAGAGCCGCTCCGTACCCATGGGGTGCGAAACCGCCGTGCTCCCACAGATTGCCGACGGAGAACTCGGCGTGCGGCCACAGCCCGAAGGCGAACAGCACTCCGACGCCGAGGAACACCACTATCGCGATGACTTTGATGCTCGCGAGCCAGAATTCGACCTCACCGAAGGTTCGCACTGAGATCAGGTTGGTTCCCACGAACAACGCCAGCAGGAAGAACGAGGCCGCCCAGGCAGGTACGGCAGGGAACCAACCATGAAGGGTTTCGCCGCCGAGCACTGACTCGTAGGCGAGAACCCCCACCCAGAAGTACCAGTACAACCAGCCGACCAGGTACGCCGCCCAATCGCCCAGCCCCTCTCGGGCATATTCCATGAACGAACCGATTGCAGGACGGGCGGCGGCCATTTCCCCGAGCATCCTCATCGCCAAGAACACCAGGAGCCCGCCGATGAGGTAGGACAGTACGGAAGCGGGCCCGACGGCCCGGATCACGTTTCCTGACCCCACGAACAAGCTCGCGCCAATGATCCCTCCGAGGGTGATCATGGTGACGTGCCGAGAACGCAGTTTGCGCGGAGAGGGTGCGGCGTCGGGCCCGTTCGAACCGCGGGATGTCTTGCCGTGATGGACCGTCGAGCCCATGGAGGTCTGAGGCGAAACCCGGTCGTCGTAGGGTGAATGACTCATGGTTTGGTTGGCTTTCTTCGAGTGATCATCAAGCGGTGCTCGGCCCATTTCACTATGGACCGAGCACCGAGCTCGCACGTGACGGTTCGGGACTAGACCGAACGAATACCTTCGACCAGGATCCCCAGCGCCTCGTCGAGAAGCTCGTCGCTGATGGAAAGCGACGGGAGCAGACGAACGATGTTGCCGTAGGTTCCGCAGGTCAGGATGGCGACGCCGCGCTCCAGACAGTATGCGGCGACATCCTTCGCGGCGGAGGGGTGGGGCTTCTTCGAACCCGAGTCCGCCACGAACTCGATGGCCATCATGGCACCGCGACCGCGTACCTCGCCCACGACGTCGAGCTCATCGACCAACGGTTCGAGCGCGGAGCGGATCGCCTTCTCAATGGCCACGGCCCGTTCGTTGAGGTTCCACTCCTCCATGGTTTCGATCGAGGCCAGAGCCGCGGCACAAGCGACCGGATTGCCGCCGTAGGTGCCGCCCAAACCGCCGGGACCGACGGCGTCGAGCAGGTCTGCACGACCGGTCACGGCAGAGAGCGGCATACCGCCGGCGATGCCTTTGGCCAGGGTGATCAGGTCGGGCTGAACCCCCTCGTGATCCACGGCGAACCACTTGCCGGTACGGCAGAAGCCTGCCTGAACCTCGTCGGCGATGAAGACAACGCCGTTTTCGCGAGCCCACTCGGACAAACGCGGCAGGAATCCTTCGGCAGGAACAATGAACCCGCCTTCACCCTGAATCGGTTCGATTAGGATCGCGGCCACATCCTGGCCGCCGATCTGCTTCTCGATCTGTGAGATGGCGCGTTCTGCGGCTTCCTTGCCGTCGATCTCGGCAGGCTCGCGATAGGGGTAGCTCATCGGCACGCGGTACACCTCGGAGGCAAAAGGACCGAATCCGCGCTTGTACGGCGCCGCCTTGGCGGTCAGCGCCATCGTGAGGTTGGTCCGGCCGTGATACGCGTGGTCGAATACGACGACGGCGTTACGGCCGGTCGCAGCGCGAGCCACCTTGACCGCATTTTCAACGGCCTCGGCACCCGAGTTGAACAGCACGGAGCGCTTCTCGAAATCGCCCGGGGTTACTTCGGCGAGTTTCTCGGCAACGGCCACGTATCCCTCGTAAGGAGTAACCATGAAGCAGGTGTGAGTGAAGTGCTCGGCCGCGTCCTGTACGGCTTTCACAACCTTGGGAGCCGAGGCACCCACGGAAGTCACCGCGATTCCCGACCCGAGGTCAACAATCGAATTGCCGTCGACGTCGACGATCACGCCCCCGTCCGCATCCGCGGCGTACACCGGGACGGAAGAGGCCACGCCGCCCGGGACGACCTTGGAGCGACGCTCGGCAAGTTCTTTGGACTTGGGTCCGGGGAATTCACCCGTGAGGCGAATTTCCTGCGGGAGCCGGTAACTGATTTCAGTCATAAGTGGATGATCCTTTTGACGAGGGGGAATGATTAAGCGCTGATGTCATGCATGACGTGCTTGACACGGGTGTACTCTTCGACCGCGTACAAGGACAAATCCTTGCCGTGACCGGAATCCTTGAAACCGCCGTGCGGCATTTCTGCGGCGAGAACTACGTGGGTATTGACCCACACGCAACCGAAATCCAAGTCCCGGGAAACGCGCATCGCCGTGCCGTGATTGCTGGTCCATACCGAGGAGGCCAGAGCGTAATCGACGTCGTTGGCCAGCTCCAAGGCTTCCTCCTCGCTCGAGAAGGTCTGCACCGTCAGGACGGGAGCGAAAGTTTCCTCCTGGACGATCGGGTCGTCTTGGTGCACGCCCGAGATCACGGTCGGCTCGATGAAGAACCCCTTGTCGCCGAGCTGCCGACCACCGCACTCGACGGTTGCGTGGTCGGGCAGATTCTGCAATTTGCCCATCACCGTGTTGAAGTGATTGACGTTGTTCAAAGGACCGTAATAGTTTTGGGCGTCGTTCTCGGAGCCGGTCTTGGTGGCCTTGGCTGCCTTGACCAGGAGCTGAGTGAATTCCTCGGCCGCAGATTCTTCGACGAGAACCCGCGTGACGGCGGTGCAGTCCTGACCGGCGTTGAAGTATCCGAATTCGGTCAGCATCTGCGCGGTGCGCTCGAGGTCGGCGTCGGCAAACACGATGGCCGGTGCCTTGCCGCCCAACTCGAGGTGAGTCAGTTTCAAATCCTTGGCTGCGGACTCCGCGACGGAACGTCCCGCGCGGACGGACCCCGTGATGGCCACGAGTTGCGGGGTCTTGTGCGAGACCAGTTGGGCACCGACCTTGCCGTCGCCCAAGACGATGTTCACAACCCCTGCGGGGAAAATCTCCGAGATCAGCTCCGCGAGGACAAGTGTCGACTCAGGGGTGGTGTCCGAGGGCTTGAGCACGACGGTGTTGCCCGCGGCCAGGGCAGGTCCGAGTTTCCACACGGCCATGTCCAGCGGGTAATTCCACGGGGTCACCTGCGCGACGACGCCGATCGGTTCGCGCCGAATGTACGAGGTGTGGTCCTCGACGTACTCGCTGGCACCTTTGCCCTCGAGCGTACGGGCCGCTCCGGCGAAGAACCGGAACTGGTCCGCGCCACCGATGATTTCCTCGGACTTGATCGCATCACGGGGCTGGCCGGTGTTGCGATACTGGGCATCGGCAAGGCGGTCGGCGTTGGCCTCCATCGCATCGGCGAGGTCCAGGAGCATCTTCTGGCGATCGGACGGAGTGGTGCGCTTGAAGGTCTTGAACGCTTCCGAAGCGGCAGCGAAAGCTGCGTCGATTTCTTCCGCCGTGGAAATCGGCGATTCGGCGACCTTTTCGCCCGTGACCGGGCTGACGATATCGAGCACATCCGTCGAGGAAGACTCGACGAATTCTCCGTTGATGAAGTTCTTAAGACGGTTGACCATGTCGACTCCTTCTTATGGGGTGAGCTTTCTGGATCGGATCAGGCTCCGTCGCCGTCACTGACCGGCGTAAGGATCCTTGATGCCGATGTACTGGGTCGTCGTGTATTCGGCGATGCCTTCGGCCCCGCCTTCACGGCCCAGTCCGGACTGTTTGACACCGCCGAACGGCGCGGCAGCATTCGAGATGACTCCTGCGTTGAAGCCCATGAGCCCGTACTCGAGGTGATCCGAAACGCGGAACATGCGCGAAGGATCCTGCGTGTACACGTAAGACGCGAGGCCGTATTCGGTGTCGTTGGCCAGCTCATATGCCTCCTCTTCCGTGGAGAAGGTAATGATCGGGGCCACCGGTCCGAAGATTTCTTCCTGGATGACCCGGGCATCCCGTGGTACATCCACCAGGACCGTGGGTTCAAAGAAGTATCCCGCGCCCTCACCGGGTTTTCCACCGACCAGAATGCGGGCCCCGCGCTGGGTCGCATCTTCCACGAGTGCCGTCACGGATTCCTGGGCCTTCTTCTCGACGAGGGGGCCACAAGTGATTCCGTCTTCCAGACCGTTTCCGACCTTGAGGGCACTGATTTTCTCGGCGAATTTCTTTCCGAATTCCTCGGCCACGGACTCATGGACGATGAACCGGTTCGCCGCGGTGCAGGCCTCCCCGATATTGCGCATCTTCGCGCCCATCGCGCCCTGGACGGCATCGTCGATGTCGGCGTCTTCGAAGACGATGAACGGGGCATTCCCCCCGAGTTCCATGGACGTGCGCAGAACATTGTCCGCGGCTTTGACCATCAGCTGCTTGCCGACCGGGGTGGACCCGGTGAAAGATACCTTGCGCAAACGCGGATCTTCCATGATCGGATTGGAGATCGCCGACGCCGAGGCTCCGGAAACCACGTTGAGGACACCAGCGGGAAGGCCCGCGTCGACCATGGTTTTGGCGAAATATTGGCTCGTCAAAGGGGTTAGCCGGGCAGGCTTGAGCACCATGGTGCAGCCCGCGGCCACGGCCGGGGCAACCTTGCGCGTGCCCATCGCCAAGGGGAAATTCCACGGCGTAATGAGCAAGCAGGGTCCAACCGGCTTGCGCACGGTCAGCATCCGAAGGTTTCCTTCCGGAGTTGGCGCATACCGACCGTAATCGCGCACGGCCTCCTCGGAGAACCACCGAAGGAATTCGCCGCCGTACGCGACCTCACCGCGTGCCTCGGCCAATGGCTTGCCCATTTCCAGGGTCATGAGAGTCGCGAACTCCTCCTTGCGCTCCTGAACCAGGTCAAAAGCACGACGGAGAATATTCGAGCGCTCACGTGCGGGAGTCGCGGCCCATTCGGCTTGGACCGCGCACGCCGCGTCCATTGCGGCACGGGCATCATCGCTCGTACCGGACGCGAGGGTCGCGATCGTCTCGCCGGTTGCGGGGTTATCGACCTCGTATGTGGACCCGTCAGAGGCATCGCGCCACTGGCCACCAATCAATAATCCTGTGGGAACTTGGGCCAATAGCTGATCAATATCGATGGCCATGGAATCACACCTCTTTCACGTGTCCTACGGCACGAAGTCTACCGTAGTTAACCAATACTCAATTTTTGTTTCATGCCCTTCAGTTCCCGCCATTCCGGGGCTGTTGGGGATTCACCGCTTTGAGCTGACCGGTCCAGGGCTGGGCCTCGGAGCCGTATCGTCCGGGGTGATAGTCCCTCGGCACCACGACGATGGGAATAGGCAGCTTCGACAGGATCTTCGACGTAGTGGTGGAGAGAAAAAGCTCTCCCCTTTGGGCTAGCTTGGAGGATCCGGCCATGAGGACCGCGCCCTGCTCCCAATCGAGAGATTCGACGGCTTCCGATATTCCTCGACCGTGCCCAACGACGACCCGTAACTTTTCAGGCTCATCCGGCCTGACGCTGGAGTCGGCAACCAGCCCCTCAACGGCTTCCTGCACCCGGCCTTCGTCGTCTTCCGCAGAACCGTCCACCATGCACACCAATCGCACAGGGATTCCGGTCCGATTGAGCGTCGCAATGGCTTCCTCGACCAAACCGATCGAGTCGTACTTGGGGCTCACCGCACAGTCGATCGCGGTGATCGACGCGGAATTCTCGTAATTACGAGGAGCAATAATGACCGGCAATGCGGCACGGTGCAGCAGCGCATTGTCGACGGAGCCAATGCCGTGCCACAGCCAAGAGCTCTTCGACGAGCTCCCGACGACTATGGCACCTGCATTGACAACCTCGGCCATTTCCATCAGACCGGTCGCGGCATTCACTGAACGGCGAATGTGGTACCTGGCGACAACGTCGTCCGGAACCATTTCCGCGGCCTCCTGGAGCCACTCTTTGGCTTGATTCTTCACGAGGTCGGCGTAATTGCCGGGACCGCGCAGTGCCCCGGCATACGCATCCTCGGCTTTCAGGACCAGAACCACGTCAAGTTCGGCACCCATCGAGCGCCCCAGTGCCACGCCCAGGTTCAGCGCTTCCCTACCGCGGCGGTTTGCGGAATAACCAACGATGTATCTCATAGTGAGTCCACAATATCCGCAGCTGTCTTCAGACCCATACGAATTGCTCCGTCCACGTGCTGATACCCCTCGGCGGCAATATCCGAGCAGGACCAGTGGATCGGCCCCACGGGCTCACTCTGATCCTTGCCGTACCGGTGGAGACCACCCAGGTCATAGCTCGCCGCGTAGGCTCCGCGGGTCCATTCCTCGGCGCCCCAGTCGGACTCGTAGTAGACCACGGGGTTCTTGGCCTCTTCACCCAGCAATTCGGCCATCGCGGTCAGGATGGCTTCCTTGCGCTCTTCCGCCGAGATCTCGAACATGCGATCAGCATTCTCGTCGGAGACGAAGCCAACGAGCGTTCCGCGGGATTCTTCCTCGCCGGTTTCGGGGTCGTAGTTGGTGTTGTCGTAGATCTCCTGGACCAATGAGTCCGCGGCGAACGCCGTACCGGACAGACCCTTTTCCCGCCAGAAAGGCGTGTCGTACACCGCGTGAACCTTGATGACCAGGCCCAGGGACTGATGCTGGTGCAGCTGATGTTGGCGTCGGGGCAAAGCCGGCACGTAGGAGATGCGGCTGTAAAGGTTCGGCGGAACCGCAACAATGGCCCGCTTCGCCCGCACGAGGATGCCCGAGCCACTGGCCCGGCCGTCTTCCGAGAACTCTTCCGCCTCAACCAGAACCGGGTACTCGGGGTCCTCTTCCTGCCACCGGAGGACGCGCACGGGATGACCCGTTATGACGTCGTCGCCCAACCGCTCGGCAAGGGCAAGAGAAACGGACTGCATTCCGCCGAGGACCCGCTTGTCGAGAATGAAGTCCTCGTCCACGAGGTGCGAGAAGGACCCGGCAGAGGCAGCCATGAGGACAGCCTGAAGCGCTGAGAAAGCGTGAGACGGCTTGGTCAGCATGCCGCCCGCGATGAACAGGCCAATGTTGTTGCAGGCTTCTTCGTCCGAGGACTGCTCGCGCAGCCAGTGATGGAAGGAGATCGTATCCAATTCACGCGCCTTGGGGTGAGCCCACGGCTCGGTCGGCCCGATCTCCGCGGCCAGGCCGTCCAGAATCTCGATCAGACGCTCCATCTCGCGCTCGGTTTCCGCGGAGACCGGGAACATCTCTCCCGCGTACCGGGTCACGGTGCCCTTCGGCGAACGGTAGATGTTCTCTCCCTCGCGGTACCGAGAAAAGGTCTTGAGCCCTAGATCGTCGACCAACTCGGTGAGCACGGTCTGATCAGGGGAAATCCACTGGCCGCCGATCTCGAGGAACGCGCCGTCGATGACCTGCGACCACGTGCGCCCTCCCACGCGCTCGCGGGCCTCGAGCACCGTAACGCTTTTGCCCGCCTTGCGCAGTTCAGTTGCGGCGGCCAAGCCGGAAGGGCCGGCACCGATCACGACAACGTCGGACTCGCGGACGGACCACTCGGATTGCTGAGGATTATGAGGGTTGGCACTCATGTTCAGACCTTTCGTGAGGTGGGGAGGAAATAAACGAATGTGTTTCGTTTATGGTAGCGACGAAGATGAAATTTGTGAAATGTGCCGCACATCAGGTGCCTGCCGGGCGTTGCAGCGACGCGCGGGTAAGGTCGTCTGCGTGATGGAAAAAGCCACGAGAAGGCCGGGCCGGCCTGCCCAGACGATCCTGACCTCGAAGAACATCGTGCACGCCGCGCGGGAACTTCTGGAGTCCCACGGGGAGAGTTTCACGATGACCATGCTGGCCAAGCGGCTCGGAGTCGCCGTGTCGTCGCTGTACAACCATGTGGCCTCCCGCGACGAGGTCTTCGCCAAGATCTCGGACGATGTGGTGCGCGGAATCGACATCGCCGATCTGGTAAAACTCAGCCGTCGCTCGGACAGTACTGGAAATCGGGCCGAGGCAGCCTCGGAGTGGCGCTCGGCCACGGAGGCCTGGGCACGGTCCTATTTCGAAGCGTTCGCGGCTCAGCCATACGTCGTCGCGACGCTCGCCCTGACCCCGGTGGCCGAGGCGCCCCAGACGCTGGCGATGTACGAAGCCGTCGCACAGGCGTTCCTCAAGTCCGGCTGGCCCGAGGCCGAAATATTGAGGGTCATCGAAACCCTCGAATCTTTCCTCCTCGGCACGGCCCTGGACGCCGCGGCTCCCGCCGACATCTTCAACCCGGGAAAGCTCAGCCCGGATTTCGCGCTCATGGCCCGCTTGCAGAAGGACAGAGAGCATCTCAGCGGCCCAATGGCCGCCGAGCAAGCACTCGACCTCGGGCTTCCGAGCCTCCTGGACGGCTTGGAGCAACGCCTGCGAACTCATCTCGCAGCAGCCTGAGTCAAAGTGGCGCAAGGGCAAATGCCCATTACGCACGGTCCACCGCCCCGGGCGCGACTTCGATCTCACCGCGGAAGAAGGACGGAATCAGACGCGAGAGCGCGAACATGACGACGAGGCCCAACACGATCATGCCGGCGCCCAAGTAGAAGACCAGACCGATCCCGAAGAGCGACGAGCCGGAACCGTACGACGGGTCGAAAGAATCGATCGTCGTTCGCACGAAGAAAATCAACAGAAGGATCCCGCCTAACAATGGCCCCAGAAGCTGGGTACAGAAAGTCCGCAGGGACCGCAGGGAAGACCGGCGGAAGTACCACACACACGCGAGCGCCGTCAGTCCGTAGTAGAAGCACACCATCAGGCCCAGAGCCGAAATCGTATCCCAGAGGACGTCTTCGGAGACGAAACGCATGATCGCGTAGAAAACCGCCGCGACAACGGTCGATGTCACGGTTGCGGTGCTGGGTGTCTGGAATTTCGGATGGATCCGGGACAGCCCCTTGGGAAGCGCCCCATAGAAACTCATGGACAACATAGTGCGGGCCGGGGAAACCATGGTCGACTGCAGCGAAGCGATGGAGGACATGAGCACCGCGATCGACATGAGAATGCCGAGCGGCCCCAGAACGGGGGTTGCCAGGGCGGCGAAGACATTCTCCTGGATGTTCCCGTTGGTCAATCCCAAATCGCCGTTCCCAACGCCCGAATATGCGAGGGTTGCGCAGGCGACCAGCAGGTACAGTACGACGACGATAGCTATGACGAGCAGGGCCGCCCTGCCCGGCGTCTTGTCCGACCCCTCGGTCTCCTCATTGAGTGTGAGGACGGTGTCCCAACCCCAATAGATGAAAACCGATAGAGAGACACCCGCGGAGAATGCCGAGAACGAGTCCACGCCGAATGGGTTGAACCATTCGATGCTGGGCATATGCCCGTCAAATGCGGTTCCGTTGGCGACGTGAACGATAGCGACGACCGAGAATCCGATCAGGATCAACAGCTGAAAACTCACGAGAAAAATTTGGAAGCGCTTGGTCTCCTCGACTCCCCTGTAAGAGATCAAACAGGCACCGGCCATGAAAACCAGGCACGTCACCACGTTGAGTGGGACGTTGCGTGTCAGGTCGGCGATCGCATCGTTGCGGAAAATCTGCGACAACAGCAGATAGAAGAAATCAACGCCGATCCCCGCGAGATTGGACAGCACCAGCACGGTCGAGGCCAAGAGCCCCCAGCCACCCATCCACCCGACCCACGGGCCGAAAGCTTTGGTAGCCCAAGTGAATGTGGTTCCGGAGTCGGGCATTGCGGAGTTGAGCTCCCGGTATCCGAGAGCCACGAGGAGCATCGGGATGAAGCCGAGCAAGAAGATCGCCGGCAAGTGAAAACCCACGACCGAGACGGTGGGCCCCAGCGCACCGGAGAGCGTGTAGGCGGGAGCGATCGTGGAGACGCCGATGACGGTCGCGCCAACCAGGCCAATGCTGGCGGCACTCAGACCTTTCGCCTGTTTTTTCTTGCCGTCCCCGACGATGGTGACGGCGGAGTCCGAACGCTGGACGATCGGCGACGTGGACGTGTGGATGGTGACACCGGAACGGCCGGGGTCTTTTCTCCGCTGTGAGGACGAGGACATGAGTTCCTCCTGGTGAGTCATTGGATTCGAATGATGGATGGGAGCGCTTCCGCGCCAGGAAGCGGTTATCCCTGAAGTCGGGGCGTTCGGGGTGGCGCCGTCCGGCGAGGGCCGAGCGCATCGAAGGCAAGACCGATGCCTAGGAGATCGTTGTCCGAATACGCGCGCCCAGCGAATGTCAGACCAACGGGCATCCCGGTATCCGGCATGGTCCCCATAGGGACGGTGACGCTCGGAATGCCCAGGTGGCGCATGACCAGGTTCCCGTTGGCGACCCACACACCATTGCGCCAGCCCAGGTCCGCGGAATCTGGATCCACGTCCATATCAGCAGGGGCCACATCGGCCATGGCGGGGAACAGAACGGCGTCAAGGCCCCTCTCCTCCATCCAGTTCTCCAGGTCGACTCGGCGCGTTTCCTCGAGCCCCGCGACCCCCTGCGCCAATTCGGGGATATCCCGGAAGGAATCAATGGGGTTTTCGCGAATAAATGCGGGATATTCGGCGATGTCGTCGTCGAATCCGTCGTATCTGTCCGGCAGGGCACCCTCGGGCGCGGGAAAGATCGTCTCGCCATTGACGGCCGCGAGTTCGGAGATTCCTTCGTCCCCGTTGGCTCGGAGGAGGTCGTCCCAAGCCCACGCGGAAAGGTCCAGGATCTCCCGATCCAAGTACTCAGGTTTGACCAGTCCACGCGTCCGAATCGTGGGCGCTCCGGGGCGGTCGCCCTCGTACCGGCTCACCACGGGGAAGTCCACCTCGACGACGCGCGCCCCGGCTTCCTCCAGGTCTGCTTTTGCCTGCCGCCACAGTTCGACAACGCTCGCCCGTGTCTCGATCCGCCGGCCCGTCGAGCCCCCGATTCCCGGCGCTCGAGCGGTTCCTGCTTCGGGATCAGCATTGATGTACATCCGGGGAACGCCCAGGGTCAGGCCATTCAGGCGGTCTTTCGCCTCGGTCGTGTTCCGCGCGACCAAAGGGAGGTACGACTCCGGCCGCACGCTCGAGGATTTGGGGATGTCGACCCAGTCCTGGGACCGCCAGAAGTCGCCGCGGGAATCGGCATCGTCCGCGACGATGACGTCAAGAACCTCGACGAGATCCGCGGCGGTACGGGTATGCGGAACTACGACGTCCATCGTGGGCACAAGCGGCCAATTGCCCCTCACCGAGATGACTCCGCGAGAAGGGGTATAGGCGAAAAGAGCGTTGCACGAGGCTGGGGCCCGACCGCTCGACCAGGTCTCCTCCCCTAGCCCGAAGGCCGCGAAACTGGCCGCAGTAGCGGTCCCCGAGCCGTTGGAGGACCCCGAGCCGAAAGCCGAGGTCAGCCACCCGGCGTTGTACGGACTTTCGGCGCGACCGTAGACGCCGCGCTGCATTCCCCCATTTGCCATGGGCGGCATATTGGTCAGGCCGATGCAGATGGCCCCGGCAGCACGGAGCCGCTCGATCGTGAAGGCATCCTTCTGAGCGACCAAATCGACGAAGGCGGGGCTCCCGGCCGCGGCGGTCAGGCCCTTGACGAGATAGCTGTCCTTGGCCGTGTAGATGATTCCGTCGAGCGGTCCCAGGGTCTCTCCACGAGCACGGCGTCGGTCCGAAGCCTGGGCTTCCGCTCTGGCTTCCGGGTTCCGCACGACGACGGCGTTGAGACCGGGTCCCCCGGAGTCGTAGGCATCGATGCGGGCGAGATATTCGTCGAGAATCTGCTCGCACGTGGTTTGCCCCATCTCCATGGCCGCTCGTAGTTCGCGAATGCTGGCTTCTACGACGTCCACTCTTGTCACGGACGATCACCCGCCGCGGGCTGCTGCTGGGTGATGCAGTGGATTCCTCCGCCGCGGTCGAAGATCGGCCGCGCTTCGACGGAAACCACTTCTCTTCCGGGATAGGCCTCGGAGAGGATTTCACGTGCGCGCCCATCGGCGCGATCGTCCCCGAAGGAGCACGCAATGACGGCCCCATTGGCGACGTAATGGTTGATGTAGCTCCAGTCCACGGGCCCGAAATCGTCGCTGATCCGGCTCGGTGCGGGAACACTCACGATGTTCAGCGGGCGTCCTTCGGCGTCACTCTGGCCTTCGAGCGAGCGGCGGATTTCCTGCGAGACGGCGTGATCCGGATGCTCCGGATTTTCCTGAGAGTGCACGAGCACGGTGCCAGGGGACGCAAAGGCTGCAACGATATCCACGTGGCCGTTGGTTCCAAAATCGTCATAGTCCCTCGTCAGTCCGCGAGGAAGCCAGATGACTTTCCGTGCGCCAAGGGTCCGGGCGAGTTCGGACTCGACACGCTGCCGATCCGCGTAAGGATTTCGGCGAGGGTCGAGTTGGACGGTTTCGGTCGCGAGGACAGTTCCCTGTCCGTCAGTGTGAATTCCCCCGCCCTCATTGACCAGAACGGATGAGACGTGCTCGACGCCTGCAACTTCCGCTGCAAATCGGGCCAGACCAGCGGATTTCTCCCACTCAGCCCACTCATTGGCACCCCACCCGTTAAAAATCCAATCGACCGCGCCGAGGCGTTGCGGATCTTCGACGTCCCGGACAAAAGTCGGTCCGACGTCACGCATCCAGAACTCGTCCACCGGCGCCTCGACGATGTCGATGTTGGCCCCCAGCATCCGCCGAGCACGCTGAGTTTCGGAGGGATCAGCGACCATCGTCACGGGCTCGAATTCGGCGATCGTCCGAGCGACCGCGGCCCAGGCTTCGTAGCCTTCTTCCCGTTGGGTTTCCGAGGAACCGAGCGTTTCTCCACCGCAGGGAAAGGCCATCCAGGTCCGCTCGTGCGGATCCGTCTCGGCCGGCATGTTCCAGGCCATGAGTCCTTCTCTTTTCTCTTCGCGCTACGTCCCAACATGTATCGACGGCCGGCGAAGGCATCTTGTGAGTCCATTTAACGAACATGGTTCGTTTACGTTCTCAGCAAGAGTACATGTGATTTGGAATACTGTGAAGGCGATCATGTAGCGACGCCGTAAAAGACGAGCGCGCAAAAGCGAGGAGCCGAGATGGGACCTCCGGCCCGATGAGCGAGCGAGGCCTCGGGCGCTCAGGCGGAATCGACGTCAGACTTCAGGGCGCTCTGATCACGGCCGAACAGGGCCTTACCCAGTAGGCCGATCAGCTGCTGAACCTCTTCGGCACGCAACTCGCCCAGAGTCCGCTCCTGAGCACGAAGGACCTGCACCCGCGCAACCCTGCGCACTTCATCCCCCTCCGCGGTGGCCCGAATGCGTCGAATGCGCCGGTCTCGACCGTCGGGAATGCGCTCCACCAGTCCCTCGCTCTCCAAACGGTCAACCAAAGACACGATCTGACTGGGGTCCAGCGTGAGCATCTCCGCCAGCGCCTTCTGCGTTGGCGCTTCATCCTCCCCAGCGAGGCTGAGAACGCTGAACGATCTCGCATTCAGGCCGAAATCTTTCAGCTCGCGATTCGCATCGAGGGTGCCGACCGCCCCCAGCTTCTCGAGCAGAAATACTGCATCGCCCGCGATTTCGGTGGATTCCAGGGGCATCCCCCCTTCATCTCGGGCATCGCCGACCGTCCGCTGCACATCACATCGCTTGTTCATGAGGACATCATAGAACGAACCAATGATTGACTTTTTCAACTAATTGCGTTTAGGTGGCTGCAGATGTCACCCAAATCACATGAGGAGTGGATATGACGTTGCAGGACAAGGCCATCATCGTGACCGGCGCGGGAGCCGGGCTGGGTTTGGCCTACGCTCGTGAGATCGCGCGCCAGGGCGCCAGCGTGGTCGTCAACGACGTCGACCAGATCGTTGCGGATTCTGCTGTTTCCCGCATCCGGGAAGAGGGCGGCAAAGCCGTCGCGTGTGCCGTACCGGTGGGCACTACCGACGCCGCCACGCTGTTGGTCTCTGCGTCGCTCAAGGCCTTCGGCCGTCTGGACGGGCTCGTGACCAACGCCGGGACACTCCGGGACAAGTCGGTCCTCAAAATGAGCGACGACGACTTCGACTCGGTGATTCAAGTTCACCTGCGCGGAACGTTCACCTGCGTTCGAGAGGCCTACCGCCACTTCAAGGAAAACGACGTTCAAGGTTCCATCGTCTGCATCGGCTCTCCAACCGGTCAGCGCGGCAACTTCGGCCAAACGAATTATGCCGCCGCCAAAGCAGGAATTGTCGGTATGGTCCGCACCTGGGCCCTGGAAATGAAGAAAGCCGGCGTGCAGATCAATGCCGCAATACCTGTGGCCTCGACCGCCATGACCCGCACCGTCCCCTATTTCCGTAAAGCCATCGAGGCCGAGGACCGGCAGAGCCCTATGCCCGCGTTCTTCCGCCATGACCTAGGGTTCGGCACCGCGGAGGACGTCGCGGGTCTGGTCGCGTACCTCGTCGGCGGCGATCTGGGCGAGACCGGCCAGGTGCTAGGCATCGGCGGTGACCGGTTGCAAGTGTGGACGCACCCGCTGCCCGAGGCCACCGAATACCACGACGGCGGCTGGAGTTACGACGATCTGGCCAGGGACCTTCCGGCACTAGTGAGTGCGCACCGCCAACCCGTCGGCGAAGAGTTTCTGCCCCTGCCCGAAGAGCTCCGGCCCGAGGAGAGCTGATCATGTCTCGCTACGAATGCGCTGTGGACCCCGCACTCGTCTCGGCCATCGACATCCATACCCATATCGAGGAAGACTCTCACGGACACCAGTCAATGCCACGGGAGTTCATCGCTGCCTCGGAAAAGTACTTCAGGTCCGGGGACCGTACTCCGCGTCTGGAGGCCATCGCTCAGAGGTACAGGGATTGGGGCATGGCAGCCGTGGTGTTCACGGTTGATGCGGAGACCGCACTTCATCACGCCCCCATCAGCTCCGAAGAAATCGCCGAGCAGGCCGCGGACCACGCTGACGTTCTGATCCCCTTCGGCTCGGTGGACCCCCGCAAGAGTGAAGCGGCAATAGAGCAGGCCCGCACGCTCGTACACGATCACGGTGTCATGGGATTCAAATTCCATCCCTCGCTCCAGGACTTCGATCCTTCGGATGAGAACTTCTATCCTCTGTGGTCGGCGATCACGGAGCTCGGCGTCCCGGCGCTCTTCCATACAGGCCAGAACGGTATCGGCGCAGGCATGCGAGGGGGCGGCGGAATCAAAGCGCGATTGTCCCATCCAATGTTGTTGGACGACGTCGCAGCGGATTTTCCCGATCTCGACGTGATCATGGCCCATCCTTCGGTTCCGTGGCAGGAGGAAGCCAACTCCATCGCCACGCACAAGACCAATGTCCACATCGACCTGTCCGGCTGGTCGCCTAGGTATTTCCCCGATTCCCTCGTCCGGGCCACCAATCGATTCTTTCCGGACCGCGTACTGTTCGGCACCGATTACCCCCTTATCCAGCCCGATGCTTGGCTCAAAGCCTTCGAGAAAAGGGAATTCCGCGAGGACATTCGCGAGGACATCCTCAAGAACAATGCGGCCCACCTTCTGGGATTGACGCCGCGCGAGAACCCCGGGCAGGAGGCCTGAGATGTCGATGACAGCAGATCCAACTCGGACGCTTTTTCCGCTGTCCGATCCACTGGGAGTTTCCGCCTCGCTGAACGATAGTGAGCGCGGACTCCTCCTGACCCTTCAGGAAACCCTCGAGCGTGATGTCGCACCCCTTGTCAACGAGGCGTGGGACCAGGCGCGCTTCCCACAGGCCATCGTGCAACCACTCGTGGATCTGGATTTGGTGGAACCGGCGGCCCTCGAGGCCGACCCCCGCCCCATATTTCGTGGGTTCCGGTGCTTCACCCTGGCGCGGACGGACGCCTCGGTGGCAACGTTCCACACGGCACAAGCGGGCTTGTTCCGAACCGCTGTGCTCGAGGGCGGCGACAATCAGATGGTCGCCGAATGGCGCCCCAAGATTGCTTCCTGGGAACGCTTCGGCGTCTTCTGTCTCACCGAGCCCGAGCACGGTTCCGACGTCGCAGGCGGATTGGCCACCTCGGCCCGGCGCGAGGGCGAGACCTGGCGAATCAACGGAACCAAACGTTGGATCGGCGCGGCCACCCAGGCTGACTGGTTGGCGATCTTCGCCCGCGACGACGACGATGGCGAGGTCAAAGGTTTCCTGGTGCCCAGCGAAGCACCCGGTGTCAGCATGGAGACCATTTCCGGCAAAACCGCATTGCGCATCGTGCAGAATGCGGAAATCACGCTGGAGGACGTGTCGGTCCAGGAGTCGTTGCGCCTGAAGAACGTTCATTCCTTCAAAGACGTCGCAAGGATGTTGCGCCTCATGCGTTCGGACGTCGCGTGGATCGCGGCGGGCGTGGCCGCAGGGGCGTTCGAGGCGGCACTGCGTTACGTGGACCGGCGCCGGCAGTTCGGGGTACCGCTGGGTTCATTCCAGCTGGTCCAAGAGAAACTGGCCCGAATGCAAGGAAACGTCACACAAGCACTGTCACTCTGCGCTTCCTTGTCCGAGGCGCAAGAAAACGGCTCCTACCGCGACGAGCATTCGGCCCTCACCAAATCGACCGTGTGTCTTCGTATGCGCGAGACCGTTGCCCTGGCCCGAGAGGTCTGCGGCGGGAACGGAATCACGTTGGAGGCCGACGTCGCCCGGTACTTTGCGGATGCCGAAGCCATTTACTCCTACGAGGGGACGCATGAGATCAACAGCTTGATCGTGGGGCGCTCGCTGACCGGTATTGGCTCGTTTCTGCCTCGCACCAACACATAGCATCACCGGTCCAGGACGAAGGAGTTCTCATGACCACCATTGAATACGGAATAGGAACCTATCCCGCGCGCCGCGCCAAGATCCGCGGGGAAGATATCGCTTTCAGCTTCGAGGGATCCGAAACGACGTACGCGGAAGTCGCTGAGCGGGTCAACCGGCTGGCCGACGCTCTCACGACTCTCGGAATCCGCCCCGGCGACCGCGTCGCGTACGCGGGGTTCAACCACCCGGCTCTGCTGGAAGTCTTCTTCGCGGCGACGCTGATCGACGCCGTGTGCGTGCTGATCAATCCACGGCTTGCGGCTCCGGAAGTCGACTACATCCTGCGCGATTGCACTCCCGCGGTGGTCTTCTACGGCGAGGACCAGGCCCAGAATGCGGACCAATTGCGCACGGCTCTGGGCCCGAAGATCACGTGGTTCGGGGTAGACGAGGGTGAGTACGAGCCGTTGGTCGCCAGCGGTGGGACCGACGACGCGACCATTCCACTCGACGAGAACAATACGGCCCTGATCATGTACACGTCGGGGACCACCGGAAGACCCAAAGGGGTCATGCTCAGCCACCGTGCCCTGCTCTTCCAATACCTCAACGCGCTCATCGGGGAAGACTTTCGGCAGAACGACGTCAACCTAGCTGCGGCCCCGCTGTTTCACATCGCTGGTTTGAACATGCTGGCAGTCCCCACGTTCATGATGGGCGGACGGATTCTCATCCATCGACGGTTCAAAGCGGCCGATGCGCTCAAAGCCCTCACGGAACACCGGGTGAACACGGCGTTCATGGTTCCGGCGATGCTCGATGCGCTGTCCCACGAAGAGGGGTTCGACGAAGCGGACTTGTCCATGCTGCGAAATCTCATGGTCGGCGGCGCTCCGTTGCCCGAGCGCATGTTCCGCACGTGGGCGGCCAAGGGGATCTCCATCAGCCAAGGATTCGGGATGACCGAGACGGCCCCTGGCGTGAGGATGCTCGATCCGCGAGACGGCATAGTCAAAGCCGGCACGGCGGGCAAAGAGCACTTCTTCACCGAGTCGCGCATCGTCGATCTGGACGGCAAAGATGTGGCATCCGGCCAGGCAGGGGAAATCTGGGCCCACGGCCCAAACCTCATGAGTGGTTATTGGGGAAAGCCGGAGGAAACCGCCTCGGTGCTGCAGGACGGCTGGTACCACACCGGCGACGTCGGAAGCGTAGACGACGAGGGCTATCTGCGCGTCCACGATCGCATGAAGGACATGTACATCTCCGGCGGAGAAAACGTATATCCGGCCGAGGTGGAGAACGCCCTGCTCAACATCCCGGCTGTCTCGGAAGCGGCCGTGATCGGCGTCGAGGACGAGCGATGGGGTGAATCCGGAGTGGCCTTCGTGGTCCTCGAATCCGCGGCAAGCCACACGGGAAACCAAATCCGCGAACACTTGGCGAAGCGCTTGGCCAAGTACAAGATTCCCCGCGAAGTCCTGGTGGTCGGGGAAATGCCTCGGACCACCACGGGAAAGATCCAGAAGAACCTTTTGCGCAAGACCTACTGATCCCCACGGGATCACAACAACAGCACAACGTCAGGAGACCACCATGGCCATCGTCAACACCACTCTCGCAGAACTCAAGGACCTCGTGGGCAAAGAACTCGGCCCCTGCAAGGCCCAGAGAATCACCCAGGAGCAGGTCAATACGTTCGCGGATGCCACCGGCGACCACCAGTACATCCACGTCGACCCCGAGCGTGCCAAGAACGGTCCGTACGGGACGACGATCGCCCACGGATTCTTAACGCTGTCCCTCACCTTGCCGATGTTTGCCGAAATCCTCGACGTCACGGATGTTTCCACCAAGATCAACTACGGCTTGGAGAAGGTTCGTTTCCCTTCTCCTGTGAAAGTCGGAGACCGCGTCTGCATGACCTCGATTCTCGCGGAGGTCAAGGACATCGAAGGCGGGGTCCAGGTGGAGATCGACAACGCGGTGACATCCGAGGGCGCGTCCAAGCCGGCCGTCGTCGCCCGGTCCGTCTTGAGGTTCTACTCGTGATGCCACGGCGTCAGTCAGCAGAGAGGCCAGATAAAAAATGAGCATCCCCGCTTCGGAAGTCCGAGCAGAGCGGCTCGGCGCAAGGGACAAACAACGCGAGGCTCGAAGAGTCATTGCGTCGAGCTTCATCGGCAGCACGATCGAGTTCTACGATTTCCTGCTGTACGCGACGGCGACAGCGCTGGTTTTCCCACATGTTTTCTTCACAAACCTGGACCCGCTGGCCGGGGCTATCGCCTCGGCCGGCACATTCGCGGCAGGCTACATTGCGCGGCCCCTGGGAGGAGCCGTCTTCGGTCACTTCGGTGACCGTCTCGGTCGAAAGAGGATGCTCGTACTGTCGATGCTGTCCATGGGGTCGGCATCGACGCTGATCGGGTTGGTACCCGGTCAGGCAAGTATCGGCTCTTGGGGTGCGGTCATTCTGATCGTCTTGAGGGTCCTTCAGGGAATCGCGATCGGCGGTGAATGGGGAGGGGCAGCGTTGATGGCCCTCGAACATGCAAAAGGGGGAAAGCGAGGCTTCGCCGCTTCCTTCACCAACGCCGGAGCGCCCATGGGCGCCGCTCTGGGCACCACCGTGATGGGACTTGCGAACCACTGGACCGGGGATGCCTTTCTGGAGTGGGGGTGGAGAATCCCGTTCCTGTTGAGCGTGGTTCTGCTCGCGGTGGGCATTTTCATTCGGTCCAAAGTCTCCGAATCCCCGATTTTCAAGGAAGCGGTGGAGGAAGAGGAAAAGCTGGGCGACAAACCCAAACTGCCCATCTGGCAAATTCTCCGTCGCCCGAAGAACCTGATTCTGGTGATGCTGGGCGGGGCAGGCGGTTTTGCCCTGCAGGCGGTGATCTCGATCTTCGCCATCGGGTACGCGGTCGACAACGGCGCCGATCGTTCCCTGGTTCTATATCTGTTCGCTCTTGCCTCCGTGATCAGCATTCCGTGCGTGGTCGGCTGGGCCCGACTCTCCGACGTGGTGGGGCGCAAGCCGATCATGATCGCGGGGACCGTCATTTACCTGATGCTGATCTTTCCCATGTTCGGCTGGTACGCCTCGGGCAACCCAGGGTTGATTTTCCTCGCGATGGTCATCGGACTGTGTTCTCATGCAGCGATCTACGGGCCCCTGGCAGCGTTCGTATCGGAACAATTCGGAACCTCAGCGCGGTATACCGGCGCATCCATGGGCTACCAGTTGGCCACACTCATCGGGGCGGGTTTTACTCCCACCATCATCACCTCGATCTTCGCCAAGTCCCAGGGCGAGATTGCGCCGGTGCTGTGGTACCTGATCGCTTTGGGAGGGGTCTCCGCGATCTTCATTCTTCTGACCCGCGAGTCGAAGAACAACGATCTGGAGACCTACGAGCACTGAGACTGGAGAAAGCAGACTGCCCTCGCACGTGATGAGCTGCGGGGCGGCAAGTCCGGAATAGAAACTCTCACGGGCCGGTTGATCCAGGTGTGAACACTCGTAAAAATATCGGTTTCCTTTCCTTCGGCCATTGGACTCCGCATCCCACTTCTGCCACTCAGAGCGGAGCCGATGCCCTTGCGCAAAGCGTCGATTTGGCTGTGGCCGCAGAAGAACTTGGGGCCGACGGCGCTTACTTCCGCGTGCACCACTTCGCGCGCCAATTGGGTTCGCCTTTTCCACTTTTGGCCGCCGCAGGCGCCAGGACGAGTCGCATAGAGCTCGGGACCGGTGTCATCGACATGCGATACGTCAATCCTCTCGCTTTCGCCGAGGACGCCGGGGCAACTGACCTCATCGCCAGCGGACGTCTGCAACTCGGCATTTCGCGAGGCTCGCCCGAACAGGTCATCGACGGGTGGCGCTATTTCGGCTTCGAACCGGAGGACGGCGAATCCGACGCGGACATGGCACGCCGGCACACCGAGGTCGTCCTCGCGGCTCTGTCGGGCAAACACTTTGCGCGCCCCAACCCGCAGCCGATGTTCCCGAATCCGCCCGGGCTTCTACGTGTTGAGCCCTATTCCGAGGGGCTCCGCAACCGCATGTGGTGGGGTGCCGGATCGGATGCGACTGCACGCTGGGCAGCTCAGAACGGCATGAATCTCATGTCCTCCACGCTCAAGGACGACGAATCGGGTGAGCCCTTCCACGTGCAACAGCGCAAGCAGATCGAGGCCTTCCGAGAGGAGTGGGCCCAGCACGACCACGGCTTCGATCCCCGCACCTCGGTTTCCCGTTCGATCTTCGCAATCACGAACGACCAGGACAGGCGCTATTTCCTGGGTACCGGAGAACGCGATGACCAGGTCGGGTACATCGACAACACCAGATCCGTATTCGGCCGCTCCTACGCGGACGAGCCCGAGGCCCTCATTGAGCAGTTGCGCGCCGACGAAGCGATCCAGGCCGCAGACACTCTCCTGCTGACCGTGCCGAACCAATTGGGTGTTGATTACAACGCCCACGTGATCGAGTCGATCCTGGCCCACGTCGCCCCGGCATTGGGGTGGCGCTAGCGGCCGGAGACGGGCCGCCCTACCCGAAACCCGTGGTCCCCGCGCGCCGGGCAACACGAGGGGCATGCATATCAGGCAACCTGATTACCCGATGTGCAGGCCCGCATCCGAAGTACGGACTCGTTGCCTCGGCGCGCAGGGAATGAGGGAGCGTGATCCTAGATCAGCTCAGGCGGTACCACAGGTTATTCCACCAGTCGACGACCCGCTCCCACCAGGAGGCGTACCACGGCTTATCCGGCTTGGGCTTCACAGGCGTCGGCTTCGGCTTTACGGGCGTCGGCTTCGGCTTCACCGGCTGAGGTCCTGGACTCGGCTTTTCGGGTGCGGGAGTCGGGGGTGCAGGCACCACGGGTGCGGGAGTCGGCTTGGGCTCCGGAGTGGGTTTTGGTGCGGGCTTCTCCGGGGCAGGCGCGACGGCATCGAACGCCTTTTGGGCATCAATCAGCCCGGCGCCACACCCAAGTCCGCAGGCCACACCCATCGGCCTGGCGGAGGACTTCAGAACTTCCTTGATGCGAGACGGCGTCAGCTCGGGTGCCGCCGACTTCATCAGCGCGACGACCCCACTGACATGAGGCGAGGCCATCGAAGTTCCCTGGTACCAGCTGTAGACGGGCGCAGAGGGCGTCGTCGTTCCGGAGTTGAGCGTAGAAAGAATGCCGCCTCCCCGGGTTCGCACGTCGCCACCCGGTGCCATGATGTCCAGGGTAGATCCGAAGTTCGAGTAGTAGGCCAGCTCACCCTTGGCGTCACTCGCCCCTACCGTCACAATGTTGCTGCAGTTGGCCGGCGTGAACCCTGCGGCATCGGCCGTGCTGTTCCCTGCGGAGACGACCACAGTGGTCCCACGTGCAACGGCCCCGTTAACGGCGTCCTGGTAGATCCTTCCGCATTGTCCACGGCCACCCAGGGACATGTTGATGACCTGAGCGGGCTTATCGTTCATCGGGACGCCGGGAACCTTACCTCCGGAAGCCCACGTGATCGCATCGGCGATGTCGGAGGTCCACCCACCGCATTTGCCCAGAACACGCACAGGCTGGATCTTCGCATGGGGCGCAACCCCGGAGATCCCCTGGCGGTTGTTCTGTAGGGCGGCTATGGTTCCGGCGACGTGCGTGCCGTGCCACGAGGAGCTCTTGGGCTTATTGCCTGTCGTGCATTCGTTCGCGCCGTACCAGTCCCCTTGGTCATGAGGGTCAGAGTCTCTGCCGTCACCATCCCGAGCGGAACCAGGGTCGGAAATGAAGTCATAACCAGGAATCAAGTTGTCCTGGAGGTCCGGGTGGTCGGTTATCCCCGTGTCCAGCACCGCCACGGTGACGTCCTTGCCCGTAGACCTCTCCCATACGCCGGGAACGTTCGCACCCCACTCGCCATGAAGGCCCCACAGGCTGGCGTAGAACTCGTCGTCGATTGGTGCCGGAGTCTTCGGCGCGTCGGTGGCTTTCTGAACTTCGGACGTCTTCAGTGCGTCCTCGTCAATAGTCACCCGCGAATCCCGCTTGACGTAGTCGACGGCGGCATCGCTCTCCAAGGAGCGGATGAATTCGCCAGACTCGCGCTGGTCCAGTTTCTCTTCGGTGACGACGACGAAGCGGTTGTCGGCACCCTCGCGAATCTCAGTCGCTTCCGTGCCCGTGGACCGTTCCGCGTCGCTGAGGATCCGGTCACGCTCCTCAGCGGGGTGGTAGCCGTCTTTGTACTTGACGACGAATCTGTCGGCCTCGCCCTGATTCAGGTCGAGCCGGCTGTCCTCGATCAGCGCCTCCGCGGACGCGGACGAAGGGGCGTCGACGGCTCGGGCTGCGGTCGTCGCGCCCGTGGCCGCACCGAACGAGCCCGCGATCATGGTCGCGGCGGTCAGCGTGCATGCCCACCGGCGGGCAAACCCGGGGACGGCAATGAATGAACCCCTACGTTTTATCTTGTCCAAAGGGACTTTGTCAGAGTTTTGCATTTCTTATCCTCAGCTAAGTGATGACTGATGACGAAACCGCGGCGGAATACCGGACTGGTTCGCAGCGGTATCGGACGGACAGATAGGTTCGTCACGTCCAAAAAGAAAAGTACAACACTTGCAGAGAAAAGTTAAAATCAAAAGAATAGCTTTGGAATTATATCGGCATGAAACACAATTCGGGATATCGATGAGGACCGGGCGGCAGAAGGAAACGGCACACTCGCACGACCCCCAAACGCACAGAATCGACGTCCGTATTCGACTCTGGTGCGACGACTCCAGATCACCCGCGAGCTCGCGGAGCAGCTGTGGGGCAGGATCACTTCTGCCCAGGCGCGGACCCAGGGCGTCCACCGAGCGAATACTTCTGCGATCAAAGCCACCGCTACGGACACAGCATGCGGGCATTATGCCGGCAAGAATGTTTTCGACGGTTTCTTTCTCGCGTCTTCAAGGCAAATCATCCGGAGCAATGGGTGCTCAAAGGCGGGACCGCGATGTTGGCTCGGAAAGGCCGAAGAGCGGGCCCTTAGTCGATGAACTTCTCCGCCAAGTCCCGGGAGGCCTGCGTCAGCAATTGAACATCCGCGCCAACCAGTACGAATGACGCACCAGCGTCGAGGTATTTCTGCGCCTGCTCGTGGTTGAACGCGTTGACGCCGACCCTCTTGCCCGCGGCACGCACCTTGTCGAAGACCGACAGAACGGCCGCGGTGACGTCCGGGTGGGTCTGTTCTCCCAATACCCCCATCGACGCGGCCAGGTCCGAGGGGCCTACGAAAATCGCGTCCACCCCGTCGACCGCCGCGATCTCGTCGGCGTTGGCCACGGCGGTCTCGGATTCGATCTGCACGGTGAGCGAGATGGTCTCCTCCGCCCTACCGAGATATCCCTCAACGGCTCCCCACCGAGAAGCCCGGGCCAGGGCCGAGCCGACGCCGCGCACCCCGCCTGTGGGGTATCGAACGGCCTCGACGGCCCGCCGCGCTTCCTCGGCGGTATCGATCATGGGGACCAGAAGGTTTTGCGCACCCAGGTCGAGGAATTGCTTGATGAGCGCCGGATTCAGCTCGGGGACTCGAACCATCGGCGTCGTCGGATATGCAGCGAGTGCTCTGAGCAGCGAAGCGGTGGTTTCCAGCCCGATCGGAGAGTGCTCCCCGTCCAGCAGGACCCAGTCCAGTCCCGAGCACCCGGCGATTTCTGCCGCGACCGGGGAGCCCGAACAAACCCACATGCCCACAAGGGGCCGGTCCGAGGCGTCCAACGCGCTGGCGAAGGTTTCCGGAAGTTCTACACGAAACGGCATGTGATGGACCCCAAATCTCCGTAATCGGCATGAACGGTGTCCCCCTTCTCGACCCACATCGGGCGAGTGAAGGAACCGGCGAGGATGATCTCCCCCGCCTTGAGCAAATCCCCGTGTTCGGCGAGTTTCCGCGCGAGCCAGACGACGCCGGCCGCCGGATGGTTCAGCACAGCCGCCGCAACACCGGTCTCTTCGATCGTCTCGTTGCGGTACAGCATCGCAGAGACCCACCGCAGGTCCACGGCATCGGGGGCAACCGGGCGGCCACCTAGGACCATGGCGCCCAGCGCAGCGTTGTCGCTGATGGTGTCGACGATCGTGCGACCTTCCATCTCGACGCGCGAGCTCAGGACCTCCAGAGCCGGAGTCACGTATTCGGTAGCTCTGAGGACGTCGTAGATCGTGACGTCAGGGCCCTCAAGGTCCTCCTTGAGCACGAATGCGAGCTCGACCTCGATACGGACATTGGAATACTGACCGTGGTCGATCACCGTACCGTTCTCATAAACCTGATCGCCGAAGATCGCGCCATAATCCGGTTCGGTGATCCCGGTGGCCTGTTGCATGACCTTGGAGGTCAGGCCGATCTTACGGCCAACGAGTCGGCGACCCGCCTGCTCACCTCGACGTCGCCATTCGTTCTGGACGGCGTATGCATCCTCGACCGTCATATCGGGGAACCGAGCGGTCAGCCGCGGAATCATCCCGCGGGATTCCTCCGCCGAAGCGAGCTCGTCCGCGATCGACGTGAGCTGTTCGTTCTCGAGCATTTCTCTCCTTCGATGCATTCCGTGTCGATGCATTCCGTGGATGGTGCACGGGCTCCGCCGCCCGTGTATGTTGCCGGCGGCGGAGCCCCTCGGATCGAGTTTCTTTAGACTTGGTGCCCCAGTTTGAACCCCTTGGACGCCTGCCCACGGTAGGTGCCTTGTTCGTCGTCGGACCGCGTGTAGGAGAATCCGTCCGCGCCGATCGTCACGTCCATCTCCGACTTGTCGTCACGCTCACGGACTTCTTGCGGATTGCCGTCGAGGTCCAGAACCAAGGACGCCTCGGTGTACCACGAGGGCACAACGGGATTGCCCCACCAGTCACGTCGCTGGTTGTCGTGGACGTCCCAGTGGACCACGGGGTTGTCCGGGTCGCCGGTGTAGTAATCCTGGGTGTAGATCTCGATGCGGTGGTCATCCGGGTCAAGGATGTAGAGATAGAACGCATTCGACACGCCGTGGCGCCCTGGACCGCGCTCGATCCGGTCCGAAAGACGGAGGGCGCCCATCTTGTCGCAGATGTAGAGAATGTTGTGCTTCTCGTGGGTTGCGAAGGCCACGTGGTGCATCCGGGGACCGTTTCCGCCGGTCATGGCAGTGTCATGCACAGTCGCTTTGCGACGCATCCACGCGGCGTATTCGGTGCCTTCCGAATCCGAAATGTCCTCGGTGATCCTGAATCCCAAGCCTTCCATGTACCGGCATGCCCGCGGAACATCCGGCGTGACCTGGTTGAAGTGATCAAGCCGCACCAGCGCACCGGCCCCGTACAGGTCGTAACGCCATGCGAGACGCTCCACGTGCTCGACTTCGTAAAAGAATTCGTACGGAAATCCGAGCGGATCCTCCACGCGGACCGCGTCACCAATGCCTTTGACGAAGCCGTCGCGACGTCGCTCGGTACGGCAGCCCATTTCCTTGAAGTAGGCCTCGGCTTTGTCCACGTCCTCCGGTGTGCGCACACGGTAGGAGAAGGCGCGGACCGCGGCCACCGGACCCTGACGGATAATCAGATTGTGGTGGATGAACTCCTCCATGGACCGGAGGTAGATCACCTCGTCGTCTTCTTCCGTCACGACAAGGCCCAAGAGGTCTACGTAGAATTCGCGGGACTTCTTCAGATCGGTCACGATCAGTTCCATGTACGCGCAACGAAGGATGTCCGGCGCAGGGACCGAGGGGGTGGGAATCGGGTTATCGACTGTTTCTGTCATCTCAAGCGTCCTTGCTCTATCGATGGGTTGGTTGGGAGGCCGGGCGCACGTGCCAGGCCATTCGGGCGGCCGCAAGATCTGCGGCCGAAAAGGTCATTCGGCTTTGCCGAAGACCGGGTTGTGCACTTCACCGAGGTTGATGTGAACGGCCTGCTGGTCGGTGTAGAAATCGATCGAACGGTAACCACCTTCGTGCCCAAGACCGGAAGCCTTGACACCCCCGAACGGCGTGCGAAGGTCACGCACGTTGTTGGAGTTGAGCCACACCATCCCGGCGTCGACGGCCTGAGAGAAGTTGTGTGCCCGTTTGAGGTCGTTGGTCCAGATGTATGCGGCGAGCCCGTACTTGGTGTTGTTGGCCAGCTCCAGAGCCTCTTCCTCGGTATCGAAGGGGGTGATCGCGACGACCGGACCGAAGATCTCTTCCTGGAAAATCCGCGCGTCCGAGGGGACATCCACAAATACCGTGGGAGCCACGAAGTTTCCTTCCTCGAAGCCTTCGGGACGGCCCCCGCCGGCGACCAAGCGACCCTCGGACTTGCCGAGTTCCACGTAGCTCATGACCTTTTCGAAATGCTCCGGGTGTACGAGCGCACCGACCTCGGTCGTGGATTCGGAGGGCGGGCCGACCTTGACCCGCTTGGCCTGTGCGGCGTAGCGCTCGACGAATTCGTCATAGACACCGCGCTGCACGAGAATGCGAGAACCGGCGGTGCACCGCTCGCCGTTCAAGGAAAAGACGCCGAAGACGGTCGCGTTGATCGCGGCTTCCAGATCGGCGTCGTCGAAGACGACCGCGGGCGACTTGCCACCCAGTTCCATCGACAACCCCTTGAGATACGGTGCAGCGTTGGAGAAGATCAACTGGCCGGTCTTGGACTCGCCCGTGAAAGAGATCAGGGGGACGTCCGGGTGCTTGACGAGGGCATCGCCCGCATCTTCGCCGAAGCCATTGACCAGGTTGAAGACGCCCTCAGGAAGACCGGCTTCCTCGAAGATTCCGGCCCACAACGAGGCCGAGAGCGGGGTGAACTCCGCCGGCTTGAGGACCACGGTGTTGCCCGTCGCGATCGCGGGGGCGAGCTTCCAGGATTCCAGCATGAACGGCGTGTTCCACGGCGTGATCAGGCCCGCGACACCGATGGGCTTGCGATTGACGTAATTGGCCTGGCGTCCAGGGACCTTGAAGGCGTCGTCGTGCTGGGCAACGATCAGGTCCGCGAAGAAACGGAAATTCTCCGCGGCGCGCCGCCCTTGGCTCAAGGCCTGTGTGATCGGGAGGCCCGTGTCGTAGCACTCCATCTCTGCCAGCTGGTCGCCGCGTTCCTCCACGATATCCGCGATCTTGTTCAGAATTCGCGCACGTTCCCGAGGGAGCATCTTGGGCCAGGGGCCTTCGTCGAACGCCTTCTTCGCCGCGGCGACGGCGTCGTCGATATCGGCCTTCTTGCCCGCGGCTGCCGTGATGTACGGCTTGTTCGTGACGGGATTGATCACGTCGAAGGTCTCGCCGTCCTTGGAATCAACCGATGTCCCGCCGATGTAGTGGCGGATGGTCTCCGGAAGACCCTTCGGCTGGGCAGTGGATGTGGTGTTTTCGGTTGTCATAATGCTCCCTTCGATCAGGAATTCGTGGTGAAGTCTTCAGAATCTGCGGTCGATTGCTTGTTCTTCAGGTAGCTCGTCAGGGTGTTCTGACGGTGTCCGCGTGCCGCCCGCTCGATCTCCACACCGCTCGCCCCGTTCTCGATGAGTTCGAGCACGTGAGCATGTTCTTCGACGGATTCGCGAGCACGCCCGGGGACGAAGGAGAAGGTCGAATCTCGCAAGTGACCCAGTCGCTCCCATTCGGCACTGACCAATTCGGTGAGTCGCTCATTGGGGCACCGAGCGAAGAGAACCTGGTGGAACTCGTGGTTGGTCTGAGTGAATGCATGAGGATCGAAGTCGTCCAAGGAAGCCGCGAGGCGGTCATTGAGTTCGCGTGCTCGGCGAAGGTCCTCCGTGCCGAGGTTCGGTGCGGCGAGCGCGGTTGCCGCACCTTCCAGAATTCCCAGGGTCTCCATCGACGAGCGGTACCGGGATTCATCGACCATGGCCACCTGGGCGCCGACATTCCGCTGGAAAGTTACCAGGCCTTCCGCCTCAAGTTGCCGAATGGCCTCTCGTACCGGCACCACCGACATATCGAGTTGCTGGGCGATGGTGCTCAGGACGAGCCGATATCCCGGGGTGAATTCCTGCCGCGAAATCTTCTGTTTGAGCCACTGGTAAGCTCGCTGCGCTTTGCTCAAGCCGCTCGACGGCACCCGAGTCTCCTGGGTCTGGATCATGCGTGATCTTCCTGGTTAGTGGCGGAATCCTCACGGGAGGACAGCCATGTCTGGTACTGCTCTTTCCACTGTCCGACCGGCGGGAACAAACCGTCCACCGGATGGCCCTCGGCGACCCGTTCCGCGACCCAGGCATCCTGGGTCTCCTTGGCCTCGGCCCCGGACACCACGTCTTCGACCAAATCCCGCGGGATTACGATGACTCCGTCGTCATCCCCCACGATGACGTCACCGGGTAGGACGGTCGCGTTGCCGCATGCCACGGCTACGTCGGATTCCCACGGAACGTGCTTTCGGCCCAGCACTGCCGGGTGCGATGCGGTTGAGAACACCGGCAGCCCGATGTCCCGGACGGCCGCCGAATCACGAACCCCGCCATCGGTCACCACACCTGCGGCCCCGCGGCTCTTGGCCCGCAGCGCCAGAATGTCTCCGAGGGTCCCCGAACCGGATTCTCCGCGTGCTTCGATCACGATGACCTCACCCGGACCGACGGCGTCGAACGCCTGCTTCTGAGCGTTGTAGCCGCCGCCGTGTTTTGTGAACAGGTCCTCGCGGGCAGGGACGAACCGCAGGGTTTTGGCCACCCCCACAAGCTTGCTTCCTGGGATCGAGGGGCGCACGCCCTCGACGCTGACCTGGTTCAGCCCACGTTGCCGAAGTTGGGCCGACAGACCCGCGGTCGGCAATTCAGCGAGTCGTTCCCGCAGGTCCCCGGGAAGTTCGCAAGAATTCGCCGGTTCGGGGAGTCCGGCCGCTTCGCGGGAGCCCCAAGCTTCTTCGCGCTGCTTGTCGTCCACGGAGGGCAGAGCGCCCAGGGTTTCGTCGAATTGTCCGGTTCCTTCGACAACGCGCGTCGACAACCGCCCGGAAGTGGGGGCACCGGAGGCGCTCGGCGCATCTACCTCGACCTCGACGACGTCGCCGGGCTTCACGACGCTCGATCCTGCGGGCGTTCCGGTCAGGATCACGTCGCCCGGGTCGAGCGTGACGTGCTGGGAAAGGTCGGCGACGAATTGCGCGAGAGGGAAGATCAACCGCTCGCAAGATGTGCCATCTTCTTGGACCAGACTTCCGTTGACCCAGGTACGCACCCGGAGGGCCGTCGGATCCACCTGACGGGCATCGATCAGATCGGGGCCGAGCGGTGTATAACCGTCACGGCCCTTGTTGCGAAGGTTCGAGCCCTTGTCCGCCGCGCGGTAATCGTAAATACCGAAGTCGTTGGAGGCCGTGACCGAGCCAACGTAATTCCAGGCTTCCTCGAGCGCCACATTGCGCGCCTGCCGGCCGATCACCAGGGCGATCTCGCCCTCGAAAGCCAAGAGCTCGGTTCCTGCCGGACGCTCGATCTCAGCGCCGGATCCGGCCAGGGAGCTCGCGGGTTTCATAAAATAGGAAGGATTCGCGGGACGTCGGCCTCGCTGTGCAGCGCGCGACTCGTACGCGAGGTGAACCGCGATGATCTTGCCGGGTTGCACCGGCACCTCGGCGATGCCGCTCTCCTGCCGGTTCACTGCCTGCTCGGGGACCTCATACGGGGTGGACATCCAGCCTCCTCATTGATGCTTGATTCATGTCAGATCGTATATCATTTCAGATTTGGCAACAAGTACACCGCGTCACATTCGCAGTGGGATTCGGGGCCGGGGCGCCCGGCAGAGATCACACTACTGACGACCAGAAGCCTGCCATGCCGCGCAAAACCACCACCCCAACGGATCACCCACCCCGAACTGCGATCGTGAGACCTCGGTGTCTTCGACGTCTCATCTTGACCCGATGATGGGATCGTATATTATTCAAAATCATATACTTCGTATCCTGGATCACGTTACCTCCTGGATTACCACGCTGACACTCAGTGCCGCACCAATCCCGCACCGTAAGACAAAGGAGTCTGAGATGACGGCCCAACATGACCCAACCACCACGACGGCCGCACTGCGTACCGTCGAGCAAGCCAAGGAACAACGTCGTGTGATTGCCGGAACAGTGATCGGCACGAGCATCGAGTGGTACGACTTCTTCCTCTACGCCTCGGCCGCCGGGCTGGTCTTCGGCAAACTGTTCTTCGGACCGCTGGGCCCGCAAGCCTCCGTAATCGTGTCCTTCATGAGCGTGGGTCTCAGCTTTCTCTTCCGGCCTCTCGGCGCATTCATCGCCGGTCACTTGGGCGACAAGTGGGGCCGCAAGCGAGTTCTGATGGTCACCCTGATCGGAATGGGAGCCTCGACCACATTGATCGGTGTTCTTCCGACGCACGCGAGCATCGGCGCCGCCGCCCCCATTCTGTTGATCCTTCTGCGCCTGCTCCAGGGCGTCTCCGCAGGTGGCGAATGGGGCGGAGCTGCCTTGATGGCCGTGGAACATGCTCCTGTGGATCGTCGCGGCCTCTACGGCTCGTCACCGCAGATCGGCGTCCCCCTCGGACTGCTCATGGCCTCGGGAATGCTGACCCTCATGACTGCCATCGCACCGGGCGATGCCTTCATGGAATGGGGATGGCGCGTTCCGTTCCTGATGAGCGTGGTGCTCATTGCCGTCGGATACTGGATTCGTCACGGCGTGGAAGAATCACCCGTTTTCACCGAAATCGCTGAACTCAAGGACGAGCGCAAGGCCCCCATCGGTGTTTTGTTCAAGAAGCACGGCCTCCTCGTCATTTTCGCGGCGTTGATCTTCGCGGGCAACAATGCCGCCGGATACATGACCACCGGTGGATTCATCCAGAGCTACGCGACGAATCCGGACGGCCCCCTCGGCTTCGAACGCGGCCCAGTACTTCTTGCCGTCACCGGATCCGCGGTCACGTGGCTGATCTTCACGCTCATCGCCGGTTGGGCGTCGGACAAGATGGGCAGACGCAACTCCTACATCCTGGGTTGGATCCTCCTCTTCGCAGGAATTGTGGCGCTCTTCCCCATCGTCAACACCGGAAGCATCGGAATGCTGTTCTTGGGCCTGACCATTCTGACGATTGGGCTCGGATTCACCTACGGACAGCAGTCGGCGACGTACACCGAGCTCTTCCCCGCCTCGGTGAGGTTCTCAGGAGTCTCGATCTCGTACGCGATCGGCGCGATCGTCGGCGGCGCCTTTGCACCGACCATCGCCCAAGCACTGCTGAACGCAACCGGCAGTACTCATTCCATCACCATCTACTTGTGCATCATGGTGGTCCTGGGAATGGTCGCAACGCTCCTGCTCCGGGACCGCACGGGCATTCCGCTGGGCCACGGCAGCGAAAAGGAGCAGTCGGTCAGCCCGCTCGTCTTCGCCAAGAAGTAACACCCGACGAGTCCCCGACACGCCCCGGTTTGCGAACACAACCGGGGCGTGTCGGGATCTGGGACCAGGACCTTCAATGCGGTCAGACTGCACGGCGTGGTTTAGTATCGCTCAGGTCACGTTTGTTGTCCCGGCACAAAGGCAGTTATCCCATGAGCACAGCATCCAGCGAAGGCACACACCTGACGCGAACTCTCACCCTCCCTTCGCTGGTCCTTTTCGGGCTCGCCTACTTGGCGCCCTTGATCGTTCTGGGCATCTTCGGCGTCATCGCCGAGACGACGGGTGGGGCGGCATCGTCCGCGTACCTCGTGGCCCTCGTGGCCATGATGTTCACCGCCCACAGTTACGGGCGCATGGCAATCGCTCACCCAGTGGCGGGTTCCGCATACACGTATGTGCGGCGCTCGATCGAGCCCCGCACGGGTTTCCTGGTCGGCTGGACCATGTTGCTGGATTACCTCTTCTTGCCACTGGTCATCTGGCTCATCGGCGGTTCGTACCTGACGGCACAGTTCCCGTCAGTACCGATCGGGATATGGATCGTGATGTATATGGCGATCACGACCGCGCTCAATATCCTCGGAATCAAGGTCGCCGACAAAGCCAATTTCCTTCTGATGGCCTTTCAGATGTTGGTCATTGTGATCTTCGTTGCGCTGTGCATCGCTTCGGTCGTCTCAGACCGGGGCGCAGGTTCGTTGCTCAGCGTGCAACCGTTCGTGAACTCGTCCACCAGCATTACCGCGATCACCAGCGGAGCAGCCATCGCAGCGTACTCTTTCCTGGGTTTTGACGCGATCACGACTCTCACCGAAGAAACGATCGAGCCGAAGAAGAACATGCCCCGGGCGATCCTCCTGATTGCCCTGATCGGCGGAGCGATCTTCGTCGTGGTTTCCTACGCCACGCAGCTGGTCCACCCCGGTGGCAGTTTCCCCGACCCCGACTCGGCCGCGAGCGACGTCGCCCTGCAGATCGGCGGCTCTCTCTTCGCGGCGATTTTCCTTGCCGGACTCGTGATCGCCCAGTTCGCGTCCGGTATTGCGGCACAAGCCAGTGCCTCGCGCTTGCTCTACGCGATGGGCCGCGACGGCACGCTCCCGAAAAAGATCTTCGGCCGGCTCAACAGCAAGTTCCACACCCCGGTCATCAACATCGTGATCACCGGTGTGATCGGTCTGGGCGGAATGCTGATGGACGTCGCGACCTCGACGTCGTTCATCAACTTCGGCGCCTTCATTGCCTTCACAGCGGTGAACGTCTCGGTGATCTTCTACTTCTTCAGGCAACGGCGCCAGGGTAGGCGCCACAGCGTCATTGCCTACGTCCTGCTCCCCATCATCGGGGCGGTCATCAGCATTTTCCTCATCACGCAGCTCGACGTCCATGCGCTCACGGTCGGCATCATCTGGTTCTGCCTCGGCGTCGTCGTGCTGGGGTTCATTACCCGAGGGTTCAGGCAGGCTCCACCGGATATGTCGGCCATCTAGAGGTCCGCCGGGGGGCCTCCGCGAGAGTGCACCTCTTATAGGGTGAGCCCATGCGCAGATTCCTTCCGCTCTCCGCCCACATGCGTCTCCTGTATTCCCTGGCGCTGGGGGTTTTGGCGGCGTTCTTCACGACGCTCGGCGCGGACGTGAAATGGGGAGTCCTGGTGGGCCTGACCGTCGTGGCACTGGCTTTCGTGGCACTCAATGGGGCCATCCTGTGGCCCATGGACGCGGACCAGACACAACGGCATTCACTGCGCGAGCAGTACAACCCGGTATTGGAAGAACTCCTGATCACCATCGCCGCGGTCGTCAGCATGGTTGGAATGGTCATGGTCATGGTCATCGACGATTCGGGCCGCGGTTCCCTCGCAGCTCTCATAGGCTTGGCCGGGGTTTTTCTCTCCTGGGCGATGCTCCACATGATGTACACGACCCAGTACGCCCACTTCTACTTCAGCGGCGACAAGGCAGGGGGCCTGGATTTCGGGGAGCCCGGGAAACCTTGTTACGTCGACTTTCTCTACTTCAGTTTCATGGTCGGCATGACCTATGGAACCACCGACGTCGGAGTGATGACGAGAAGATTGCGCGCCATCGTGCTGCGCCACGGGCTGCTGTCCTTCGTTTTCGGTACCGTGATACTGGCAACCGGTGTGAGCCTCGTGTCCGGGATCTTCACCTAGGTTCGGCTGCCTGCCGAACCTCACATGCCCTGGGTAATGATGTCCAGGACGTCGTTGTAATGCACGCCCCCGGGCTTGAGGAATGAGCCGTGAGTATCTCCGGACATTAAATGAAGGCTCGCAAGGCCACCGCCCTGCTGGACCGCCTGGATGTACCGTTGCGAATTCTGCCAGGTGACCACCGAGTCCGCGGTGCCGTGGACCGCGGTCACGGGAATGCCCGTATCGATATTCTGTATGGGGTCGACCTCGGCATACCGGGAGGCGACCTGTGACGGGGGACCGCCCAATGCGTTGTACATGTCCTCGCCACTTTTCCTGGACGCGTAGGTCATGTCCAGAGGTCCGGACAGGGAGACAATCCGGTCCGGCCGGTACTTCGGCTGTCCGCCCAATCGATCCCTGTGGGCAGCGCCGCGGGTACTCGCCCAAACGGCCAGTTGGGCTCCGGCGCTGTGACCGACCACTTCCGATCGTCCGGACAGCTCCGCATGATTGTTCATCAATTGCGGTACGTAATCCAAGGCCGAGGAGACGTCGGTGAAGGTCGTCGGCCAGCCCCCGCCGGAACCGACGCGTCGGTACTCGATGTTGTAGACCGCCACGCCACGAGCCGCGATTGCTCGGGCGTATTTGCTGAATTTGTCCGCGCCGATGGAGTGATGCCATGCCCCTCCATGGACGAGAACGACCATGGGAACCGTCTTTTCTTTGTGAATCCCACCCGGTAGATACAAGTCACCCCAATTCTGGGACGGATCCGCCTGCCCCTGAACGGGGTAATTGATTCGTTCAATTTGCAGCCCGCTTCTTTCCGCCACGGGCTGCTCGGCCAACGCCACGGTGGAATTCTGAACACTCAGGTGAGGGGGTTCGTCGGATGAATGTGCCGTGCACGAGACGAGCAGCAGAACCACCACGAAAACAACTATGGTTTTTCCGGTTCGCACTTTCCACATGGTCACAGGCTGGTCGACCGCCACTAGGGTCCTTTCCACAAAAATCAGCGAACTGGTCCTCGGTACCCCTTCGCAACGTGTCCTGACGATGTCTTCGAACACGACCCGACTGATAGAGGTTACACATCAGCCTAACTTCGATATAAACATCATTGACCGGCTACAAACGTTAACTTTCCGGCATAGGCCGGACAAATCAAGAATTTGGGGTATCTTCACTGGTAGTACCCAGGTTTTTCCGCCTCAATGGCCAAACTGTGAAGAGTCCACAATGAATTTCTCCCCACTGTCGAGGAGGATCACGCGCATAAGCGTCGCAACGGTCCTTGCCATCACCCTGTCGTGCGGCCCCGCTCCTGCAGTAACCGCTCCTGCCCGAGCCGTCGAGTCGGGTACCGCCGCAGCCACCGAAGTCACCCCCAAGGGACCAACGTTCAACGAAATCGCTCGGACCGTTTATATCCCGTCAGACGCCGGTGTGCGCTACTACATCGACGTCGCCGGCAAGAACATCACCAAAGAGGGTCTCCCCTACGCCAAACCCGGCACCTACACCGAGGACGAGGGCATAGCCCCCGGCGCCCCCATCACGGTAACTGCCAAATCAGCGGGCTCGGCGACCGTTCTGACCGGTACGACACGGTGGGAGACGACGTACCGAGATCGTCCCTCCTATTCTCTCGAGGCAGGGGACGAGTTCAACGACCCCTCCGCGCTGCCGTCGAGCCAATGGTCGGTCTACACGACCCGTGCTGCGAACCTCGGAAACAACGGGAACACCGTGTACACGCCGGAAAATGTTTCGGTCAAGGACGGAAACCTCGAGATCAGGACCGAGCGCCACTGCCTGGCCGGTTCGCAAGAGCCTTCGGCCCAAACCGTCAGCCCGGGCGGTGCCGTATGCCCCAGCGGAACCCGAACGGTATACACCTCGGGCCGGATCAATACGGACTTCATTTACAACGCGCCTTTCGAAATGGACGTTCGGGCGCGAATGTCGGATGACGTTGTCGATGGCCTCCACTTCGCGGCATGGATCCGCAACAACCAGCCGTATTGCACGCAAGCAGGGATCGAGAAATCGGCCATTTCGGAGCTGGACACCATGGAGATGTTCAGCCAGCACTCCTACACAACCAATACCTCACATATCTCGTGCACCAAACAGGACGACGGAGGAAGCGGGACCAAGCGCGATGCCCACAAGCTCGATACCCAGATCGCAGGCGCATGGCACAACTTCAAAATGACGTGGGACGGGTACGCGATCCGGTATTACCTGGATGGTCAGCTGGTTCCCTCCAGCTGGGGTCAAACCCCCGAAACCACGAGTTCCACGGTAGGGATGAGCGACGAGGAGTTCCGCGCGACCCTGAACGAGAACCCATATCAGGCGATCATCGATTCGTTGGCTTTCCCGACCGACACCGGCTGGATCAACCCGCCCTGCGCCGATCGGCCGTTCCCTGCACGAGTGGACAAGGTCGACTACATTCGCATGTCGCCCCGCGAGGATGTCTTCCCCACCGGCGCCATCAAGTCCAAGTGGAAAGAATCCGCTTGGCTCGGAGCACCGGTGACGGGTGAACGCGATGCAGAAGTACCGGGATCCCGGGTCCAGACTTTCGAGAACGGGTTGGTCTACTGGTCCGAGAGCACGGGGGCTCACTCCGTCCGTGGCGGCATCAAGGGGTCCTATGAAGCCCACGGTGCGGCGGGCGGCCTGCTCGGCCTGCCCACATCGGATGAACGCCAGCTGAAGGGTGGCGCGTCGCAAAGCTTCCAGGGCGGTCAGGTCCACTGGTCGCCGAGCACGGGCGGACACGCCAGCGGCGGGGCCATCCAGGCGTACTGGGCAGGTCAGGGCTGGGAGAACGGTTGGCTCGGATATCCGACCAGCGATGAGTTCACGGGCCTCGCCGGAGGCGGAGCATCCCAAACTTTCCAGAACGGAACCCTCTTCTGGGACGCTCGCACAGGCACAGTACATCCTGTCAACGGTGCGATCCTCGGGCGATACGGTCAATATCAGTGGGAATCCGGAAAACTCGGGTATCCCCGCACCGGCGAGCAGAAACTCAGAAATGGAGCCTCCCAGGTCTTCGATGGGGGCCAGATCCACTGGTCGCCGAGCACGGGCGCACATGCCACCGGCGGTGCGATCAAGTCCTATTGGGCCGACTCCGGTTGGGAAAACGGGTGGCTCGGTTACCCGACCGGTGAAGAGTCCCCCACCGGCGACGGCGGGGTCCGGCAAACGTTCCAGCACGGAACCGTGACCTGGCACAGGGACCGCCCGATCACGGCCGAGCGCAGATAGGGCAGACAATCACAAGGCGGCCAGGAGCTCGAGGCTCCTGGCCGCCTGCTCATGAAGACGTGCGCCGTAGAGGACTAGACGTGCATGTGCCGGTCACCGGCCCCGCCCGTTTTCCCTTCGTCGCCGCTTTGCGAGGCAGCGGCTCCGGCTGATTGTGGCGATTCCGGGGCAGGCCGGCCCATCCCCAACATTTCTTCGACGTGCGGCGACGTCCTGCGTGATTCTTCGACGGCCTCGACGATCCACGTTGCTCGGATGCTATTGGTGATGCGGCAGTCCAGGACGTACGTCCCGTCCTCGCCACTGGCCACCCATTGCTCGAAGTCGGCGAGGTCGCCCAGGCTGCGAACGGTGCTCCCTCGCGCGCCGAGAGCCGCGAAGATCCCCGCGAAGTCGACATCGGGAATCAGCATGGGCTCCGGAGCCAATCCGCGCGCTGCATATTGATGCACCTCGGCTCCGTATCCGGCGTCGTTCAGGAAAACGATCACGCCGCGACGGGTCGTTCGCACGAAAGTCTCCGCATCTGCGATCCCCATGAGACCACCACCGTCCCCAGAGACCAGCACGGGAAAACGGTCGCCCGCGGCGGTCACGACACCAGCAGCCGAAGGGAAGCCCAACCCGATCGATTGGAATTGCGTGCCCACGGTGATGTGGCTGTCCGGCTCGGTAACGCGGAGATAGGTCAGCGGCCACTGCATGAAATGGCCCCCGTCCGTGAAGACCACGCGGTCCTCGGGCAGGACCTCATTAAGGCGGCTCATGATGCGTCGAGGATCGAGCCGGCCATCCGGTGCGGTCTCGACCCCCTCGGTCCGCTCCTGGGCCTCGTCCGATGTGGGGGAACTGATCGGCTTGCGCCCGGAGACGCCCAACCGGTCGAGGTTCTCGCGAATCGAACGAACGGCGTCGCGGGAATCGGACCGGCAATACTGGTCCACCCGGGGGTTCGTGGCTTCGTCGGTGATACCGATCTGAATCACGCACGCCTTGTCCCCGAATGCATTCCCTAGAGCCATCGTGAACTGGTTGAGCCCCGCACCGACCACGAGGACGACGTCAGCCGCGGCGATCTCCCGGGCCGCCAACGGTGCGGAGAACCCGCCGCATACGCCGAGGTCACGATAATTGGTGACCCGGTCGGCCGCAACGGAGAAGTACCCCTGCGTCGGGACGGTCGTTGCGACGTCGGCCCCGAGGGCTTCCGCGAGCGAGCGGAGATCGGAACGAGCCTCCAGAGCCCCACGTCCGGCGAGAATCAGGGGACGTTGTGCGTCGGCGAGTGTGTGGGCGATCTTGGCCGCAAGCACCTGGTCGGCCCGAGGCAACGGCTCTGCCTCGGGGAGATCCGGAATGATTTCCCCCCGTTCGCCAATCAATTCAGGCGCGAGGTCGTAGGGGATCGCCAGGACGACGGGGCGCGAATTGCTGATCGCGTCCGCGAGCGCCTCAATGGTCACGCTGCCCGCGTCCTGCACCCCCACCGTGTATGTGGGCACGCCCATGGATTCGGCGGTCATGGTCTGGTCGATGTCCAACGGCCGCGGGCCGGTGGTCGGTTTGGAGCCCACGACCAGCACAAGCGGCATTTTGGCCAGCGAGGCCTCGGCCAAGGAGGTCAACGCGTTGGTGAACCCTGCCCCGTAGGTTGCGGTCGCAACCGCAACTTTGCGGGTCATCCGGTAATAGGCATCGGCCGAGGCCACAGTAGCGGTCTCGTGGCGAACGGGGATGGGCGGGACGCCCAGACGTTCGAGGGCATCAATGAAATAGGCGTTGCCGTTGCCCATGAGGCAGAAAAAATGATCGACATGGCGCGTCAGGGCGCGCGCAACCGTTTCGGATACGGATTGCATGATGTTCCTCCGGAACCACATATGAACTTGTAAGCCATATATGTCTCGCTCCGGGATCGCCGTAGCTGAGTGTCCCTTTTTCGAACACCGGACATAACCTGTGATGTCGGACACGCCTAACATAGGCCTTTCCGGCGGATTGCGCAACCGTTACCGCGCGAGGGCATCAAGAAGGAAGTCCCGCGCGGTTCCGGACCATCACCTCGCCCAAGCCCGCCTCAGGAGCCTGAGCCCT
The DNA here is from genome assembly GCF_004136585.1 of Rothia uropygioeca. Taxonomy (NCBI): domain Bacteria; kingdom Bacillati; phylum Actinomycetota; class Actinomycetes; order Micrococcales; family Micrococcaceae; genus Rothia; species Rothia uropygioeca. Next base: position 29,878 of record NZ_NOIR01000003.1, on the reverse strand, counting down.
CTCCATGCGAGATCACGGCCGCTGCCCGTCCGAGCCTCGCGGCAATTTCCGCTCGGTCGCCTTCCCCCACAAAAACTGCCGCAAGGGCTGCCGGCTGACCGTCATCCAGGGTGAGGGGCACACCGACGGAATGCAGCCCCATAATGACCTCATCGGTCGTCTCGGCCCAACCCTTGGCCACCGCATTCTCAACCTGCGCTCTCTGCTCCCGAGTGATTCCTTCGGGCCACTGCTCCTCCGGGAGTATCGAAAGGATCGCTTTGCCCGGTGCACCCAACGTCACCGGGTGGCGAGTTCCTGGACGTTGGGCAACAACGGCGACGGTCTGCGGCGGCTCCACGCTCGCAAACGTCAGACATTCGCCCCGATCGTAAACCGCCAAGAAACACGTCATCCTCAAGTCACGGGCGGCGAGGGTCAACTCGGGCACGGCGACTGCCTGCAAGTCCCGCTCGACGCCGGCCGCGAGCGCCGCGAGCCGAGTCCCCAGTGCCAATCCGCCGGTATCTTTCCGAACCACCAACCCGTGCTCTTCCAGGGTGCGAATGAGGCGGTAGGCCACCGAACGGTGCACCCCGAGCTGCCGGGCGACGTCGTCGATACTCAGGGGTTCAGAGGCATCCGCCAGGATCTCCAGGACCCTCAGCCCCCTACTGAGAGTTTGCGATCCTGCTCCATTCGGCGCGGAGGGCATGGGCATATTTCACCTTCACTGAGATCCTTGCCACGTGTGACGTGGGTCGTATATGATTTATTCCAGATTCGCTATGTGAACAATACGTTCGCATATAGAACATCGAATATCAATCAAACTCCAACAGCGCGGTTGGGGAAGGAGTTCGTCTCACATGCAGTTCCACCATCACGGATACGTCTCGGGGGATCCGAAGATTAAGGAACCAGCCGGTTACGGCATCGACCGATCCGAGGAACTGCCCGACGAGATGGACGTTCTGATTGTCGGGACGGGGCCCGCCGGGATGATCCTCGCAGCGCAGCTCTCGCAGTTCCCGGAGGTCAACGCCCGCATCATCGAGCGCCGCCCCGGGCGCCTCGAGATCGGCCAAGCGGACGGTATTCAGGCACGCAGCGTCGAGACCTTCCAGGCCTTCGGTTTCGCCCGTCAGATCATCGACGAGGCATACCACATCACCGAAATGTGCTTCTGGAAACCGGACCCCCAGAATCCCGAGAACATTGTTCGTGCCGCCCGCCCCAGCGACGACCCTCAAGGTGTGAGCGAATTTCCTCACCTGATCGTCAATCAGGCACGAGTACTCGACTACTTCGCGGATTTCGCACGCCAGGCCCCGGGACGCATAACCCCCGATTACGGCATCGAGTTCTTGGACCTTCAGAACACGGGCGAAGGGGAATACCCCATCGCCGCCCGGTTGCGGTATACCGCCGGAGAACGCGACGGCGAGGAGCGCACGGTTCGCGCCAAGTACGTCGTCGGATGCGACGGCGCCCGTAGCCCCGTCCGCACCTCGATCGGCCGGAAGCTCACCGGAGACGCGGCAAACCACGCGTGGGGCGTCATGGACGTGCTGGCCACGACCGACTTCCCGGACATTCGCACCAAATGTGCAATTCAATCGGTGAACGGTTCGATCTTGCACATCCCCCGCGAAGGTGGACACTTGTTCCGGATGTACGTGGATCTGGGCGAAGTGCCCGTGGATGACAACCACGCCGTGCGCAACACGACCCTGGACGAGATCGTCGCCAAAGCCAACGCGATCTTGCACCCATATTCCGTCGATGTGAAGTCCGTGGCCTGGCACAGCGTGTACGAGGTGGGCCACCGACTGACGGACAAGTTCGACGACGTCCCCGACGAGGAAACGGGTCAGCGCACGCCTCGCGTGTTCATTACCGGCGATGCCTGCCACACGCACTCCGCCAAGGCCGGTCAAGGCATGAACGTCTCGATGCAGGACGGGTTCAACTTGGGCTGGAAGCTCGGGCACGTCCTGACGGGCCTGAGCCCGGAATCCCTGTTGACCACCTACTCCGAGGAACGGCAGGTCATCGCGAAGAACCTTATCGACTTCGACAAAGAGTGGTCGACCCTGATGGCCGCCAAGCCCGAGGACCTGCCCGACGAATCCTATCTGGAAGACTTCTACGTCAAAACGGCAGAGTTCCCCGCGGGGTTCATGACGGAGTATGCCCCGTCGATGGTCACGGCCGGAACAGATCATCAGGAGCTGGCCAGTGGCTTCCCAATCGGCAAGCGTTTCAAGTCGGCCAGGGTCAACCGAGTCTGCGATGCCAACCCACTGCACTTGGGGCACCTGGCCGAAGCGGACGGACGCTGGCGCATCTATGTTTTCGCCGATTCACCGGCCGCTGGAGAGGATTCCCAGCTCACCGAATTCGCGGATTGGTTCGCTCACGATCCGGCCTCGCCCCAGGTCAGGTACACGCCGCGAACCGGGGATGACGACGCCGTCTTCGACACCAAGGTCGTGTACCAGCAGCCTCACACGGAGGTCGACATCATGCGGGTTCCCCCGATCTTCAAGCCGTCGGTCGGAGAATTCGGCCTGACCTGCTTGGACAAGGTCTATGCGACGCTCCCGGACGACGACATTTTCGTAGAACGCGGGATCAGCAAGGACGGAGCGATCATCGTCGTGCGCCCGGATCAGTACGTGTCCGCAGTTCTGCCTTTGAACGACCGGCAAGGCCTCGCGACGTTCTTCGAGCCGATCCTCGCGGAACGCTGATAGGGCAGAAGCCGGACGGGGCGATCCGAAGGGCCACAGGATCGTCCGGTCCGGCTCCGCTCCACAAGCACTTCGAGGGGCGGAATCGGAAACTGCCGGAGCAAAACGGCCACGCCATAAACATAGCCACGCTTAACATTTCAGGCGGTTCCGTTCCTCTGCCCCTTGAATCCTGCCGGTGGGCGTCTGATCAAATTCTGAGGCTCTTCCCTGCCCGGCGAGTTGGTGGACACGTCCGGCGCACGTGGACATGATGGACTGATAATCCAATGTCTGTACGCGACGGAGTGAAACATGGCTGAGAGCCGAAATCCGCAACACAATTCCCCCAACTTCCTTTCGGAAGCAGACGCGATTGCCAACGAGCTCAGCCATCTCCGACGGACCCTTCACCAGAACCCGGAGCTCGGCAATGATCTGCCCCAGACCCAGGCGACCGTCATCGAGGCCCTGAACGGGTTGCCGCTCGAGGTCCACCGCGGCAAGAACGTCTCGTCCGTCGTTGCGGTCCTCGAGGGAGGCAAGCCCGGCCCGACCGTTCTTCTCCGGGGCGATATGGATGCCCTGCCCATCCGGGAGAATTCCGGCGAAGAGTTCTCATCCACCAACGGCAATATGCATGCATGCGGACACGACCTCCACACCTCAGGTTTGGTGGGAGCCGCCAAATTGCTCAGCGCGCATCAGGATGAGCTCCCCGGCAAGGTCGTCTTCATGTTCCAGCCCGGAGAAGAGGGCCCCGGCGGCGCGAAGCCCATGCTGGACGAGGGACTCCTCGGGGTCACCGGTGAACGCCCGATCGCCGCTTACGGATTCCATGTGGCCCCGGGCGAACCCGGTACTTTCGCATACCGCTCCGGCACGGTCATGGCGGGCGCCTACAACTTGAGCATCACGGTGCACGGCAAGGGCGGTCATGGTTCGGCCCCGCATTCCTCCCTGGACCCCGTGCCGCCGCTCACCGAGATCGCTTCGGCCCTTCAGAATGCCGTGACCAGGCAGTTCAGCGTATTCGATCCCGTGGTTGCGACGATCACCCAGCTCGAAGCGGGAACTGCTGCGGTCAACGTCATCGGCGACGACGCCCGCCTCGGCGCAACGGTGCGCGCCATGTCTCGTGAATCGGGCGACAAATTTGGCGTCGTCGTTCACCGCCTTGCAGAAAACATCGCCGCGGCACACGGTTGCACGGCAGAGGTCGAATTCTCGACCCTCTATCCACCGACAGTATGTGACCAGTCCGAGACGGAGTGGGCCGCCGCAGCCCTCCGGAATGCACTGGGCGAGGAATCCACCCGGGAGATCCCCGAACCCCGCATGGGCTCGGAAGACTTCTCCTTCGTTCTGGAAGAGGTCCCGGGGACATTCATGTTCGTCGGCGCAAGCTACCCGGGAGTGGACCCCATGACCCAGCCGATGAATCATTCCGCAGAAGTCCGTTTTGACGACGCCGTCCTGCCGACCCAGTCCGCGGCACTGGCAACCCTCGCGTTCGAACGCCTGAACGCCGCCTAGAGGCTCTCACCACTGCCCCTCCCGTCCGACCGAAACACCGCAAAGGACCCGATTTCCTCCGAAATCGGGTCCTTTGCGGTGAGCGGCCGCGACCCGGCCGACCGCGTCAGGCGGCGTCGTCCTGGAGGACACGCGTTCGGTAAACCGACGGCGATTCGCCGTACTCGGCCTTGAACGCCTTGCTGACGTGCGAGGGGTCCAACAACCCGTATCGGGCGCTGATGGTGTGCACCGTCTCGTTGCTCAATAACGGATTCGCGAGGTCCTGCCGGATCGCTTGCAGCCGTCGATTGCGGATGTAGGAAGCAACCGTCAGCCGGTGCGACGCGAATCGGCTGTGCAGCTGACGCACCGAAACGTAAAGATGTGCGGCTATCCGGCTGGGCCCGAGATCGGGGTCCGCGAGGTGGTGCTCGATAAAGGACATCGCCTCGTGGAGCAGGAAACTGTCCGCCAGGTCCTGGCCGTGATCCTGGGATTCGGCCGACAGGACCGTGACCAACATGTCCAAGGCCGAGCGAATGAGATTCATCGCGTGCGCCCCGTGGAGCAGATCCATATTCTGCGCCAACTGTTCGAAGAGCGGTACCGCTACTTTTCCCAGCCCCTGATCGCGGCTGATGGGTCGCGCCGTCACCATGCTCATCTGGTCCGGGGGCATCTGAACGTAGGATGCCGGGAAGTGAACCACCAGCCCGTGCTGAGGCTCGGTATAGGACAGCTCGTAAGGCCGTTGCGTGACGTACAGGGCCAAGTCCCCCGGATACAGGAAACACTCACGGTCGTCCTGGGCTAGCCTCGACGTCCCCGCGAGCTGAAGGCTCAACTTACAGAAGGCCGCTTCGTTGCCGGAAATGAGGTCGGGACTCCTGGTCACAATGTGTGGGTCAGTCACCATGTCATGCAGGTGCACATCCCCTACCGCAACCTGGTGGACTTCGGCCCGGAAGTCATGTCCCGGAGGAAATGTCATCCGCAGCGGAGCGAAGAATTCCGCAGCGAAGTCCCGCCACTCCTGCTTCGTCAGTCCGGATCGTGAAGCACGGGTCACATCTGCCGGATATTGGGTCACGTCATCACCTTCCAAGCTCTCCGACGAGGCCCCATTGCCCGTCGCTGCGGCGGAGTCTGCATGCCGGCCATTCCTTGTCGAATTTATCATCGCAGTGACCCGGAACACGCTTCAGGCCAAAAGGCCTGCACTGTAAAGCAACTAGTCGGCATGGGAATACAGAGAACATGGAAACATCTCATCCCAATGAAGCGAGGAGCCTCCATGAGTAAGCTGCCGTCCACCTACAGCGAGCTTCTGTCGAGTGTCGACGCGGGCCCCCGGGGCCGTGAAATCCATGATCCGGCCACCGGGGACCTGGTCGCTCATGCGCCTCGGCACACCACCGACGATCTCGACCGGGCAGTATCCACGGCACGAAAGGCGCAACCCGATTGGGGCAGTGTCAGCCACCAAGAACGCAGCAACCTCCTTCTTCAGGCCGCCGATGCCGTTGAATCCTGCGCAGAGCCATTGGCCGAACTGCTCTCCCGCGAGCAGGGAAAGCCGTTGAACGGCCCCAATGCCCGCTTCGAGGTCGGTGCCGCCGCATCCTGGTTGCGCGCCAACGCGAGTTTCGAACTTGACGAAACCACCTTGGTCGACGACGAGGAGACGCACGCCATCCTGCGGTACCGGCCGATCGGTGTCGTCGGAGCGATCGGTCCCTGGAACTGGCCGATGATGATCACCATATGGCAAATTGCCCCGGCCCTGCGCATGGGAAATACCGTCGTCGTGAAACCGTCCGAATACACACCTCTTAGCGTCCTGGCGTTGTGTTCGGTCCTCAATTCTGTTCTGCCCGACGGCCTGCTCCAGGTCGTTTCGGGTGACCGGGAGGTCGGAGCTGCCCTCAGCAGCCATCCGGATATCGACAAGATCATGTTTACCGGTTCCACAGCAACCGGCCAGAAGATCATCGAGTCCTCGGCCGAAACCGTCAAACGTCTCACCCTCGAGTTGGGCGGCAACGACCCGGGCATCGTGCTCGACGACGTCGACCCGTCCGACATCGCCGAAGGGCTGTTCTGGGGCGCATTCATCAACACGGGCCAGACCTGCGCCGCCCTCAAACGCCTCTACGTTCCGGATTCGATCTACGACGATGTCTGCCAGGCCCTCGTGGACATCGCACACAAGATGCCGATGGGCATCGGGCTCGACGAAGACAATGTATTGGGTCCGTTGCAGAACAAGGCACAGTACGACGTCGTGCACCGACTCGTGGAGGCCGCAAAGGACGGCGGCGGCCGCATCTTGATGGGCGGTGACCCCGCTGCCGACCAGTCGGGTTATTTCTATCCCACCACTCTGGTCGCGGACATCGACCCGGAAAATCCGTTGGTCACTGAGGAACAATTCGGACCGGCGTTGCCGATCATTCGGTATTCCACGGTTGAGGAAGCGATCGAGGCCGCGAACTCGGTCGACGTAGGACTCGGAGCCTCCGTGTGGTCCTCCGATACGGACAAGGCCCGCGAAGTCGCTTCCCGCATCGAATCCGGCACAATCTGGATCAACGGACACGGCGGCGTGGATCCTAGGATTCCGTTCGGCGGTGTCAAGAAGTCGGGTTATGGCCTCGAATTCGGTGTAGAAGGACTCAAAGCTTTGGGCGTTCCCCAGGTCATCAACGGTTAGGAGAAATCATGAGTACCACTGATTATGTGATCGTTGGTGCCGGATCGGCCGGCAACGTTCTGGCCCGCCGACTTCTCGACGCCGGTCATTCCGTGACTCTTCTCGAGGCCGGAGGCGAAGAGACCAATCCCGATATCCGGCATCTCTACGACCTGGGGAAGATATGGCACAGCCCCCAGGACTGGGACTACTTCACGGTTCCCCAGGAAGGTTGCTCGGGACGCCGACTTCACCTGCCGCGCGGCAAGGTCATGGGCGGTTCGCACGCATTGAACGCCTGCATCTGGGTCAGAGGAGCCAGGCGGGACTACGACACGTGGGCCTACCTGGGTTGTCCCGGGTGGACGTGGGACGAAGTCCTGCCGTATTTCATCAAGATCGAGAACTTCGACGGCCCGGCCTCGGACCTCCATGGGGCGGACGGCCCCTTAGACGTTCGGACAGAGTTCGAGCGGAACCCCATCCAGGAGGCTATGGTCGACGCCGCCCAAGAGGCCGGTTTCCCGTTGAACCCGGATTACAATTCCGGGGACCCGGAGGGAGTTTCCCGCATGCAGCTCAACGTCCGGGACGGGGAGCGCTACAACACGTGGCAGGCATACCTCGAGCCCGTTGCGTCCCTCGAAGCGCTGACGCTGATCACGGGGGCCCGTGTTCGAAGGGTCCTTTTCGAGGGAACGCGGGCGGTCGGGGTCGAGTACGACCAGGGCGGGGCCACGCACGAAGTTCACGGCGGCACGGTCATACTGTGCACGGGCGCCTTGGGAAGTCCGGAAGTCCTCCTGCGCTCGGGCGTAGGACCGCGGGAAGAGCTCGAGGCTCTGGGGATCAACGTCGTCGCCGATGTTCCCGGGGTAGGGAAGAACCTTCAGGATCACTTGTTGTCCCCCGTAATTTTCACGACGGAGGACTCGCACCCCGTCCCTGACCCGAATGTGGCTCCGGCAGAGGTTCACCTGTTCGCCAAGTCTCGCCCGGATTTGACGGTTCCGGACACGCAACCGATCTTCTTCTCGGTTCCCATGTATTCGGAGGGGTACAGCAAGGGCACGATGAACGGGCCGGACAAGGCGTTCAGCCTGCTCGGCGGACTCGTGCGGCCCGTCAGCCGAGGGTCCGTGACTCTGACAGGCTCCAGTCTCGATGAGCCGGTCGAAGTAGATCTGGGCGCACTGAGCCAGAAGACCGACGTCGACGCCCTTGTCGCATCGGTACGCCACTGTCGGGAGATCGGTCGGCAACCGGCCCTCGCGGACGCGTGGGGCGCTCAAGAAATATGGCCGGGTCCGGATGTCGCCGACGAAGACCTCGAGGAATATGTTCGCGATTCGGTCGTCACGTACCACCACCAGGTGGGAACCTGCGCCATGGGCAACGGCAAGGGCTCCGTCGTGGACCCCGATCGTCTTGCGGTCAAGGGCACGGAGGGTCTGCACGTCGTGGATGCTTCGGTGATGCCGTTGATTCCTACGGGCAACACCAACGCTCCGACCATCATGATCGCCGAGCGTGCCGCGGACAGCCTCGTCTAGCGCCGCACTTCGATCGCCGGAGAACCGAGAAGGCGCCACCAAGATACCCAATGGTGGTGCCTTTTCGGGGACTTGGCGATAGGGCCGTCGGGAGGCGCTAGATGCCGCGGCCAGGCGTGAGGATTCCGTTGGGGTCGAGGGCCGCTTTGAGGGCCCGCTGCGCGCGGAGGGTCGGCTCGTCGAATTGGAGAGGAAGCTCACGGTGCTTGATCGACCCGACACCGTGCTCTCCGGTGATCACCCCACCTAGGCTGATCGCAAGTTCCGTGATGCGGTCGACCACTTCTTCGGCACGGGCTCGGTCCTCGGGAGTCTCATCGGATTCGACGGCCGGGTGCAGGTTCCCGTCGCCCGCGTGGGCCAGGATACTGACCCCGCGCCCGGATTCTTCCGCGATTGCTTCAACGCCGCGGATCATCTCGACCAGTTGACCGACCGGAACCCCGACGTCGCAATGAACCGCGTACTTCCCCGCCATGAGCGCCCCGTTGGCCAATCGTCTCGCCTCCAGCAGGTCATTACCCTCCTGCACGTGCGTACGTGTTGCCCCCAATCGTTCACAGGTTGCCGCCAGAATTTCCGCGTCACGCTGCGCCGTCGGCCCCTCGGTCTGGCCCAGAAGCAACGCGGCCTCGGGCTGAGGAAGCCCGCTCGGCTCGAATTCCTCGATCAGGCGAGCGCAGATGGAATCGATCAGCTCGAGGACTTCTGGCCGCGGGTTGGTCGAGACGATCGAGGTGACGGCCCTGCCGGCCGACTCGATATCGTCAAAGCTCGCGAAGAACGTCCGCGGTGTTCCTTCCGGGACCGGTTTGAGGCGAACGGTGGCTCGCGTGATGACGCCGAGGGTCCCCTCCGAGCCCACGAAAAGAGGTGTCATGTTGAGCCCTGTCGCATTCTTGATGGTCCGCGCACCGGTGTGGATGATGCTGCCGTCCGCTAGGACCACCTCGAGTGCCGCAACCGCCGCGGCGGTGGTTCCATGAGCAATGCATCTCAGCCCGCCCGCGTCGGTTGCAATGTTGCCGCCGACAGTGGACAAATGCACGCTTGCCGGATCCGGGGCGAAGAACAGGCCGTGCCGCCGAACTTCCTCGTCCAGCTTCGAGGTGATGACCCCGGGTTCGACGTCGGCCAACCTGTTTTCGACGTCGATGTCCAGTACTTGATTCATTGCCTCGAGAGATATGACCAGCCCTCCCGGGTAGGAGACCGCCCCTCCTGAAAGGCCCGAGCCTGCCCCCCGCACAGAAACCGGAGTGCGTGTCTCGTTAGCCCATGCCAAGGCCGCGGAAACGTGTTCGGCGTTTCGTGCGAGGACCACACCCAGCGGCGCGCCTTCCGGCACAGCGAGTGAACGGTCGTCCGAAAAGTCACGGAGGGTTACCGGGTCTGTGAGAAGCCGGCCGCCGAGGCGATCTTTCAACGCGTCAGTACTGGCCTCAGGGCCTTTTGGGGTCGTCATTGTCCCTCTCCTGATTAATCGGCTTGCGGGCCGCCCTCATGGGGACGCCCCGCAAGGGTGCACTCTAGAACTCTCCCGTCGGGTGGAGCAGCGTCCGAACCGCGACCGAAAGCGTCGCCAAGTCGACCTGCTGGGAGCCTTCCGAGTAGCCCTGGATTTCCAGGTCCATCTCGTCGGTCAACCTCGCGATGCTCGGAGCATAGGCCGGGTGGTCATCTTCCCACTCGAGCAACGCCGAACGGGCTTCTTCGGGCCCGGTGATCCGGGCAGTCCCGGGAAGGTCCTCGAGCACACGCTTCGTGAACTCTTCGGTCGCCCGGTACAGGTCTGATCGCAACGATGCGCGCGCGATCGATTCCCACCGACCGACACGAGGCAACTCGGTGACCGCCCTCAACAATTCGTGCACGGCATACCGGTCCATCACCGCAAAGTACACCAACGCGGCCTGACGAGGTTCGACGCCGGTTTCCTCTGCAACCAGCCCGACGTCCAGGAGAGTCAGCGATTCCCAGAGCTGCGCCCAAGAACGTGCCAGCTCGTCGTTGAGGCCCCACTCCTCGGCTTGGTCGAATCGGCGGCGGATCGAGGCCTCGGACTTCTGTCCCACGAGCTCCAGCACGTCGTCGCGGAGTGCGACGCCGGGGCATAGCTCTTCGATGACGGAAGCGATAACATCGCGACCCGCCCGGGTGTCGTCGCCCTTCGCAACGAGTCCGTGACGGATGACCCAGCGAACGGCCCTGTCCGTGAACCGCTGAATGTCCTGGATGACCGTCCGCCACGCTTCGGGGTCGGCGTCGGCCGGGATCTCCCGGTGAAGTCTGCGCAGTTTCCGCACGTCGAACAGTTCGCGGATCGCCAGGAAGGCGCGCGCGACGGTCACGACCGAAGCGCCGGTCTCTTCCATGACTCGGAAAGCGAAGACGATGCCCGCTGTATCCACGATCTCATTGGCAACGCGTGTGCAGATGATCTCGCGCCGCAAAGGGTGCTCGCCGAAGTGCTGTCCGAACCTTTCCGTAACGGGTTCGGGGAAGTACTCGTGAAGGACTTCCTCGAGCCAAGGATCGTCGCCGAACCCGGCGTCCAACAGAGCCTGTGTCAGTTCGATCTTGGAATAAGCGGTCAGGACGGACAGCTCGGGGCTCGTGAGCCTCTCACCGTTCTCACGCCGTTTCTCGAGCTCCTTGTCCGACGGCAGGAATTCGACGTCGCGGTTGAGGCCGGCGTGCTCCTGGAGGAAGTGGATGAATCTCGGCGCGCTGCTGTTGGTCGGTCGGGTTCCCAGCCGTTCGGCATGGAGCAACATGTTCTGGTCACGGTTGCTCCGCAGAACCATCTCGGAGACTTCGTCGACCTGTTCTTCGATAAAACGAGCGCGTTCCTCACGGTTGATTTCTCCCCGCTCGACCAGTCGGTCGACCAGGATCTTGAGGTTGACCTCCCGGTCTGAGGTCTCGACCCCGGCAGAGTTGTCCACCGCGTCGGTGTTCACCAGGATCCCGTTCTTGGCCGCCTCGATGCGTGCACGTTGGGTCAGACCGAGGTTTCCGCCTTCGCCGACCACACGGACGCGAAGCTCTGAGGCATCGATGCGAAGAGGGTCGTTGTCCTTGTCCCCGGCGTCCTGATGAGTTTCGGTGGATGCCTTGACGTACGTTCCGGCTCCTCCCGTGTAGAGCAGGTCCACGGGTGCGCGAAGGATCGCGGAAACCAGTTCCGCGGGGGAAAGCCGCTTGGTGTCTTCACCCAGCCCCAGCGCTTCGCGCGCCTGGGGTGTGATCGTGATCGACTTGTCGGTCCGTTTGTAGACCCCGCCTCCCTCGGAGATGAGAGACGTATCGTAATCCGTCCAGTACGGCCTCGGCAGGTCGAACAGACGCTGGCGCTCCGCGAAGGACCGGGTGACATCCGGGTTGGGGTCGAGGAAGATGTGCCGGCTGTCGAAGGCGGCCACGAGTTTGGTGTGTTCGGACAGCAGCATCCCGTTGCCGAAGACGTCTCCGGCCATGCCACCGATGCCAACGGCGGTGAAGTCCTCGGTCTGACAGTCCACACCCAACGAGGCGAAATGCCGCTTAACCGATTCCCACGTGCCTTTGGCCGTGATGCCCATTTCCTTGTGGTCGAATCCCACAGACCCGCCCGAGGCGAAGGCATCTCCCAGCCAGAAGCCGTTGTCCTGGGAAATCGAGTTGGCAAAATCGGAGAAGGTCGCGGTTCCCTTGTCTGCGGCGACCACGAGGTAATGGTCCGGCTCATCCAGCACGACCACGCCCTCAGGCGAGACGACCTCGTGTTCTCCGTTGTCTCGGGTCACCATATTGTCGGTGACGTCCAGCAAAGACTGGATGAACAGACGGTAGGATTCTTCGCCTTCTTTCTGGTAGCCCTCGGGGTCTTCGTCGCGGCCCGGGGCGTTCTTGGGGAAGAAGCCTCCCTTGGCGCCGGTCGGGATGATGACAGAGTTCTTGGTCATCTGGGCCTTGACCAGGCCGAGAATCTCGGTGCGGAAGTCATGCCGGCGGTCGGACCAGCGCAACCCGCCTCGGGCTACCTTCCCGAACCGGAGGTGGACGCCCTCGACCCGGGGCGCGTAGACCCAGATTTCGAAGGCGGGGCGAGGCAAGGGGGCTTCTTCGATTTCTCGCGGGAGGAGCTTGAGAGCTATGGATTCCTTGCCCAGGTAAGCATTGGTGCGGACAGTCGCGGAGACGACCTCCGTCATCGTCCGGAGGAAACGGTCCTGTGTCAGGTCAGGGACGTCGTCGAGAGCATCGAGGATCCGCCCACGGATTTCTTCCTGCTTCTCGCGACGCCGATCCGCGGCGGCACCACTTTCCCACTTGGGGTCCAGTCCCACCTCGAACAGCTCGACCAACAGCTTGGTGACGTGGGCATTCGCGACCAAGGTATCCGACATGAAATCTCTGCTGTACCCGACCCCGAGTTGCAGCAAGTAACGACAGTAGGCCCGCAGCACCGCAACGGTGCGCCAAGAAAGAGACTCGAACATGACCAATCGGTTGGCGGAACCGGCTTCGGCCCGACCCGCGAGCACCGCGCAAAGGGCCTCTTCCAAGAGAGGCAGCACTTCGTCAACGTTCACGGTTTCGGGGAAGACGACTCCGAAGTCGTAGAGCGCAAAAACTGCACCATCGGCGTTTCGGACATCGTAGGGGATCTGGTCCACCACGTGAAGACCCAGGTTCTGCAAGATCGGCAGAAGATCCGAGAGGGCCCGGGGTTCACGAAGGTAGACGCGGAGTCGAACTTCCTTCTCCGAAACGGGATTCTGGTTGTCATTTTCTGAGGGACGGAAAAGTCGAATCGCAGCGGGACGCTCGGGGCCGGCTTGTGCCAAATCCTGCAGTATTGAGGTGTCAGTGTGCTCCTCGGGAAGCTCGTACCGCACGCGTTCCACAGTTGTACCGGTTTTCTCCTGGTGAGCCATGCGACTCCCCCTTCCCTACAGACATGAGCCGCACAGGTGGCTCAAGTTACGTTTTTCCAAGGTTAAGGCTCGGGTGCGTCATAAATAGAGCCAAGACCAAGATGTGGAAAAACGTTACGTGCGCGAGTGGCCCGCCGAATGGGCAATATCGTTCGTCTCTTCGCCCTTCACGAAGCCGCGCGCGTCCCGGCCCGCGGTGTCTTTTCATGACGTCGCAAAATGGCCACCGTTGTCACACGGAGCAATATAGGGTTGGGGTGAATCGATCCGGAGGATGAATGAGCGAAGAACGCACTGACCGAGACTGGATTTCCCGCACTGTCCTTCCCGGCGGCGAGGAGCCGGACCCACGGTTCACCCTCGCCAACGAGCGCACTTTTCTCGCCTGGATCCGCACGTCCCTTGCCTTCCTCGCCGGCGGTATCGCGCTGGAGACCATCGGCGACGGAATCTTCCCGGAGGGTGTCCACCGGGCTTTGTCGATTCTGGTCATCGCGATCGCATTCCTGATCAGCTTGGGGGCGGCGGTTCGCTGGTGGCGCATCGAGGACAATATGCGCAAGGGCCGGCCGTTGAGCCTGCCCCTTATTGTCCCGTTGCTCAGCCTGGGCGGAGCCGTTGCGGCTTGCCTCATCTTCGGCATGATCCTCGGCTGATCGTGCATATCGACCCCGAGGCCGATTCGCCCGCCGATCCTGGTCTGCAGCCGGAGCGGACTGCGCTCGCTTGGGGCCGCACGCTTCTCGCTGTCGGCGTGGTCGGGGCCGGATTCCTGAGGTGGCTCCCCCACTTCGGGTGGTGGGTGGTGCTTTTGGCCCTTCTGGCCTGGCTCGTTTCTCTGTCGATCTACGGGACCCAACGTCGCCGTTACCGGCGGCAGTCCCGGGGCGTCCGCCACGGTTCTCTGTCCGCCGCCCCGGTCGCGGTCCTTGGAACCGGGGCCGCGGTCGCGTGTCTGTGCGTGATCGGCGTCGTAATCATCCTGGTGACCCGCGGCTAACCGCGCCGTCGGCCCTCACCCGTGACCCACGGTGGTTACTTTCGCCGACGCCGAAAGCCAGCTTCTCCCCCAACGCATGACGCCGGGCCGGAACGTTGGCGTTCCGACCCGGCGTCGAGGCGTTGTTTGCTCTAGATCAAACCGCGCAACGTGCGAACCGCGACTGAAAGCGTCGAGATACGGGGTGCGGCGTTCTCCCGTCCGAGCTCCTGGTCCAGCTCACCCATGAGCCGTTCGATGCGCGATGAATGCACCGGATGCTGGTTCTCCCAGGCCGCCACAAGTTTTTGGGCTGCCTCGGTGTCCCGCGGCCACGAAGTGGCACCCGCTGGATGCAAGTCGCCCTGCGTGACCTCCCGGGCAACAGTCACCGTGAGAGCCGCGACCGTCTCGTAGAGGTCCGATCGCAGTGATGAACGAGCCAACGTTTCCCAGCGGTCCTCGCGGGAGAGGTGAGAAATCGCCACGAGCAACCGATCGATATCGAATCGATCCGACAGCGCATAGTACAGCAAGGCCGATTCCCGCAGGTCGCACTCGGTTTCCTCGTTGAGAACAGCGATGTCCATGAGCGGGTAGATGTCGAGCAGTCGCGCCCACGTGGCCGCGAAGTCCTCGGGAATGCCCCAGGAGCGCGCCTGCTTTTCGCGTTCCTCCAGGCGCTTTCGGGTTTGCTCTCCGAGCAATCCGGGCACTTCCGAACCGAGCTCGAGGGCCGGGGCATACCGGTCGATCACGGCCCTGATCTGCAGGTGTTCGGGAACTTCGCTGCGCAGATCCCCGGTGGCCAGAGAACCCTCGTTGATCAGCCAGCGGGTCGCACGGTCAATCAATCGCTGGGTTTCCCGTGCGATGGCCCGCCACGCAGCGGGGTCGATATTCGCAGGAAGCTCGCGATGAGCCCTCATCAGCTCGCGAATATCGAACAGCTCCCGAGTCACGAGGAATGCGCTGGCCACGGTCGCAACGGAGGCACCGGTTTCCTCGACGGCGCGGTATGCGTACGTGATCCCGGCCAGGTTGACCATCTCGTTAGCCACGCGCGTGCAGATGATCTCCCGCCGCAGCGGATGGTCGTCCAGCTGGGCCCGGAATCGCTCCGTGACTGCCTCGGGGAAGTACTCGTCGAGAATTTGCGAGAGCCACGGGTCGTTGCCGAAACCGCTGGCCAGCAACGAATTGGTGATATCGATCTTGACGTATGCGGTGAGAACGGCCAGCTCGGGTCCGGTCAGTCCCCAACCTTCGGCGACTCTCTCCTCCAGCTCGTCATCGGAGGGCAGGAATTCGATCTGGCGATTGAGTCCCGCGCGTTCCTCGAGATGATCCATGAGGCGAGCAGCCGTCGCGGTGGTCGGCATGGTTCCCAGGCGTTCGGCCTGCAGCAGACCGTTCTGCTCCCGGTTGGTTTCCAGGACGAGGGTGCGGACGGCATCTGTCTGTGCCTCGATGAACGAGGCGCGCTCGTCGGCGTCCAACAGTCCCCGGGAGACCAGGCGATCTACCATGATCTTGATGTTGACCTCGCGGTCGGAGGTTTCGACGCCGGCAGAGTTGTCGATCGCATCCGTATTGACCAGGATTCCCTGGCGCGCAGCTTCGATGCGGCCGAGCTGTGTCAGTCCGAGGTTGCCACCCTCACCGATCACGCGAGCGCGCAGCTCGGACCCATTGACGCGCAAGGTGTCATTGGCCTTGTCTCCGACCTGGGCGTTGGATTCCGAGGAGGCCTTGATATAGGTCCCGATGCCGCCGTTGTACAGCAGGTCTACCGGAGCCTTGAGGATCGCTGAGACCAATTCGGCCGGAGACAGCTGAGTGATCCTTTCGTCCAGTCCCAGAACTTTTCGGATTTCAGGTGTAAGCGCGATCGATTTTTCCGACCGCGAGAAGACCCCGCCGCCCTCGGAGATCAGCGAACGGTCGTAGTCCTGCCAGGAAGAACGCGGCAGATCATAGAGGCGCTGGCGTTCCGCGAAGGAAGCTGCGGCGTCTGGATTCGGATCGATAAAGATATCCCGGTGGTCGAATGCCGCGACCAGGCGCGTGTGTTCGGAACGCAACATGCCGTTACCGAAGACGTCGCCGGACATGTCGCCGATGCCGGCGGCCGTGAATTCTTCAGTCTGGCAGTCGATCCCGAGTTCGGCGAAATGCCGCTTGACCGATTCCCAAGCACCGCGAGCTGTAATTCCCATGGCCTTGTGGTCGTAACCCACGGAGCCACCCGAGGCGAACGCGTCACCCAGCCAGAAACCGTATTCCTGGGAGATCGAATTGGCGAGGTCCGAGAACGATGCGGTGCCCTTGTCGGCGGCAACCACCAGGTAGGTGTCATCGCCGTCCAGGGCGATGACGTTCTCCGGAGTCACTACGGACTGTTCCCCGTTCCCTGTAGTCACCAAGTTGTCGGTGATGTCCAGGAGAGAACGGATGAAGAGGCTGTAGGCTCCTCGCCCCTCGTTCATCCACGCCTCGCGGTCTGCCGAGGGATCCGGCAACTGCTTGGCGAAGAACCCTCCTTTCGCGCCGGTCGGAATGATCACGGCGTTCTTAACCATCTGGGCTTTGACCAGACCGAGGACCTCGGTTCGGAAGTCTTCGCGCCGGTCGGACCACCGCAGGCCGCCGCGCGCGATGTCACCGAACCGAAGGTGCACACCCTCGACGCGGGGTGAGTAAACCCAGATCTCGTATTCCGGACGCGGCAACGGCGCCGCGGAGATCTCCTGCGGGAGGAGTTTCACCGCGATCGACGGCCCGTCCTGATAAGCGTTGGTCCGGACGGTCGCGGAGACCACCCCGGTCAGGGCCCGCAACATCTTGTCGGCGTCGAGGGTCGGCACCTCGTTGAGCGCGGACTCGATCTCGTCCAGAATCTCTGCCCGACGTGCTTTGCGTTCCTCGACCGATTCGTTCCGAGAAGGATCGAAGCTGGTCTCGAAGAGCCGAACCACCAGGCGCGTGACCTTCGGATTGGCCAGCAGAGTATCGGCCATGAAAGCGTGCGAAAGACCCGTGCCCAACTGGACCAGGTAGCGGACATAGGCCCTCAACACGGACACGGTGTGCCACGGGAGCTTTTCTGCGAGGACCAATCGGTCCAGAGAGTCAGATTCGGCCCGACCCGAGAGCACGGCACACAGCGCGTCTTCATAGAGATCGCCGATCTCTTTCGGGTTCACCCCCGCCGGGAACGTGACTCCGAAGTCATAGAGCAAGAAGTCGCGACCGTCCGCGGTGGTCAGGTCGTAGGGCTTCTGGTCGATGACGGTCAGACCGAGGTTCTGCATGATGGGCAGGAGCTCGGTCAGTGTCTTGGGCTCACGCAGGTAGGTTTTGAGACGGTATTCGTTCTCGACATCGCTCCCGTCCGCGGGACTCTGCCTGCCGTGAATCCTCACGGCTGCTGGGCGATCCGGACCGGCGACCTCGAGAGCCTCGAAGATTCCAGCGTCGGCGACGGCCTCGGGGATCTCGTAATCGGCACGATAGGTTACCGGCGCGGCGTCGAACCAGCGCTTCGCGATCTCGGCGCTCTGGCTGCCGAGTGCCGCTTCGAGGGATTCGGGCCAAGAACGCGTCGCGGCCTGGAGCTTCTTCTCCAGATCGGCCACGTCGATATCCGGGATGTGATTGGGTTCTGCAAGGCGCAGACGCAGGAACAGTCTCGCCAGGGC
Organism: Rothia uropygioeca; assembly: GCF_004136585.1. Lineage (NCBI taxonomy): Bacteria > Bacillati > Actinomycetota > Actinomycetes > Micrococcales > Micrococcaceae > Rothia > Rothia uropygioeca. The sequence continues at coordinate 11,799 of NZ_NOIR01000003.1, read as the reverse complement.
GGATGCCGAGTGCCGGACCTCGAAGTCGATCGACGCCAGATCCATCGCCTCGCTCAGTACCTTTTCGATGCGAATTCGAACGCCGGTGTTGTATCGGTCGCGGGGCAGGAATACCACCGCGGAGACGAACCTCCCGAACTCGTCAGGGCGAAGGAATAGGCGTGTGCGGCGTCGTTCTTCAAGGCCGATGATTCCGGCGAACGTCTCCGTCAGGGAGTCCTGGTCGGCCTGCAGCATTTCGAGGCGCGGGTAGTCCTCGATCATGCCCGTGAGCGTCTTGTCCGAATGCGAACCCGGCTGGAAGCCGAGTCGATTCCGGATCACGCGAACACGTTCCCGCATGAGCGGGGCCTCGGTAGCCGGCAAGGAGTATGCCTGCAAAGAGAACAGGCCCAGAATCACGTACTCGCCGACGACCCGGCCGCTCGAATCGAAATCGCGAATGCCCACGTAATCGAGGTATTCATGGCGATGGATCGTCGAGCGGGAGTTCGCTTTGGTCACGTAGACGATCTTGGAATCCCGCGCATTGTCCTGGGAAAGACCGGTGAGGTGTTTGGAGCGAGGGGTCATCGGGTCCTGCTGGATTCCGTCCTCGCGGTGCTCGGCCAGGATTCCGAGCCCGGTTCCGGGTCGATCCGAGATTGTCAGCCCTTCCGGCCCGTCCCGGAGATCACGCTCTTTGTACCCGAAGAACAGGAAGTTGTCACGGGCAATCCAGTTCAGGAACTCCTGAACCACTTTGGGGTGTTCCGCGGCATCCGGAGTGCCCTGGGAATTGTTCCTCGAGGGTTCCGGAAGGTTTCCGACGCGGTCGGAGAGGTTCAGGACCTTCTCGCGGACGGATTCGGCATCAGTATCCGCGTGTCGGACATCGCGAAGAACCGAACGGACGCTTTCGACGACGTTCTGTGCGGTTTCCTCGTCGTCGCATCCCAGAAGCTCGACCGATATCCAGGACTCGACGGCGCTGTCGCGTCCTGCAGCGCCTCCCAGGGACGGCAGGGCCGCGGTATCGCCGCTGGCCACTTGTTGCTTGAGGTTGAGGCCGCGAAGGCTTTCGATCGTGCCGGTCTGCTTGTTCCTGTGCACCAGGAACAGCGGGTGGAACAAGGCGTTGGAGCCGCCGTACCTGGCCGCAACCTCGGCGGTGACCGAGGAGACGATAAACGGCATGTCGTCGGTGACAACCATGAGAATCCACGAGTTTCCGTGGTGGATGACCTTGACGTTAGTTCCGTTCGGCTCGCGCGTCTCGGCAAGTTCGCGGTGCAACTGGGCCCGCTCGACCAGCTCTTCTTCGCTGAATTCGGCCAGGTCATCTTGGGTTGCGTGCTGATAATACGTTGAGATCCAGGACTCTCGGTCCCCTCCGTTGCCTCCAGGGCTCCCGTTCGAGCTGGGGGAGCTCTTGGATTCGGGTTCGGCGGGATCGGACTGCTGGTTTAAGGGCACGTCAATAACCTTCCTCGAAGACGGGACCACCTCGTTGTGGTCGTCTTTACTCCACTAGGATACTCATCCCACCACACGAAATTCAGCCTCGACCAGGGCGAGTTTTGCTATGGGCAACATTTGTTGTCTCTGAGCGTCCCTGCGGTAGCCGTCGTCAAGCCTCGGGACATCATCAAGGCCAATGACGACCCGCGAGTCGCGGCTACAACCAGGAATACGTCCGGGTGAAGAACACGGGCCGATCCGCGCTGTATCTCTCCGGGGACCGCGTCAGAGACAAGAGCCGCGTCCTTCACTCACCAGTTCGGCGACGTAGACGGCTCGGCAAAGGCCTAGACCCTCCGCTCCGCCCTGGGACGCAGCAGCGCTGCAACGCTATACACGCAGAACCGTGGATATGTATGGATAGCGTAAGCGACCAAGCCACCCTGCAGAATTCCCTGACAGACCTAGACTGGGCGGGTGACTTCCTCCGCCCTCGCCATGGTCCTGGTCGCCGCCGTTCTCCATGCGGCGTGGAATCTGGCGGCCAAAGCGAAGCGTGGTGACGCATACACCTTCGTCTGGTGGTACGCGGTGGCGACTGCGGCGGTCACCGCACCGATCGGCATCGGGCAAATTATCCAGTCCGGCGGGTGGAACATGGTCGGACCAGCACTCGTGTGGGCTCCGGCTCTTTCCGCTGCCATCCATATCGGCTACAACCTCGCACTTCAGACCGGGTACGATCGCGCTCCCCTCGGCGTCGTCTATCCCGCGGCTCGAGGAACCGGGCCGATCCTGACCATGATCGTGGCGGTGGCATTTCTGTCCGAACGCCCCGGTTGGTGGGCTCTTGCCGGGGCATTGGTGATCGTTGGCGGGATCGTGGTTACGGCGGTGCCCGGGAGGAACCCGGATCCCAGCAGGAGCCTGCTCGAAAACTCCGTGGCCGCCACGGACGGCCCGTCCGATTCCTCCGGCTCGCGAATTCTCGCGGGCCTCCGCTGGGGAGTGCTCACGGGCACTTTCATCGCCGGATACACCTTGTGGGACGACCATTCGGTGACCGCTCTGAACCAATCCCCGATTCCCTATTTTGCGCTGTCATCGGTATATCAGGCGGTATTCATGACCGTGGGGTTGGGACGGCGACGCCGTTCCGCCTTAAGCGGTTCCCTGAAATCGAATTGGCGCATCATTGCAACCATCGGGGTTCTCTCGCCCGCAGCGTACATCCTCGTGCTCACAGTGATGCAAACCCAGCCCGTTTCGTTGGTCGCGCCATTGCGCGAGACAAGCATTGTGGTCGGTTCGTTGCTCGCCTGGCTCATCTTCAGGGAACCACGACCTGGCAGACGCCTTGTCGGGGCGCTGCTCGTGGTGGGCGGCGTCGCTTTGATCAGCCTCTAGCCGAGGGTTGACGCCGGGCACGACTTCGAGCCACAACCCGCCCTGATGAGGGAGATGACCAGGGTAAATACGCAGCTTTCCGCGCTGAGCCCGTTCGCATCTTCAAACGTGCGTGGGCACCGTCCGCCCGAAGTAAAGATACCGGTGCCTCATGACGGCACACCGGGAGATGCACGACCAGGCGGCGGCGTCAGCCGGTTACAGCTTTACGGGAGACGACTGACATTCCCACGAGGTGGATCGTAAATCCGCACGCGGGCCCCACATACAGGGCGATGATCGTGCGGGGCACGAGGTCGAGAGGCAAGAAGAGCAGCGCGACCGCGACGACCGCCGCTACAACCCACCCGAGAATGTACAGCCGGTGCGCATTGAGAGCCAGGACCGCGGTACCGGACAGAACCAGCAAGGCCATGATCGCCGATCCGAAAGTCAGCGTCCCCAGCAACCACCCGTGGATGACATCGTGATAGGCGGCGGATTCCTCCGGTTTGGGCGCGTAGATGAGGAAGAACAGCCATGGACCGATGATCCACGCCAGAACCGCCCCGAAGAGCCCGATCCCGAGGAGGGCTCCGGAAGGCTTGACCATGGCCGCCAACGGGCGATGACGCTGCTTCAGGAACGCGGAAATCGCCACGCCCTGGAACGCCTGCAAGGGGATCATGATCGGCGAACGCGTGATCGAGATCGCGAGGATCAATGCACCCATTGCGATCTTGGTGTAGGTCGAGGCCTCCGCCCCGGCACTGGCCTTGAGGATCACCGGCAAGCCGACCATCAACACGGCCGACGCCGCTGAGGAACCCATCGCAAAGAGAACGTTCTGGACGAACCGTCCGGTCCCGACGTCGGCCTTAGCGGCGAACGTTCGACGACCTTCCCGAGTGAACAGGGCGATGAGGATCCAGAGAAGCACGGGAGACACCGCAGCCGCCTCGAGACCCCCAATCGACCCGGCGATCAGAGCCACCGCGACCATGGCGACCAGACGCCACGCGGCCTCGCCCCCGCCGAGTCCGGCGAACTGGAACCATTTCTCGCGCCCGGCGGCGGCACCGCTCATGGCCGAGTGCAATGCGTACAGGCACGGCCCGATGCACAACATCAGCACCGCAAATCCCGTACCGCTGGGAACCTGTCCGTGTGCCCACACGGGCGAGGTCGCGGCGACAATCACCGCGATGACGATTCCGAAACCCGCGGCTATCGTCATCACATGTGCCCCCGGACGATCCGGCTTGTCCAGATTCGTTCGCAGCTCGGCGGCACCGACCGCGCGAGTCGTCTCCTGCTGAAGCCCCGCAACGATTCCGTAGATACCGAAGAGCGCCGACCAGAAAACCAGGAATTCCGTGACCTGTTCGCCGGCAAGCGCGTGCTTCGCGATGAAGGTTGCGCCTAGCGCCGAGACAGCCGAAATCATGGAGGCCAACAGGATCCCGGTGGATTCCTTCTTGGTGACGGACCTCTGCCCGGCCTTATTCTCGCCGGTTACTTCGGACCCCACACCGCTGACCTCGGGGGCCTCCCCTTCGCCTGCTCGGACCATTCGATCCCCTACTTGACCAGGTGAGATGCCAGGTTTTTGACGCCACCCCAGTTTTTGGTCTTCGCGGCCTTGGGCAGCAAGCTCGCCGCGTGGAGACGGGAGGAGACGTGCAGGCGTGCAACCGCCGCGGCTTTCTTCCATCCCAGAGCGCTCATTTCTTCCGCCATGGTCTCGAAGAAGCGGCGCTCTTCGTCGAATCGCGTGCCGTCCAGTGCGCGCCACGAGGAATCGGAGGCCTTGTGGCGGCGGTACATGAATGCCGCGGTTTCGTCATAGAAAAGGGCACCGCCGGTCATCGCAACGTCCATGACCAGGCACATGTCCTGCACCACGTCGAGCCCCTCGCGGAAGCCCAGTCCGACGATGGTTTCCGCACGCCACCCCAGGGACGGGAAGTACAGCCAGTCGCCGCGCAAGATCGACACGGCAAGCTCTTCTCCCTTGAGCAGGGTCGTCTGGTTAGGACGGTAGAAGGCCTTGGTTTTCTCGACCAACGTATTTGACGGCGCGTTGTTCTCGTCGATCACGAATACGCCTGGCTGGAAGATATTCGCGTCCGGGTTCTCCTCGGCCGCCTTGACGAACCAGTCGACATAATTCGGCATCATGACGTCGTCCGCGCCCATGATCACCACGAGCTCGTTCTCCACGAAGGTGAGGCATTTGCGGTAGTTTCCGTTGGCACCGAGATTCTTCTCGTTGCGCATGTAGGTGACGCGGTCGTCCTGGAGGGATTCGAACCAACCGGGGATCGAGTCGTCGGGATAGCCGTCGTCGACGACGATCAACCGCCAGTCCGTGTTCGTTTGGTGCAGTACGGATTCGACCGCCTGCTTCATCAGGGAGACGTCTCCGTAGTAGGGGAACAGAATGTCAACGGTCATGGCTTCTCCGTCGGGTCGTGGGGTTCATCGGTGGTCCGGTGGTCGGTGTTGCGGGTCGAGGGACGGTCGGGGCCGTCCTCATGGCCATCGGACCCAGCCGCGCTGGACCCGTGGATGTCGATACTGTGCGGTTCACCCTGGTCGTCAACCTGGATGATGGGCAACGAAGAAGTCGGATTGCGGTTTCTCTCGACCCGCTCGAGTTGACGGTTGAGCAGTGACCTTTGGATCGCGGCTTCCTCGGCCAGGACGCGCGTCTCGTCTTCGAGTCTCGAGATCTCCAGTGACAAGTGGAGGCAGACGCCCAGCAGTAGGACAAGACCGATCAGGAAGAGAAGGTTGACCGGCGTCACGACGCCGACCAACGAGGAGAGCGAGTCGAGGAGCTTCGGGAAGATCATCAGGATTGCGATGACCACCGCGGTCAGTAGCCACAGGGCAGCGTATTTCTCGCGGAGTTTCAGGTTCCTGACCAGGCGGATCACTGCAACAACGAGGATCAGCCCGAGGATCAGAAAGAATATCGATGCCGTATTCACTCGTGGCCTCCCTCGGCGTCATTCAAGGAGATGCGTTTGCGCGTCATGGAGATGAAGAACGCGAACATTGATCTGATCAGGTAAATCGCGGATTTCCACGGATTGTTGGAGGGAGTGCCTGCCTGTCGCTCCCGCATTTCGACCGGTACCTGGGTCACCGACAGGCCTGCACGGAGCGCCATGGCCAATGAGTCGACCGTGTCCCCGAGATACTCGGCGGGGAAGTATCGGCAGTACTGGGCGATCGCGCGCCGGTTCGCCGCGCGAAATCCGCTCGTGACGTCCGTCAGCCGGGTTTTGGCCACACGAGAGAACATCGCGGCCAGCATGCCCATGGCCCAACGGCGAGGACCGGTGGCCTTGTAACTGCCACGCTCAGCGAAACGTGCCCCGATCGAGATATCGGCATGGTCCAGCCCCTGCAGGACCCGTTCGATGTCCCGCGGATCGTGTTGACCGTCGGCGTCCACCTGGATGGCACGGTCGTATTCGAGGCGCTGGGCGTATTTGAATCCGGCACGCATCGCTCCACCGACACCCATGTTGTAGGGCAGCTGTAGAACGCTCGCGCCGGCAGCCCGGGCAATGCGCGAGGTGTCGTCGGTCGAGCCGTCGTCGACGACCAACAGGTCGTGGTCCGGCATGGTGGACTGAAGCTCACGGATGGTTGATCCGATCACTTCTTCCTCGTTCCATGCAGGCATGATGATGAGGCAGCTCACCGTGGGATGAGCGTCGGATGAGTTCGCCATAGTTCCTCTAGCCTACCTTCTCGCGGGGTTGACCAGCGTGTACGGGACGCGGCCTATGGGCAATTACCTTTGTGCCACCGCTCTCGTTGTGCCGACTAATCGCACGCCGTGATCTTGAGCAGTTTCGCTTCCCCGGCCTGGTACACCGGTGTGGCAACGCCGCTGTTCTCAAGATCCTGCAAGCCCTGGAATGCGGCGGAATGGTCTCCTTGGTTGACCTCTTCAGTGCCGAAGTCCAAGACGTACTTGGCGTTGTCCTGCTTGACGGCCTGGCAGACCTTCGGATCTTCGCCCGCTTTGTTGAGCGAACTATCGAAGAGTTCTGCGTTCTTGGTGGGGGTGTAGAGGGTGTGAGTTGCCGTGACTTCACGATCCGCGAGCGCGTAGGCGAGAGCGCCACCGGTCCACGGGTTCACGATGATCGTGTCGTCCTTCGGAACGTAGTCGTCGAGGTGCTCGATGACGTTGAGTTCGTCCTTGTCAACGAGTTGTGCGTCCTCGGAGGCGAAGTAGCTCCAATAAGAAGAATTGACCATATCGGTCAGGGGGCGCGAGAACTGAGTCAACCCGAGGGCGAGGATCACCGTGATCGCAGAAACCGCGCCGAGAACCTGCGGGCCACGGTCCTTCCAGCGTTCCAGGGCGGATGACGTCAGGAGGGCCTGGGTGATCCAGTGCACCCCGACGATGGCCAGTGGCACAGCGGCCACCGGCAAGAGGGCCGCAAGTCGATACGGGTCGTTGTACCACACGCCGGTCGCCCACATCCGGTCCTGGTCCCACTGGAGCCAACGCACGCAAATGTAGTAATAAACCAGCACGCCGTAGACGAGCGCGAGCCATACGTTGCGGCGCGTATACAAGACCGCAAGGATACCCAACATGGCCAGGACCGAGAGCACCCATTGGGCCTGCGTCAGACTCAAAGGGCTATTGAGCAAGGCCTCGCCGAATGCTTGGGTATCCGACGTCGCCGGTCCCCACGTTGCCGCACCGGGTTCCGGGCGTACGAGTCCCCACAGGTACCAAATGACCCAGAGCAGGAGGACCACCAGGACGAGCTGCACGGCCGCGATTCCGAGGCTTGTTCTACGGGTTGCGGCGCGCCAAATCTGTACTGCGCCGCGCACCACCAGAATCGGCACGGTCATGATCAGCAACGACATCACGGCGTTGGGGTGCGCGAAGGCGATGCCCAGCGCAACGACGATACCCAGCAACAGGGCCTGGACCGTATTGACCCGGCGTATTGCCGAGACCCGAAGCATGTTGATGAGGAGCCCCAGGCCGGCCGGGATGAGGGCCAACCCCAGGAAGTTGGGGTACAGCACCCCGAAAAAGATCAACAGCACGGGGAAGGCCGCGAATCCGGACAGGATGGCTCCCGCGGCCACGACGGAGGGGAGGTTGAAGCGCATCATCGAACGCATCAGGTACAGGACGGACAGCGGCCACACCACTACGGCGACGACTATGATCATCGCGTTGGTTGCCGCCGGAATTGATCCTTGGCTCGCCGTCATGAAAACAAGCGAGACGACGTCGTGCCATGCCGCAGGATAAAAAGTTGCGTCCGTCCCGCCGGCCGTCATGTTGCTGACGAACAGGGATGAACCATTGTGCTGTTCGGCAATGTATCGAATGACGTTGAGGTGGAAGTTGTTGTCGAAGGTCTGCGAAAACCTGTCCGGACCGCCAAGGGAATTCTTCATGGTGCGGAGCATTGCCAACGCAGCAATAACGAAGGAGATCCAGTATGCAAGCTGGCCGCGCGAGAACCACCGCGCGGGAACAAGATCACCCCCGAGACGCGAAGGCCCGGTCCATCGGGATGACCCGGCCGATACGGTCGAATCCGAAGGATCGTTCCATGGCTCGCGGCCCTTCTGAGCCCTCCGGGAGGCCTTGGTGCGGTTCTTGTCCCGCACCGGATAATCGGCGACGCCCAGCGTGCGTGCCCCCCATGCGATGAGCCCGAAGACTACCCCGGTGACGAGTCCGGCGGCGAAGGGCACCCAGATCGCCCATTCGATGCCCACCATCGGCGAGAGGACTGCTGAGACCGCAATCAAACCGATTGAAACCGCGGGAGCCAGAGCGACGGCGTCGAAGCCTCGCATCCGGACGGCCAACGTGACGAGGAGTCCCGGCACGATCATCAGGATGAGGCATACAGCCAGGGCAGGTACCAGGCTCAACCATTCCATGGGCTCAACGGCTCCGATCAGTTGGGTGCATATCGAGCAAACTCCCACAATCTTAGTGCTTACAACGGTTCTTGTTGGCTGGCTCACCGTGAGGTTGCTAACCGTTGGGCGTTAGTCGCAGGCCGTGACCTCCAAAATTTTGGCATTTCCGGACTGGTACACGGGCTCGGCGACCCCCGCCTGCTCAAGGCCCTGAAGACCTCCGTAAACGGAAGCATGGTTGACTCCGTTCATCTCGCGCGTGCCGAAGTCCAGAACGTAATAAGCCCGTATCGTGTCCACGTCACGACACACTTCAGGATCGCTCAGAGCGCGTTCCAGGTTCTTGTCGATTCGGCTGACCTCTGGGGTGCGGGTTTCGAGGAGATGGTACGAGCTGACTTTCTGTCCCGTCAGCGCATAGGCCATCGCTCCGCCTGTCCACGGGTTGACCATGAGCGTATCTTCACGCGGGACGAAGTCAGGCACATGGCGGATAACGTCGAGTTCGTCGTTCGTCACCAGCTCCGAGTTCGGAGTAGTCCGAAAGCGCTCTTCGGCGAGGCTTCTTCCCTCCTTCATGGAGTTCGCGGCGAAGATCGGCAGGGAGATGGCAACGACGGCCAGTAGACCCAACACAATTTTCACGGTCTGAACGAGAGCTGGACGCGATGCGGGGCGCACTTCGATGCGCGTGCCTGCCTCCCATTCGAGCGGCCGACGGACCCCAAGCGATCTCCATCCGGTCAGTCGCGCGTACAGCACCTGCAGGACCCAACCCGAGGCAATCGCAATCATGGGGATTCCGATGGTCGGGAAGAGGGCAGTCAATCGGTACGGATCGTTGTACCAGACACCCGTCAGCGCGTCCCGCCACTCCCATGGCATCGTCTCGACCGCAATATAAAGAATGACGAGTATCGCATACGCGAAAACCATCCACGCATGACGCCGCAGGTACAAAAGAATCACGGCGCTGACTATGATCGCACTGCAAATGACCGCGGAGACTTCGTACCCCGCAGGTGCCATCCCCAGAGCGTCCAGAATGGACTCCCCCACGGGGATTTGGCGCAGCGGATTCGGCTCAAAGGTTTTGGGGCGGAGCAGAACCCATATGAAGGGAACCACCGCAAGACAAAGCACGAGGATTGCGATCTCAATGGCCGGATACCGGGGACGACTCGAGCCCGCCGGCAGGGATCTGCTGCCCGTAGACCGGGCCACTCCCGTCACGAGAGAGACGATGCGAGCGATAACAGCCGGAACCGCCACCGCGATGAGAGACACGATGGCATTGGGGTGGGACAGTACGATCCCCAGGGCGCCCATGATCCCCAGGACAAGTGCCTGGGACCGTAGGATCCTGGAGTCCGGTCCGCCGCGGAGAACCCAGATAATGAGACCGAGCCCGGCCGGAACGGCGGCATTGCCCAGGAGGTTCGGGTAAAGAATTCCGTATGTCTGGAGCAATACCGGGAATACCACGAAGGCGCCCGAGAGGGCGCCTGCCAACAGCCAGGAGTACCGGTTGCGTGTCAGCGACCGGATCAAGAACATGATGCTGACCGGCCACACGAGTGCCGTCACGAAATAGGTGACCACATTGGTGGCCGCAGGAACCGATATGCCCGTTGTCGAGACCAGGATTGCGGCCAGTGCGTGCCAGACCGAAGGGTAGAAGAACGCTGGCGTGCCACCCGCGTTCAGAGACCCGACAAACATCGGCGAAGCATTTCCGTTGTCGACGATGTACCGAACAGCATTGAGGTGGAAAGTGTTGTCGAACGCCTGGGAAAAATGTTCCATCCCGCCGGTGATGTGAGCGGTCTGCCAAATGCCCACCGCGGCGCCGATGGCCAATCCCACCCAGGCCGCGGTCGAACCCCGCCGCGAACCCAGAACAGGCAACGCCGTTGTGATCGTTGATTCCGGCTCCGGCTCACGCCGCCGGAGCCTACTCACATAGCTTCTGCGAGGAACGAGGTAGATGACCGCCGCCACGACGAGGCCCAGGGCCAGGGGCATCCACCAGCCCCACGGCACACCGAACTGCCCGCCCACGACCGAACTCATCCCAACGCAGAAAAGCGATATCACAGGAGAGAGGGCGAAAGCGTCGAAGCCTCGTATACGAGTGGCTGCGGTGACGAGCAATCCGGGCACGACAAAGCAGAGACCACACACAATGAAAGCTAGAATCATGAGGCGCTCCGGGACAGGTCAGGCGGCGTACAGGCAAAACACCTGGGCTGCAAAAAAGCTACAAGAGTGCTCTGAATAAAACGTATTAAGCACCTCAAGAAAGTATATGTCGTTCACATCTTCACGTACTCAGCGGTCCGGAGGAAGAGGGTACACGCGTTGACTACGCTGGACCCATGAGCAGAAAAAACACGGTCGACGAGTCCTCCGCGGCACAGAATCCAAGGGGACATCCCACCGTACGACGGGGGCATTGGCTTGATCTAGATCCTCGCACAACCTACGGGCTCGCGAGGCTTCGGTATCAGGTCTTCACGATGGGCCAAGGAATTACGTCCGAACAGGATCTTGACGGGAGAGACCTCGAACCCGGCACCACTACATATTGGATCGAAGAGGACGGCGTCCCGGTCTCCACATTGCGTGTCCTCGTCCAGCCCTCGGGGAATCCCGCAATCGGGCGGGTCGCGACGTCGCCGGACCACCGCGGCCAAGGTTTGGCAGGCATGCTTGTGGAAGCAGCTGTTTCGGACAATGCCCACGAGCTGATCGACCTGCACGCACAGGCGTACCTCGAGAAATGGTATGAGGGGTTCGGGTTCGTCCGTGCAGCCACCCCAGACCTCGAAGCAGGCATCCCACACATCCCCATGCACCACCCCACCACCCCACACCACCAAAAACCACGGTAACAAAAGAAAAAAAAAGGGGGCCACACATTAAACACAAAAAAGGTGCAGCACGATGCACACCACCCACCCCCACACAGAGGACAAGCAATGCACACCGCACCACACCACAAAAATATTTCGGCGGCGACCTACTCTCCCACAC